>SVSH01000022.1 GCA_015064395.1 Oscillospiraceae bacterium
GCAGGAAGGGCATATCCTCGGGAGGCAGGATGCGGGAAACGACACCCTTGTTACCGTGTCGACCTGCCATCTTGTCACCGACCGAGATCTTTCTCTTCTGTGCGATATAAACGCGAACGACCTTGTTCACGCCGGCAGGCAGCTCATCGCCCTGCTCATGCGAGAAGACCTTTACGTCAACGACGATACCGGCCTCACCATGCTGCAGACGCAGCGAGGTGTCGCGGACCTCTCTTGCCTTCTCGCCGAAGATGGCGCGAAGCAGTCTTTCTTCTGCCGTCAGCTCGGTCTCGCCCTTGGGCGTGATCTTACCGACCAGAATATCACCCGAACGCACCTCGGTACCCTTCTTGACGATACCGTCTGCATTCAGATCCTTGAGGGCGTCCTCACCGACGTTGGGGATCTCGCGAGTGATCTCCTCCGGACCCAGCTTGGTGTCACGCGCCTCGTGCGTGTATTCTTCAATGTGCAACGACGTGTAAACGTCATCACGGACCATACGCTCGTTGAGCAGAACTGCGTCCTCGTAGTTATAACCTTCCCAGGTCATGAAGCCGATGAGGGCGTTCTTACCCAGCGAGATCTCGCCGTTTGCGGTTGCGGGACCGTCGGCGATGACCTGACCGGCCTCGACCAGCTGATCCTTCTTGACGACAGGGCGCTGATTGAAGCAGGTGCCCTGGTTGGTTCTCTTGAACTTGATCAGCTCGTAAACGTCCTTGCTGCCGTCCTCGCAGACGATGACGATCTTGTCGCCGTCCACGCGCTCCACGCGGCCTGCGTTCTTGGCGATGATCACAACACCCGAGTCAACGGCTGCCTTGTACTCCATACCCGTCGCAACGATAGGCGAGTCGGTGACCATCAGCGGCACTGCCTGCTTCTGCATGTTCGAGCCCATGAGTGCACGCGAGTTGTCGTCGTTCTCAAGGAAAGGAATGGATGCGGTAGCAACGGAAACGACCATCTTGGGCGAGACGTCCATAAAGTCGACCTTGGAAGCGTCGATCTCAATGATCTCTGCTCTGTCGCGGGCGGTGACCGTCTTGTTGACAAGGCTTCCGTCCTCGGCCACGGGCTCGTTCGCCTGTGCGATGATATAAGCGTCCTCGACGTCGGCCGTCATATACTCGACCTCGTCGGTGACGTAGTTCTTCATCTCGCCGGTAGCCTCGTCCAGCACGTGCTTGACGCGGCGGTAGGGTGCCTCGATAAAGCCGTAATCGCTGATACGGGCATAGGTGGTCAGATAAGAGATCAGACCGATGTTAGGACCTTCAGGCGTCTCGATAGGACACATACGGCCGTAGTGGGTGTAGTGAACGTCACGAACGTCAAAGGAAGCACGGTCACGGGACAGACCGCCGGGACCCAGTGCCGACAGACGGCGCTTGTGGGTCAGCTCTGCCAGAGGGTTGTTCTGGTCCATGAACTGAGACAGCTGGGACGAGCCAAAGAACTCGCGGATGGCCGTCGTGACAGGACGGATGTTGATGAGCGCCTGGGGCGTCAGCTTTTCGTTGTCCTGGGTAGTCATGCGCTCCTTAACGATCTTATCCATACGGGCAAAGCCGATACGGAGGGCGTTCTGGAGCTGCTCGCCGACGGAGCGGATACGACGGTTGCCCAGGTGGTCGATGTCGTCGTACTGACCGACGTCGTGCATCAGACCGATCATATAGCTGACCGACGCAAAAATATCATCCTTGGTAATGTGCTTGGGGCACAGCTCTGCAATCCGCGCCTTAGCCATGGCCTTGATCGCGTCAACGTCGCCGCCGCACTCCTGCATGATCTCCAGCATGACAGCGGTTCTGACCTTTTCATTGACGCCGCAATCCTTCAGGTCAAAGCCCAGAAGGTGCTCGGGCTCAATCGTGTTGTTGGAAACGACGCGCAGCTTGTCGCCGTTGTCCAAAAGCAGGGTGACCTCATTGACGGCTGCATACTGCACACGCAGTGCCATATCGGAAGTCAGCACCGTGCCCGCCTCGTACAGGACCTCGCCCGTGATGGGGCTGATGACGTCCTCTGCCAGACGGTGGTTTGCGATACGGGGACCGATGGCCATCTTCTTGTCGAAACGGAAGCGGCCGACGCCCGCGATATCGTATCTCTTGGGATCGAAGAAATAGTTATGGATCAGCTGCTGTGCCGACTCTACCAGAGGAGGCTCACCGGGACGCAGCTTCTTGTAGATCTCTTTCAGAGCCTCGACGCCCACCGTCGAATGGTCACGGTCAGCCAGTGCCTCGCTCTCGTCCTTCTCCAGCGTTGCCAAGAGGTGATCGTCCTCACCGAACATGGCAAAGATGTCCTCGCGGGACTCGATGCCCAGCGCGCGGATGAACATGGTCAGGGGCAGCTTGCGGTTCTTATCGATACGGACGTACATCACGCCGTTGATGTCAGTTTCATACTCCAACCATGCGCCACGGTAGGGGATGATCTGGGTGGTGTAGGTACGCTTACCCGTCTTGTCGATCTCGGATGCGTAGTACATACCGGGAGAACGGATGATCTGCGAAACGATAACACGCTCCGCACCGTTGATGACGAAGGTACCCGTCTTGGTCATGATGGGGAATTCGCCCATGAAAATGTCGGTCTGCTTGACTTCACCCGTCTGCTTGTTGGTCAGACGAACGTTGACCTTCAGGGGAGCGGCATAGTTTGCGTCGCGCTCCTTGCACTCCTCAATGGTGTACTTGGGCTTACCGTCGAGCGAATAATCGATGAAATCGATCTGCAGGTTGCCCGAGTAGTCGGTAATGGGAGACACGTCGCGCAAGACCTCACCCAAGCCCTCGTTGACAAACCACTCAAACGACTTGGTCTGGATCTCTACCAGATTGGGCAGCTCCAATGTGTTGCGGGATTTGGAGAAGCTCATACGCGTGTTTTGACCGAGTTTCTGCTCTTTTACGTTGATCATTGAATCCTCTCACTCCATTCAAAGTAATGCTGTTTCGGCTCGCTTGCGCGATTTCCGGGAGCATCCCGGAAAATTTACAAAAAATTCAACATTTGCTCACGCAATGTTTACAGTTTTGCATTGGTAAAAACGACGAAATTTTCATTGTGCAGTCAACAAAAATACTGCATTTTCACCAAACCAATCCGAAAACAGGCGATTGTAATGCAGTTTACTATTGTATCATAGGAAGGGGCGATTGTCAAGCGTTTTTTTATAATTTTTTCCTTTTTCTGCTACTTTTTTGCCCATTTTGCAAAAAACGGAGGAAAACGACGAATAAAATGAACAACCTTGCATTTTTCTTTTTCACTTTTTTTCAAAAACCCCTTGCATTTTGAGAAAGGCTGTGCTATAATGTCGGAGTATATGGGTACATCCGCGTGCGAACCCTCTCAGTCGCACACGGAATACGAACATTATCATCATAATGCTGACAAAAGGGAGGTGTACGATTTGGCAAACATCAAATCTGCGAAAAAGCGCGTCCAAGTTACCGCTGTTAAGACCATGCGTAACAAGGCTGTCAAGACTCAGCTCAAGACTGAGATCAAGAAGTACGAGGCTGCACTCGAGTCCGGCGACAAGGCTGTTGCTGAGGCTGCTTACAAGAATGCGATCAAGAAGCTGGACCAGGCTTGTGCTTACGGTATCATTCACAAGAACGAAGTTGCTCACAAGAAGAGCCAGTTCACCAAGAAGCTCAACGCTATGCAGTAATGCATAACAAATAGAAAAGACCGACTCAACTTGCGGAGTCGGTTTTTTCTTTTTATGTCTTGCGTGGTGGAGAAAAGTGTGATATAATTATGATGGATAGAGAAGTTATTCAAGATCTTAAACATCTTCTCCTTTCGACGCGCACACAGCGTTGCGCGTGCGCTGTACGGCATATTTATGCTACTTCTTGGCGCGCCCCAAGAAGTAGCCAAGAAGGGCGCCAAGGCGTTCCCCCTTGGATCTCCCTTGGCATTGCCGCTCTACAAAGAGAAGGACGAGATAAACATAAAAGCCCTCCGTGCGGTGCTTCCAAGCTTGCCAACACGAGCGGCAGATATGCCAAAGCAAAAGGTCTTGCGGGTTCCCAAAGGGTATTAGGCCCTTTGGCTGACTTTCTTTCGCCATTTCCTTGTTCAGCGACAAAGAAATGGCACAAAAGCGATCCGCGCAGCGCGAAGCTGTATGCGCGACCGTAGAAGAAGTTGTTTCATATTTAGATATCATAAATCAAATCCCAAAGGAGATCCCCCCAATGGCCACCATGCAACCCAAACGTGATTTCCGCTCCCTCAACCGTGCCATCATCCGCGGTGAGGCCGGCAAAAAGGTCCTGTTCCAGCCCCGCATCGACTGCTGGTACACCGACCGTATGTTCCGCGACGGCACCCTCCCCGCCCCCTACGACGGCCTTGACCGTCACGACCTGTACTGCACGCTGGACGTGTCCCCTCGCGTCTACGAATATAACGGCTGTGTTCAGGCCTACGACAAGGTGCCTGTCAAACGCTATCACAAAAAGATCTCCGACCTGGAGACCGAGGTACATATCGAAACGCCCGTGGGTAACATCTGTTACCTGTGGCACAGCAACGACTCCAACGGCGGTGCTTACTTTAAGACCTGGCCCGCCGAGACCGCGGAACAGCTCAAGGTGATGATCTGGCTGGAGAACAACACGATGTGGCGTTGGAATCAGGCGCATTACGATAAAATGCAGGAATACTGGGGCGACCTCGGACTGCCCTCCATTTTCGTCCCCCGCGTCACCATTCAGAAGACCATCGTTGAGGTCATGGGCGTCGAGGGCACCATTTACGGGCTTACCGATTTCCCCGAGACCATGGAGGAATACTTCGAGGCGGCGGAAAACAGCGTCATGCGCATGATCGAGGTCATAGGCGAGTCCCCCTTGGAATGGATCAACTTCGGCGACAACGTCCACGGCGGCGTGCTCTCGCCCCGCCTGTTTGAAAAATACGTTCTGCCCGCCTATCTGCGCCGCAACGAGGCGCTCCATAAGGCCGGCAAGTTCACCTTTGCGCACTGGGACGGCGACTGCAAGCCGCTGCTCAAGTACGCCAACAAGTGTGGGCTTGACGGCATCGAGGCCATCACCCCCGTGCCCCAGGGCGACGTCACCATCGACGAGATCAAGGAGGCGCTGGGCGATGAGGTGTTCCTCGTCGACGGCATCCCCGCCATTCTGTTCGACGACATTTATCCCGAACAGCAGCTGCTTGACACGGTAAAAGAGCTGATCGACAAATTTGCCCCCCGCCTGATCCTGGGCATCTCGGACGAAATGTCCTCCTCGGGCAACATCGAGCGCATCAAACTTGTCCGCGATTTTGTGGATGCCTATAATGCGTCGCTCGAGTAAGTCCATTCCACCTCATCCACCGTCTCCGACGGTCCCCCTGTCTCGCTTCGGCTCGGTCACGCTCGGGCTCTGACACCACACTGTGGTGTCATTCACCTCCCTCGCGCCGCTTCGCTACCTCAAGGGGAAGGCAAATGACAGCCTCCGACCCAAAATTTCGTGTCGGAGGTCTTTTTTCACACGAACATCACCGCCACGCTCAGCACCAGCATCCACAAAAGGAACAGCGCATGAGCAAACAGGAGCAGTGCCGCCGGGCGATAGGCCCGCCAATACAGGAGCGCTGTGAAAACGCAAAGCGCCAGCACGCCAAGGACAATCAGGGACGCGGCGAACACCCGTCCGGCGCAAAAAAAGGTAGGATACCACAAAAAGCCCATCATCAGCATGCCAAGATAGGTCATACCGCCCCCCAGGCGCTGGGAGACGGTGTACGGGTCGCACCGCCGGTCGCTCATCACGAGGGCAAACGCCCCGCCCAACAGAACGTACCACACCATCCAAAGCAGTGTCATCAGCCAAACGGGCGGCAAAAGTTCTTTGCAATGTAACAGGATCCCATTTTCATAGGGGCTTCCGCACACGCCCCGAACCAGCGTTGCGATGAGCAACAGCACCCCGCCGCCAACCAGCGGCAAGCCCAAAGACCGCCCCGCCAACGCGCACCTCGCCCGCCTTGCCCATCGTCCAAACGACCGTTTGATCCACATAAAGATCCCCCCTTTCATAGTAGCCTATGAAAAGGGGGCTTTCTTTATGATGACACGGCGTATCTCTCATCCGCCACGTACACTCGCCCGGGCAAATGCCGCCGCAGGCGGAGGAGCCCCACCCGCCGGATATCCTCGGGCAACGTCACCTCATCCGCCAAGGCCTGCCGCTCGCTGTCGTAGTCCCGCATCGTATGACAATCGCAATAGCTGCGCGGCTCGGTCCCTTGCACGAAATACCCCTCCACGCTACGGTCGCCCCGCAGGTCCGCTCGGCAGGCGTCGGTGGGGCGCAGGCCTGAATCCTGGCAATAGGTGACCTTAATGACACCGGGAGTCATGTCAAAATCCGTCTTACATTGGCCTGCACGAAGCCGGGGGGCAACGATATCCTCCATCACGCCCTTCCATATCTTGACGGCGGGATTGCTTTTCATGTCCGTCATGGGCTTGGGATAGTCAAAGCCGTACCACACGCCGGCGAGATACTGGGGGGTATATCCGATAAAATAGCGGTCACAATCGGCACTTGACGTACCCGTCTTGCCCGCCACGGCCACGCGCCCGCCCAAAAGCTGTGCACCCTTGCCCGTGCCTTGATGCACCACCGTTTCGAGCAGCTTGGTCATAATGCAAGCGTTTTGCTCGCTGACGGCATAATGCCCTGCCGTGCTGTTCGACAACAAAACTCTGCCATCCGGGGCGATGACGCGGTAATAGGAATGCGGCTCCATATACACGCCGCCATTGGCAAGGGCGCTGTAGCCCGCCGTCAATTCGCGGAGCGTCACCCCGTAGTTCATCTGTCCCAGTGCCAGTGCCGCATCGCCAATGTCGCTGATGCCCCGTCCGTCGGCCAAGGTGCGGGACTCGATCAGCGACTCCATTTGTAGCGTGTCTTTTAAGAATCGGAAGGATTTTTTGAGTCCCACCTCGCGCAGCACCCGCACCGCTACGGTATTGACGGAGTGCGACACGGCATAGCGCACGTCAGTCAGTCCCCGATAGACGCGGCTGGCATTCTTGGGCCAGGGGTGGCGATTGTCCTTACCAAACGTCACGGGCACGTCGTCAAGCACGCTTGCCCAGGTGATATGCCCCCCCTCCAGGGCGGGGGCGTAGACCGACAGCGGCTTGATGGCAGACGCCGCCGGCCGCAGGGCCGTCGTCGCGTGGCTTGCAAGGCGGTTGCCCACCTTCTGACCGACCGCTCCCGCCACCCCGAGAACGTCCCCCGTGGCAACATCCAGTACGATCATACCGCTCTGTCCCCGCTCGCCGTCCCGGTGGCTGGGGAAGTTCCCTTCCTCACAATAATAGTCCTCAACCGTCTTTTGGATCTGTGGGTCGATGGCCGCCTCGATGCTCAGCCCACCGTTCCACAACAGGCGATTGGCATATTCACGGGTGTATCCGTGCTCGCGGCAAAGGTCACGAATCACGTCCTCCATCACCATGTCCACGTACCAGGAGTAAATGGGAGCGGGCCCCGTTCCGATCTGCTCGCAAATCACCAGCTCCTCGGCGATCGCCGTCTCGTAGGCCGCCTCATCGATATATCCTTCTTTTAGCATCTCACCAAGGATCAGATCCCGTCTTGCCTTGGTGTGATCGGGAAAGCGAACGGGGTCATAGCGAGAAGGATTATTGGTGATGCCGGCAAGCGCTGCGCATTCAGACAGCGTCAATTCTCCCACCGTCTTGCCAAAAAAACGATCCGCCGCCGCACCGACGCCGTAGCATCCTCTGGACAGATTGATGACGTTGAGGTAGCGCTCCAGGATCTCCTCTTTGGTGCATCGGTTTTCGATGTCGTTGGCCCAGCACATTTCCTGCAGCTTGCGCTCGATCGAATAGTCGCTCTTGCCCGACAGATTTTTGATGAGCTGTTGGGTGATGGTCGAAGCCCCGAACTGACGTGTGTATCCCAGGCAGTAATTGGTCGCCGCTGACAGCGTACGCACCCAGTTGACCCCGTGATGCTGAAAAAATTGCTGGTCCTCAATGGCGACGAAGGCGTCGATCAGCGCCTGTGGGCATTCGGCGTAGGTGACGGGAATGACGTGCACACCGCCGTCAAGGCGTCCCCCCGGCAGCTCCCGCTTCTCCCCTGTCCGAGCGGCGCGGTCCTCGAATTCGTAATAATACAGCTGTGACGCCCCGGCTCCCGCGGGCAATGCGTTGGCCGATTCATCCCACACAGGGTCCACGTGACCGCGCAAATACCAGCTCAGCGCGATGCCCAACACGACCGCGACCGTCATGCCAATGGCCAACAGCATCAGGGCCGAATTGAGCAGGATCATGCCAATGCGCCCGCCGCGCCTTGCCCTTGTCTGCTTTTCCATTCTCTCCACTCTCCTTCAAAACGAGTCGTTACAGTTCTATTATTTCTCGTTTTGCCACCGTTAACAAATCCATCCGGCAGTATTTTTTGACAAAAAAGCGCCCATTGACGCAAACAACGCACGGTAAGCTCTTACCGTGCGTTGTTTGATTTACTTCTCATCCTGCCGCCCGAACAGCTCGTCGAGCGAGACGGAAAAATAGCGTGCAATGGGAAGCAACAGCGTCACATCGGGATAGGCAATCGCCCGCTCCCATTTTGACACGGCTTGCACACTGACGCCAAACGCGAAGGCCAGCTGACGCTGTGTCAGCCCCTGCTCAACGCGCATCCGACGGATGTTTTCTCCCAAAGAAAGTTCCAATGCTTGTCCTCCTGTGCTTATGACGGTATCGCCGCACACAGGTCTTTCTGTATGGCAAGGTGCACCACCCACAGATGGTGCACCTCACTATCGCTCGCACTCACGCGAAATGCGCAGTCACGGCGAGCGATACGGCATTTTCACAAAATGCACAAAAAATCATATCCTCGCCTCCTTTCATCAAAAATAATAACCGTACCGTCAGCGCCTGCAGAACGCGATATTCGGTACGGTTATATTGTAGCACGGAGTGCTTGGGCTGTCAAGAACCAATCGTTCAACCATTGGTTCAGGGCCCGCACGGCCTCTTATCGGATCAATCGTGTGCGGATCATACCGTCGATGGTGCGGATCAGCTCCTCCGTTGCAGGGGTGATACCACCCGTGATATCCACGATGGTATACGCCACACTGCCGCGTGACTTGTTGGTCATATTCTCGATGTTAGCGCCGTCGGCGGAGACCACCTTGGTGATCTTGCTAAGCACCTCGGGGATATTCTCATGCAGGCAGCAGATACGAACGTCACCGCTACGAGGCATGGAAACGGCAGGATAGTTGACACTGTTTTTGATGTTGCCGTTGGTCAGATAATCGTCCAGCTCAAGCGCCGCCATGACGGCACAGTTGTCCTCGGACTCCTCTGTCGAAGCACCCAGATGGGGGATGGCAACGACGCCCGGAATAGCCAGCACCTCGGCCGTTGGGAAATCGGTGACGTAAGCCGCCATCTTGCCCGATGTCATGGCCTCTGCCACGTCAGCCGCATTAACGAGGTCGGTGCGAGACAGATTGACCAGGCGCACGCCGTCCTTCATCTTGGCGATGGTGTCGGCACAGATCATGCCCTTGGTATCCTTGGTCGCAGGCACGTGCAGCGAAATATAGTCGGCCTTCTCGTAGATCTCCTCGTATGTTGCCGCCTTGACGACGTGATGATTGAGGTTCCAAGCACTTTCGACCGAGAGATAGGGGTCACAGCCAATGACGTTCATACCCAGGTGCACGGCAACGTTGGCAACCATGCCGCCAATGGCGCCCAGACCGATAATGCCCAGTGTTTTGCCCTTGAGCTCAGTGCCGGCAAACGCACTCTTGCCCTTCTCCACCTGCTTGGCAACGTCATCTCCCTCCAGGCCCTTGGCCCAGTCGATACCGCCGACCACGTTACGGGCAGCCAAAAACAAGGCGCACAGCGTCAGCTCCTTGACGCCGTTGGCGTTGGCACCCGGCGTATTGAATACGACAATGCCCTGCTCGGTGCATTGTTCGATCGGGATGTTATTGACACCCGCACCGGCGCGGGCAATGGCCAGCAGATTGTCGCCCAGGACCATGTCGTGCATGACGGCCGAGCGAACGAGAATACCGTCGGGGTTTTCCACCTCCGTTCCCAGCGTATAGACAGCGGGATCGAGACGGTCCGTACCGACCTTGGCGATCTTATTGAGCATCAGTATGTTTTTCATGGTTGTATCTCCTAATGGTAATGGCATGTTTTCATGGGGCGCTTGTATGGAAACGAATGCGTAGGGGCGACCTTTGGTCGCCCGCGGGCGCACACAGTGCGCCCCTACGGTTGGCTTATCTTCATGAATGGGGCTTACGCCTTGGGGTTATTGGCGGCGAAGTCCTTCATAAAGGCAACCAGTGCCTCGACGCCCTCGTAGGGCATGGCGTTGTAGATGGACGCCCGCATGCCGCCGACCGAACGGTGGCCCTTGAGGTTCTTCAGACCCACGGCGGCCGCTTCCTTGGCAAACTTCTTGTCCAGCTCCGCGTCTCCCGTGACGAAGGTGACGTTCATCATGGAGCGGCTTTCCTTTTTAACAGGTGCGATATAGTAGTCCTGGCTATCCAGATAATCGTACAAAAGATTGGCCTTCCTTTCGTTCATTTGCTTCATCACGTCAAGGCCGCCCAGAGAGAGGATCCACTCGTACACCAGCTTTGCCATGTAAATGGTGTAGCAAGGCGGGGTGTTGTACATCGAGCCGTTGTCTGCCATGGTCTTCCACTCCAGCATGGTGGGCATCTTGGGATCGGCATAGTCGAGCAGATCCTCTCTTACGATGACCAGCGTCAGTCCCGCAGGCGCCATGTTCTTTTGCGCGCCGGCATAGATCACGCCGAACCTGGAAACGTCCACCGGCTCGGAAATGATGCAAGAGGACAGGTCGGCTACCAGCGGCACGTCGCCCGCGTCGGGAATATAGGGATACTTTGTGCCATAGATGGTGTTATTGAAGCAGATGTGCAGATACGCCGCGTCGGGGCGGATCATATCCTTGGTGATGACGGGGACGTGGTCAAAGTTATCGTCCTTGGTCGTGGCAATGCACTTGACGTCGTAGCCCATCTTCTGGGCTTCCTTGAACGCCTTGCCCGAGAACTGACCCGAAACGGCATAGTCAGCCTTGCCCGTGCGTCCGATCAAATTGAGGGGAACGGCGGCAAACTGGGTGGACGCACCGCCCTGCAAAAAGAGAACTTTATAGTTATCCGGAATATTCATCAGCCGGCGCAGCATGGCCTCGGCATCCGCAATAATGGGCTCGTAATCAGCCGAGCGGTGCGACATTTCCATGACGGACATTCCGCTCTCGCCGTAGCACAAAAGCTCGTCAGCCGCCCGTTGCAGCACAGGCATGGGAAGCATGGAAGGACCTGCCGAAAAATTATACACTCTGTTCATGATCTTGTTCTCCTTTGGATGAATCACTGAAATCAAGCATTTTGCAAGTTTATTCTCGCTGATGTTTCACATTGTATCACAAAATATTCGATTTGTAAAGTAGTTTTTGAAAATTTTGCAATTTTATTTTTCAAGCACTTGCATTTTTCCGCAAGACCTCTCTCCGTCTTGCATAACGCACCCTCACACCCATCATAACCACCACGATCCAGAGCAGTGCGTAGACGGCATAGCCGTACCATGCCGCCCTGCTGACGCCCAGTGCCGCACCGCCCAGCAGAACGCTGACAAGGGTCAGAATGCGGCAGGTCCGGCGCTGCGAGCATCCGGCATCAAACAGTCGATGATGCCAATGCCCCCGATCAGCCGCAAAGGGACTTTGTCCCCGCAAAAGCCGCCGTACAACGGCAAAGGTAAGATCGGACAGGGGCACGCCAAAGAGAAGGAGGGGAACGATCGCCCCCAGATCCCCCGCGCGGGGCTGATCCAAGCGAAGCGAAAGATAGCCTAACACAAATCCAAGCAGCTGTGACCCCGCATCTCCCATAAAGATCCTGGCAGGGTGGCGGTTGTATTTCAAAAAGCCGAGCGCCGCGCCGCACAGCACCAGCGATACTCCTGCCCACGTTCCGCTCCCCTGCAACAAAAGCAACAAAGCCAGCATGGCCGCCTCGATCGCGCTGACCCCGGCACATAATCCGTCCAGCCCGTCGATCATATTGTGCGCGTTGGTCAGGGTAACCAGCCAAAGCATTGAGAGAGGAAGCCGCCAGACGCCCGGATCTATCGTCGCGCCCCAAAGAGACAGCGCGGAAATCCCTGCCCCACCGCCCAGCGCGATCAGCGCCGCCAGTGCTTGGAAAACGATCTTGACCCCCGCCGAAAGGCGGTACACGTCATCGATAAGCCCCAACAGCACCAACAGAGTTGCTCCTAAAAGCAAGCGCACCGTCGCCTCACGCGGCCCGCCGATCAGTCCGATGCCCAAGAGAAAAGCAACGAACATCGCAATACCTCCTGTCCGCGGGATGGGGCGCTTGTGCAGTCTCCGCCCGTCGCAGGGGATGTCGATCGCGCCGATGCGGGGGGCAATACGCATCATCGCCGGCGTGATCACTGCGCTGATCAAAAAAGCCGAAAGAGCCACCAGTATGTGCTTCACCACGCACGTCCTCCTTACTCTTTGTATGTAACGTCGGTGGCGATTGATACAAATATCCCGCCTCGGCAACACCGAAGCGGGATATGTCGTCGTATTGAGCTATGTCTTATTTGAGCTGTACAAAGCCCAGCTTGCGCTGTACCTTGGACAGCGTCTTGCGGGCGTAGTAGGAGGCCTCGGCGGCACCCTTCTTCATCATTTCCTCCAGGTACGCCTTGTCAGCCATCAGCTCACGGAAGCGCGCCTGAACGGGAGCCAGCGCATCGGCGCAGGCCTCACCCACCGCCAGCTTGAAGTCGCCGTAGCCGCGGCCGTCAAACTCGCGCTCGATCTCGTCGAATTCCTTGCCGGTGTAGCAGGAATAGATGGTCATGAGGTTGTTGATGCCGTCCTTGCCCTCGGCGTAGCGCACGACGGTGTCCGAGTCGGTCACGGCACGCTTGAACTTGCGGATTATTGTGTCCTTGTCGTCCAGAATATATACCACCGCGTTGGTGTTTTCATCCGATTTGCTCATTTTCTTGGTCGGATCGGCCAGCGACATGATCTTCTTGCCGCTCGACGCCATGATGGGCTCGGGAATGGTGAAGGTGTCGGGATAGAGGGCATTGAAGCGAGTGGCGATATCGCGGCACAGCTCGACGTGTTGTTTTTGGTCGATACCAACCGGCACGACGTCGGTCTGATACAGAAGAATGTCCGCCGCCATCAGCACGGGATAGGTGAAAAGACCCGCGTTGATGTTGTCGGCGTGCTTGGCGCTCTTGTCCTTGAACTGGGTCATGCGGGACAACTCCCCGAACATGGTAAAGCAGTTGAGCATCCATGCCAGCTCGGCGTGAGCCGACACCTGGGACTGAACGTACAGCGTGTTTTTCTCGGGATCAAGTCCGCAGGCCATGTACAGAGCCAACGTCTCGTAGGTACGACGGCGCAGATCGGCCGGCACCTGACGCACCGTAATGGCGTGCGAGTCAACCACGCAGTAAAAGCACTTGTACTGCTCCGAAAACGTGGAAAAATTGCGGATGGCACCCAGGTAGTTGCCGATGGTCAAATTACCGCTGGGCTGAACGCCCGAAAATGATACCTTTTGATCTTGAAGCATGATGATTGATCTCCTTTTATATTGATTGTGTAATTTCCAAGAGATTGTAACAAGAGCCTTCCCCTTGAGGGGAAGGTGTCGGCAACGCCGACGGATGAGGTGTCGATATTACAGGGAAACAAAAAAACGCCCATGACAAAAGAACTCTTTTGTCAAGGACGAACGAATATGTCCGCGGTGCCACCTTGATTCACGGTCATGGCCGTGCGCTTGCAGGATACGGTCTCATATCCCCGACAACTGACGTGTGCCTGACGTTGCGAAATACTTTGTGCCCTCGGCACAGTTCCTCCGCACCCTCCGCGGTCCATTTGACGATCTGTCTCTTACCCGGCTCTCAGCCGCCCGGGCTCTCTGTGAAGTCTTAGTCGCCGTTATCTCCGCATCATTGGTTTAGGATAGTTTACTACAAAAAATCGGGTTTGTCAATAGAAAAAACAGTTTTTTTTACGAAAGTAAAAGCGGAGCCGTCTGTGACAGCTCCGCTTGAACAGTAGAGTTTCATTATCTTCTCTTGCGCTGTGCGCGAATGGTAATGCCGATGGCCAAAAGTCCGGCGGGGATGACTACGATCAGAAGCAGCGGGAAAATGGTACTTGCCATACCCGTCGTTTCCAGGACACCCAACGACAGATCGACAGGTGCGATCGCAGGCAGCTTGGAGGTATAGTTTTTACCCTGCCAGGAAGCGGCCATAGCCAGATAGTACAGGCCGTTGCCGCTCTTGGCCTCGACCATCTCATCCGAGAAGGCCTCCACCGAGGCAAACCATACGAATTTGGCGCCCGTTTGGCTGTTATTGGCAGCCACGGAAATCGGTGCCTTACCCAGGCTGACCTCCTTGCCGTCCGCATCGTACAGATAAGCGTCCGAGGCGGCAAACAGCGTCGTGACCGTCACGTTCTTGGGCAGCTCGCTTGCGATCTGAATGGCATGCGCATTGGGGAGCAGCACAGCATAGCCGCTCTCAACGCCCGCGCTTGTAATGGTGTGTCCGCTGTTGACCGAGGGTTTGAGCTCGGTGGGGGTGTCACCGTAGGCGTTGGCATTGCCCTCGCTGATCACACCTCCCGTATGCGCAGAGAGTCCCATGGTGGCCGCCACTCGCATCAGATTGGGCATAGTGGCGTTATTCGCCGAGGTGATCAGCAAGATATTGCCGCCGGCCGATGCGTAAGCGATCAGCATATCCGCCTCGCTCTCGGACAGATCCGTCGCAGGCGCGTGGATCAAAAGCGTGGAGATGTCCTCCGGCATGGCCGAGATCTTGGACAGATCCAAGGCATCGTACGTCATGCCGACCTGATCGAAGAAGCTACGAAGCTGCTTGCCCAGCGCCGCCTCGCCGTGTCCGGAGGAAACGTACAGGTGAGGGATGGTCCCGGCCGTCACGTATTCAATGGCCTCGGTCACTGCCTGCTCGCCCCGGAAATAAGGGATGGCCGCCGTGATGTCAATGCCGTATTGGGTGTAATACTGGTAGGCGATCTCCATATACTTGTCGCTCTGTACCATCTGGAGATAGGTGGCCGCCGGGACCTCACCCAAGCCGTTGATATAATAATAGCTCAGGTTGGTGTACTCGATCAGACGATAGCGGCGGGCGCTTGCCACCACCATGCTGTACGCGGTCATAGAAGACGCGCCGCTGTATTTCTCGGTGAAGGTCTTATCCACGGTGGGATCGACGATCTCCACGTGCAAATGTGCGCTTGCCGCCTCATAGCGGGACAAAAACGACTCCATGGTCGGGCTGATGGTGCCGCCGGGGCACATCACGTAAACGGTGACGTCCTCCGTGAGTCCCTTGACGAAGGCTTTACTGGTCGCACTGACGGAAAACTGTCCCGCCGGCGTGGTATCATGCAGCACGACGGAATTGGGGATCAGGCCGACCAGCACATTGACCACGATCACGATCGCCAGCACAAGGGCGGAGGCGATCAGCGTACGCGTCCCCGCTGTCAGGGCGCGGTTGGAGCCGAACAGGCGGGTTGCGATGGATGGATTGTTTTTCATGTCGTCACCCTCCTTAGCTCCAGCGGCGCTTTTCCATCACCTGATAGGTCAGGTAGAGGAACAGAGCCCCAAAGGAAATATCATAGATCAGCGTCGTCAAGTCAAAAATGCCGCGAGTAAATACGGTATGGCGATAGAACAGTGCCAGTCCCGCTACCACACGATACAAGAGACCATCGTACAGCGCGCTGTTGATCAAAAAGACGATCACCTGCGGCAATACACCCACGAGCGCCACGATGGCGGTGACCAGGGGGTGCTTGGTAAGAAGCCAAACGATCAGTGCAACAAGCAAGGCAAGCACGATCAACGAAAGGAGCGAGCCGACGGCTCCTACGGACATCAGGAGTGCTACAAACATATCCACGCAATACAGCGCCGCCGTTGCCACCACGCATACGATCATGGCGATCAAAGGACTTTCCGTCATGGACGACCAAAACATGCAGAAGGCGATCAGCGCCGCGCCCAGCAGCAAAAAGCCAAACAGCGACGAATAGGCCGTACCAAATCCGGTCATGCCGAACAGGCCGAGCAGCAAGGGGTACAGCGCGATGATGCCGCAGGCAATGCCAAACACGGCGACCATAGCCAGATACTTGCCCAGCACGATCTTCCAGAGCGGAAGGGGGAGCGAGTAAAGCAGCTGATCGGTGTGCGAGCGCTTTTCCTCCGTCATGGTACGCATAGTCAAAAGCGGAACGGCTACAATAAGAGCAATGGGCAGATAATACAGCACGTCCTCAAAACGGGAGGAGCCGAGAATGACGTTAAGCGCCACACAAAGGACGCCCGCCACCAGCAAAAGGCAGGAAAGGAAGACAAAGCCGCCTACGTTGTGCAGATACGAGCGGAATTCCCGCTTAAAAATAGCGATCATGCGAGCTCCTCCTCTCCCGAGTCTGTATTGTCATCGTCCTCATCCGCCCGCTCCCCCGAGGCATCCTCGGTCAGCGTCAAAAAGACGTTTTCAAGCGACTTATGCTCGATCTCCATGGCAACGACGGCATATCGTCTGTCAGCCATGGCAAAGAAAATATTGTCCCGCACGTCCTTATCGCGCGGAATATCCAGCGTAACGGAAACGGTATCCTGCGAGCAGGACGTCTTGCAGTCGCTCACATCCACGATGCTGCGCAACACCTCCATCACGCCCTCCTCGTCGCCGCGGACCGTCAGATGAAGGGTGTCGGTGTGTCCCGTCATGGCCTCCAGCTCCTCCAGCGTTCCTTGTGCGATCAATTTGCCCCGCGAGATCACCAGCAGCTCGTCGCACAGCTCGCTGACCTCGCTGAGAATGTGGCTGGACACGATCACGGTGCGGCTCTCGCCCAGCTTGCGGATCATCTCGCGGACCTCGACCAGCTGCTTGGGATCCAGACCGACCGTAGGCTCGTCCAGAATAATGACCTCGGGGTTGCCCAGCATGGCCTGCGCGATGCCTACTCTTTGGCGACAGCCCTTGGACAGATTGCGGATCAGGCGATCCTTCATATCGGTGATCTGTGTCAGCCCCATCACTTCCCTGACCTGTCTTACGGCAAGCTCGGGATGAACGCCCTTGGCCTCCGCAACGAACATCAGATATTCCTCGGGCGTCATGTCCTCGTACAAGGGGGGCTGCTCGGGCAGGTAACCGATGAGGCGCTTGGCCTCGATAGCCTGCTCGTAAATGTCAAAGCCGTTGATACGGACCGTTCCCGACGTGGGGGCAAGGCACCCCGTCATAATATTCATCGTGGTGGATTTTCCCGCACCGTTGGGGCCAAGCAGGCCATAGATCTTGCCATTGGCGATCTTAAAGCTCACCCCGCACAGTGCGTCGTGATTACCATACGTTTTGGTCAGATTTTTTACTTCGATCAATCCGATCCCTTCCTTTCTGATCCGCCATATGCGGACGCCGCCTCGCGGCTTATAATATCCCAAATAATGATACCTTGTCAATGTGTCCAAATTTTGACTTGCATATGAACATTCTATGATATTTGGAAAATTGGAGACACATTCGCCCGATTTCGACCCGTTTTTTGAGCCTTTTGTGCTACACTTGAAATCTCGTGTTTCAGAACACCGCGATAGGCGGACCAATTTCCTTTACACAATGCCAATTTTATCGTCATTTTTAACAAAAAAGTATGTTTGCACTTGATTTTGTTTGATATATATGTTAGTATATAAGGTGAAAATTTACCGATTTTTCCCAAAGCAAAGGAGGTCATGTCATGAGTGATACACCAAGTGTTCCTTGCTCGTCCGATCTGGCGCCCTTTTTGTTCCATCAAGGAACGAATTTCCGCGCAGGCGACTATTTAGGTGCACATCGGGAGGGGGACGGCGTCCTCTTCCGCGTCTGGGCACCCAACGCCGCCGCCGTCTATATTGTCGGTGATTTCTGCGGCTGGGACGAGGGCATTCCCATGTCCCGCATCACAAGCGGCGGCATCTGGGAGGGTTATGCCACGGGCGCTTGCGACGGTATGCCCTACAAATTCCGTATCGTCACACACGACGGCCGTTGGCTCTGCAAGGCTGACCCCTACGCCCGCGCTGCCGAGCACACACCGAACACCGCCTCCCTTCTCTACACCTCGAATTATACCTGGCGTGACGAGGGGTGGCTCGCCCACCGCGCCAAGACGATGACGACAGAGGCTTGTCGCCGTCAGCCGCTTAACATCTACGAGCTTCACCTTGGCTCCTGGATGCGGCACGAGGACGGCACCTACCTTTCCTATATCGAGCTCTCCCGCGAGCTTGTCCCTTACGTCAAGCAAATGGGCTACACCCACGTGGAGCTGATGCCCGTCATGGAGCATCCGTATGACGGCTCCTGGGGCTATCAGGTGTGCGGCTATTTTGCTCCCACCGCCCGCTTCGGCACGCCCGACGAGTTCCGCGCGTTGGTGGACACCTTCCACGAGGCCGGCATTGGTGTCATTCTCGACTGGGTCCCCGCTCACTTTCCCAAGGACGCCCACGGTCTGTACGAATTTGACGGACAGCCCCTGTACGAATACCAGGGCCGCGACCGCATGGAGCACCGCGGCTGGGGCACTCGCTGCTTTGACGTTGGCCGCGAGGAGGTTCAGAGCTTTCTCATCTCCAGCGCCGTCTCCTGGGTCGAGGATTTCCACGCAGACGGTCTGCGCGTCGACGCCGTAGCCGCCATGCTGTATCTGGACTATGACCGACTGCCCGACGAGTGGCTGCCCAACGTATACGGCGACAACCGCAATCTGGAGGCCATTGCCTTTTTCAAAAAGCTCAATGACTATCTGCGCCACACCCACCCCGACGTGCTGACCATTGCCGAGGAGTCGGGTGACTTTGGCGGCGTGACCTCGCCCGACGGGCTTGGCTTTTCCTTTAAGTGGTGTATGGGCTGGATGAACGACACCCTGTCCTACGCCCAGCTCGATCCTCTGTTCCGTCGGAGCAATCACAACAAAATGACCTTCGCTCTGACCTATGCCTTCTCGGAGCAATACGTGCTTCCCATCTCGCACGACGAGGTGGTGCACGGCAAGAAATCGCTGCTTGACCGCATGCCGGGTGACTATCACCTCAAGTTTGCCGGCGAACGCGTCTTTTACGCCTGGCAGATGGCCCATCCCGGCAAAAAGCTGAGCTTTATGGGCAGCGAGATCGGACAGTTCCGCGAGTGGGATTACAATTCGCAGATCGAGTGGTTTTTGCTCGAATACGACATGCACGCGGCCATGCAACGCTACTATGCCGCTCTCAACCACTTCTACCTGGAGCATTCCGCCCTTTGGGCTTGCGATAACAGCTGGGACGGCATCCAATGGATCGACGCGGACAACGCGGATGAGAGCGTATTCTCCTTCCGCCGTATCGATCCCGCTACGAAGCAGGAGGTCATCGTCGTGCTCAACTTCACTCCCGTCGAGCGCCGCGGCTTTTACGTCGGTGTGCCCGAGGAGGGCGAGTATCGCGAGGTATTCAATTCGGATGCCCGTGAGTTTGGCGGCGGTGGATTGCTCAATGCTTCGCCCCTTCAAAGTGAAGCGGTTCTATGCCACGGTCTTGACCATCGCATCTGCTTCGATCTGCCCGGCATGAGTGCCGTTATGTTTGAACGCGTTCCCAAAAAGAAGCCCCGCGCCCGTAAAAAATCCTGACGTCTATTTCCATTCATATATCACACCAAGGAGGAACCATCATGCACCAAAAGAAAGAATGTGTCGCCATGCTGCTCGCAGGCGGACAGGGCAGCCGCCTTTACGCGCTGACCAAAAAAACAGCCAAGCCCGCCGTCCGTTTCGGCGGCAAGTACCGCATCATCGATTTCCCTCTGTCCAACTGCATCAATTCGGGCATTGATACCGTAGGTGTCCTCACCCAGTATCAGCCTCTGGTGCTCAACGAGTACATCGGCAACGGTCTGCCCTGGGACCTCGACCGCAACGTCGGCGGTGTCAAGATCCTGCCTCCTTATCAGGGACAAAACGGTGCAGACTGGTACAAGGGCACGGCCAACGCCATCTACCAGAACATGGAGTTCATCGACCAGTACAACGCCGAATACGTGCTCATCCTCTCGGGTGACCACATCTATCATATGGACTACAGCAAGATGCTCAAATTCCACAAGGAGCAAGGGGCTGACTGCACCATCGCTGTGCTGGAGGTAACCCTGGAGGAGGCCAGCCGCTTCGGCATCATGAGCACGTACGAGGACGGCACCATCTATAAGTTCACCGAAAAACCCAAGAACCCCGACTCCACCAAGGCGTCGATGGGTATTTACGTGTTCAACAAGAAAAAGCTGTTTGACTATCTTGTAGCAGACGCGGCAGATCCCAATTCTGCCAACGACTTCGGCAAGAACATCATTCCCAACATGCTGGCCGCAGGCGAAAAGATGATGGCTTACCCCTTCGAGGGCTACTGGAAGGACGTCGGTACCATCCAGTCGCTGTGGGAGGCCAATATGGACCTGCTCGGAGATGTTCCCGTGCTCAACGTATCGGATGAGTCCTGGCGCATCTATTCCCGCCATCGCGCAGAGCAGCCGCAGTACGTCGGCAAGACGGCGGTGATCGAGAACTCCTCCATCACCGAGGGCTGTGAGATCCACGGCACGGTCAAGAACTGCGTGCTCGGATCGGGCGTTCGCGTCATGTACGGCGCTTATGTCAAGGACAGCGTCATCATGGGCAATACGGTGATCGGTGAAGGCGCGACTGTCAATTACGCCATTCTCGACGAGGGTGTAGACATTGGCGCCGGTGCCAAGATCGGTGCGCCGCGCGAGAGTGCCACCGACATTACCGTCATCGGCACGGGTGTCAAGATCCCCTCCGGCGCGACCGTCGCAGACGGCAAAATGATTTCTGAACTGTAAGGAGGCAATACCATATGAACATCGCAGGATTGATCTTATCGAATCTCAACCGCGGCAAATTGCCCGAAATGACCCGCCGCAGAATTCTCTCCAGCGTCCCCTTCGGCTGCCGCTATCGCCTCATCGACTTCCCTCTGTCCAATATGGTCAACGCCGGCATTACCAACATCGGTATTGCCACTGACCTCAACTATAAATCCCTGCTCGACCACATCGGAACGGGCAAGGACTGGGATCTCGCTCGCCGCAGCGGCGGTATCCGCATGCTCCCCCCGCTGGTATCGGGCTACAATCCCCTTGTCTCCTACCAGCCCACCTTCCCCACCCGTCTGTCGGCGATGATGTCCACGCTGGACTTCGTCCGCAACTGTGCGGAGGACGTCATCGTGCTGTGTGACGGCAACGTCATCTGCAACATGGATCTTGGGGCTCTGGTCGAAGAGCACATCGCCAAGGACGCCGACATCACCTTCGTCGCTCAAAAGATCAACGTCACCCCCGGCATGCTGGACCGTGATGACGTGCTGGTGGAAAACGATGAGGAGGGTCGTTTGACCTCCTACGCCCGTGCCCTTCCCGGAGATCTGGGCGAGAGAAGCGTCATGATCAACGTTATGGTCATGAAGACCTCCTTTATGCGCAATATGCTGGAGAATGCCGCCGCACACGGCGCGTCCAGCTTTGATATCGACGTGCTTCGTCCCAACCTCAACCGTTGGAAGCTGTACGTGTCCTACTTCACCGGCTGGTGCGCCCAGATCAATTCCATGGAGACCTACTTCCGTCGTTCCATGGAGCTGCTCGATCCCGATGTCCGCCGCGATCTGTTCGGTCAGGAGGGCTTCCCCATTCTGACCAAGGTGCGCAACAGCGCTCCCACCAAATATATGCCCGGCTCCAAGGTCACAGGCTCTCTCATCGCAGACGGCTGTGTCATCGAGGGTACGGTGGAAAATTCCATTCTGTTCCGCGGTGTCAGAGTCGGCCGCGGCACCGTCGTCCGCAACTCCATTTTGTTGCAGGGCACCTACACGGGCGACAACGTCACCCTGCAGGGTGTGGTAGCGGATAAGAACGTCACCATCCGCGACGGCCGCACGCTGGCAGGACACGAGACAATGCCGTTCTACATTGAAAAGGGCGCGTCTGTCTGATCTCACATCACGCCCGTCCGCGCCACACGCGGACGGGCTACCCCATTTTCTAAAGGAGACTTTATGTTATGAAGAAAATTCTTTTCGTAGGTGCCGAAGCCATGCCCTTTGCCGCCACGGGCGGGCTTGGCGACGTGCTGGGCTCACTCCCCGCCGCCATCGCCGCCGCTGACGAGAACGTTGACATCCGCGTCGTCATGCCGCTGTATGCCCAAGTATCCCACACCTGGCGGGCACAAATGAAACAGGAGGCCGTCTTTTACGTCAAGCTGGCTTGGCGTAACCAGTACTGCGGCGTCTTCTCGCTGGTCAAGGACGGCGTGACCTACTACTTCCTTGACAACGAGTATTATTTCAAGCGTGACACGCTATACGGACAGATGGACGACGGCGAGCGCTACGCCTTCTTCTGCAAGGCCGTTTTGGAAATGATGCGTCACCTCGACTACTACCCCGACATCCTCCACGCCCACGACTGGCAGTCTGCCATGTCCGTTGTCTACCTTAACACAGGATACCGTTATGTCGAGGGTTACCACACCATCCGCTCCGCCTTTACCATTCATAACATTGAATATCAGGGCAAATATGATTTCGGTATTCTCGGCGACGTGTTCGATCTGGGCTATGAGTACTACTCTCTGATGAACTACGGCGGCTGCATCAATCTGATGAAGGCGGCTATCGAGTGCGCCGATCGCGTGACGACCGTGTCTCCCCGCTACGCCCAGGAGATTCTCTCCCCCGAATACGCTCACGGTCTGCATCATTGCCTGCGCAATCATCAGGGCAAGCTGTGCGGCATTCTCAACGGCATCGACTACGATTACTACAATCCCAAGACCGATCCCGTCATCGCACAGCACTTCAGCTCTGCCTCCATCTATCGTAAATATGCCAATAAAGTGGATCTTCAGCGAAAGACCGGGCTGCCCGAGAGCCCCGACGTCCCCCTTTTGGCAATAATTTCGCGGCTTGCTACGCATAAAGGTCTTGACTTAATCACCGAAATCGCGTATAATCTAATGAAGGAGCACGACGCTCAACTCGTCATTTTGGGTAAGGGTGAGAAGAGATACGAGGATTATTTCCGCTGGCTCGAGTCCCAATTCCCCGACAAGGTTCGTGCACTGATCCAGTACGACCGCGACCTCTCCAAGCGCATTTACGCCGCTTGTGACGTCTTCCTGATGCCCTCCCACAGCGAGCCCTGCGGCTTGTCCCAGATGATCGCCTCCCGCTACGGCGCGATCCCCGTGACAAGAGAAACGGGCGGCCTGTACGATTCCATTAAGGGCTATTGGGTGGACGAGGAGGGCGAGATCCGTGGCAACGGCTTCACCTTTGCCAATTACTCGTCCTACGAGTTAGCCGAACGCACCGGTGCCTCTCTTGCCCTGTATCAGGACACCAAGGCACGTCGGGCACTGATCCGCAAGATCATGGAGACCGACTTCTCCTGGAACGTCTCGGCACTTTGTTATCTGAATCTGTATCGCACGATCTGATGCTCCGCTATTATCGCTATTGAACAGAAAGGTAAATCATTCGCGCTATGAATCAAAATCCCACCGCACAGGAAATCAAAAAGAATCTGGAAGAAAAACTCTCCCGCTACTTCGGCTGTACTGCGGCTGAAGCATCGCGCGAGCAAATGTATAAGGCGACCGCTATGACGGTCCGCGACCTGCTCACCGACAAGCGCGGCGCCTTCAAAAAGGACGTCAACCGCGCAGGGGCTAAGCGTGTGTACTATATGTGCATGGAATTTTTGCTTGGCCGTTCTCTCAAAACCAACCTTGGCAACCTCGGTCTTGCCGAAAAATACGGCGAGGCGCTTCGCGAGCTCGGTGCCGATCTTGACGATCTGTACGAGTGCGAGCCCGATGCGGGTCTTGGCAACGGCGGTCTTGGCCGTCTTGCCGCCTGCTTTATGGACTCGCTGTCCTCGCTGGGCTATCCCGCGACCGGCTTTTCCATTTGCTACGACTACGGCCTGTTCCGTCAGAAGATCGTGGACGGTATGCAGGTTGAATTGCCCGACATCTGGCTGCCCGGCGGCGAGGTGTGGCTCGTTCCCCGCACCGACCGTATCTTCAAGGTCAAGCTGGGCGGTCGCGTCAAGGAGGTCTGGAAAGAGGGACATTTGGAGATCCTGTACGAGGATTGCGAGGAGATCGAGGCTGTTCCTTATGATATGATGATCTCGGGCGGCGACTCGGATGCCGTCAGCCAGCTGCGCCTGTGGCGTGCACGCGATACGCAAAAGTTTGACATGAGCCTGTTTACCCAGGGTCAGTATGCCCGCGCCGTCGAAAACGCAACCAACGCAGAGATCATCTCCAAGGTTCTGTATCCCTCGGACAACCACGCAGAGGGTAAGCTGCTTCGCCTGACCCAGCAGTATTTCCTGGTGTCGGCCTCCTGCCAGAGCATCATCCGCGACCACATGGCAGTCTACGGTACGCTGAACAATCTGCCCGAAAAGGTGGCGATCCACATCAACGACACCCACCCGGCGCTGTGTATCCCCGAGCTGATGCGTATCTTCATTGACGACTATTTCTACACCTGGGGCGACGCGTGGAGCATGGTTCAGCGCATCGTTTCCTACACCAACCACACCGTCATGCCCGAGGCACTGGAGACCTGGAACGAGGATCTGTTCCGTCTCAAGCTGCCCCGCATCTATACCATCATTCGCGAGATCAACGAAAGATTCTGCCGCGATGCTTGGAACGCCTTCCCCGGCAACTGGGACCGCATCTCCAAGATGAGCATTCTCGGTCACGGTCAGGTCCGCATGGCGAACCTTTCCGTCGTCGGCTCGCACTGCATCAACGGCGTATCCAAGCTGCACTCCAGCATCCTCAAGGAATCCACCTTCAAGGATTTCTACAAGATGTATCCCGATCGCTTCACCAACGTTACCAACGGTATCGCACACCGTCGTTGGCTGTGCTACTCCAACCCCGCACTCGCGGGCTTGATCGAGGATTGCATCGGCGACGGCTATCGCAAGTCGCCCGAGCAGCTCGCCGAGCTTGCCAAATTTGCGGACGATCCCGCAGTACTGGAGCGCCTGCGCGCCATCAAGCACCAGAACAAGATCAACTTCGCCAATATGCTCTACCGCAAGACGGGTCAGCTCATCGACACCCACTCGGTGTTCGACGTACAGATCAAGCGTCTGCACGAGTACAAGCGCCAGCTGCTCAACGCCCTTAACATCATCGGCCTTTACCTGCAGCTCAAGGATAACCCCGATATGGAAATGCAGCCGCAGACCTTCATGTTTGCCGCCAAGGCCGCACCGGGCTATGCCATGGCCAAGGAGATCATCCGTCTGATCTGCTACATCAGCGCGGACATTGAGCGTCATCCCAAGATCAAGGAAAAGCTCAACGTCGTCTTCCTTGAAAACTACAACGTCAGCATGGCTGAGGCGCTGGTTCCCTCGGCCGAGATCAGTGAGCAGATCTCGCTGGCCGGTAAGGAAGCCAGTGGTACGGGCTGCATGAAGCTGATGATGAATGGTGCTCTGACCATCGGCACGCTGGACGGCGCTAACGTCGAAATGCAGGCCGCCGCAGGTGCTGACAATATGTATATCTTCGGACTGACCGCCGCAGAGGTGGAATCCATCTGGCTGCGCGGCTACCGCTCCACCGAGTTCTATGCCAACAATATCGGTCTGTCCCGCATCGTCAATCAGCTCAACATCGGCTTTGCCGGCGAGAGCTTTGCCAACCTTGCTTCTTACCTGCTTTCGGGTGAGCACGGCATCGCCGACCCCTATCTGTGCCTGGCCGACTACGAGTCCTACCGCACGACGCACGCCCAGATGATCCGCGACTATGCCGACAAGCAGAAGTGGAACCGCATGTCGCTGCTCAACATTGCCGCATCGGGCGAGTTTGCCGCTGACCGCAGCATCGAAGAGTACGCACAGCGTATTTGGAATCTGCAGAAGATGCCCAAGCGCTCCTAAATTCATCTCCGAAGGGAATACCAATGTTACCGCGATTTTACCGTGAATACGACAGGGGGGCTCTGCCCCGCATTCTAAAAACGGTATCGGGAGAGGACGCATCCGACACGGGTGCGTTCTCTTTTGGCACTGTCATCACACTGGAACTGCAGGTTCCGCGGCGTCTTGGCGCCGCGGCCGTTGTTCTGCGCCTATGCCGCGACGGCCATGAGTCACACGACACCCCCTTGACCTTTGTTTCTTGCGATCGGGGCGTGGATATCTATCGCACCACGCTGGATACGAGAGAGCTGTGTGGCGGTGAGGATTGCGGTCTGTTCTTTTACCACCTTCTGTTTGTGCGCGGATACGATACGCTGTTCACGAGCAGCGAAAACAATTTTGATTTTTGCTTGACCGAACGGGAAGGAGCACCCTTCAGTCTTTTGGTCTATCAGGCAGATTTTGCGCCGCCTGCCTGGTTTGCGGGTGGTACGATGTACCATATTTTCGTGGACCGCTTCTGCAAAGGCGAAGGCTATGCCCCCTTGCGCCATGGCGCTACGCTGGATCCCGATTGGGAGGGCGGTATCCCTCAATTTGCCCCCTACCCCGGCGCCCCCTTGGCCAACGACCGCTTTTTCGGTGGCAATCTTTGGGGTATCATCGAACAGCTTGACTACTTGAAATCTCTTGGCGTGACCGTCCTCTATCTCTCTCCTGTCTTTGAGGCAGCCTCCAACCACAAATACGATACGGGCGACTATACGCGGGTCGATGTCGCGTTTGGCGGTGAAGAAGCGTTCGCGCTGTTGATCAAGCAAGCAAAGGAGCGCGGCATCCGCGTCATCCTGGACGGTGTCTTCAACCACACGGGTGACGACAGCCGCTACTTCAACCGCTACGGTCACTACGACACGCTCGGCGCGTATCAGTCCCCCGACTCCCCTTATGCCGCATGGTATACCTTCCGCCGTTTCCCGGAGGAATACGACAGCTGGTGGGGCATTGACATTCTGCCTCGCCTGAACAGCCATCTGCCCGAGATCCGGGCATATCTGGCCGGACGCGACGGCATCGCCGCCTCGCGTGTAAAGCAAGGTGTTGCTGGCTGGCGACTCGACGTTGCCGACGAGCTGTCGGACGCATTTTTGGATGATCTCCGTGGGAGCTTACACGCGGCGGCTGACGAACAGCCCCTGATTATCGGTGAGGTCTGGGAGAACGCCGCCTACAAGATGGCCTATGGCCGTCGCCGCCGTTACTTACTGGGCGGACAGCTTGACAGCGTCATGAACTACCCCTTGCGAAACGGGCTGATCGCCTTTCTTCGCGACGGCAACGCCGAGGCGCTGTACCGCGTGCTCACCGAGCTGTATTGCACCTATCCCCGCCCCGTTTGCCACTCTCTGATGAACGTGCTGGGCACGCATGATACCGAGCGTATTCTGACCGTTTTGGGCGACGATCGCGTGGGCGACGACCGCTCCAATGCCGCTCTGTCCGTCGCGCGTCTGGCCCCCTGGCAACGCGAAATGGCGATTCAAAAGTTGATTTCCGCTTTCACGATCCTATATACCGTATACGGCGTTCCGTCTGTCTTTTACGGTGACGAGGCGGGAATGGAGGGACACCGCGATCCCTTCTGCCGCCGCCCCTATCCTTGGGGACGCGAGGAGCGCGTGCTGGTCGAGACCGTTCGCTTTCTCGGCGAGCTTCGCCGTACTCACCCAAGCCTTGCAAAGGGTGCGTTCCGCGTGATCCATCACAGCGCCCGTGCCATCGCGTACGAGCGTGTATTGGGCGACGATCATCTGGTCATCGCCTCTAATATGGGAGAGGAGGCGTTCACGCTTACCCTTACCGGTCGCTGGAAACGCCTGACTCCCAAAAAGGAAACGGCTGTCCGTTCGCCGATCATGGTGAAGCCCGGTCAGACGGTCATCCTGCAGGAGGTGCGAGCATGACGTATCAGCACGCCCTGCGTTATCTGACGCAATCACAGTCCTCGACGAAAACCGCCTCTCTATCTCTCTCCCAGCTGTTTCCCGCGCCCCTGAAAATGGATACACCACCCGTCATTTTGTGCTTGGGCAAGGGAAAGCAAAGCAGAATCGTGGCAAAGATGCTGTGTGCCATGCTGTCCCAGGCAAATCTGCCGCATCTGTCCTATCTTCACGACGAGGCTCTTGAACCCAAGCTGCGCTTTTTATACAACGGCAAGCCCATCCCCCCGCCTGTTCTGTGCCATCACGCCGAGGACATTCGCGCGGCCGAATTGCAACAAATAAAGCAAGCGGGCGCGGACATAGCTCTTCCCACACAGGAGCGGGCCGTGGAGTTGATCGCCCGCTGTACCGTCGATGGCTCATGCCGCGCCGTCCTGTTGGAATGCGCCGAGGACGTGCCGCTGTTGCGCCTTCTCCTGTCTCGCATTCCCCGCGCGATCGCCATCACCCTTCTTTCCGAGGACAACAGCATCCCTCGGGAAAGCATCCGCGAGGGTACCCGTGAGGTCATCAGCCCGGCCGGTGGGCAAGAGCTGTTTCGCCGCATCTCGGACGCCTGCGCGAGGAGCGGCAGCCGCCTGACGCTGGTCGCCGGCGCCTCCTGTCAGCGCACCAACATCACGCCCGCCTCCCAACTTCTCCACTACCACGCCTTGCGCGACTGCCGCATCCTGTCGGGTTGTGAGAGGTCCGCTCGCGCCGGCTTCCTTGCCCTGCAGACGGTGCTGTCGCTCTCCCGTTACGGACTCTCCCTGTCCGAAGACGCTATCCGCACAGGCCTTGGTCGCGCTGACTTGACGCATGACTGTTCCCTGTTGTCGATCAGCCCCCTTGTTCTCTCGGACGCAGTACAAAACGAGCAGGAGTTAGCCGCAAGCCTGCGTGACCTATCCGCACTTGCCGCCGTCCTTCCCGCACCGCGCCACGTGTGGCTGGAGGATACGTTGTCCTTCCCCGGGCCTTTACCTGAATGGATCGACCAAAGCCACAAGTCGGACGAGCCCCTGATCCCCCCCGCGAGCGGAAGTGCGGTGATCTTGGGGACACGAAATTTCATTGAAAACCTGGCTTCCGGCGCTCACAAACGTCATCTTTGATCCAAAAACTCAAAAAAATCGTAGTTTTTTGAAACTTTTTTAGCAAAAACCCTTTTCATACGGGAAATTTTACGCTATAATGGAGACAGTATAGCATCGCTTCATCTATTTATTAAGAAAGGAATGGTTTCTGTCATGGCAAAATATACCATTACTATCGCAGACATCGATATCAATATTCATACCGAGGAAACCCCCGAGATGGTCAAAACTCTGGTCGACACGGTCGATCAGCGTATCCGCGACCTTGTGAAGGCAAGCCCCCGTCTCTCCAAGAGCGAGGCCGCCATTCTCTGCGCCGTCGATTATTGCGCCGAGCACATCAAGAGCGACACCAAGACGCGCGAGATGGAGCGTGACTACGTCAAGCTGACCAAGGATCTGGAAACGCTGCGCGAGGAGCACGCAAGACTTCTGCTGGCGGCCGATGAAATGCGCCGCGAAAACCGCATTCTGCACGACATCATCGCCAAGAGCGTCAACACCCAAAAGAATGCTCCCACCACCGGTGTACAGCTCTCCATCGAGACCAACCAGGGCGCATCCACTTCGGCGACTGACGTCATGTTCAAGGACGAGCTTGACCCCAATGGTCCTCCCAGAAAGGTTCGTCGCCGTCCCTCCCCCATCAAGGCAAATACCCCTGCCAACAACAAGGTCGGTGATATGTTCGATATGCTGACCTTCAAGGACGTCTGATCTCATATGTCCATACACGCAAAACAACCGGGAAGCAAGCCCGAGTTGCTCTGCCCCGCCGGCTCCCCCCTCGCGCTTGACGCGGCTATAGAGGGTGGAGCCGACGCTGTTTATCTGGGCGGACTCGGCTTCAATGCCCGTATGAACGCATCCAATTTTGACCGCGAGGCACTCCTCGACGGCATCCGTCGCGCCCACGCCTACGGGGTCAAGGTGTACCTGACACTCAACACGCAGGTGTATGACCGCGAGCTGTCCGATTATCTGCGCGCCGCGGCCCTGGCACAGGAAGCCGGCGCTGACGCGCTGATCGTGGCTGATCTGGGCGGCGCTTCGCTCATCCACCGTGCCCTGCCCGACCTTGCCTTACACGCCTCCACCCAGGCCTGTGCCCACGCGGCCGCTTCGGGCGAGGTGCTGAAGAATTTGGGCTTTAGCCGTATGGTCGTGGCCCGTGAATTATCGCTGGCCAATCTTCGGTCGGCCGTTGAACACTCTCCCATTGAGATCGAGGCCTTTATCCATGGCGCTTTGTGCGTTTGCCATTCGGGCGGTTGCCTCTTTTCCTCGCTGGTCGGCGGGCGAAGCGGCAACCGCGGCGAATGCGCACAGCCCTGCCGTCTGCCCTATCAAACGCCCAAAGGACGCAGTGACTATCCCCTTTCGCTCAAGGATCTGTCGCTCGCGCGCCACGTGCCGGCACTGATCGATTGCGGGCTGTCCTCCCTTAAGATCGAGGGACGTATGCGCTCGCCCGAGTACGTTCTGCGGGTGGCTCGCATTTGGCGGACTCTGCTGGATGAAAACCGCGCCGCGAACGACGACGAAATGCGACTCTTGGCCGAGGCCTTTTCCCGCGACGGCTTCACCGACGGCTATTTTACCTCCCGTGTGGGTCACCATATGCTGGGGGTCCGCTCCGAGGCGGACAAGCAAGCGGGACGCACCTTGCCTCCCTTTGGCAACATCACCCGCCGCGTTCCCCTGGATGTGACCTTCACAATGCATCGTGATCATCCTGTCGTCTTGACAGTCAGCACGGAAACGCAGACCGCCACGATTCAAGGACCGACCGCCGAGGCTGCCATCCGCGCACCCTTGGATGAGGAGACGATTCGCCGTCAGTTGACCAAGCTGGGCAACACGCCTTACGAGGCAAGCAAGCTTACCGTCGAGATGGACGAGGGACTCATGCTTCCCATCTCCTCGCTCAACGCCCTGCGCCGCGCCGCCATTGAGGCACTACAGGAGCAAAGTGTTCCCACCTCCACCTCTTCGGTCGATACAGCGAGGCCCCCTCTGCTCTCACCTCGCACCAAGCGTGCACCCGATGTAACCAAGAGCGCCTGTATGACAAAGGCCGCACAGTTGACCTCCCGCGCGCAGGACTATTTTGATATTTGCTATCTGCCCGCCGAGGAGATCTTGTCCTTGTCGGATGAAGAACGGCAACGCATCGCACAGCACACACAGATCGGTGTCGCCCTTCCTCCCGTTGTGATGGACCACGAGCGCGCCGACGTTTTGGAGCAGTTTCGTGCTGTCTCTGCCAGCGGCGTGCGCCGCGCATTGGTCGGTAATATCGGACATTTGTCCTTGGCACGCGAGGCGGGACTGGTTTGCGACGGCGATTTTCGACTCAACGTTACCAACACGCAGACGGTCTCCGTTTTAGAGTCGCTTGGCGTTCACACGCCCGTCCTCTCGCCTGAATTGACGCTTCCCCAGATCCGAGACACCCGGGGCGACGTGCGAACCATTGTTTATGGCCGCGTCCCCCTGATGCTGCTGGAGAAATGCGTCATCCGCGAGGTATCCGACTGCAAGACCTGCGAGACAGGCCGCGCAACCCTGACCGACCGCCGAGGCATGGTTTTCCCCATTCTCCGCACGCCCGACCATCGCAACGTCATTTATAACAGCATCCCGACCTACACGGGTGACCGACAGGATCAACTGCTCCAATACCGCACGGGCGGATGGCATTTTATCTTCTCCGTCGAGTCCCCCCGCGAGGTAGACGCCGTCATTGAGGCCTACGAGAAGAGCAAGCCGGCACAGGGACAGGTGCGAAGAATCAATAAATAAGGAAAATGATATAAGAAACGCAAAGGCACTTGCGGCCAAATGACCGCAAGTGCCTGTTTATCTCTCCAATACCCTGCTCGTTTGGGGTAATCTATGATCCCAAATAGCTTACTTCAACTCCTTGATTTTCTCGTTAAAAAACCCAACATAAGTGTCATATGCGCTGTTTTCTATGATAGCAATGAGTTTTAGTGCTCTTTCTCGTTCCCTCACAGCCTGTGCCTTCATGCCGGCCGATGCATAATATTCAGCCACCTTCTCCATCATTTGAATCAGATTTTCAAATGATATCCATTTTTGCTTTTCCGCCGCCCCCCATTTGCTCTCCCCTTCTAACAGATAGGCCATCTCGGTCAGCTTGGTAAAATAGATCTCGGGAATTTGATCGATCGCGGCCTCGGCACTTTTTAGGTCTCCCTTAACCTTGTATGCATACGCCAAAAAGCGTAATGCATCGTATTTAATGTCCGGCTGTTTCGTCCGCTCGATCAGAGAGCTGGCGATCGTGATCGTTTCGTCCGGATCCTTTGTGTAATCCAACACATACAAAAGGTTGTTGAGCAATATCTCGTTATCGGGATATTGGCATAGTCCCTCTTTAAGAATACTTCTGCTTTTTTGGGGGTCTGACTCCCTGTATTTGTATGCCTCATCAACAATAGCGTCCACTGCCGCTTCGATCTCCTTGAGATTAAATTCAAACAGCTCATCCATGGAAATGCCGCAATAGGCGGCCAAGAGGGGAGCGAGCGTAATATCCGGCAGAGTAATGTTGTTTTCCCATTTGCTTACCGCTTGAAATGAAACACCAATACTGCTTGCAAGCTGCTCCTGTGTGATTCCACGTTGCTTACGTAATTCCTTGATTTTGTTCCCAATATTCATCGTTGCACCTCCAAATCATCAAGACGGCGCCTGTCTTGTGCTTTCATTATATCACAGGCTGTGCTTTCAAGCAATAACCGCTTATGCGACATTTTTCAACTACCGGTTGAAATCAATTCAAAAAATTTTTCCCTCAACTGTATAAACACGCCATCGTTGGCAACAATAGAGGTACAGACCTCAAATGAAAAGGAGCAAAAATTATGTGGGAAAAATTCAAGAACAGTAAATTCGCAACCAAGATGAAAAGCGCCGGGTCCTCCCGTGCCGTCTACGTGACCGTCGTTACCCTGCTGTTGGCCGTTGCCGTGCTGATCACCGCCACCGCGATCGCCAACCGAGCAAAAAAAAATAACGGCGATGGCACACAGAACCCCTCCGATCAGATAGGGGATGGCGGCAATCAGGACAACACCGGCACACAGCAGCCGCCCGCCGATGAAGGCAATAACCAAACGCCCGAGGATGATAGTGGCACGAACAACAATCAAGGAGATCAGAACAGCGCCCAAACCGCCAAGATCCCCGAGCTTTCCCTGCCCGTCAGCGGTAGCATCTCCAAGCGCCACGACAACAGCATTCAGGTGTTCTCTCCCACCATGGGTGACTACCGTATCCACCTGGGTGTCGATATGGTGACCAAGGAGAACGCCCCGGTTCTGGCCGCCGCTGACGGTGTCGTCTCCCAGATCTGGGACGATGCCCTGATGGGCAAGTGTCTGGCCATCTCGCACAGCGGGGACTGCTATACCATTTATAAGAACCTCGATAGCGAGCTGCCCGAGGATATTACCGTCGGAGCAAGCGTCACCGCCGGTCAGCAGATCGGCACGGTGGGCGAGACCGCTATGCTGGAGCTGGCCGAGGAACCCCATCTGCACATGGAAATGACGGTCAAGGGACTGGCCGTTGACCCGATGGAATATTTCAGCCAGCAGGCCTTGGCGGCGCTTGGCAAGGATGAAACACACGAAGGCAATCAAGCCGAAGCCGAATAAACGAACAAGGGAGTACCCTCGGGTACTCCCTTGCCTTTATTTTTGATTGCCGTGACAGCTGTCCTTCATGGCACAGCCGCTACAGCCGCAAGAGCATGAGCCCTTGCCTTTTTTCTTGTTGATGATGCCGCAGACGACGATCGCAAGGAAAATGCCCGCGACAACGGCGGCAACAAGGATCGTAGGCCAGTCCATAAAATCTCCTTACTTGCCGACGGATACCGTCAGCTTGTTTTCGTTATATTGATTCTTGCGAGCAAGCAGGTAGACCAGCAGAGCCAGGACGAGGGCGGCAACAATGGTACCGACGACGTTACCCGCGCCGATAAACCATGCGCCAAGCTGATATACGATCAGCGAGATCGCATAAGCGAAGACACACATATAGGTGATGGCAAATGCCGTCCACTTGCCGCTGTTCATTTCGCGCTTGATCGCCCCCATAGCGGCAAAGCAGGGCGCGCATAAAAGGTTGAAGATAAGGAAGGAAAATCCTGCCAGGGCACTCGTGAAGAACATTTTGCCCGCCGTAATCTGCGCAGTCAGATCGCCCGCCTCAACGCTGCCGAGGAGGTCTTCCATGTTAGCCAGCGTGCCGAACACACCAACGACCTCCTCCTTGGCTACAAGGCCAAGGACCGTAGCAACCGCCGCCTGCCAAGAGCCAAAGCCCAGCGGTACAAACAGCCATGCGATGGCCGAGCCAAGCAGCTCCAGGATGGAACGGCCGCCGTTGGTCTCGGTGATATAATGGAAGCCGCCCTCAAAGGAAAGGCTGTTGAGCGTCCAGATGATCACGCTCGCCGCAAAAATAACGGTTCCCGCACGCTTGATGAAATCCCAGCCGCGCTCGCCGGTCGAACGCAGGGTATTGGATGCCACGGGAGCATGGTAAGCAGGCAGCTCCATGACAAAGGGAGCAGGCTCGCCCGCAAAGGGCTTGGTCTTTTTTAGGATCAGTCCCGAAATGACGACAGCCGCAACACCGATAAAGTAGGCAGCCGTTGCGATCAGAGGGTTGTTACCAAACAACGCGCCCGCAATGAAGGAAACGATGGGCATTTTGGCGCCGC
>SVSH01000023.1 GCA_015064395.1 Oscillospiraceae bacterium
AGTCGCAGATAAATACCATTCTGTGGCAGTTCAGTCGGCTAAAAACCAGCTCGACAAGGTTTTTAGTGTCAATGTTATCAGTGGCGGTGACCCCTTGGAGATCTACACCGATCGCGAGGGCGAGGTGATCTTCAAAAAGTATTCGCCCATCGGCGAATTGGCCGGCTTTGCGTCGCAGTACGCCGAGACGCTGCACAAGACCTGCTCGTTGGCCGTTGTGATCTGCGACCGCGATGCCGTGATCGCAAGCTCGGGTGTGTCGCGCAAGGAATACACCGACAAGCCGCTGTCGGACGAGCTGGAGCGCATCATCGCCGGCCGTAATCTTTACGTCTGGCACGAGGGCGAGGAAAAGCTGCCTGTGCTTGGCGGGAGCGCTGAGGGCTCGCATTTTATCAGCTGCGCCATGCCCATCATCAGCGAGGGCGACATCATCGGCTGCGTGGCCTCCGTTCAGCCCTGGGAGGAGGGACGAGGCGGGTCGGTGCCTACGGGCGACGTGGAGGCCAAGCTGATCCAGACCGCCGCCGGCTTCCTCGGCAGACAACTGGAGAGTTAAATGAAAAAAAGAGGCTTCAAAAAGCCTCTTTTTTACGTTTACGGCATCGACTTATCGTTTGCCGTCATCGATTTTTTGCGCCGGACGTCGGTGCCCAGGAACAAAAGGACTTGATACTCGCCAAAGAGACGGCTGGTGATGCGGTCCCAATAGCGGCGGCGCAGCTCCTCCTGCATCAGGTTGGTGCTGATGATGGTCGGGCGGCGCAGATTGAGTCGGGTGTTGATGACGTTGTACAGCGTTGAGACGGTGAACTGGTTGCTTACCTCGGTGCCCAGGTCGTCGATGATGAGCAGATCCACGTTGTAATAGCGGTTAACGTCGCTCTCGTCGGAAGGCCCGGATGCGTTGCCGAAGCGCTCGGCCTCAAAGGCGGCGAGCATGCCGACGGCGGTGGTGTACAGCACATCGTGCCCGGCGTCCAGCACCGTTTTGGCCACGGCGGTGGACAGGTGTGTCTTGCCAAGGCCCGTTCCGCCGACGAGCAGCAGGTTGTCGCTCCCCGGGGAGAAATTGTCCGCCCAGGTGCGCAACGTCTGCACTACGGTTCTCATGACGCGCAATGCTTTTTCATCGTTTTTGAAGTAATCCAGCGAATAATTGTCAAAGCTCTGTTCTCGAAGAAGATTGCCCAGTCCCGACGTCTCATATCCCGCCAGGCGCAGCTTGCGGCGCATACACTCGCACATGGAGCTGTCGTCGAGAAAGCCGGTGTCACTGCACTTGGGGCACTCGTAACGAAGCTCGGTGTAGTCAGCGGGGAAGCCGGCGGCGATGAGAAGCTGACCGCGCTTTTGGAGCAACGATTCGTTCTTTTGGCGCAATGCGGCAATGGCTGCCTGTCGGGCTTGTTCGTTGTCGCCGTGCTCGAGCGAGGCCTTCATGATCTCAAGGCCGACGCCTGAAAGGGCGCGGTGGATGTCCCGCACCTCGGGGATGAGCAGCTCAACCTCGCGGCGGCGACGCTCGGCGTCATCCCGAGCGCGCAGATATTTGGTTTCGTATTCCTGTCGGATACGACGGTAATTTTGCGGATTATAAGGCATGGTGACCTCCTCTTGATTGTTGTGGCGCGCTTACTTTTTCTTTTCTAATTCGAAATCGTCGCCAAAGCTACGCTTGAGAGCAGCGGCAAAGAAGTCGTCGGTGTCAAAGCTATTGCCCGGTGCGGTCGGATTTTTCGGAGCCGCCGCGCGCTCTTGCTCGGCTTGATCGATTTGCTTGAGCGTGCGAAGACCTGCCGCGTCCCAACGCTCCAGGATGGAGTTGGCGTAAGGAATGGAGGCTTTGCCAATGGCATCAGCCGTGATCTCATAGGCGCGGGTGATGACGTCAAGACCGTAATGGAAGGTGAACAGCCAGGTGTTGATCATTTTGCGCTCTTTGGTGGTCAGTGCCCGTGTGCTGATGCCAAACAGCGAACGCAGCTTGCCCTCGACCTCCTGCAGCTCCTCCTTTTGCTTGAGGCATTCCTGCAGGGCGTCCGGGGTGGTGATGCCTTCGTCATACAGAGAGAAGGCCAGCTTTTCGGCGTAGCGAACGCTCTTCTTGCCCATCTTGGCGCAGTGCGCCAAAAGCAGCAGCAGATATTCGCTGTCAACGTTTAAGTAGTCTACGATCCCCAAGAGAATGCTGGTCTCGTGGGTGCTGAATACCTTGCCCAAAATGCGGGTGCATTCGTCGACCAGGGCAGCCAGCTCTCGGCGATTTTCCAGCAGTGCTACCAGCTCCTCGGTCGTGTAGCGGGGAAGCGTGGAGGGTGCCGGCGTAACGGCCGCGGCCGAGTCTGCCACTTTAGTGGTGGGCTTGTCTGCGCCGGGGGACTGTTCTATGACTTCGACAGGAGCGCCTGCCTTTTTCTCGCCGCCGGTGCTCGATATGAGCAAGCCGGCGCCGCGCCAGTAACCCAGCGCGTCGGCGATGGCGTCGGTGTCACAGCCGATCTCCTGGGCCATTTTTTCCCGGGAGAGATTGCCGCCGCCCGATACCAACAGCAACACCTTTAGGGTAGTTGCATCAACGTCGGACAGGCGGGACAGCACGGACGAGGGCAGATTGAGCACGCCGTCGCCGTAATGTAATTTATATTTCATACAGAGATAACTCCTTGGAATAGTCAGTCTTGTTCCGGCATGTGGACCTCGCGGTCAGCACACAGCTTGTAGTTCAGCGTCATCAGTGAGTCACCCAAATGGACGTTCTCGACGATCATGCTGTCGTCTCGGAAGGGAAGCTCGGCTCCCGTGAAGTTCCAAAGCCCTCGTACGCCAAGATCCATCAACTGCTCCGACACCTCAACGACGGCATTTTTAGGCAAGGTCAGAACGGCGAAATCCACTTGGTTTTGCTTGCAGAAGTCAGCCAGCGTGTCCATATGCGCGACGGTGAGCGACCCGAATTGGGTGTTGACGATATTGGGGGCAATGTCGAACAGACCAATGATGTCAACGCCCCTCTTTTCGAACATAGAGGAACGGACCAGGGCACGTCCGAGGTCACCGACACCGATGACGATGGCAGTAAGCCCTGCGCCGACGCCCAAGATCTCGCAGATCTTGGCGTACAGATAGTTGACGTTGTAGCCGTAGCCCTGCTGTCCAAAGCCGCCAAAGCAGTTGAGGTCCTGGCGGATCTGGGAGGCGGTGACGTTCATCAGGGCGGACAATTCACCGGAGCTGATACGCATTTTTCCCTGGCGAAGCAGTTCGCGCAGGTAACGGAAATAACGGGGCAAGCGCTTGATGACCGCCTGGGAAACGGCGGGGCGTTCGCTTTCGTTTGCTGTGGGAAGGTCAGATATGGGCATCATCGGATTGGAGTCGTTGTTCATATTGGGTGCTCCTTTTGTTGAAAATTGGAAAAAAACGATAGTTTTCCACAGAAAAGGGACAAAAAACGACGCAAATCGGCAGTAAAGTCCCGCGCAGAGACGGCAATTGTGGAAAAAATGGTTGCTTATGTGGAAAAGTGGAACAGCCTTACATAACGTCTGCGGCGCAGGCGTTGAGCGAGGTGTCGGACACGTGCCCCGCCATATACTCGAAATATCCGGCGGCGGCGACCATGGCGCCGTTGTCTCCGCACAAGGAAAGGGGCGGCGCGACCAGCTTGACGCCGCGGCGCTGACACAGATCTCCCAAGGCACGGCGCAAGTGGGAGTTTGCCGCAACACCGCCCGCCATGACCAGCGTGCCAAGTCCCGTCTGTTCCAGGGCGAGATCGACCTTCTTTTGGATGGCATGCACGATGGTGGCGGTGTAAGAGGCCGCGAGGTCGGCGCGGTTGATGTCCTCCCCGCGCTGATTGGCCGAGTTGATGAGATTGAGAGCGGCCGTCTTCAGACCGCTGAAGGAAAAGGCAAGCTCGCTTCCTGCCAGTGCCGGCGAGGGGAGCTTGAAGGCGGTGGCATCGCCCTCGTAGGCCAGCTTGTCCAGGGCGGCACCGCCCGGGTAGGGCAGGCCGATCACGCGGCCGATCTTATCAAAGGCCTCGCCTGCCGCGTCGTCGCGCGTGCAGCCGATCTCCTCAAATTCGGTCTCGCCCGTCACACAATACAGCGAGGTATGTCCTCCCGATACCACCAGAGCAAGGAAGGGCGGGCGCAGGTCGGGGTCGGCGAGATACGCCGCGGCGACGTGGGCGTGGATGTGATTGACCGAGATGAGGGGAATGTTGTGGGCAAAGGCCAGCGACTTGGCAAAGTTGACGCCCACGAGCAAGGCACCGATGAGCCCCGGGTGAGTGGTGACTGCCACCGCGCCGATGTCGGAGAGGGACAGCCCCGCCGTGTCCAGCGCTTCGTAGGTGATGCGGCTGATGGCCTCCACGTGCGCGCGGCTGGCGATCTCGGGCACGACGCCGCCATACAGACGGTGGGTGTCTATCTGGGATGCGACGATGTTGGCGCAAATGTCGCGCCGACCCTCGTCCATACGCACGATGGCGGCGGACGTTTCGTCGCAGGAGCTTTCAATTCCTAATACGTACATATCTCAATCCTTTTTGGGTGATGTGCCACGGGAGAGGGCTGCCTGCATCAGCAGCGCATCCTCCGTGGGGTGGCGGTAAAAATTCTTTCGGCGGCCAACAAGGGTAAAGCCGAGGGACTGGTACAGTGCGATAGCGGCTTCGTTGGAGGGGCGCACTTCAAGGTAAACAAAGGCAAGATCCAATGATGCGGCCTTGGCAAGGAGAGCCTCGACGACAGCCCGTCCGAGTCCCTGTCTGCGGGTGCTTGGATGGGTGGCCACGTTGGTGATGGAGCCCTCGTCAGCGGCATAGGTCATGCCGACGTAGGCAAGCACCTGTCCGTCCTCGTTTGCGGCGACGTATCCTGTGCCGTGGTCGCGGCAAAGCACCCCGAGGGCCTGCTCACTCCAGGGCTCATGGGGAAAACAAAGCTGTTCCAGTGCGGCAACGTCGGACAGATGCTCCGGCGCCAAGGGCAGGACGCGCATCACGGCTGATCGGTCTCGCCCTCGGGCGTGGGGGCGAGCTCCTCGTTGTCCAACAGGCGGAAGACGGTATCGTCGATGGCGACAAAGCGGTCGGTATAGCGATCATACAGGAAGGTGTTGCCCAGACTGACCTCGGCGTCCTCTCCTGCTTCGTTTTTCACAACGTCATAGATATCCTCGCCGTACTGCAGCAGCTTGATGCTGTAATACAGCCCGGGGGCGTTTTGGGACGTGAAGCGAAGCACGTAGATGCGCTTCGGAGTGAGATAAGAGGGATAGGTCACGTTGGCACCCGACACGATGGCGGCCTGCAGGTCGTCAAGGACAGGGGCGTGCTCCTCCTTGTCGGCGTGCAAGGTCAACTCACTGATGACGGTGGCAGTGTTGGTGCAGACGTAGGCAGCGGACAGCTTCCACGCATCAAACAGCACGGGAGAGGCGTCGCGGTCGTAGTACACGTCGCCAAAGGACGAGCAAAGATATTTCGTAGGAGATTGTCCTACAACCTCATAGAGCGTCTGGGTCATGCCGGCAAGATCGACCGTCCCGTATTCCTCACCGCGGGCGATGGGCTCGTAGGCGGGGGGCAGGACGCTGTAATAGGTGTCGGTTTTTTTATCGAAATAAGTGTCGCCCGAAGCGGTGATGACGTGCAGCTTGTTGCCGCAGGAGACGAGTAGCATGAGCATTGCCAGCAAAAGCGCAAGGGCAGTCAGGCTTCTTTTGGAAAATGAGAGCATAGTGATCCTTTCGTGCCGTGGGTGCGGCGAGACGTTAATAGCCAAATACTCCGCTTAAGGAGTCGTCGTTTTCGATCCAGTCCTGCACGTCAACGATGTGGAATTTTTCCTTGGTGTCACGGAAAACAACGCGCGAGATACCGGCGTTGATGATCATGCGCTTGCACATCATGCAGGAGCAGATGTCGCCCACGATAGAGCCGTCTGTGGGGGAGACGCAGGTCTGGTACAGCGTCGCACCCAGCATTTGGTCGCGGGGGGCGGAGATGATGGCGTTGGCTTCGGCATGGACCGAGCGGCACATCTCGTAGCGCTCGCCGCGGGGGATCTGCAGCTTTTCGCGCATACAGTACTGCAGATCGGTGCAGTTTTTGCGTCCGCGGGGGGCGCCGTTGTATCCCGTGGCGATGATCACGTCGTCCTTGACGATGATGGCACCGTATTTTTTGCGAAGACAAGTGCTTCGTTCAGCAACCGTTTGAGCAATGTCAAGATAGTAATTGTGCTTGGAAACGCGCTCCATGTGGGGTTCTCCTTTGCTATATACAAAAATGCAGACAGATAGATAGTTTAATTATAATACATCTTTCTCGCAAAATCAAGGGGATTTGACAATTTTTCAAGGACAAAAAAGGAGAGAACGCACAGCGCGTTCTCTCCTTTTTGAGAGGGAGGATCAATCCTCGGCCTCGGTCTCCTTTGCGATCTTCTTTTCCAGACACGCGATCTCCTCCTGCAGGGCGGCAATTTCTGCTACCTTGTCTGCTACGGCGTCACATTCCGGCGCCTCGGATTCAGCGTCGCTTTGGTTCATTTTCTCAAAGGTCAGCTTACCCAATTCCAGGTAAGCGTCCTCCATTTCTGCCTTTTTTGCCGAGATCTTCAGACGGATGGCTGCCTCCTCGGTCAGCTGCTCTACCTTGCGGCTGGCCTTTTTGGCGAAGCCGTCTACACTTTTACAAATATCGTCCCACGTGGATGCCATACGTACCTCCTGCACTCTCATCGAGCGATTTTATCTACTACCATTATATCCGACATAACGATTGCTGTCAAGGGGATGTATGAAAAAGTTTGAAGGTGGCATACTATGATCAATCATGACCTGAAAGTGAGAAAACGTATGAACATGGACAAAAAAGCCTATCAGCGTTACACTGAGGCGCACGCCCCCCGCTCCCCACTTTTCAAGGACTGCCTGCACGCCTTTTTGGTGGGCGGGCTGATCTGTACCCTCGCCCAAGGACTGGTCACGCTGTACGGCGCATGGGGGCTGGAAAAGGAGGATGCCGGGACGCTGACGTCGGTGACGCTTGTGTTTGTCGCCGCCTTTTTGACGGGTCTTGGCGTATTTGTTAAGATCGCTAAATTTGCCGGCGCCGGGACGCTGGTGCCCATCACCGGCTTTGCCAACTCGGTGGTGTCGCCCGCCATCGACTGCAAGGCCGAGGGCTGGGTGCTGGGCGTGGGTGCCAAGATCTTCACCGTCGCAGGTCCCGTGCTGCTCTATGGCACGCTGGCAGGGGCTGCGTGGGGTGTGATCTACTGGGTTTCGACGCTGCTTTGACAGAAAAAAGGCTTCTTTGGAGGCCTTTATCTTTTTGTCGTGATTTTTCGTTATATTATTTTTTGTTTTTTTCTTCCTCTTGCTGTTTTTGCGAAATTATTGCCTTTTGTGAGGCATGGTAACGCAGGCAAAATGAACGGGTCGGGCAGGTGGGGAGGCAAAGTGCCCAACAAACGCACGAAATTCGCCCCTGCGTGGCCAAAGATTTGTGCAGGATTTTCATTCGTGGCGGATTGACTTTTCTTTTTGTCTGTAGTATAATATAATAGATTAAGATTATACACTCGGAAATTGTGCCTGCCCGGTGCGATTTCCGTGATCCAATACGCGCGCGCATGCGTATGTATGCGCGCAGGACTTGCAACAGAAAGGAACTGTTCACCATGAAAAGATCCAAGAGATTTGAGGCACTCGATGCCCGCCCGGTCAACCTGGACGGCTACATCAGCGAATGGCCCGAGATGGGCTTTGTCGCCATGCACAGCCCCTATGATCCCAAGCCCTCCATCAAGATCAGCGGCGGCAAGATCATCGAGCTTGACGGCAAAGCAAGAAAGGATTTCGATTTTATCGATACCTTTATCGCCGACCACGCCATCAACATTCAGCGTGCGCCCGTGTCGATGTCCATCCCCTCACTGGAGATCGCGAGAAAGATCGTCGATATCCACGTGCCGAGAAAAGAGATCCTCAAGATCTGTTCGGGTATCTCGCCTGCCAAGATGGCCGAGGTCATCGGTCACCTCAACGTGGTGGAGCTGATGATGGGTATGCAAAAAATGCGCGCCCGTCTGCGCCCCTTCAACCAGGCGCACATTACCAACCTAAAGGACGATCCCGTCCAGCTGGCGGCCGATGCGGCTGAGGGTGCTCTTCGCGGCTTTGCCGAGGAGGAGACGACGATGGGTATTGCCCGTTACGCGCCCTTCTCCGCCATGGCCATTCTGATCGGCTCGCAGGCAGGACGCCCCGGCGTCTTGACCCAGTGCTCCTCCGAGGAGGCGACCGAGCTGGATCTTGGTATCCGCGGCTTGACTACTTATGCAGAAACCGTTTCGGTCTACGGCACCGAAAAGGTGTTCGTTGACGGTGACGACACTCCTTACTCCAAGGCGTTCCTTAACTCGGCCTACGCATCCCGCGGCCTCAAGGTCCGCTTTACCTCGGGTGCAGGCTCCGAGGTGCTTATGGGTTATAGCGAAAAGAAGTCGATGCTGTACCTCGAGTGCCGTTGCCTGTACGTGACCAAGGGTGCCGGCTCGCAGGGAACCCAGAACGGCGCGATCAGCTGTATCGCCGTTCCCGCCTCCGTTCCCTCGGGTATCCGCGAGGTGCTGGGTGAGAACCTGGTAGCAACCCTTCTGGGTCTTGAATGTGCCTCGGGTAACGACCAGAGCTTTTCCAACTCGCCCGCTCGCCGCACGACCCGCACGCTCCTCGAGCTGATGCCGGGTACCGACTTTATTTTCTCGGGCTATGCGGCTGAGCCCAACTACGACAACATGTTCGCCGGCTCCAACTTTGATGCCGAGGACTTTGACGATTATAACGTACTGCAGCGTGACCTGCAGGTGGACGGCGGTCTTCGCCCCGTCCTGGAGGAGGACGTCATCGCGGTGCGCCGCAAGGCAGCCAAGGCGGTGCAATCGGTGTTCCGCTATCTGGGGCTGACCGAGATCACGGACGCGCAGGTCGAGGCGGTCGTTTACGCTCACGGCTCCAAGGATACGCTGGATCGTGACGTTCCCGCTGACCTCATCGCCTGCGAGGATATGCTGAAGCGCGGCATCACGGGCATCGACGTTTGCCGAGCTCTCGCCGAAACGGGGCACGAGGACATCGCACAGCGCGTGCTCAACATGCTCAAGCAGCGCGTCGTTGGTGACTACATGCAGACCTCGGCGGTGCTGGACGAAAACTACCGCGTGCTCAGTGCCATCAACACCCCCAACACCTACATGGGCCCCGGCACGGGCTACCGTCTTGACGGCGAGCGCTGGGAGGAAATCAAGGACATTCCTCACCAGATCGACCCCCACAACCTTTGATCGACCTACCACCCAAAGATAACGGAGGATACTACATATGCAACTCACTGAAGATATTCGCAAGAAGATAGCCGAGGCGGTCATCCGCGAGTCCGCACAGCTGGACGGCATCCGCCCCGAGGAAATGCTCCACTCGGTCGTGGACTATTTGGAGGGCGCTGAACCCCGCAACGATTGCACGACCGCCAAGATGATGGGCCACCGCGGCGTCCGCGTGGACGAGGACATCGTTCGCCGCATCGCCATCGCCGTCGTTAAGGAGGCCGAGCAGCTCGAGGGCGTTGATCCCGAGGAAATGCTGCAGAAGGTCGTCGGCTCGTTGCAGGGCGAGTCCATCACCGAGGTCGCTCCCGTGTCCAACGAGAGCCTTCTGTTCACCGGCCGTGGCGTTGTGCTGGAGGATGCCATTTGCAAGCAGATCTCCGAGGCCGTGATCAAGGAGGCCGCACAGCTGGAGGGCGTTGTCCCCGGCGAGGCCATTGAGAAGGTGCTGACCGCGCTGCGTGCTCAGCCCGCCCGCGAGGTAGCTTCGTCTGCCGCTCTGCGCGAGATGGCAGCTGCTTGCCCCGTAACGAGCGCCAAGAAGGCATCTGCCCGCCCCGCTTCGATGGCAGGCACCGAGCGCATCAATCCCACCAAGACGTCCTATCACGGCTATCCCATCGCCGAGAAGGGCAATGATCCCAAGGAGGTCGTCATCGGCGTAGGCCCCGGCTTCCAGAAGGAGATCCAGGCGACCATCTGCGGCATTCCGCTGGCGGAAGTGATCCGCGAGGTCAAGGCCGGTATTGAGGAGGAAGGCATGGTGCCCCGCGTGGTTAAGGTGCTCAAAACGTCCGACGTTTGCTTCATGGGACTTGAGGCCGCCAAGATCTCGGGCTCGGGCATCGGCATCGGTCTGCAGTCCAAGGGCACGGCCGTCATTCACCAGAAGGATCTGTATCCGCTGTCCAATTTGGAGCTGTTCCCCCAGGCACCTTTGATGAACCTGGAGACCTACCGTAAGATCGGTCAGAACGCGGCCAAGTATGCCAAGGGCGAGCAGGTCACCCCCATCTCCTCGGTCAACGACCCCATGTGCCGCGCCAAGTATCAGGTCAAGGCGGCCATCATGCACATCGCCGAGACCGAGCAGGTCGATCCGAACTATCCCATCATCGCATGGAGCGACCGCTGATGTTGCACCAACGGAAAGGAAGTTGAGAACATGAAATATCCGCTTGGCGAATACGAACGCGAAAAAATCACGTCCAAGACCGGCAAAAAGCTGGATGATATCAATCTTGAAGAGATCAAGAAGGGTAACATCACGGGCGAGGACATCAAGATCTCCAAGGAAATGCTGCGCAAGCAGGGACAGGTGGCAATGGAGGCGGACAACCCTCCCATGGCCCGCAACTTCGAGCGCGCGGCTGAGCTTGTCGATGTTCCCGACGAGGTCATTCTGAAGATGTATAATATGCTTCGTCCCAACCGCTCGACTAAGGCAGAGCTGCTTGCGATGGCTGACGAGCTGAACAAAAAATACCATGCAAAAACTTGCGCGAAACTGGTGCTGGAAGCAGCCGAGGTTTACGAAAAGAGAGGAATATTGCTTTGAAACTGATCGCAGGGGTGGATATCGGTAACTCCACCACCGAGGTGTGCATCGGCACGCGGGACGCGAGTGGCTCCACTCGGTTCCTCGGCGGCGCGATGCGGGCGACGACGGGGACGAAGGGCACACTGGCCAACGTCCACGGCATCAAGGCGGCGCTGTTGGCGGCGGTGAACGAGGCGGGATACCGTATCTCCGACTTGTCGCTCATCCGCATCAACGAGGCCGCGCCCGTCATCGGTGACACAGCGATGGAAACCATTACCGAGACCATCATTACCGAATCTTCCATGATCGGGCACAACCCCGCAACTCCCGCCGGCGCGGGACAGGCTGTGGGTGATTTGATCCCGCTCTCAAGGCTGGATGCGGCGAGAGAGGGCGTGGCGTATATCGTCACGGTGCCAAGGTCATATACCTATGAAACGGTTGCCCAGCGCATCAACCGTGCCGCGGCACGCATCGACATCAAGGGTGTCATCATGCAGGCGGACGAGGCAGTGCTGGTGGAAAACCGTCTGGACAAAAAAATACCTATCATTGATGAGGTTCGCTATATAGACCGATTGCCCGAGGGCAAGAGAGCCGCCATTGAGGTGGCACTGCCGGGTCAGTCGGTGCGCATGCTGAGCAACCCCTATGGCATTGCGACGCTTTTGGAGCTGGATGCCGCGCAGACGCGCAGTATCACGCCTATCGCCAAGAGCCTGATCGGCAAGCGAAGTGCGGTGGTCATCAAGACCCCCCACGGCAACGTGCGCGAGAACGTGCTCAAGGCGGGCTCGATCACCTTTGACGCCCAGTATGCCGTCACCATCAACATCGACGAGGGTGCGGAGCGCATCATGCAGACGCTGGACGGTGCGGGCGAGATCCGGGACATCCGGGGCGAGGCCAACACCAACGTCGGACAAATGCTGCAGCGCATTCGCGGCGGCATGGCCGGCGTGAGCGGTGAGCGGGCGGAGGAGATCCGCATTACCGACCTGTTGGCGGTGGATACCTTGGCTCCCGTGGCGATCTCGGGTGCTCTGGCAGGCGAGACCTGCATGGAAAAGGCGGTGGGTATCGCCGCGATGGTGCGTACCCGTCAGTTGCCCATGCAGCAGATCGCAGACGCACTTTCCCGTGATCTTGGCGTGCGGGTGATCGTTGCAGGCGTGGAGGCCGTCATGGCCGCGCTGGGCGCGATGACGACGCCGGGTACGCGCGTGCCCTTGGCCATTTTAGACATGGGCGGCGGCTCGACCGACGCGGCTGTGATCAATGAGAGCGGTGCGGTCAATATGACGCACTGCGCCGGCGCGGGTGAGCTTGTTTCCATGCTCATTCAGACCGAGCTGGGGCTTGCCAGCAGACATACCGCCGAGCAGATCAAAAAGTACCCGCTTGGCAAGGTGGAGAGCTTGTTCCATCTGCGCCTGGAGAGCGGCGAGATGCAGTTCTTTGACGGCGCGATCGACCCAAGACTCTTTGGTCACGTCGTGCTCATCACCCCTGAGGGTATGATCCGCATCGACGAGGATATCCCCATGGAGAAGATTGTTCAGGTGCGCCGCGAGGCCAAGAGAAAGGTGTTCGTGACCAATGCGCTGCGCGCTCTGCGCCAGGTTGCGCCCGGACATGATCTTCGCCATATCCCCAACGTGGTGCTCGTCGGCGGCTCGGCGGAGGATTTTGAGATCCCCGAGATGCTCATGGAGGAGTTTGCCGCTTATCGCATTGTGTGCGGTCGAGGAAACATCCGTGCCAGCGAGGGACCGAGAAACGCCGTTGCGACGGGACTGGTTCTGTCGTATTTGGGGGATATGTAAGCCATGATTGCAAGAAAACCAACCATTCTGATATTTACCGTCCGTCCCGATGAGGCGCTGCTACGCGAGATGTGCGCCGGCATTGAGGAGGAGGGCGTATTATACGACGTGATTGCCCAGCCCTCGGGAGAGGCTGAGGCGCTGGCGGCTCTGGCATCGGGGATGTCCATGCTGGGCGCGGGGCTTGCTCTGGTCGGGCAGGCTACGGCACTGCATATCAAGGGCATGACGGATTCTTCTCCCTTGTTGGGGTATGCCCCCACAACGCCACAACAGGCGCGAAACATCGGTGCTGACAGCGCCCGTGTCATCAAAAAGCTCCCCCTTCGTATGGGAGAGCATGAGATTTAAGAGAACCGATCGAAAACGGAATTCATAAGGAGAGTAGTGTTTCGATGAAAATCTATACCAAACATGGAGATGCCGGTATGACGACACTCAAGTCGGCCACCCAGATCTCCAAGGCGGATGACCGCATTGCGGCCCTGGGCACCATCGACGAGCTGACGGCGCAGATGGGTCTTGCCAAGGCATATATTTCATCCATGAGAACGGCGGACAGCGCCACCTGCGTCGAGCATTTCGACCGCGTGCAGACAACGCTGATGACCGTTATGGCTGGGATTGCCGATCCCCGCAACAAGGCGTACGAGGTCAGTGCCGAGGAAACGGCATTTCTGGAGCATATCATTGACCTGGTGGAGGAGTCCTTCCCCCGCGAGCGTCGCTTTGTTGTCCCCGGATACTGCGAGTTGTCGGCGCGGCTTGACGTGGCGCGTGCCACCTGCCGTCGCGCAGAGCGCGAGCTGGTGATTATGGACCGCAAATATGCCGCGCATCCGTCGGCCAAGGCCTATCTCAATCGCCTGTCCGATTACTTATATATGCTGGCTCGCCGTGCCGATCACGACGAGATGCTGCGCCGCGAGGGCAAGGCTGTGAGCAGTGCCGCCGCTCCGACGGGAGCCAGTGTGACCGACGCTGTGGTGGACGAGGTGCTCCGCCGCGTGGGTGCGTTTGGCACGCTGGACCTGAAGAAGGCCGAGACGCTCATCCGCGAGATCGAGGCGTATGCCGCTACCATCGGTAAAAAGGCTGTCATTGCCGTTTGCAACGCGCAGGGCAACCCCATCGCGGTGCACGTCATGGACGACGCCTTCCTTGTCAGCTACGATGTGGCACTGAAGAAGGCGTATACGGCCGTTTCGGTCAAGATGTCTACGATGGAGCTGTCGGCGCTGGTTCAGCCCGGTCAGACCTTCTACGGTCTTCAGAACGTGGATAAGATGCTCGTCTTCGGCGGCGGTGTGCCCCTGAAGGTGGGAGATCGCATCGTCGGCGGCCTGGGTATCTCGGGCGGTACGGGTGAGGAGGACCACGCGCTGTGTGAATACGGCCTGCAAGTATTTGCTCGCCTGTGAGGAGGACCGACGTGAAAAAACGTATCTTTTGTATTTTAATGGTCATGCTGATGATCGGCAACCTTGCATTCTACGCCGTAGCGGAGGAAAAGAACGTGACGATGCTGCATAACTGTGACACTGCGTTTGGCGGATTTGTCGTTGAGAATGACGCACAACGCGGTCGCTGTCTGGCCTTGCATTTTAACGGCCAGGGTCGGGACTTTGCCAACAGCATTTCCTTTTCTCCCATCAATGCCAAGGGATGTGACACCCTTGTGATGGAGGTTTACGTATCGGAGCCGGCTATGATCTCCAACATCAAGCAGATGTACGTGGAGATCACCTCGTCGGGAACGTGCGACCAAATGGAAACTGCCTGGGCGGCACACAGCGTGCTGGGCTCGGCGAAGCTGAAGGCCGGCTGGAATACGGTGTATTTCTACCTGTCGGATAGCGGTGCTACTAACGGCGACTGCGATCTGTCTGCTATCAATTATTTCCGCATCTATGCAGAATACAACGGTGCGGCACTGAAGGGACAGGTGCTCAAGATCGACGATATCCGCATGGTATATACGGGCGGCTACGACTATTCCGACTTGTCGTTTGAGGCCTACCGCGGAGACAATCCCACGGTGGATATCCGCATTGAGGGTCAGGATGAACCCGACCTTGCCCACCGCCACGACAATATCACCGTGGCTGTTGGCCGTTGATATGATTCGAGGAGCTTATCTACTTATGAATAAAACAAGATATTGCCGTGTGGCTTGCTTGCTCATAGCGGCTTTGATGTGCCTTGGCGTGTGGTGCGGATGCGAAAAGCCTGAGCCCGAGACTCCCAAGCTGACATTGATGTCCGAGGGCAGTACCCAGTATATGATCGTGCGCTCGGATATGGCGTCGGCGACGTCTGCGCTGACCAAGCTTGCTGTTAAGATGGCGGGGGCCTTCCGTGACGTGAGCGGTCAGAGCATTGACGTGACGACCGACTATGAAAAAGAGGACGGCCCGTATGAGATCCTGGTCGGCAAAACCAATCGCCCCGAATCCGAGGAGGCGCTGGCGTCCTTGACCGACGACAACGGATACGTTATTCGTGCGGTAGGCGATAAGATCGTCATCGCCGCCAAGCGCGACGCCGCGCTTACCGAGGCGGTGGAGCGCTTTCTTGCCGAGTGTGTCGGCTGGCGGGGAGAGGGAGACTTTGACGAGAAAGGGGAGATCCGCGTGGACGCAGCATTGAACATTGAGGGCGTATGGATCGATCCTGAGGCGGTGCCGGATGACGGCAACCCCAAGGTTCTCTTTGGCTTGTCTCAACAGCAGGCGGATACCTACTTTGCGGATATTCTGGACGGCCTGTTCACGGGCGATACCCAGGAAACGATCAAGGTTCGGGACATGGGCGCGGAGTTCCGTATGCACTTCCCGGATATCATCTATAAAGATGGAGAGTACTGGGGATACTACATCACCTACGATACTCAATCGGGCAAGGGCGGTGTCGGTCTTGCCGTGTCCAAGGACGGCTTCAACTGGCAGAATCGCGGTTGCGTGCTGCAGCCGAGCGAGGATTACGACTGTGGCGGCGCTTACTTTGCCGGTGTCTGGCTGGATGATGACGGCACCTTCTATCTTGCCTATGAGTGTAAGGGTGGCGAGGAGACTGCATACGGCACACTGGAAAACGTAGCCCTGGCGACCTCCAAGGACGGCGTCAACTGGACAAAGGAAGGCGTCATTCTGTATAAGGATACCAGTGTAATATGGCAAACGGCCAACGTGGGCACACCGGATCTGTATAAGAAGGACGGCGTGTGGTATTTGTTCTTCCATGGCTTTAATTACGTGGATTGTCAGATCGGCGTGGCATACGGAGAGGATCTGCATAACCTAACGGTCGTGCCCGATCCCATCATTCCCACGGTGGACGATACTCCCTACAGCGGAACGACGGGACGCCGTGACGTGATCTACGTCGGCGGCTACTATTACATGGTCTACGAGGTCAGCACGGATATGGCCGAGGAGGGCGGCTACAATGGCGCTTATTGGACGCACATGTTCGCCCGCTCCAAGGATCTGATCACATGGGAGACCATCAAGGCGCCCATCCTCACCCAAACCAACGATGACGGTACGCCCAAGCCGGGCTTTGGCTACGACGGTCCCTGCTGGATGATCGTGGGCAAGCACATCTACGTGTATATGCGCGTGGGTAACAAAACGACGGCGGTTGAGCTGACGCTCATACCGTGACATAAAACAAAAAAATCGGGAAGATCACTCTTCCCGATTTTTTTGTTTGCCTTATTCCAGCTCGAATGCGCCGGTATAAAGCTGATAGTATTTTCCTTTTTCTTCGATGAGCTTATCGTGGCTGCCGCGCTCGATGATGACACCGTGGTCGAGCACCATGATAACGTCCGAGTTGCGGACGGTGGAGAGACGGTGAGCGATGACGAATACCGTGCGTCCCTTCATCAGGGCGTCCATGCCCCGCTGGACGATGGCCTCGGTGCGGGTGTCGATGGAGGAGGTCGCCTCATCCAGGATCATAACGGGCGGGTCTGCCACGGCCGCGCGGGCGATGGCGATCAGCTGGCGCTGACCCTGCGAGAGATTGGCCCCGTTGTTGGTCAGCATGGTGTTGTAGCCTTGTGGCAGGCGGGTGATGAAATCGTCCGCACCCGACAGCTTGGCGGCGCGCACGCAATCCTCGTCGGAGGCCTCCAAGCGCCCGTAGCGGATGTTGTCCATGACCGTGCCGGTGAACAGGTTGGTGTCCTGGAGAACGATGCCCAGCGATCGGCGAAGATCGGACTTTTTGATCTTGTTGATGTTAATGCCATCATAGCGGATCTTACCGTCGTCGATGTCATAGAAGCGGTTGATCAGGTTGGTGATGGTGGTCTTGCCAGCGCCCGTTGCGCCGACGAAGGCGACCTTCTGGCCCGGCTCGGCGTAGACGCTGACGTTGTGCAGAACGAGCTTGTTTTCCTCATAGCCGAAGTCGACCTCGGTCAGGCGAACGTCGCCCTCCAGCTTTTGATAGGTGACCGTTCCGTCCTCATGGGGATGCTTCCAGGCCCAAAGACCGGTGTGGCCGTCGGCCTCGGTGAGCGTGCCGTCGGGCAGCATTTTGGCATCGACCAGCGTGACGTAGCCGCTGTCTGTCTCAGGCTCTTGATCCATCAGACCAAAGATACGTCCGGCACCGGCCAGCGCCATGACGATGGAGTTGATCTGCTGGGAGAACTGGTTGATGTTACCCGTGAACTGCTTGGTCATGTTGAGGAAGGAAATGGCGATCGCAATATTGAGTGCCCCTATGGGAATGCCACTCTGCAGCTCAACCAAAGCGCGGATGCTGTAATTGGGGACGTTTGAAAGAATGAACATACCGCCGACGGTTGCCACAATAACGTAGAGCACGTTACCGATGTTCATAATGATGGGACCGAGCATATTGGCAAAGGCGTTGGCCCGGTAGCTGCTCTGGAACAGCTCTTCGTTAATGGCGGCAAATTCCTCTCGGCTCTTGTCCTCGTGTGAGAAGACCTTGATAACCTTCTGGCCGCTCATCATCTCCTGCACAAAGCCCTCGAGCTTACCGACGTTGCGTTGCAGGCGAATGAAGTTTTTAGCACTGCCGCCGCCGATCTTGCCCGAGACGACGATCATGACGACAACGCCTACCAGCACGACGGCCGTCAGCCAAAAGCTGGACCAGAGCATGATGAACAGCACCGTCAGCACGATGGTGCAGGACTGAAGCAGGCTGGGCAACGATTGTGATACGAGCTGACGCAGGGTGTCAATATCGTTGGTATAATGACTCATGATATCGCCGTGCTGATGCGTGTCGAAATAGCGGATGGGCAAATTCTGCATGCCGTCAAACATTTTGCGGCGCATCTTGGACAAAAAGCCCTGGGTGATATAGGCCATGAGCTGGGTCTGTACCGTGATGGAAATAATAGAAAGGATATAAAGGAACAACAGGGTCAATACCAAGGGGATGATCTGGTCGGCCACGGCCGAGAAGGGCAATTTTGCCTTGAAGGTCTTGTCGACGATGGCCAAAATTTCCTGGGTGAACAGAGCAGGAGAGGCCGAAACTGCGGCGGAGAACACCATGCAGAACATGGCCAGCGGAAGGAGGCGGGGGTAGGACTGGAACAGAAGCTTGATGACGCGGCCGAGTAGCTTGAAGTCGATCTTGCGGCCGCCTGCGGGCATTTTGCCCTTCATATTTCCTTTATTCATCGTCGCCACCTCCTCGGGTCTGCTGGGTATAGATCTCCTGGTAGATGTCGCAACCGGCAAGCAACGTTTGGTGGTCACCCATGGCTGCGATCTTACCGTTTTCCATGACCAGGATCAGATCGGCATCCTGTACCGAGGAAACACGCTGGGCGATGATGATCTTGGTGGTGTCGGGAATGTAGGAGCGGAAGCCGGCGCGGATGAAGGCGTCGGTCTGGGTATCGACGGCACTGGTGGAGTCGTCCAAAATGAGGATCTTGGGCTTTTTGAGAAGCGCTCTTGCGATGCAAAGACGTTGCTTCTGTCCGCCCGAGACGTTGGTGCCGCCTTGCTCAATGTGGGTGTCGTAGCCCTCGGGGAAGGAGGAGACGAAATCGTGAGCTTGTGCCAGGCGGCAGGCCTCGACGATCTCCTCGTCGGAGGCATTTTCGTTACCCCAACGAAGGTTTTCCTTGATCGTGCCCGAAAAGAGAAGGTTCTTTTGAAGGACCATGGCGACAGCACCGCGCAAGGTATCCAAGTCGTATTCACGGACGTCAACGCCGCCTACGCGAACGGTACCCTCTGTGACGTCATACAGACGGGGAATGAGCTGAACAAGGGTCGTTTTACTCGATCCCGTGCCGCCCAAAATACCGACCGTCATGCCCGACCGGATGTGCAGATTGACGTCCGAGAGAGCAAAACGCTCTGCCTTGGCGGAATATTTGAAGCTGACGTCGTCAAAGTCGATGGAACCGTCAGCGACGCTCATGACGGGATGTTCGGGATTGGTCAGAGCAGAGTTCTCGTCCAATACCTCGATGATACGCTTCATGGACTCCGAGGACATGGTGAGCATAACGTAGATCATGGACAGCATCATCAGCTGCATCAAAATCTGCATGCCGTAGGTCAGCATAGCGGACATGTGTCCGACGTTGACCAGCTCGCCAAAGCTGTCCAGCGTCAGCATTGATCCGACCAGCATGACAAAGATCATATTGGCATAGACGCAGACCTGCATCAGAGGGGAGTTCAGTGCGACGATTCGTTCGGCACGGGTGAAGTCAGCGCGAATGTCGTCAGCGGCCGCGCCGAACTTCTTTTTTTCGTATTCCTCACGGGAAAAACCTTTGACAACGCGCATGCCGCGGACGTTTTCCTCAATGGACTCGTTGAGTCGGTCGTATTTGCGGAAGACGGCACGGAAGGCGGGCATAGCCCGGCGGCTGATCAGGAGCAGGCCGCCTGCCAGAAGGGGAACCAAAACGACGAAGGACATGGCCAGCCAGCCGCCCATGACGGCCGCCATGACGATGGCGAAAATCAGCATCAAGGGGGCGCGGATGGCGGTGCGGATGATCATCATGTAGGACATCTGTACGTTATGGATGTCGGTGGTCAGACGGGTGACGAGCGACGTAGAGGAAAATTTGTCGATATTCTCAAAGGAAAAGGTTTGAATACGGTCAAAGACGTCCTGGCGCAGGTTGCGGGAAAATCCGGACGAAGCCTTGGCACAGGTGTAGGCCGCAACGCCGCCGCAGGTGAGCGAAAGCATGGCCATGATGATCAGGGTGATGCCAAAGCCGAGGATGACGGGCATTTGCAGGGTATCCGTAGGCTGGATCTTCCCCGCCAAAAAGGAAATGTCTGCCAGTGGGTCCGCGCTGGGCGTTTGGATGTAGGAGATCAGAAGTGCCGTGACAAATGGGATGAAGACCTCGATGACCACTTCAGCGACGATAAAGATCAGCGTGAGAATGGTGGGTGTTTTGAATTCTCGGACGCTGCCTAGGAATTTTTTGAACATGGTTTCCTCCTTTTCCTGTATTCTTATATCCATCCTTTCTATTATAACATATTTCGGGGGTATTTTGTCAACAAATATAAATAAAAATGTAAATAAATTTGGAGAGGGTTGGGGTTTTTGCTGTTTCTTCTACGGACGCGCACACAGTTTCACGCGTGCGCTGTGCTGTCTTGGATGCCATTTCTTTGTTGTTCCACAAAGAAATGGCGAAAGAAAGGGAACCAAGGGGTCTGGAGCCCCTTGGAATCCCGCAGTGCGTCTTAGTGGGCGCTACGCTCTCGCTCCGCGCAACACGACGCAAAAGTACACATCTTCAACGCTCGCGTTTGCAAGTTAAAGAAACTTGCAAACACGGGAGTGGCACGCAAGATGCGAAGGCAAAAGCTTTTGCTATCTTCCAACGCACCTTGTGATAGAACAACTTTCCCGCAAGACGGAAAGCAAAAGCCCTTGCTTTCCCCGCCTGCCGCTCGTAGTGACTAAATTTGAGGCACAGCACTAAAGGTGTTCATGTGACCTCTCGTTTTTCTCTTTGAAGAGCGGCAATGCCGGGGGTCCCCAGGGGGAACGCCTGGGTTCATTTTCTTGGTTACTTCTTTGTTGAATGACAAAGAAGTAACATCAAAACCGGTACAGCGCACGCGCGCAGCTGTGTGCGCGTGGGGAGGAGAAGCTGCTTGAAATTTAGCAAAAAAATCCGAGGACACTTTGCGTGTCCCCGGCAATCAATTAAATTTCCTTGAGCAGCTGCTCAAACTCATCCAAGCATTCTGCAAATACCTTCATCGCATTCTTCACCGTATCCGGCTTGGTCAGATCCACACCCGCGATCTTGAGCTCCTCCAAGGGATAATCACTGCCACCCGTCTTAAGGAAGGCGAGATAATCCGAGGCGTCGCCCGTTTCCCAAATGTGATCGGCAATGGCAACGGCAGAGCTGAAGCCCGTCGCGTACTGATAAACGTAGAACGCATTGTAGAAGTGAGGAATGACGGCCCACTCGTACTGGTGCAATTCGCCGACCTCGGCTCCCTCGTAGTACAGCTCATTGAGCTTGCGGTAAGCATCGCTGAGCGTTTGCGCCGTCAGCGGCGTGCCGCTCTGATACATATCGTGAGCGATTCGTTCAAATTCAGCAAACAGCGTCTGACGGAAAATGGTCGTGCGGAAGCTCTCCAGGAAGTTGTTGAGAATGTAGGCGCGACGTTTCTTGTCCGTCTCGACAGACAACAGATACTTGGTCATGAGCACCTCGTTGACGGTCGAGGCAACCTCGGCGACCATGATCTTGTAGTCGTGATTGACGTAAGGCTGGGTCGTATCCGAATAGTAGGAGTGCATGGCGTGTCCCAATTCGTGTGCCAGTGTGAAGGCATCATCCAGCGTGTCGGTGTAGTTGAGCAGCACGTAGGGGTGAACGCCAAAGACACCGCAGGAGAAGGCGCCTGTCGTTTTGCCCTTGTTTTCGTAGACGTCGATCCAATGCTCGCTGTACGCGCGGTCCAACAGCTTGGCGTATTCCTCACCCAACGGAGCGGTGGCTTTTTTGACCAGCGCCTTGGCCTGCTCGTAGTCTACCTTCATGTCGATGTCGCCGATCATCGGGCAGTAGAGATCGTAGGTCGAAAGCGTTTCCAGGCCCAGCATTTTCTGACGAACAGCCAGGTAGCGCTTCATGGTGCCAAGGCTTTCGTGGACGGTGTCGATCAGGCGATCGTAAACCTCGACGGGAACGTTGCTGTCAAACAGTGCCGCTTCACAGGCGTTGTCAAAGCCGCGGACGTTGGAAAAGAAGGTGTCCGTTTTGACCGATGCGGCGTAGGTCGCGGCAAAGGTGTTGATATACTTTTTGAACTCGCCAAAATACTTGGCAAAGGCCTCGTGGCGCACCCGCGTGTCCGAGCTCTCACGGTAAACGCCAAAGTTGCCGTGCGTCAGGGGCGCCTCGTTGCCCTCTTCGTCGATCATGGGTGGGAAGGACATATCCACGTGGTGCAGCATCTCGAAAATATTGCTGGCGTTGCCGCGCACGTCGGTCATGGCGGCCAGCATGGTCTCCTGCTCTTTCGAGAGCATATGGGCGCGGCCGCGGAGAATATTCTCTACGGTGTGACGGTATACGGCAAGCTCGGGACAGTCAAGATAAGAACGGATGGTCGCCTCGTCGCAGGACAGGATCTCGGGCTCGAGGAAGGCAACGGCGGTGTTGGCGGCCACGATCAGATTGGTGGCTCGTCCTTGCATGGCCTGGTGCTCGGGGTCGCTGTTGTCACTGCTGAAATGGAGCATGGCATACAGGTAGACAAGCTCCAGCTTCTGCATGGTGGCGTTGACGGTGTCAAGGCCTGCCCGGAAGGTTTGTGCCGACTCGCACAGCGTGCCGGCCAGCGAGGCAAGCGCGCCGATCGCCGTCTCACACTCGGCGTAGGCCGTCTCCCAAGCCTTTTGGCTTTCAAACATATGGGTAAAATCCCAAAGGAATTTGGGATCTGCTTCACATCTGGGTTTCATAGATCAGTTTCCTTTCCATAAAGATTCATTGCCACTATTGTAACACAAAAAAAGGAAAAAGGGAAGTCCCTGCGCGCATTTTTATTTTTTCATTCTCGTTTTACATAATCCTTATATTTTTCGTTGACAACGGGCATGCAATATGATAAAATAATGCAATAACGCGCATTCTGATGCCCGGGTAGTCTTTGTATTTTTGCGTGAAGGAGTCTAATGATATGAAAATCAAAACGATAGATAAGCCCTTTGCTGAAGTGATGGCACTACCGCGTCCCAAACACCAAAAGCCGCATCGCCCGAATCTTTTGTTCCGGACGTTGCTACGCATTGTGTCCATGCCTGACCTTTGGGCGACGCGCTTTCGTTGCCGCCGCATCGGCATGGAAAAATTGGGCAAGCGCGAGCCTTGCCTGGTGTTGATGAACCATGCCAGCTTCATTGATCTGAAGATCGCCTCCACGGTACTCTATCCTCGCTCCTTCAACATTGTCTGCACGGCAGACGGTCTGGTGGGTAAAAAGTGGCTGATGAGACAGCTGGGGTGCATTCCCACCCAAAAATACGTGGCCGACATCCGCCTTGTGCGGGATATGGTGCACGCGTTGCACAAGGAGAAAAGCTCGGTGCTCATGTACCCCGAGGCAGGATATAGCTTTGACGGTACGGCAACCATGCTGCCCGACACCTTGGGTAGCTGCCTCAAATTGCTCAAGGTTCCCGTTGTGATGATTCGTACCTTCGGTGCGTTTTCTCGTGACCCGCTGTATAACAACCTTCAGCTGCGCCGCGTCAAGGTGTCGGCTGAAATGGAATATCTGCTCTCGCCCGAGGACATCGCAGAGAAGACGACGGAGGAGCTCAACGAGATTTTGAAGGAGCAATTCTCCTTTGACTATTTCCGTTGGCAAAAGGAAACCGGTGTCAAGATCAAGGAGAAGTTCCGCGCGGATCATCTCAACCGCGTGCTGTACCAGTGCCCTGCCTGCGGAGTAGAAGGGCAGATGGTGGGCCGCAGCATCACGCTCCGTTGCCGTGCTTGCGGCAAGACGTGGGAGCTGACCGAGGAGGGGGAGATGCAGGCGATCATGGGAGAGACCGAATTTTCCCACATTCCCGATTGGTACCGTTGGGAGCGAGAGAACGTCCGCGCACAGATCGAGCGGGGAGAATATTCGCTGGACGTCCCCGTGGATATTTGCCTTTTGGTGGACACCAAGGCGCTGTACCGTGTAGGCGAGGGGCATCTGCATCACGATGCCGATGGTTTCCATTTGACGGGCTGTGGAGGAGAGCTGGATTATCGTCAAAAGCCCCTGGCTTCCTACAGCCTTAACGCCGATTATTATTGGTATGAGATCGGCGACGTGATCTGCATTGGCAACACGGACGTGCTGTATTATTGCTTCCCACGCGGCGAGCGTGATGTGGTAGCTAAAACGCGCTTGGCCACAGAGGAGCTATACCGTATCGCTCAACAGGCAAGAAACCGCGAGACCGACGCCAAAAAGTGACATTCGCCTATTGACAATTCGCATAATTTACCATATAATTATTAGTGTATTATGCTGAATAAATCGCATGTATTCCGTCAAATCGGCGATGAAATGCGCCGAGGGAAAGAGAGGTTTTGTCTTATGATCAAAGTAGTAAAATTTGGAGGTAGCTCGCTGGCTGATGCGGAGCATTTTCGCCAGGTGGCAGAGATCGTACACTCCGATAAGGATCGCCATTACGTGGTTGCCTCCGCACCCGGCAAGCGTTACGCCGAGGATGTCAAGGTTACGGACATGCTGTACCGTTGCTATGAAATGGTGCGCGCACACGAGGATATTACCGAATATTACGAGCAGATCAAAAAGCGATATAACGATATTATCGCAGATCTGGGCTTGGATTTTGATATTTCGGGTGAGTTGGAATACGTCAAAAACGCGATGCTGCACGCATCGGGTCGTGACTTTGCCGCCTCTCGCGGTGAGTATCTCAACAGCCTGATTTTGGCAAAGTTTTTGGGCTTTTCCTTTGTGGATGCCGAGAACGTCATCTACTTCAAGGAAAACGGTCAGTTTGATGCTGAGAAGACGCAGCAGATGATGCAAGAAGAGCTCAAAAAGTATGAGTATGCCGTCGTGCCCGGCTTTTACGGCTCGATGCCCAACGGCACCATCAAAACCTTCTCACGTGGCGGCTCGGATATTACAGGCTCGATCGTGGCCGGTGCCGCAGGAGCAGACATTTACGAGAACTGGACGGACGTATCCGGCTTTATGATGGCCGATCCCCGTATCGTCAAGGATCCCTGCTCCATCGCAACCATCACCTACCGTGAGTTGCGTGAGCTGTCCTACATGGGCGCGTCTGTTTTGCATGAGGATGCGATCTTCCCCGTCCGCACGGCGGGTATTCCCATCAATATCCGAAACACCAACCGTCCCGAGGACGTAGGTACTACCATCGTGGCGACTGCAACCACCTACGACAAAAAGCATATCATTACCGGTGTTGCAGGACACAAGGGCTTTTCCTTTATCAACATTGAGAAGGATATGATGAACGCCGAGGTAGGCTTTACCCGCCGTATTCTGGACGTGATGGAGGATTATGAATTACCGGTTGAGCATCTTCCCACGGGAATTGATACCATCAGCATGGTCATTCCTACGGCTACGCTGGAGGGCAAGCGAGAAAAGATCCTGGCCGCGATTGAGCGCCGCGCCCGACCTGACAGTGTGACGATTGAGGACGGGATCGCTATGATCGCCGTCGTTGGCCGCGGTATGGCCAAGGCCAAGGGTACGGCGGCGCGTGTGTTTGGTGCGATGGCGGCAGCAGGCATTAATATCCGTATGATCGACCAGGGCTCGAGTGAGCTCAACATCATCATCGGTGTGGATGATTCGGATTACGAAACGGCTATTTCGGCCATCTATCACGAATTTGTCAAATAAGGAGCAGGGTATGAAACGAGTCCTCATCAGCGGCGGTGCACGCGGCATCGGTTGCGCTTTGGTGGAATACTTTTGCGCCCGGGGTGACGAGGTGGTCTTCATCTACCGCCAAAGCGAGGCGGCGGCCGAGGAGCTTTGCGAGAGGACAGGTGCACGTGCCATTCGTGCCGATCTTTCCGATGCGGCACAGGCCTCGCGTGCGGCCAAGGACGCCGAGGCAATGCTTGGGGGCGTTGATATTCTGATCAACAACGCCGGCATGGCGCAGATCAAGCTGTTCACCGAGGTCAGCGACGAAGAGTGGCGCCGCATGATCGATACCAACCTGTCCGCCGCCTTTTATCTGGCGCGGGCACTGGCGTCCGGCATGATCAACCGTCAACACGGTCGCATCATCAACGTCGGCTCGATGTGGGGCAAGGTGGGCGCGTCTTGCGAGGTGCACTACTCGGCCTCCAAGGCGGGTCTTCGCGGCCTGACCATGGCCCTGGCCAAGGAGCTGGGCCCCTCGGGTATCACCGTCAACTGCGTGGAGCCCGGTGTCATTGAGACGGACATGAACGCGGCACTGGATGCAAAGACGCGCGAGGAGCTTTGCGATGCTACACCGCTTTGCCGCATGGGAAAGCCGGAGGAGGTAGCGGCGGCCGTTGGCTTTTTAGCGTCGGACGAGGCCGCGTTTATCACGGGACAGATGCTGGGCGTTGACGGTGGCTTTGCCATTTGATCGTGCGTCTTGAGAAAAGTTTTTGTGAATGTTTTGTTTTTCCTCTTGCTTTTTTTTGAAAGCGTGTTATACTAATAATGTAAGATAAGCGGCGCGCGCGCCTAGCTTTGATGAACCCTTACCAAAATGAAAGGAGTCGTGGTCCAATGAGTACGAGAAAGAACGAAGGAACGAATGTAGGAAAGATTATTGCCATTACGCTGGCTGTTGTCGCGGGCGCTTGCGCGGTGATCTGGTTTGCGATGAAGCTGTATCGCAAGTATTGTCTGATTGAGTATGACTATGACGAAGAGCTGGATGACGAGAGCCTGTTCGACGATGCACTGGAATGTGAGGTCGTCATGGACGAAGCAGTAGCAGAGGAAGCTCCTGCAGAGGCTTAATAGAAAGAATGGCGGCTGTTGCGCTTTGGCAACAGCCGCTTTTTAGTTTTTTGGAATTTTGAGCAACTTCTTCTTTTGACGCGCACACTGTGCTACGCACGCGTGCGCTGTGCTGTCTTGAATGCCCTTTCTTTGTCGTTCCACAAAGAAAGGGCGAAAGAAAAGGAACCAAAGGCTGCCGCCTTTGGAAACTGCCACTTTGCCGCTCTACAGGGCATACCAAGAGAGGTCACATAAATGCTTTTGGTGCTGCGCCTCAACTTAAAACAGCACGAGCGGCAGGCGGAGAAAGCAAGAGCTTTTGCCCAAGCAAATCCATCTTGGGCGTGCGCTCATGCGCCCAAGATGGAGGAGGCTTGCCGAGACTAAAAGCCCCGGCGGCTCTCAAAAAGCCGTCGGGCGGTGGGGTCCCAAGGGGTGTCCCCTTGGTTCCTTTCTTGGCTACTTCTTGGGGAATGCCAAGAAGTAGCAGAGACGCATAGTGCGCCGCGTTGTGGCGCGCCCAAGGATAGAAAATTCCTCCTTTGAATGTTTTTCTATTCAATAGCATGCGCGCGAGATGTTTGCAATCTTTTTTCACCCCAACGCCTTGCATTTTGCCACGACTTTTGTTATAATGACACTAACAATTCCCTCGGCACCCCGCGGTGCGGAAAGGACATGCGATGAAACGCTTTGAAAGCTTTAACTGGACGATGACGCCTCATTACCCCTACACGCCCTTCCGCGTCAAAAATATGGAAACGGACGTCAAAAATCAGTCCATCATGCCACCCATCCCCTGCCAAGTTCCCGGCTCGATCTACGACGCCCTGGAGAAGGCAGGTATCATCGAAAACCCTTATTTTGAAATGAACAGCCTTAAGTGCCAGTGGGTGTCGAACCACTGGTGGGTGTTTGACGGCAAGGTCGAGCTGGACCCCAAGGGTGAGGGCGAGCGACTGGAGCTGGTGCTGGAGGGCATCGACTGCATGGGCCACGTTTTCTTCAACGGCCAAAAGCTTGGGCAGTCGGACAATATGTACGTCCCCTTTGTTGCGGACGTGACTGACATTGCAAGAAAGGGAAGCAATACCATCTCCGTCGTGCTGGAAAACGCCCCTGACGAGATGGGTCAGATCGGTCACACCTCCAAGACCTTCACACAAAAGGCCCGCTTTAACTACAAGTGGGACTGGTGCACGAGACTGATCAGCGTGGGACTTTACCGTCCCGTCTACGTGCGCGCTTATGAGGAGGTCCGCTTTGAGGATTTCTATTTCAAGCCGGTAGGAACGGACGGCGATGCTGAATTTTATGCCACGCTGCACGGTGACACCAAGGGATGCACCGTCGAGGTGTCCATCGGAAACTGCCTTGTCAACTGCCCGCTGGACAGCCGCGGCAGACAAGCCAAGGCGCGGTTGCACGTGGACGACGTCAAGCTGTGGTATCCCCTGGACGTGGGCGAGCAGAACTTGTACGACCTGACGATGACTATCGTCCAGGACGGTGTGGCCGTGGAAACGCAGACGCGACAGGTCGGCTTCCGCACCATTACACTGGAGCAAAACGACAATGCACCCCTGGGGGCGCTCGGCTACGTGTTCAACTGCAACGGCACCCGCGTGTATGCCAAGGGCGTCAATCTGACTCCCATCGACATGACGGGCTACAACGATCCTGCCAAGATGGAGCAGCTTTTGACTATGATGAAAAAGGCTCACATCAACGTCATTCGCGTTTGGGGCGGCGGCGTGATCGAGGACGAACTGTTTTATTCCCTGTGCGACCGCATGGGCTTTATGGTATGGCAGGAGTTCATTCAGTCCTCCAGCGGTTTGGATAACGTCCCTTCCAAGAGAGAGGAATTTTTGGTGCGGCAGGAGGCGACGGCAACCTGGGCGACCAAGACGATGCGCAATCACCCCTCGCTGGCGGTCTGGAGCGGCGGCAACGAGCTGACCGATTTTGGTGGCACGCCGGCCAACTTCGCCGACCGCAACATTGCCGAGCTTTACGGCTTTGTGCATCACTATTCCCCCCACGTGCCCATGCTGCCTACCTCGGCCAGTGGCCCTTACGAGTTCCTCAACACCGATCACAAGGGCGAGAACCACGACGTTCACGGTAGCTGGCGCTACTACGGCACAAAGGAACACTATCGTGTGTTCAACGAGTCGGACAGCCTGTTCCACAGCGAGTTTGGCGTGGACGGCATGATGAGCGTTGAGACCATGAAGACCTTTTTGTCCGAGGATAATTTGAGACCTGACGACATGGCGCACAACCACGTGTGGCGTCATCACGGTGAGTGGTGGGACAACTCGTGGCGCGACAAGCATATTTTTGGTGATCCCACGACGCTGGAGCAGCAGGTCGCCAGATCCCAGTTCATTCAGGCCGAGGGTCTGCGCTATGCTGTTGAGGCCAACCGTCGCCGCGCGTTTGAAAACAGCGGCAGTATCATCTGGCAGATCAACGAGCCGTATCCTAACATCAGCTGTACCTCGATGATCGACTTCTGCATGAGAGCCAAGCCGGTGCTCTGGCAGGTGGCTAAAGCGTTTGCACCCCTGAACGTCAGCCTCAAGTATGACAAGCTGATCTGGGAGCCTGGCGAGGAGGTCACCGCTGAGGTCTTTGTCTCGTTGGACGGCGAGGAGAGGGAAGTGACCTACACTTTCGCGGCCGCAGGACAGACGACCGAGGGCAAGGCCGTGTGCGGTCATACCCGCGCGGTCAAGGTGGGTGAGATGCGCGTCACCGCCCAGGGTAAGTACGTTGACGTTACCCTTACGGCAGAGGACGGCGTTCATACCTTTGAGAATACCATCCGCCTGCTCGTCCGCCAGGAAAACGGACTTTGCTCGGATGAGGGCGTGCTCGGATTCTATCCGGAGAACGAATAAATAAAAATAGGTGCGAGGGAAACTTTTTTAGAAAAAAGTTTCCCTCGCGCTCCTTTCAAAAAACTTAACAGGAAAGTTTTTGCCCGCTTTTTTTCAAAAGGCGTCCTATCTCGGCGTATGCCGAGATGTGTGGAGGGCGCGGAGCCTTCCTCGCGCTCCGCAGAGCGCGAAAAGTTTCCTCGGCGTTTCTTTTTTGTGACTGAGCCTTGCGAGGTCGGTTTTCTTTGCGCCTTTTGAGCCAAAGAAAAAAGCGGCTGGCAAGTATTACTTTCTTCGGATATTTCCGCTTTCTTTAGCAAAATCATTGAATACATCAGATAACTGTGTTATAATAAATCATCACAAAAAAGGACGGTACGCTCATGAAAATCGCAGTGCTGGATCGCTGTACGGTGACAAATGGAGATATTTCTTTCTCTCCCATAGAACAAGTCGGCGAGGTGCGCTATTTTGATCTGCTTTCGCCTGGCGAGGTGCCGGCCGCCATTGGGGAGGCTGATGCCGTCATCGTCAACAAGGCACGTATCACGGCCGAGGTGATGGATGCCTGCCCTAACTTGAAATTCGTCGGCGTGTTTGCTACGGGATACAACAACATTGACGTCGCGGCAGCGGACGAGCGGGGTATCGTTGTTTGCAACGTGCCGGGTTATTCGACTGACTCGGTCGCCCAGCATACCTTTGCGCTGATGCTGCACTTTGCTTCGCACGCCGACGACTACGCCGCCTCGGTGGGGCAGGGCGATTGGGTCAGGTCCAAGGCCTTTTCCTATTTCAAATATCCCGTCTACGAGCTGGCGGGCAAGACACTGGGCATTTTCGGCTACGGCACCATCGGCCGGGCCGTTGCCAAGATCGCGCTGGCGTTTGGCATGACTGTCATCGCCACCTCGCGCTCACATACGAGCGGATGTGAGGGGGAGGTCACCTTCGTCGATGCGGACACGCTGTTTGCCACGTCGGATTATCTGACGCTCCACTGCCCCCTGACTTCCGAGACGGATCGCGTGGTCAATGCCCGTGCCCTCTCACTCATGAAGTCGACGGCTGTGCTGATCAACACGGCGCGGGGTGGGGTGACGGACGAGGAGGCGGTGGCCGACGCCTTGAACACCGGCCGGCTTCGCGGCGCGGGCATCGACGTGCTCTGCGAGGAGCCCATGCGGGAGGATCACCCCTATCTGACGGCGAAGAATTGTACCGTCACCCCTCACGTGGCCTGGGGCTCGATCGAGGCGAGAACGAGGCTAATCGATATTGTCGCACAGAATCTCAAAGCGTTTGAAGCAGGCAAGCCGCAAAATTGCGTGGGGGTATTCAAAGGATGAAAAAGGCGGTTCTGTTTGATCTGTATGACACGGTGCTCAAAAACGAATCGTTTGATTTTTTGCGCGGTGTGGCTTACGTTCACGAGCACCATCTTTCGGACGTTTGCACGTATGAAGAGCTAAAGGCGTACACGGATACGTTTCTGCCGCTGTATCATCAGCGCCACGTGGATCACAGTGAGATCCATTTTGCGCGGGACGAGCTGCCGTTGTGGTTCTCTCATTTTGGCAAAGAGCTGCCCCGAAATGTTGACGATCTTGAATACGCCATTATGAGTGCCATGCAGGACGGCGGCGTTCTGGACGAGGTGCGCTTTGTTCTGGACGAATTGCGGTCTCGCGACATTCCAATGTATATTTTGTCCAACACCATTTTCACCGCACAGGCAACAAAAAGGCTTCTGTCGCACCACGGTGTGCTCGACTACTTTGAGGAGGTCTACGCCAGCGCGGATGCCGGCGTTCGCAAGCCAAGTCCCCGTTTTTTCGATTGGGCGATCGGGCACATTCAACGGCGCCGCCCCGATCTTGGCAGGGAGGATATGCTGTTCGTCGGTAACGATTACAATCTCGACGCTCGCGGCGGTGTCGCGGCGGGGCTGGATACCGTTTGGTATAACGTAGACGGCGCGCCGAATGAGGATGATCTGGACGTGATCGTCACAGACAATTTCAAGGACGTTTTGAAGTGGATATGAAAAGGGCTTCCCCTCAAGGGGAAGGCTTTGAATAAATGGATCTCCAACAATAAAAGCAAAAGACCAACACCCGAGGGTGTTGGTCTTTTGCTTTTATGCGATACAAATATTATTCGTAAAGCTTAGCCATTCTCTGGAGTCTGTCGTACTTAGCCTTGGCGTTGTCGGCAGCCTTTGCGAACAGCTCTTCTGCTCTCTCGGGGAATGCCTGTGCCAGGCGCTGATAACGGGTCTCGTTCTTGATGAACGCAACGTAATCAGCCGTGGGCTCCTTGGAGTCGATGGTCATGGGGTTCTTGCCCTCTGCCTTAGCGGCGGGGTTGTAGCGGAACATATGCCAGTAGCCGGCCTCAACAGCCTTCTTCATCTCGAGCTGGCAGTTCTGCATACCGCCCTTGGCGATGCCGTGCATCTCACAAGGAGCGTAGCCGATGATGAGCGAAGGACCGGGATAAGCCTCAGCCTCCTGCAGTGCCTTGAGCGTCTGGTTCATGTCAGCGCCCATAGCGATCTGTGCCACGTAAACGTAGCCGTAGGACATAGCGATCTCGGCCAGGTTCTTCTTGCCGATTGCCTTACCTGCTGCTGCGAACTGTGCAACCTGACCCAGGTTGGAAGCCTTGGATGCCTGACCACCGGTGTTGGAGTAAACCTCGGTGTCGAAGACCATGATGTTGACGTCTTCGCCGGAAGCGATGACGTGGTCCAGACCGCCAAATCCGATGTCGTAAGCCCAGCCGTCGCCACCGAAGATCCAAACGGACTTCTTGGACAGGTAATCCTTTTCAGCCAGGATCTTCTGTCCCTTTTCACAGCCGCAAGCCTCGAGAGCTGCGATCAGAGCCTCGGTTGCATCGCCGTTTGCCTTGCCGTCGTCGTAGGTCTCGACCCACTTCTTAGCGGCTTCCACAGCAGCCTCGTTGCAGCCGTTTGCGATAATATCCTCAACGTAGCCCTTGAGCTTTTCGCGGACGGTCTTCTGAGCCAGTGCGATACCCAGACCGTGCTCAGCGTTATCCTCGAACAGCGAGTTGCCCCATGCAGGACCGCGGCCGCTCTCACGGTTGACCGTGTAAGGCGTTGCGGGTGCGGAGCCACCCCAGATGGAGGAACAACCGGTTGCGTTGGAGATGTACATTCTCTCACCGAACAGCTGAGTGATCAGACGAGCGTAGGAGGTCTCAGCACAACCTGCGCAAGAGCCGGAGAACTCAAGCAGGGGCTGCTTGAACTGCGAACCCTTAACGGTGCCGGCGATGAGCTCCTTCTTCTCGGATACGTTATTAACAGCGTAGTTCCAGGGCTCCTGCTGGTCTGCCTGAGTAGCAGCCAGAACCATCTCGATGGCCTTCTTGTCGGTGCCGTCCTTTTCTGCCTTGGCAGTCACAGGGCAAGCCTTGACGCAAAGGGTACAGCCCATACAGTCAGCGGGCGAGATCGCCATGGTGAACTTGTAGTTGGTCTTGATAACAGGCTTTGCGGTGAACTTGGTAGCCTCGGGAGCGGCTGCAGCCTCCTCCTCGGTCATAGCGAAGGGACGGATCGCAGCGTGAGGACATACGAACGCACAGTTGTTACACTGGACGCAGTGCTCGGGGTTCCACTTGGGAACGTAAACGGCAACGCCGCGCTTCTCGGAAACAGTAGAGCCCTGAGGGAAGGTACCGTCTGCACAATCCTTGAATGCGGAAACGGGCAGCTTGTCGCCGGCCATAGCGTTGACGGGAGTTACGATGTTGTTGACGAACGCGTCCAGATCCTCACGGCCGCTCTTGAATGCTGCGGCGGGAGCGTCGGGTGCGCAGGTCTTCCAAGCCTCGGGAACGTTGATCTCGACGTAAGCGTCAGCGCCGGCATCGATAGCAGCGTAGTTGAGGTCAACGATAGCCTGACCCTTCTTGATGTAGGACTTGTAAGCAGCCTTCTTCATGTACTCGATTGCCTCATCCTTGGGCAGGATGTTAGCCAGAGCGAAGAATGCGGACTGCAGAACGGTGTTCTTAACCTTGGAGTTGCCGATCTTTTTGGTTGCGATGGTGGTAGCGTCGATGGTGTAGAACTTGATGCCGTTGTTGGCGATGTAGGACTTGACCTTTGCGGGCAGCTTTTCGTCAAGCTCAGCTTCAGACCAAGCGCAGTCAAGCAGGAAGGTACCACCGGGCTTAACGTCGGATACCATGTCATACTTGAAGAGGTAGGACTGGTTGTGGCAAGCAACGAAGTCAGCCTTGTTGATGTAGTAAGGAGACTTGATGGGGGTGTCACCGAAGCGCAGGTGCGAGATGGTGATACCGCCGGTCTTCTTGGAGTCATACTGGAAGTATG
>SVSH01000048.1 GCA_015064395.1 Oscillospiraceae bacterium
AGGGCGGCCGTGTCCGCTGGATCGAACTGCCTTTTTGGCCCGTCTGCGGCAGTATGCGGCGGCGGGTGAGCGGGTGGTGCTGATGGCGGTGAGCGAGGGTGGAGAGGATCTGTCTGTGCTGACCTCGGGGCGTTTTGCCGCAATGTCGCTGATCTGCGCGCTGACGCTGTCCGACCGTCTGCGTCCCGAGGCCGCCGAGGCGGTCGCCAAGCTACAAGGGGCAGGAGTGCAGGTCGTCATGATCACGGGCGACAGCCCCGATACGGCCGAGCGCATCGCCCGCTCCTGCGGCATCGTCAATCACCGCACCGACCTTGTGCTGACGGGGAGCGAGCTGGCTTCTCTGTCCGACCATCAGCTCAAGCAGCTGCTCCCGCGGCTTGCCGTCGTTGCGCGCGCTTTGCCGACCGATAAAAGCCGCCTCGTCCGCGTGTCGCAGGAGCTGGAGAGGGTGGTCGGTATGACGGGTGACGGCATCAACGACGCTCCCGCCTTACGTCGGGCGGATATCGGCTTTGCCATGGGCAGCGGCGCCGCTGTTGCCAAGGAGGCGGGGGATATCCTGATCCTTGACGACAACCTCGCGTCCATCGTCAAGGCGGTGCTGTACGGTCGCACGATTTTTAAAAGCATCCGCAAGTTCATCACGCTTCAGCTGACCATGAATTTCTGTGCAGTCGGCGTGTCGATGATCGGGCCGTTTATCGGGGTCAACGCTCCTGTGACGGTGGTGCAGATGCTGTGGATCAATCTCATCATGGACACGCTGGGCGGTCTGGCCTTTGCGGGCGAAGCACCGCTTTTGTCCTATCTTTCGGAGCGCCCCAAGCGTCGTGACGAGCCGATTCTTTGCCGTTATATGGTCAACGAGATTCTCTTTCTCGGCGGCTACACCGTCGGGCTGTGCCTGCTGTTTTTGAAGCACCCCGCCATTTGCTCTCGTTTTCGTTCGACGCCCGACGATCTTTGCCACTTGACGGCCTTTTTTGCGCTGTTTATTTTCGCGTCGGTGTTTAACTGCTTCAACGCCCGCACCGACCGTCTGCGCCCCTTTGCGGGGCTGTCGAAAAACCGTGCCTTTCTCGGTATCATGGCGGCCGTGCTAGTCGTCCAGATCGTTTTCGTGTATCTGGGCGGAAGCGTGCTGCGCACCATGCCGTTGACGGCGAGCGAGCTGGCTTTGACGGCGGCGCTGGCGCTGAGCGTTTTGCCCGTGGAAAAGCTGCGCGGCTGGCTCTGGCGCGTGCGGGGCAGAAAAGAGCGGTATTGAGTCGAAAAACGACGTAAAATATATAAAAATAAAATAGGAAGAATTTTGCTGCGGAAAATCTCTCGATAATCTTTTTCAAAACGCTTGCTTTTTGCAAAGTGGTATGGTATAATGTATCCGGATTACTGTCTGTACGGCGCAAAAGCGCACGGATCGGTACCGTGTGCGCGTAGTCGTACATAACCGTGGCGGCCTCTCCGTCATGGCGAAAAACAACAGAGTGATGACACTCAAAACAAGGAGGTTCAAACTATGAAGAGAATGAAACAGTCGCTGTGCTGGTTACTGACGCTTGCCATGCTCTTTTCGATGATGGCGGGACTGGTAGTTGGCGTAGCCGCAGAAGATGGTGCGACGGGTGAGCCCACCCTCATCGCAAGCGGCTCGTGCGGCGACAAGGTAACGTACGAATTTCGCGATGATACGCCGGGCGACAATAAGCCCAGTGGCGTTTTGACCATCAAGGGCGAAGGCCCGATGGCGGACTATAAGCAGATCGCGACCATGGAAACCGATACGCCGTGGTACAATGCGGGTTATCGCTATGATATTAAAAAAGTTGTAATTGAATCCGGTGTTACCACTGTTGGTTCGTTCGCCTTTTTTAATTTGATTAAATGTAGTGAGGTCCTCATTCCTACGGGAGTTGTTAGTATTGGCGAGTGGGCTTTTGCCTATACTGCATTGACCAAGGTGGATCTTCCTGTCACATTGGAGAATGTTCGCCATTTTGCATTTTATAAAACCTCTTTGTTGAAGGATGGGAAGAACTCGACTTGTGCCGGTTTCCCTTCTATCGATAACGAGAATTATGGTAGCAGCAGCACCAATTATGAGTTAGTGAACGACCTGGATAGTGCTTCTCAGGGTAATGTTGTTGTAGAGGCATCCGGTACGCTTTGTAATGGTATTGATTGGAAATATTCCGGCGCGTCCAAAACACTAACTATTAGTAGTTCGTATGACGGTGTTATGGATACGCAAATCTATACTATGATTGATATGCAGATCACGTCTACTAATCCCGAGCCTTGGCCTTGGAATGCATATATGGCAGCCATCGAAAAGGTATATATTACCAAGGGCATTGCTAATATTGGCCAGTACGTACTGGCAGCGCTGCCTTCGCTGAAGGCGGTGACCTTGGGGGACCATGTGCAAACGATTGAAACGCATGCGTTTGACAGCGCGGTTTCTTTGAAAGCTTCCATCAATTTGCCTGAGGCTACGACTACTGTTGAAAATTATGCATTCGGTAGTTGTCCTGGTCCGATTATTTTGATTTCTCCCAAAACGAAGGCAGAAGCCGGCGACGGTTTCTCTAAAGTAGGTAATAGTGGAGTGACGTATCAATATGCCGATGATGAGAACACGCCGGTATCTCCCAGTAATCCCACGGCCGGAATGTTGTCCAACGGCAAGATCAAGTGGACATTTATCGAGGCTGGCGGTATCTTGTATATTGAGCCTGCTGATGTTAATTCCGAGGTGGCAATGCCGCACTTTATTGCGTCTACCAGTGCGCCTTGGGCGGCTCACGCTAATAACATTAAGATGCTGATTATCCAATCGGGAATTACGGAGATTGGAAAATACAATTTCGCGGATCTGCCAAATTTGAGAACCGTTACGTTCCCCGATACGCTGACGATCATTTATGAGCATGCATTTGAGCACGACACCTCCATTGCTCGTTTGGATTTCCCGAAGGATCTGCATACAATTCGTGCCTATGCATTCGATGGATGTAATGGATTGACGGCTGCAACAACTCCTCGAACTTTTCTAGCCGTCGATAAAGTTGGAAACACAAGATTGTATGAGCTGCTGTTTGGAGGCGGAGTGACACCTCCTACCTCCGGTAGTTGCGGAGACTCGGCAACTTGGAATTATGACAGCACAAATAAGACATTGACTATTTCCGGAAGTGGCGCGATGAGCGATTATGCATCTGCTTCGGAAACGCCGTGGAATACTTACCTGACAGATATTCAGAAGGTAATTGTTTCGGAAGGAATTCTTTCTGTTGGCAAAAATGCACTGAACGGAGCAACTGCTTTGACAGATGTGGAGCTACCTTCAACCTTGCTCAATGTTAATGAAAATGCCTTTGCAGGCTGTACCAATATTACGACGGCATATGTTGATAGAGAAGAGGGAACGGTTGCTATTTCTACTGGCAACACGGATTTGACAAACAAATTAACATACAAGGCAACTACTTCTCTTCCTACCAGCGGTTCTTGTGGCTCTAATCTTACTTGGACGTATAATTCTTCAACCAAGATTTTGGTTATTTCGGGAACTGGTCCAATGGATGATTACTTTTCTGTATCCGATACACCGTGGGCATCCTATTTAACTGAAATTGAAAAGATTTTGGTATTGGAAGGCGTTACTTATATTGGTACTGAAGCCTTCAACGGTGCTTCTTCGCTGACCTTGGTGACTATGCCTTCTACCATGGAAACCATTGGCTCGTATGCTTTTGATAACGCCGTAGCGTTGAATGATGCCTACGTGGACCGTGAGAAAGACACAGTAATGATTTTTGGCGGCAATGAAGAGCTCAAGGCAGTTTTGCGCTACAAATCTGCTACGCCTAGTGATCCTGATGATCCCGATGATCCCAGTCAACCCGATGATCCTGATGATCCCAATCCCGGCCAGCCCGGTGATCCTTCCATCCCCGGCACCGAGATCGGCGGTGAGATCCCCGGTTCCTCGCTGACTTGGACCTACAGCGCGGCTACGCACGCACTGAACATCAAGGGTACGGGCGCTATCCCCAACTACGCATCTGCTAAGGCGGCTCCCTGGTCGGCATATGCTTCCGAGATCACGGCAATCACCGTTCAGGAGGGCATTACCCGCGTGGGTAACAACGCGTTTGGTAATATGACGTCGCTCATCGACGTATATCTGCCCCAGTCGCTGACCTCCATTGGCGATAACGTCTTTAACGGCTGTACCGCCATCAAGACGGTCAAGCTGCCCGACGGTCTGACCTCGATGGGCAAGGGCGTCTTCCGCAACTGCTCTTCGCTCAAGAGCATCGAGATCCCCGCAGGCATCCGCGAGATCGACGACTACTCCTTCTG
>SVSH01000049.1 GCA_015064395.1 Oscillospiraceae bacterium
CGGCGTGGCCGAGGGTATCGTTTATTCCTCCAAGCCGCTGTCCTATCGCGGCCAGATCATCGATAATTTCTGGATTCGCTTCCACGAGGGCAAGGCTGTCGAGGCGCACGCTGAGCAGAACGACGAGCTGCTGCAGCAGATGATCACCATGGACGAGGGTGCGGCATACCTGGGCGAGTGCGCTCTGGTGCCCTTCCATTCTCCCATCAGTCAGAGCGGACTGACCTTCTTTGAGACGCTGTTTGACGAGAACGCGGCCTGCCATCTGGCCATGGGCGCGGGCTTTACCAACACGGTGAAGGATTACGACAAGTACACGCTGGAGCAGCTGCACGAAATGGGTGTCAACGACTCCATGATCCACGTTGACTTTATGATCGGCACAGAGGATCTGTCGGTCGTAGCGCACACGAGAGACGGAAAGAGTGTTCCGCTGTTTGAAAATGGCGACTGGGCATTCTGAGGATAAGAAAATATGCGGAAGAAACGGCGTATTGCCGTTTCTTCCGCTTTTTTGGTTTAGCTAAACTTTCTGCGGCTTCTCCTTTTGACGCTCACCCTGTGCCTGCGGCACGCGTTCGCTGTGCTGTTTTGATGTTCATTCTTTCTCGTTCGAGAAAGAACGAACCAAGAAAGCGAACCAAAGGCTGCCGCCTTTGGAAACTGCTCTTGTGCCGCGCTACAAAGAGAAATCGGAGAAAGACATCTTTGATCTAATGCATCTCTCGCCGCTTTGCCACCACGCGCGGCAGGCGAAGGAGTAAGATCGTTTTTGTTTAGAATTTTGTTGAGCTGGGGGGGCGTCGCGGATCGCAAAAAGATTTGCGTTTGTTGCGCGAGGCCGTAGGAGAAGTTGCTCCATAATAATCGAATGAATCAAAAAGGGCAGAAGACTCTCATCTCCTGCCCGAATTTTTATCTGTGTCTGTTCTTTCTTCCCTGCGAGCGGCTCGTCTTGCCCGATGCCTCCGCCTTGGAAGATCGATTTGCCCCCGACGCGCGAGAGCTCGGCTTTTTCTTCTTTGGATCAAAGCCACCGCGATGATCTCCCTTGCCCGCAGGGCGCTGTCCTCCCTCGGGGCGAACCAGGCACTCGGGACGGTTGCCGATCAGGTCGGTGCGACCGACCAGGCGCAACGCCTCGCGAATAAGCGGTGCATTGGCAGGGCGGTTGTACTGCAACAGCGCTCGCTGAAGCTGCTTTTCGTGATAGTCCGTTGTTACGTGGACGCTCTTGCCCGTCAAGGGGTTGAGCCCCGTGTAGTACATGACGGTCGAGGCCGTGCCGGGCGTGGGATAGAAATCCTGAACCTGCTCGGGCGCATAGCCATCCCGCTTGAGGCAGAGCGCCAGCTCGACTGCGTCGTTCAGCGTCGATCCCGGGTGGCTGGACATCAGATAGGGAACGAGGTATTGCTCTTTGCCCATCTGGTGCGTCAGGTCAAAAAACTTGCCGCGGAATTTTTCGTACACCTCAAAATGAGGCTTGCCCATAGCGTCAAGTACGCCTGCCGCGCAGTGCTCGGGCGCAACCTTGAGCTGTCCGCTGACGTGATCCTTGACCAGCTTGCGGAAGAAGGTGTCGTCCTTATCTTTGAGCAGATAGTCAAAACGGATGCCCGATCGGATGAAGACCTTTTTGACGCCTTTGACTGCCTCAATGTGCTCGAGTAGCTTGATGTACTCGCTGTGGTCCGCCTTGAGATTTTTGCAGGGCGTGGGGGCGAGGCACTTGCGGCCCGTGCACACCCCGTTTTTGAGCTGTTGCTCGCAGGCGGGGGCACGGAAATTGGCCGTCGGGCCGCCCACGTCGTGAATGTAGCCCTTGAAATTGGGCAGTTTTACGATCTTTTCAGCCTCGCTGACACAGCTTTCAATGCTGCGCGAGCGCACGGTGCGCCCCTGGTGGAAGGCCAGTGCGCAGAAGTTGCAGGCACCGAAGCAGCCGCGGTTGTGGGTGATGGAAAATTGAACCTCCTCGATACCGGGCACGCCGCCGTCCTTTTGGTAGGATGGATGATACGCGCGGGCGTAGGGCAGGGAGTAGACGCGATCCAACTCCTCGCGCTCCAAGGGGGGCATAGGGGGATTTTGAACCAGCACCTTGTTGTCGTAGCGCTCAACGATCGCCTTTCCCGTGATGGCGTCCTGGTTTTTGTACTGCACGCCAAAAGCTTCGACATAGCGGCGCTTGTCCGTTTTGAGGTCGTTATAATCAAACTCGGCCGCCACGGGATAGTGTATTTTATCCTCGGGCTTGGCAAGGTAAACGGTGCCGCGCACGTCGCGGATCTTTTTGACGGGCACGCCGCGCGCAAGTAGCTCGGCAATGCGGAGCAGAATATTCTCGCCCATGCCGTAGGTCAAAAGATCGGCACGCGAATCGACCAAAATGGAGCGGCGCACCTTGTCGTCCCAGTAATCGTAGTGGGCAAAGCGTCGAAGCGAGGCTTCAAGCCCGCCGAGTATGATAGGCACGTCGCCGTACGCCTCGCGGATGCGATTGCAATAGACGATAGTCGCGCGGTCGGGGCGCTTGTCCATGACACCACCCGGGCTGTAGTAGTCGTAGGTGCGGCGCTTTTTGGCGACGGTATAGTGGGCGACCATCGAGTCGATATTGCCCGCCGTGACCAAAAATCCCAGCTTGGGACGGCCAAACTCGCAAAAGGCGTCACAGCTTTTATAGTCGGGTTGGGACAAAATGGCCACGCGATAGCCCGCCGCCTCCAGCACGCGGGAGATAATGGACACGCCAAAGGACGGGTGATCAACGTAAGCGTCGCCCGTGACGTAGACGAAATCGGGCGCATCCCAGCCACGTGCGCTCATGTCGGCGCGATCGATGGGGAGAAAGGTGAAATCCGTATATGACATAATACTTCCTTTCGGGAGAAAAAATTCAAGATCAGGTCAGATCGCGCGACTCGACGATGAGCAACGAGCCTTTGCGCACCGAGATAAAGCAGCAGTTGCCCGTGATCTCATTGGAGACGGCGTACTGGAATTTGCGCTCCAGCTTGGCACCCTTCAAGGGGTACTTGACGCCCTCGATCTCAACGCCTTTGCAAAGGGGATCGAGCGCGAGCAACGACACGTAGGTGTAGCCCGAGCGGGGCAGGATGGTGCTGTCGTTGCGAAGGAGACGGACGCGGTTTTGTCCATCCTCGATGACGGCACGCACGCGCTTGTCGGCCAGATCCTCCAGGATAGCGAGATTGGACAGCGTGTGGTCGAGACGGCCGCCAAGACCGCCGATAATGATGATCTCGGTTGAACCGCGTGCCAGCGCCAGCTCAACGGCCAGCTGTGTGTCGGTGACGTCCTTTTCGGTGGAGACGGTGATGACCTCCACGCCTGCATCGACCTCGGGCGTGTGACCGAGCGAGTCGTAGTCACCGACGACGACGTTGACGGTAAGGTTCAGCACCTTGGCGTTGTTGAGTCCCGAATCGGCAGCGATGATGAGGTCGCCCTCGGCGGGGGTGATGTGGATGTTGTCGGGGTGGATGACACCACCGGTGAGGATGTAGGATTTCATGGTATGTTCCTTTCGGAGGAGACGAAATTTGTCAGAGCTTGCGTAGCCGGACGCTCACACAGCTACGCGCGTTCGCGGTTTGTTTTTTTATGCTACTTCTTGGAGCGTCCCAAGAAGTAGCCAAGAAGGACGCCCGGACGTTCCCTCCGGGACCTCCCTTTCCGTGCCGCTCTTCAAAGAGCAGCAGGAGAAAGACATAAATGCTTATTCTGCATCTTTTGCCACATAGTCACCACGAGCGGCAGGCGCAGACAGCAAAAGGTTTTGCGGGTTTCTTAAGGGCATTAGGCCCTTAAGCTGATTTTCTTTCGCCATTTCTTTGTTCAGTGACAAAGAAATGGCATCAAATGCGATACAGCGCGGCGCGAAGCTGTACGCGCGTCTGTAGGAGAAGATGGGGAAAGTTTAGACTTAATGATGGGAAGGCACCTTGCTCCACGGATGCTTGTCTTTAAGATCGTTGTAGATGCTGACGAAGCTTTCGTGGCGAGAGGGGGCGATGTCGCCGCGGCGGACGGCCTCAAGGACCGCGCAGCCCTCCTCCTTGAGGTGGGTGCAATCGGAATAGCGGCACTGCCCGAGGTAGGGCGCGAAATCGCGCATGGTCAGGGGCAGATCGTCCTTTTCAAAGAAATCAAAGCGGGTGAAGTCCAAAAGCGAAAATCCGGGCGTGTCGGCGATGTAGCCCGTCGCGCCATCGCAGTCGGGCCATAGATCTGACAGCGCAAACAGCGTGACCTCGCGGGTGGTGTGACGGCCGCGGGCGTTCTTTTGGCTGATCTCGCCCGTCATGCGGGAGAGCG
>SVSH01000024.1 GCA_015064395.1 Oscillospiraceae bacterium
CTTGGTCTTTTTAGGATCAGTCCCGAAATGACGACAGCCGCAACACCGATAAAGTAGGCAGCCGTTGCGATCAGAGGGTTGTTACCAAACAACGCGCCCGCAATGAAGGAAACGATGGGCATTTTGGCGCCGCAAGGAATGAAGCCCGTGGTCATGACGGTCATGCGGCGGTCGCGCTCTTGCTCGATGGTGCGCGAAGCCATAATACCGGGAACGCCACAGCCCGTAGCAACCAGCATGGGAATAAACGACTTGCCCGACAGACCGAACTTACGGAACAAACGGTCCATGATAAAGGCGACGCGTGCCATATATCCGCAATCCTCCAGCAAGGACAGCATGAGGAACAGGATGATCATCTGGGGTACAAAGCCCAGCACTGCGCCGACACCGCCGACGATACCGTCCTGAATGAGCGAGTACAGCCACGGAGCGATCACGGGCTCGCCCTCAGCACCCAGCAGTACCATATCAAGCAGCTCGGGAATGCTGTACCAGCTGGCCATAAAGGTATCGGGATAGGTCTCGGCGAACGATCCAAACAGACCGTCGTTCATAAAGGTGACGGTAAAGTCGCCAATCGTTCCGATGGATATGTAATACACAAGGAACATCACAACCGCAAAAATGGGCAGGGCCAGAATGCGGTTAGTCACCACGCGGTCGATCTTATCCGAAATCGTCAAGCGACCGATGTTCTTTTTCTTATAACAGTCCTTGAGGATAGACGCAATATAATTGTAGCGCTCGTTGGTGATGATGGACTCGGCATCGTCATCCAGCTCCTTTTCCACCTCGGTGATGTCCTTTTCCAGGTGGGCCAGCTTTTCCTTGGGAAGGGCAAGCTCGGACAGCACCTTATCGTCGCGCTCAAAAATCTTGACCGCGTACCAGCGTTGCTGTTCCTCGGGCAGATCGTGCACCGTTGCCTCCTCGATGTGTGCCAGCGCGTGCTCCACCGTACCCGAGAAATTATGCCGCGGAACGGGGTGTCCTCGCTTGGCAGCCTCGATGGCCGCTTCCGCCGCCTCAACGATACCGTCTCCCTTGAGGGCCGAGATCTCGATAATACTGCAGCGAAGCAGGCTCGCCAGCTTGTCGATGTCGATCTTGTCGCCGTTTTTGCGCACGACGTCCATCATATTGATGGCGATCACCACAGGGATGCCAAGCTCCATGAGTTGTGTCGTCAGGTACAGGTTTCTCTCCAGATTCGTGCCGTCAACAATATTCAAAATCGCATCGGGACGCTCGCCGACCAGATAATTACGGGCAACGACCTCCTCCAGCGTATAGGGAGACAGCGAATAAATACCGGGCAGGTCGGTGATGATCACACCGTCATGCTTTTTCATCTTGCCCTCTTTTTTCTCAACCGTAACGCCGGGCCAGTTGCCCACGTACTGGTTCATCCCCGTCAGGGCGTTGAACAGCGTGGTCTTACCGCAGTTGGGATTGCCGGCAAGCGCAATTCTCAGATCCATGTTTTTCCTCACTTTCCTTGGTCAGTCTCAACTAACCTAAGATTAAATATACACGCGACGCCCCGTCGCTTATTCGACCTCGACCATCTCCGCGTCCGCCTTGCGAAGCGAAAGCTCATAGCCGCGAACGAATATCTCCATCGGGTCTCCCAGCGGTGCCATTTTGCGAACGTAGATCTCCACGCCGCGCGTGATCCCCATGTCCATGATGCGGCGGCGGATCGCGCCCTCACCGTGTACCCTGACGACACGGACCGTGTGTCCGACCTTGATCTCCTTGAGTGTCTTCATGTCACTACCTCCCTGCCGGCCATTGTTCGGCACTCCGCCCCATCGGTTAGCGCAGGCTAACTCAAGACCGGACGAATTGGTTAGCCTGGGCTAACCATCAAATATTATACGCGCTCTCTCCACCACTGTCAAGAGTTTTTTTCATATTTTCTCATTTTTTTACAAAAAGCGCACCGTGCCCCCGTTCCAAGCGGACATTTTATGCGTCATGAACAAAGCGGCGTGCTCAGCATTACGCCCACACGCCGCCCAATGGATCATTTCCCTTCAAATCCGACCACAAAGCCCATCACGTCCGCAGAACACAGGTCTCCCCCAATGACGCGGTTGCGATACACCAGCACGTTGGCATACACCGTTCCCTCGTAGCCCGAATAGTTGGTCACGGTAAAGGTGTAACGCGTCACCTCGCGGTTTTTGTACCTGGTCAGATCCAGCCCCTGCCTTTTTTGGATCTCGTTGTACCCCGACAGTACCTTATCAAATTCGCCGGGGATGGTCAGAACCGTGCTCTTGGTCGCGCCCTCGTCCACCTGCCAGCCGAATTGGGACAGAAAGCTCTGGGCATCTGCGGCCGTTTTGACCCTGTCGTAAGAGATCTCCTTGGCCGTCACGCTTTCCCCGCCCGTGGGCTCCGCGCCGCCAACGTAAGTAGGAACAAAGGCGATGAGCGTGACCAACGCCGCAAGTGCTACGCATATCACCCCAAAAAACTTAATGGTCGATGCCCGTACCGAATAGACAAACATAAAAATACGCCTCCCGTTTGTTTTGCATAGTGCCCTGATCGGGCTTCGTTCTATGCATATGCAAACGAGTGGCGTATTATGACCAGAATCCGCGGGAACGGTTCCGGTGGGAGGCGACGCTGTGGACCATGCCGGCCATCAAATAGATGCCCAGCACCGACGAGCCGCCGTAGCTGACAAAGGGTAAGGTAATACCTACGACGGGAAGAACAGCAAAGCACATCCCGACGTTTTCAATGATCTGTATGACAAGGCAAGCCGCCAGTCCCACACAAAGATAGGCGCCAAGTCCCCGCTCCGAGCGAGAGGCGATCATGAAGATGCGCAGAATGAATACAGCCAGTGTCAGGAGCACGACGAGCCCTCCGACAAAGCCCAGCTTCTCACAGACGGTCGCGTAAATGAAGTCGGTGTGCGAGGCGGGCAATTCCATATATACCTCGCCCCCCGCAATTCCCTTGCCGAAAAAGCCGCCCGACATCATCGCGTCCCGGCTGAGCAGGGGCTGATACCCATAGCCAAGTGGGTCAAGCTCGGGGCGGAACCCGACTAAGATGCGCTGGCGCTGATAGGTCTCCAGCTGACTCCACAAAATGGGGAGAGCGGCCGCAAACACGCCAAACAAGCCAAGGAAATACCAAAGGCTCAGTCCCGCACAAAACAGCATCAAAAGAACAAAACCGGCAAAAATAGCCGCGACACCAAGATCCCCCGTCAAAAGGATCAAAAGAATGATCGATCCTGCGTGTGCGAAAAGCCCAAGCAAAACCAAAGGGCGATTGATGCGCTCGCTGACGCGCGAGAGGTGATAGGCAAAGGTCAGGGCCAGCGCCGTTTTGATAAATTCGGTAGGCTGAATACCAAAGGGAAGAAAATCAAAATAGAGCCACGAGCGGTTGGTACCGGCACCTACGCCGTCGATCAAAAGCAGGATCATCAAAAGGACCGAGCCGCCCAAAAAGATAAACCACAGCTTTTCCGCCAACACCCGATAGTCGAGGTTGGCAAGGACGATCATGGCAAAAAAGCCGACGACCGTCGCTCCCACCTGTACGATGATGGTACGGGGGCCAAACGTCTCCGCCCCCCCAATCAGCGTCATCAGGCTGATCGTCGAGAGCAGTGTGGAGCAAATGACCAGCACAAGGTCCAGGCTCTCTAGCTTGGCGCGGCAAAAGCGCCAAGCACGAAGCAGTATTTGCATATTCACCGCACCTCACTTTCTCAAAGCGGGGATGGTTCCCCACCCCCGCGTTTTTTGTATTGCATTCCCTATTGCTTCTAACTTTTTAACTTTGTTGTGGGGTAGGGGCCCCACTTCAAGGGCTGAAAAGAAGCACCGTCAGAGGCACAGCACAAACAACCCTCTTTTTTCTTTTTCGGTAAAGTTTTTGGAATTCTTAAAACCTTTTTTCAAAAAGGTTTTAAGCCGCCGGAGGCAATTCCGCGGTCCTGTTAATACTGTCTGCCCCAGATGACCATGTGCTTGGCGGGCTTGCCGCAGCAAACGCACACGTCGGACAGGTGATCCTCAACGAAGGGGATGCAGCGCGACTTGACGCCGCCCGTCTCCTCCTTGAGCTGATCCTCGCAGGCCGAGTCGCCGCACCACATGGCGCGGATGAAGCCGGGCTTGTTCTCGGCGATTGAGAGGAACTCCTCGTGCGTCGTCGCGTCGCTTGTCTTGTCGATGCGGTTGGCCGATGCGCGAGCCACCAGCTCGTCGTGAACCTGGGCAAGCATCGCCTTGACCTCTGCCTCGAGGTCATTCAGCGACACAAACTTCTTCTCACGGGTCACGCGGCTGACCAGCACGCAGGAATTGTTCTCCATATCCTTAGGACCGATCTCGAGACGGACCGGTACGCCCTTCATTTCATACTGGCTGAACTTCCAGCCCGTAGACTGATCACCGTCGTCCAGCTTGACGCGCAGGCCCTGGGCCTTGAGTCTGTCGTACAGCTCGCCTGCCTTATCCAGCACGCCTTCCTTGTGCTGTGCGATGGGCACGATGACCACCTGAATGGGAGCGATGGCAGGCGGCAGGATGAGACCGTTATCGTCGCCGTGCGTCATGATGATCGCGCCGATCATACGGGTGGACACGCCCCAAGAGGTCTGATGGGGGTAACGAACCTGGTTATCGCGGCCGGTAAAGGTGATATCAAATGCCTTGGCAAAGCCGTCGCCGAAGTAGTGGGTCGTACCGCCCTGCAGCGCCACTCCGTTGTGCATCATGGGCTCGATGGTGTAGGTCGCTTCCGCACCTGCGAACTTTTCCTTTTCCGTCTTTTGGCCGGTCACGGCAGGGATCGCCAGGCAGTTCAGGTAGAATTCCTCGTAAACCTCGAGCATCTCGATGGTCTTTGCCTTTGCCTCCTCCGCAGTCTCGTGCATCGTGTGACCTTCCTGCCACAAAAATTCGCTGGTGCGAAGGAAGGGACGAGTGGTCTTTTCCCAACGGCACACGTTGACCCACTGGTTGTAGATCTTGGGAAGATCGCGGTAAGACTGAATGATATTCTTGAAGTGCTCACAAAAAACGGTCTCCGACGTGGGACGAACGATCAGACGCTCAGCCAGCTTGCTCTGGCCGCCGATGGTAACGATCGCGCACTCAGGCGCAAAGCCTTCTACGTGGTCCTTCTCCTTTTGGAGCAAGCTCTCGGGAATGAACATAGGCATATATACGTTCTCCGTTCCGCGCTCCTTGAATCTCTTATCCAGTTCCTTTTGAATATTCTCCCAGATGGCATAGCCGTAGGGGCGGAAGATCATGCAGCCCTTGACGCTGGAATAGTCCATCAGCTCTGCCTTTTTCACGACGTCGGTGTACCACTGAGCAAAATCAACGTCCATCGACGTGATCTGCTCTACCATTTTCTTGTTGTCTTTTGCCATATTATCACCTTGGCCTTTCTTCATTGTATGCTGTCGCGCACAGTGCGCCATAATAAACGTATCAACATTATATATCATTCCCTTCCTTTTGTCAAGAAGTGTCCGCGTACAAAACCGAAAACCACGTCAAAAAAAAGGAGCGAATATGCCCTCTCATGCGTCATCGACCGTCTGCATCCGCGGTCTGCCTTATCTGGATGCCACAAAAGAAGAACTGGCCAATATTTTGCAGAAGCGATTGGAGACCGAGCAACGCACCGTCGTCTTCACTCCCAATGCCGGCATCGCAGGGGAGGCACAGCACAATGCGGATTTGCATCGCCTTCTCGCCGAGGCCGATCTACTTCTGCCTGACGGCGCAGGCATCCTGCTGGCCTCTCGCCGCCTTACTTCACACCGCTTGACCCACCGCCTTGCCGGCATCGAAGCGGGGGAAATGGCACTGTCACTGGCCGCCGCACACGGATATCCCGTTTATTTTCTCGGCGGTCAGCCGGGGGTGGCCGAGGCGGCGGCGAAAGCTTGGCAACAGCGGCTCCCTACGCTTATCATCGCCGGCACGCACCACGGCTATTTTGATGCAAGCGGTCCCGAAAACGATCGCATTCTCCGAGACGTCCAAGGAAGCGGCGCCCGCGTTTTGTTTGTCTGCCTCGGTTTTCCTGCTCAAGAGATGTGGATCGTCCAAAACAAAGACCGTCTTCCCTCCGTGCGCCTGTTCATGGGGCTTGGCGGCAGTCTGGACGTTTGGGCGGGTAGAGTGCACCGTGCCCCCGCGCTTGTGCGTCGTATCCACCTCGAATGGCTCTGGCGAATGCTCGCCAGCCCCCGTAAGTTTGCTCGCCTTCCCACCATGCTGCGCTTTGTATTTGGACGATAAATGGGAAATTTGACTGATTTTGGCCTCGTTTGCCTGTTTCTTTTTTGTCAGATATACAAAATTGATAAATTTTCCTCAAAGGCCTTGTATAAAAATGGAATTTGCATTATAATAAATAGGAATGGGAAGGTAGACCTTTCCACTGTCTCTGGATAGACAAAAATATCATATAAAACGGAGGATTTTTACCATGTCTGTAAAAGTTGCTATTAATGGCTTTGGCCGTATCGGCCGTCTGGCTTTCCGTCAGATGTTCGGCGCTGAGGGTTACGAGATCGTTGCCATCAACGACCTGACCAAGCCCTCCATGCTCGCTCACCTTCTGAAGTACGACACCGCTCAGGGTCGCTACGACGGTCACACCGTGACCTCTGACGATGAGGCCGGCACTATCACTGTTGATGGCCAGACCATCAAGATCTATGCTGAGAAGGACGCTGCTAACTGCCCTTGGGCTGCTAACAACGTTGACGTAGTTCTCGAGTGCACCGGCTTCTACTGCTCCACCGAGAAGTCCATGGCTCACATCAATGCAGGCGCTAAGAAGGTTGTTATCTCTGCTCCCGCAGGTAAGGACCTGAAGACCATCGTCTTCGGCGTTAACGAGAACACCCTGACCGCTGATGACAAGATCATCTCCGCTGCATCCTGCACCACCAACTGCCTCGCTCCCATGGCTAAGGCGCTCAACGATGCATATCCCATCCAGTCCGGTATCATGACCACCGTTCATGCATACACCGGCGACCAGATGATCCTGGACGGTCCTCACAGAAAGGGTGACCTGCGTCGTGCACGTGCCGGCGCACAGAACATCGTTCCCAACTCCACCGGTGCCGCTAAGGCAATCGGCCTGGTTATCCCCGAGCTCAACGGCAAGCTGATCGGTTCCGCTCAGCGCGTTCCCACCTGCACTGGCTCCACCACCATCCTGGTTGCTGTCGTTAAGGGTCAGGACATCACCGTTGACAGCGTTAACGCTGCTATGAAGGCTCAGGCTTCCGCTTCCTTCGGCTACAACGTAGATCCCATCGTTTCTTCCGATATCATCGGTATCTCCTACGGTTCTCTGTTCGATGCTACCCAGACCATGGTCGCTAAGATCGACGACGATACCTACCAGGTTCAGGTCGTTTCTTGGTACGACAACGAGAACTCCTACACCAGCCAGATGGTCCGCACCATCAAGTACTTCGCAGAGTTGGCGTAAGTTAAAAACGAACAATTACTTGAGGGGAACTTCTTACAAGAAGTTCCCCTCAAACTCTTTTCAAAAAATGCAAGCGGGCGGACGGTAGCCATCACGGGTGGCAACACCTTATGCCCACTTTTTCTTTTGGCACAAGAGGCGCAAAAGAAAAAGTTATCAAAAAGAAAACGCCAAGGACGTTTCGCTCACTGCGGCGAGCGACCAAAGGCTCCGCCTTTGGAAACCGCAAGCTTTTGAAAAAGCTTGACCAAAACTTTCCGGCAATGGGCCCCACGAGCTCGCGGCAGCTTTTTTTATTTCAGCGCAATTCTTTCCCATTTAGCCACCAATATTTCTTTTAATTTCTTGAAGGGGTGTGGGGGAACTTCTTGAAAGAAGTTCCCCCACATCTTATTTTACTTATTAATCTCCGTCTTATACGTCAACTCATCAAACCTCATTACGCCCATCGCGCGCAGGCGGTCTTTGCTGCGGGCTCGGTCATCCTCGGTATTGAAGCCGGGGATCAAAGGCACGCGTACAAGTACGTTCTCCGCACCTACGGTTTCAACCAGGCGGCGCAGATTGTCCATCACCTGCAAGTTTTCCCGCGTTGTGTAGCGCTTGTAAATATCGGGATCGGTGTCTTTGATGTCCACAATGTAGCCGTCAATGATGTCGGTCGTCGCCTGCACAAGTGACCACGGCACGTTTAGCGAGGTTTCGACGTACAGCCGCCACGCACTCCCGCAAATGTCGCGGAAGTCCCGCATAAACGGCACCTGGAGTAGCGGCTCACCGCCGCCAAACGTCACGCCGCCGTTGGTGGCTAAAAAGTACAGATTGTCGATCTTGACTTTATCGCAAAGCTCTTGTGGCGTCAGTTCCTCACACCTGGTTCCCTCTCGCAAGGAGTGGGGATTGAGACAATACTGACAGCGCAAGGGACATCCCCAAAAGGCGGCCAGCGTCGTCACGCCCTCGCCGTCGGTCGTGAGACAATGGCGGCGAAAGCCAATAAATTTTGCTGCTTTTTCCATCTGCTTGTCACCCATCAGGGCATATCGCCCATGACTTCGTAATAATCATCGGGCAGCGGGTCGCCGCCAAGTTCTTGTTCATTCTCGTCGGGATTGTATTCCGAAGGCTCACCGCCAAGTTCCTCATCCTCGTCTGGCACGGGAATCTCGCCCGCCTCCACGATTTCGCCATCGTACTCATCCGCAGGCGGCGCCTCCATGCCTCCCGCAGGCTGATCATACCCCTCAGGCGGCAACGGGTCTCCTCCTGTGGGACGAAAACCGTCAAACAAGTCATCACACCCCACCGTGCTCGTCGTCAGCGCGACGGCCAAGCCGGCAACCGCGATGGTGCGGCCTAACTTTTGCCGTTTTTCCAGCTCACGCTCCAGATAGCGCACCTCGGCCTCGCACTTAGGGCAAGTGCCCAAGCAATCGCCCTGATGCTTGCATTCGGACGTGATAAATTCAATGTCATTATTCTCCGCGATCTGTCGGCGGATCTCCTTTAAGATCTTACAGCGCTTCTTACCCTTCATGGTATTTCTCCTTTCGAAGTCGAATGAATGTGGCTTCACTGTATAAGACGCAAAAAAATCAAAAATGTTCCCTGTTTTTTGAAAAAAATCCGCTTTTTTTGATCTCTTGACAAATATTTGGTGCTATGGTATGATAAATCATCACCAAACACGGGAGGCGTGACATGAAACTGTACCTGTTACAAGAGATTTTTACCTTCGGCGAGCGTTTTACCGTCTACGACGAGCACGAGGCCGAGCGCTATTACGTCGAGGGAGAGGTCTTTTCCTTTGGCAAAAAGCTGCACATCTACAACGCCCACGAGGAGGAGATCGCGCTCGTCCATCAGGAGCTGTTCAGCTTCCCGCCTACCTACGCCGTCAAGCGGGGGGACCTTGAGATCGCGGCTATTGTCAAAGAGCCCTCCTTTTTCCACCAAGCCTACACCGTAGAAGGTCCGGGCTGGCAGGTCGAGGGCGACTTTTCCAACCATGAGTACACCATTCAAAAGGACGGGCGTCTCATCGCCACCGTCAGCCGCGAGTGGTTCTCACTGGGAGACTCCTACGAGATCGACGTCAAGGAAAGCGCGGACGAGGTCATCGCCCTTGCCACCGCGCTGGTCATCGACGCGATCTTGTCCGACTGACCACTAACATCTCACGCCCATGGATAAAGGTCGCTTCGGCGGCCTTTTTATATTTCGTTCAACTGCGCATAGATCGTTCGCGCCGTGCGGTCGATGTGAGCAATCTCCTCGTCCGTCGCGGTGCGCAAGGGCTTGACGCTCGGCTTGCCCCATACGTCAAAGATTGCAGGACCGATCCAAGTGCGGTAATCGCTCGCCTCGAGCACGCCCTTAACAATACTCAAGGCAGCCTTTTGGGGCTTCATGAAAATGATCTTCATGGGATGCTTGATCAGGGCAAACAAAAGGGGCGGGTAGTGTGCGGTGATGTTAGTAAAGGTGATGCCGGGATGGGCGATGGCCAGCGTTGCCTGCTTCTCATCTCGGAACAATTCATGCAGACCGTACATCAGATACCGCTTGGCGTTGCCGTAGACCAGGCTCGCCTTTTTGCGGGTGCGGAAATCCACGTCATTGGCATCCGTCACGGAGTAGTTATGTGCGATGCTGCCCACCGCCACCACGCGACCACCGCAGGCACGTAGCTTGGGAAGCAACGCGCAGGTTATGTAATAGGGCGACACAAAATTGATCTGGAAGACGTTGTCATATCCCGTATCGCAAATATACCGAGGAATGCTGTACGCCCCCGCATTGTGAATGAGCACCTGGAACTCGCGTCCCTGCAACGCCTCGCAAGCCGCCTTGACCGAGGTCATATCCGACAGATCCAGCGGGATCTGGTCGATCGCGGCGGACGGATATTCGGCCATGAGCGCCGCCTTGAGGGCGTCCGACTTTTGCTTGTTGCGGTCCAGCAGGATCAAACTTGCCCCCAGCGAGAGGAGATGGCGGCAGACAGCACCCCCCAGTCCTCCGGTCGCGCCCGTGATGGCTACGATCTTGCCGGTCAGATCGCAAGTATGTTTACCCATCCAATCCGTTACATTCATGCGCTCACTTCCCTTCTGCCTTTATTATATCGCAGGCAGGCGGGGTTGTCAAGCATACAAAAAGTGCCCCTTTTTTTGCAAAAGGAGCACTTGTTTGATGATTCCACCGTAACGGTTCCGTCATCACACACGGTGACAGTCATGCCGTCCTTGACGTAGTCGAGAAACTCATCGCCAAGGCTGTCGACGACGGGCATGATCAGACCGACGTTGTTTTTGGCGCGCTCAAGGAAAAACTTGGCCGCTTCCTTGTCGAATTTGCAGCCGGTCAATTCAAACCGGCCGAACAGCGACGTTCCTCCCATAGGACACATGACCATGCGGTTTTTGATCTCCACGTTGCCAATCTTCCAGGGGGTAAACAGGGCTTGATACTTGGGATCCATGTTTTACATAGACTCTCTCCTATCTTCTTTGTTTTGTCATAGCAGCTTATGCTGACATTGTCTATATTTTAATATATTTGCGGTAAAGTGGCAATAATATTTGGAAATTCAAATAAAAATCCCGCCTGAGCGCAAGCCCCGGCGGAGTTTCGTATAGCCTTCCCCCCAAGGGGAAGCCTCTTTACAAGCTCCCGGCAAAAAAGCGTAGCCGCAATTAACAGCTACGCTTTTTTTCATTAAAGGATTGCTTCTTGCAGCTTCGCCTGCATCCTTGCAACCATCGTCTGCGACGGCTCGTCGTATCCTTCAAAACGGAAGGGCAAGCCAAGCTGTTCGTATTTCACAGTGCAAATCTTTTTGAAGGGCAACAGCTCCACCGTATCAATACAGGGGTGCGTTGCTATTAGCTCCTTCAAAAAGGCTATGTTTTGCTCGTTGTCATTGAGCGTCGGGATGATGACCTGGCGAAGCGTCGTGGCAATTCCCTGCTCGTTTAGGTAGTCAAGAAACGCCAGCGGCGTATCGATCCCACAGCCCACGTGCGCACGGTACTGCTCGTCCGTGGGATATTTGATATCCAACAGCACCCGGTCAGTGACCGACAGAAGCACCTTGACCTCATCGTCAAGGATACTGCCCGACGTGTCAAGACAAGTGTTCATGCCCCGCTCGTGGCAGGCCTCAAAGAAGGCCTTGACAAAGCCCGCCTGAAGTAGCGGCTCGCCGCCCGAGACGGTCACCCCGCCCACGTCGCCGAAATACTCGCGGTAGCGCGTAGCTCGCTCGGCCAGCTCCACAGCATCGTACTGTATGCCGCCCTGTCTTTCCCACGTATCGGGATTGTGACAGCAACCGCAACGGAGGTTACACCCTTGGGTGAACACCACGAAGCGGACGCCGGGGCCGTCAAGCGTGCCCATCGTCTGGATGGAATGGACCCATCCTGCCTGGCTCATATCACATTACCTCGTGGAAGGTACGGCTGATGACCTCACGCTGTTGCTCGCGGGACAGCTTGTGGAAGTTGACCGCATAGCCCGACACGCGAATGGTCAGGTTGGGATATGCCTCGGGATCCTCATACGCCTTCATCAGCGTCTCGCGATTGAGCACGTTGACGTTGATATGGTGCGCCTTTTTGGCAAAATAGCCGTCGAGGATGGAAACGAGGTTACCTACCCGCTCACCATCGTCCCGTCCCAGGGCGGCGGGGGTGATGGAGAAGGTATTGGAAATGCCGTCGCGGCAATCGTCGTAGCTGATCTTGGCCACCGAGTTAAGCGATGCCAGAGCACCGTTCTTCTCACGGTTGTGCATGGGGTTGGCGCCGGGAGCGAAGGCGGCAGTCGCCTTTCTGCCGTCGGGCGTCGCACCCGTGTGCTTGCCGTACATGACGTTGGAGGTGATGGTCAGCACCGAGAGGGTATGGATCGCCTTGCGATAGGTGGGCGTCTTGCGCAGCTCGGTGATGGTCTTGTGGGTCAGCTCCTTGGCGATCAGATCCACGCGGTCGTCGTCGTTGCCAAAGGTCGGGAAATCGCCCTCGGTATTGAAATCCACGATAAAGCCGTTGTCGTCCTTGATGGGCTGAACGCTGGCGTACTTGATGGCGCTGAACGAGTCTGCCACAACGGAAAGCCCCGCAATGCCAAAAGCCATAAAGCGCTCGACGCTCGTGTCATGCAGAGCCATCTGCGTCTTCTCGTAGGCGTATTTATCGTGCATATAGTGGATGATATTCATGGTGTTGACGTACAGACGTGACAGCCACGCCAGATAAATATCAAAGCGCTCGACGACCGTCTCGTAATCCAGCTTGTCCCCTTCCAGCACCGGCATCTGGGGGCCAATATGCAAGCCACTTGTTGTGTCGTAACCGCCGTTGAGGGCAATAAGCAGCAGCTTTGCCAGATTGCAACGGGCACCAAAGAACTGCATCTGCTTGCCTACCTTCATGGCGGAGACACAGCAGGCGATGGCGTAATCGTCACCGTAGATGGGACGCATCACGTCGTCGTTCTCGTACTGGATAGAGTCGGTATCGACCGACACCTTCGCGCAGAATTTCTTAAAGGGGGCGGGCAGGTCATTCGACCACAGCACCGTCAGGTTGGGCTCGGGAGACGAGCCCAGGGTATAGAGCGTGTTGAGCATACGGAAGCTGGACTTGGTGACCAGCGTTCTTCCGTCCTCGCCCATACCGCCGACAACCTCGGTGATCCACATGGGGTCGCCACCGAACAGCTCGTTATACTCGGGGGTGCGCAAATGTCTTGCCATACGAAGCTTGATGACAAAATCGTCCATCAGCTCCTGCGCCCCCGCCTCAGTCAGCGTGCCGTTTTCCAGGTCACGCTCAATGTAAATATCAAAGAAGGTGCTCACGCGGCCCAGCGACATAGCGGCGCCGTTTTGCTCCTTAATGGACGCAAGATAGGCAAAATAGGTCCACTGAATGGCCTCGCGGGCATTCCCCGCAGGCTGACTGATATCATAGCCGTACATAGCGGCCATTTCCTTCATGTAGCCCAGGAACGCGATCTGCTTTGCCAGCTCCTCGTCCAGGCGGATGTGCTCGGCATCAAAGTCGCCGTCGGCAAGCTTCGCCTTGTCCTTCTTTTTGCCCTCGATCAGACAGTCAACGCCGTACAGTGCAACACGGCGGTAGTCGCCAATGATTCTGCCGCGCCCGTAAGCATCGGGAAGGCCCGTGATCACGTGGCACTTGCGCGCCTGGCGCATCTCGTCGGTATAAGCACGAAAGACGCCGTCGTTGTGCGTGGTGCGGAAACGGAACTCCTCCTCCACCTTGGGGCTGAGCTTATAGCCGTATGCCTCGCAGGCGTTGCGCACCATGCGCATGCCGCCAAAGGGATTGACCCCGCGCTTCAAGGGGCGGTTGGTCTGCAGTCCCACGATCAGTTCGTTTTGTTTGTCAATGTAGCCGGGAGAGTAGCTCGTCAGCGACGAAACGGTCGCCGTGTCGATATCCAGAACTCCTCCCTGCTGGCGCTCCAAGGCAAACAGAGCCTGCACCTTTTTCATCAGCTCGCTCGTTCTTGCCGTGGGTCCTGACAAAAAGCTGTCATCGCCCTCGTAGGCGCGATAGTTGGTCTGGATAAAATCGCGGACGTTGATCTCCTCTTGCCAGACACCCTCTTTGAAACCTTGCCAATTGTTGTGTTTCATACGTTTCTCCTTTGTTTGAAAGAATCGCCCAGACGGTCGGCATTGCTGCTTTACATTCCCTTGCGGTGCTCCGCAAATCCGTCAGTCATATAAAGCCACGTTAAGTATACACGAAATATTGTCGATTGTCAAGTGACCAAGTCACATATTGTGGCGTGATAAATGATTGACAAACGGTTCTTTGCGTGATATAATCAAGATATCCCGGCGGCACTTTGCCGCCCGTTCAAAACAAGGTGAATGATGAAAAAAATACTCATGATCGGCACCGGCGGCACCATCGCCTCAGAGGTGACCCCCGAGGGGCTCTCCCCTGAGCTTGACCCCGGCCGCCTGCTTAGCTTTATCCCCAATATCCGCAACGTGTGCCAGGTCGATTGCCTGCAATGCTACAACCTGGACAGCACCAACATCCGCCCCGAGCACTGGGTGGGTCTTGCCCGCGCCATTCGCGAGAACTACGACCGCTACGACGGCTTCGTCATCTCGCACGGCACTGACACCATGGCCTACACCGCCTCCGCTCTGAGCTATTTGATCCAAGGCAGTCCCAAGCCCATCGTCATTACCGGCGCGCAAAAGCCTATCTGGTTTGACGGCACCGACTCCAAGCGCAACCTGACCGACGCCTTTCTGTATGCCTGCCACGGCACGGGCGGTGTTGTCATTGTGTTCGACGGCAAGGTGATTTTGGGCACTCGCGCCCGCAAGACCTATTCCAAGAGCTTCCAGGCGTTTTCCAGTGTCAACTACCCTGTCCTGGCTACCATGCAGGATGAAAAGCTGCTGCAATATATTCAAGGCGAGTCTTTGGATGCCCCCCTCTTTTACGATCACCTGCACACCGGCGTGGGACTGCTCAAGCTCGTTCCCGGCATGGACAGTGACGTCATCGAATATATGCTGGAGCGCTACGACGGCCTCATCATCGAAAGCTTTGGCGTGGGCGGCCTTCCCGAATATTCCGACTTTTACAGCGTGGTCAGCCAAGCGGCCGAGCGCGGCAAGCTCATCGTCATGACGACTCAAGTGCCCAACGAGGGTAGCGACCTGTCCGTCTATCACGTCGGCGGCCGCCTCAAGAGCACCGTGCGCCTGCTCGAAGCCTACGACATGACCACCGAATCGGCGCTGACCAAGCTGATGTGGATCATGGGGCAAACGCGCGACTTCGACACCGCCAAGCGGCTGTTCTACACCCCCGTCGCCAAGGATATTCTCTACTCCATCCATTACGCGACGGACTGAACAAAAAAGATCAGAGCCTCGGCTCTGCATTCTTAACGGAGAAAGCACGAACACCGCCAAGGAAATTCTTTGGCGGTGTTGCTTTTTCGAGGCGAACTTACGAAAGGCTCCCTCTGTTAACGATCATACGTAGGGGCGAACTGTGTTCGCCCGTTGAAAATTCTTTGGCAGTGTTGCTTTTTGAGACGAACTTACGAAAGGCTCCCTCTGTTAACGATCATACGTAGGGGCGAACTGTGTTCGCCCGTTGATGAATCTGTGCAACATGGACGGGCGAACACAGTTCGCCCCTACGAAATATCATTATACATTGAAGTTTGCATACTGCCCCTCTGTAAATAGTTGGTTCGGGCATCTGCCTGATAGCGCGCGGCGGACTGCCTCGCGCTATGCTTGCCCCGGACGCGAGCGTCGGGAAAGCAGAAAAACTATTTATATATAGGGAGGAAACAATATTCTCATTCTGCATATCCTCTTTCCAACCAAACAGCGATTTTAGTTAAAAATTCATTTGCAAAGTCTCTGACAAGTCGCTTTACCTTTTGACACAAATATGCTATAATATAATTATCCAAGAGAAGGAGGAAGATTGTATGTCAATGGGAAAGAATATTGCTTATTTCAGAAAGAGAAAAGGATATACACAAGAAGAGTTAGGGCAGAAGATCGGAGTGACCAATCAAGCAGTATCAAAATGGGAGTTAGAAACCTCTATGCCTGACATCATGATTCTTCCTCGAATTGCAAATGCACTTGATGTTACCTTGGATGATTTATTTGCAGAACGGATAGTTCAAACCTCAACGCCACAATGCCATGTTTTCAACGAAAACGCTGTTCACAACTTTCCGAAAGCAGCACAAGCCATGATCATTGATTCCTTGTGTCATCAAACAAATTTAGTGAATTGCAATTCTTGGGACGTTTTGAAAGCAGCACAGAATCCCTCTACGAAAAAGTACGATCAAATACGACAGTTTTACACGATGTGCTGTTTATCTGACACCGAAGGTGCTGCATTTGTATCTAATACTCTCACAATGATTGACTCTGGTATTAAGCCGACTGATATCGGTTCAATATTTGAAAAGCCGGAAGTAGCCTCTGGCATTAAGAAACTATCGGATTCAAATGTAAGACAGGTGCTTTCTCATATTTGTAATGAATATTTTAAGAGCAAAGCACCGTTTGACTATAAGGATTCCGAATATTTTACGATAGATATCAAACCAAATGAGCTTTCTCGTTCCATCGGGATCTCTACAGATGATATACTGGATGCTTTGGAAAAATTGATATCCCTGCACATTGTAGAATTAGAAACAAATAATGGTACGCGCTATCTGCTTCACAAAATCAAAGCAATCGAGGCGGCAGTATCTTTCCGATTAATTGAGAGACTCATTCATAATGAAGCTGCCTTTGGTTGTGACGATTTTTTTGCGTTGGCGCAATATTAATTGTTTTGAATAATGTTCGCCCCGCCCCGTGCGGGGCTTTTTCTTTGCTTTCTTCATATCAAAAGCCACCACGAAAAACGTGGTGGCTGATTTCAATTTTACCGCTCATTTTGCAGAGCCTCGGCTCTGATCTTTTTTCATTCACATCGTCTTTTGATAGTGCGACGGCGTTTGATCAACGTTGTAGGTGGGGTCACCGGGATTGACGCCCGCCATGACCTGCATGACATGATAGGCCTCCTCGTGCATCCGCTGGGCCGCTTCTCTGTCATCCAGCGTCTTGTCGTGGAACATCGGCTCGCCAATGTGCAGATCCACCTGCGGCTTCTTGGTAAACCACTTGGTAATGCCCCGTCTCTTGCGGAAGGTCATGACGATTGGAACGATGGGGCGATCATACCTGACCGCGTACTGGAAAACCGCTTTCTTAAGGGGGCGAATGTCGGGATAATAAAACCACATCGAGCCCTCCGGGAAGAAATGCATCCAGATCTTGCTCTCCAAAACCTCCTCCATCGCGCTGCGGAACTGCTTCATGGCGCTGAAGCTCTCGGTGGGGATGGGAATACCGCCCGCCATACGAATCAGAGGACCATTGGGGCCTTCGAGATTGGTCTTCCATGCCGGGAAGAACATCAGTCTCGGACGCACCGCCTTGGATACCAGAACGAAGTCCCACATACAAATATGGTTGGAAATGGTGATCGCGCCGTCCTTTAGCACCTCTTTATGCTTTTTGAGGTTTTCTCTGCCGTAGATGCGCAAGCCGTGCGTGATGCGAATGAGCCAGAACATCAAAACTCGCAAAACGATGAAGAAGATCACCCGCTGGCACTTGAACCAAAAGCTTTTCTGCAGATACGGATAGTCTTTATCCACGTTTACGTCCCGCAGGTGCTTGACTGTGATCATATGCTCGTCACAGCGCTCGGGGTATTGATAATCCATGTCGTGTCTGTAATACATACTGCCCTCTTTTTTCGTAATATTGCTGTTATTATAACATATTCCATAACAAAAAGCAAGCAGATTTTGAGTTTCGCATATGAGGCTACCCCAAAATACTTGACTTTTTTGATAAGTGCATGATATAATGAATTAAAAGGAGGCGATTTTATGAAAAACAAAAAGGAAATAACAACCGTTCTTGTTTCTGTTCTTGTTACATTAGCCGTTGTTTTTGGGACTTTCTTGGGAATAAAGTTGATTAAAAACAGCCTTGCTCAATCCGACCAAAACGACACTTCAGAATCGGACGATCCAAATGTAGGAGACGTCAACTCCGATGGTAATGATAAACACAATCCCGCTAATCCGGATGCAATATCTGTGAGTATGCTTCAGCTTATCACAACTCCCGAAAAATACGACGGCAAGCTCGTTAGAGTGATAGGTGTCGGAAACATTGAGTTTGAGGGAAATTGCATATCCTTGAGCAAAGAAGACTGGAAATACATGGCAGGAAATTGCATTTGGCTTGAATTAAGCGAGTTAGCCACGCCCTACGAAGAAGCAGTAAAATACAATGGCGAATATGTGATTGTGGAAGGCATTTTTGATAAAGACGATCGAGGACATATGGGGCTCTTCCACGGCGCTATCAAGCAGGTAAGTCGCTATCAATTATGGAAATCGCACAGAGAAACAGCGGAGTGACATTCACTCCGCTGTTTGTGTTATTGCCTTATGCCCTTACGGAATCATCGGCACGTTCTTCTTCGCCTCGGCGATGATGTCGATGAACTTCTTGACCTGGTTGGTCACCGAAACGAGGCCCTCGCGCTCGATCTTGTCGAAATCCATGAAGGTGCGCGCGCCCGACACGGCACACGCGCCGCAACGGATAAACTCGCCTGCATTCTCGGGGGTAATGCCGCCCGAGGGAATGAGATTGACCTCGGGGAAGACCATCTTGAGGTTGGTCATGTACTTGGGGCCGCCCAAAGCACCTGGGAAGATCTTAACCATCGTCGCACCCGCACGCATCGCGTTGAACACCTCGGTCGCGCTGAACGCGCCGCTGAACACGGGCACGTTGTAGCGGTTGGCCAGGTCAATGACGTCCTCGATGACGCAAGGATTGACGATGATGCTGCCGCCGTGCAGAATGACCTCACGGGCGGAGGTGGGATCAAGAACCGTACCGGCCGCAACCAGCAGCTTGTCACCGAAATGATCCGAAATAGCCTCGATGGCCTCCAGCACGCCGGGAGTGGTCATGGTAACCTCAATGACACGAGCGCCGCCGTCGTACATGGCCTGGGCGTAGGCGATATAGTCATCCTTCTTATGCAGCTTGATGCAGGGCAGAATACCCGTTTCCTTGGTATAGCTGATAACTCTCTCTTTGAGTGACATCTGATAAGACATAATCATTCTCCTCTCTTACAGTAAAACTTTGGCGATCAATTTGGCGCAGAACACGCTTTCGTCCTGCTTGACACAGGGCATATGCGCGTCGTCGGGCAGTGTGATCATAAAATCTCCGGGGCCGAGCGGGATATTTGTGCCCTTCCCTTCCAAATAGACCATATCCTTGGCTTCATCGGTGCGGACGATCGTCAGCGAATCCGTGGGGGCATATCCGATGCACTCGCAGCCGGAAACGACAAAATGAATGTCGGCGTACTTTTCGTGTGCCTCAAAGGAACACTCCTCGACGGGCTTTGTCATGTAGGGACGGCACTTGACCATAACACCCTCGCACACGGGGATGTCGGCCTTTTCATCTGCCTTGCCGTCGTAATTGGCCAGGAAGGTCAGCGCGGCCTCAAACCCCTTGCCAAGGCCGAAATACTTGCTTGCGTTTTTGATGTTATCAATAATCATAGCGATCCTCCTTACCACTCAACGATTGACGCGTCCGGACGCATCGCCACCCATCAGCTTTTTGACCTCGTCCAGCGTGGCGAGGTTGAAGTCACCCACGATGGTCTGCTTGAGCGCCGATGCCGCCGTCGCAAACTCGCAGGTGTCTGCAATGGACATACCATTCAGAAGTCCGTAGATCATGCCCGCCGCAAAAGAAGCACCTCCACCGCCTCTGTCGACCAAGTGGATCTGATAGGTTCTGGAGCGGTAAAATTCCTTGCCGTCGTAGATCATGGCTGACCAGCCGTTATCCGACGCGGAGTAGCTCTCACGCAAGGTAGAACCAATGTACTTAAAGCCAAAGCGCTCCTTGAGCTTGATAAACACGTCCTTGTAAGCCTCAATGTCCAGCTCGCCCTTGGTAATATCGGTGTTGTCAGGCTTGTAACCCAACACCTTCTCGGCGTCCTCCTCGTTGCCGATGCACACGTCCACGTACTGCATCAAGGGGATCATGACCGCCTGCGCCTCATCGGGCGTCCACAGCTTGCTTCTGTAGTTAAGGTCAACGCTGACCGTCACGCCATGAGCCTTTGCCGCCTTCATGGCCGCCTCGACAAGGACCGCCGCCTTGGGGTTGATGGCAGGAGTAATGCCCGCGACGTGGAACCAGTCGGCATCCGAGAAGATACCGTCAAAATCAAATTCCTCGGGATCTGCCTGGGAGATGGCCGAATACTTACGGTCGTAAAGCACGTTGGAGGCTCTGACCGACGCGCCGTTTTCATAGAAATTCAATCCCATACGCTCACCGCCGCGAACGATATAGGAGGTATCGATTCCCTGCTCGCGCAGCTTGTTGACGGCCGTCTGACCCAAGGGGTTGACGGGCAGCTTGGTCACGTAACGCGATTCCAGGCCAAAGCGTGCCAACGAAACCGCCACAATGGATTCGTCGCCGCCGTAGTAGGCTTCAAATTCCGTGGCTTGTTCAAAGCGAAGATTGTTTTTGGGCATGAAACGGATCATCATTTCGCCCATCGTTACGACTTTCATGCTTGTGTCCTCCAAAATCAAGATTTTCCGTATCCGTTGAGAAAGTAATCTCTGCCGCGTGCAATATACTGCTCCTCGATGAGCTTGATGCCGCCTGCTGCCAAGAGATGCAGGTACAGCTTGCAGGTCTTTTCCACCACCTGACAGCACACCCTCGCCTCGGCCAGCGTACGGCCAAAGCACATGGGCCCATGGTTGCGGATGAGAATGGCGTTGCCCTCTGCCGTCACCGACTCGGAGACAACGATGCCCAGCCTCTCATGCATATCCGAAGGAACAAACTCGCTCGACATGGGGATGGCACCGCCGAGCAGCTGGCACATTTCCTCGGTAAAGACGGGAATGCCCTCGTCGCGCGCCGAGGCCGCCATGCCGTAGGGCGAATGCATATGGATGATCGCACCCACGTCGGGGCGCTTGTTCATGACGCGGCGGTGGATCTCACGCTCGCTGGTCGAGAGCCGATGCCCCGACACCTGCGTACCGTCGGGGGAAAGCACCACCAGATCCTCGGGTGTCATGGTGTCATAGTCCACCTTAGAGGGAGTGATCAGAATGTTACCGTCGTCCAGTCGTACACTGATGTTGCCCCAGGTCGAAAAGACGAAGCCTTGACTTTTGAGCCACAGGCAAGTGTCAATCACGTCCTGCCGCAATTCTCTTGAGTCGTTCATGTCTTACACCTCCACGTGGTTTTTATAATCGGGATTGAGAATGGTCTTGACCTCTCTGCCCGCGAAGAAATCCGCGACGTTGCGTGCCGCCATCATGCCCGCTCTTTCGTGGCTTTCGATGGTGCAAGCGCCCGTGTGTGGCAGAAGCACGGTATTCTTGGCCGTCAAGAGAGGATTGTCGGCCAAGGGGGGCTCGGGCGAAAAAACGTCCATACCCGCCCCTGCAATCACGCCGTTGTTAAGGGCATCGGCCAGATCCTCGGCCACGACGAGTCTGCCGCGCGCCGTGTTGACAAGAAAGGCCGTGCGCTTCATGCCCGCCAAAAACTCCTTGTTGATCATGCCATCCGTCGTGGGCGTAGAAGGCACGTGGATGCTGATGATGTCAGCCTCCTTTTGAATGGTTGGAATATCCGCATAGGTGACGTTGAGGCGTTGGGCACTCTCCTCGTTCCAGTAAATATCGTAAGCAATCACGCGGCAATCAAAGCCGCCGAGCATTTTGGCAAGCGCCCGGGAGATGTCACCAAAGCCGATGAGTCCCACCGTTTTTCCCTCCAGCTGACTTCCCGTCTTGCTCTCAAAAAAGCGGCTCCAGTCCCCTGCCCTGACCTCGCTGTCCGAGGTGGGAATACTGCGCAGAAGCGAGAGGATAATGCCCATGGCACACTCGGCCACAGCGGTGGACAATGATCCCGCCGCGTTGCAGACGGCCACGCCGCACTCTCCGGCCGTTACCTTGTCGATCTCGTCCGTGCCGACACCGTAGCGGGACAAAAGCTTAAGATCTCCTTTTAAGGACTCGAACACCACACCGGGGAATTTTTCGCCCGCCGAGATGATGGCGTTGTAGCCTTTGAGTTCATCGATCCATTCACTCGCATTTCGGGTGGGCATATACAGAATGTCCGCCTCATGCCCCTCTGACTCCAGGTACGCCTTGATGCGCTCACGGATGACAAGGGGCTGCTGCTTTCCAATAATAGCGATTCTGCTCATGTCATTCCACCTCCCCGATCTTGACCGCGATCTTGACCGCGTTCGGATAATTCTTTCTGGTAAAGCCGACGATGCACTCATCGAAGGTCAGCTCGTCCGTGATAATAGGCAACAGATCCGGCTTGTGCTCGGCAAGAATATTCAATGCCCCCGCCATATTGCCCATCTCGCCCATGACGCCGATCAGCGTCAGCGCCTTGGCTACCATGGTATCGACGTTGACGTCGTTCTCACGGTGCTCGTAAAAGCCGATCAGCGCGACCGTCGCGCGGAAGGCGGCCAGATCGATCGCCTGCTTGAAGGTCTCTCTCGCCCCCGAGCATTCCAGTACGAAGTCCGCGCCGCGTCCCTCGGTGGCGGCCATCACGGTCTGGATGGCATCGCACTCCTTGACGTTGATGATCTCTGCCCCCAACGCGTGCGCCGCCGCCAGCTTGCTCTCGTTACGACCAATCATCCAAACGGTCCTCGCCCCCAGGCACTTGGCCAGCACCACAGCCGCCATGCCGATGCATCCCGTGCCGATGACCGCAACGGTGGAGTTTTTCGTGATATTCATGTGCTTGATTCCGCCATACGCCACCGACAAGGGCTCTGCCAAGGATGCTTCCTTGAGCGAGATGCCGTCGGGAATATGATGCAGATGATGGGCGGGGATGATGTAATATTCGCAAAACGCGCCGTCGTAGACGGGATCGATGGTTCCCACGTTGAGCATATGCTCGCAGTGAGCATAATCGCCCGCCAGGCAAGGGGAACATTTGCCACAGCTGACGGCATTGTCTCCTACGACACGATCCCCGGGCACAAAGTCCGTCACGCCGTCGCCGATCGCCTCGACAACCCCCGACCACTCGTGTCCCAGGCGCACCGGGTAGGTCACCTGTCCGTTCTCGGCAAAGCTGCATTCACCCGAAAACAGGTCCTGGTCGGTGCCGCAAATGCCGCAATAGGCCACCTTGACAAGTACCGTCCCGGGTGCGACCTCGGGCACGGGTAGCGTCACGATACGTCCCTGCGAGCGCCCCTCACTCAAAAACACTTTCATCTCTTTTGTCATATGTTCTCTCACTTTCTCTTACAGCTCGATGCTCTCACCCAGCCGCATCAACAGATACGGCAGATCTGCATGGTCGCGCTTCATCGCCTCGGCAAAGGCGGCGGGATCGCCCCCGTGCTCGGCAAAATTCCAGAAATGGCAAGGGATGGTAAGCCCTGCACGGATCACGCCGGCCGCACGCGCGCCCTCTTCGGAATTGAGATTACCAAATGCCCCGTTGATGGGCAGGATCAGCACGTCAACGCCTGCGAGCTCGGGGTTTTCAAAATAATCCCGGCGAAAGGCCGTGTCACCTGTGATATAGATGCGCTTGCCGTCCAGCGTGATGAGCAGTCCCAGCGCATCGGGAGCAAGCTCACCGTGGTCGCAAGGCATCGCCTTGATGGTCACCTGCTCGTTTTTGTACACGTCACCGACGGCAAGATAGGTGACGTTCTTCTCGTCCAGCCCCAGCTTGACGACCTCGTCTTTGACGTCGCGGGCACACACAAGCGCAGTCTTGCCGTCCCGCAGCAACAGCGGCACTGAATCGGGATCAAAATGGTCGTAGTGCGCGTGCGTCGCCACCACTGTGTCCAGCTTCAGATCCAGCGGGTCGTACAAGTACGGCATCAATCGCTTAAATCCGAAATAGCGCTCACAGCAGTTGGACAAATACAAATCGACGCCCACACGATATCCGTCGGCACTCTCCAAAATAAACCCTGCCTGCCCGGCGAACGTCAGCGTCGTCTTTCTCTGTTTCATATGGGTAAACCACCTTTTTTCAGCGTTGCGTAATCGGTTACGCAGTTATTATAACACCACCCCTGCCCCTTTGTCAAGCACTTGGCGAAAAAAACAAAAATCGTCAAAAGGCTTGAAAAGTGCCAGCAGAATTGATATAATAAAATCAACAAAGACGAGGCGGTAATACAGACATGAAGGAAAAAAAGGTTACCATATATGATATTGCCCGCGAGGCCGGTGTTTCGGTCGGAACAGTCAACCGTGCCCTGGGCGGAAAAACGCGCATCAGCCCCGAGACCAAGCAAACGGTCCTGGACACCGCAGAGCGGCTGGGCTACCGCGCCAATTCCGCAGCGCAGAGCTTGCGCCGCGCTCCCATTACGCTGGGCGCGATCCTCTTCTGCCCCATCGACGAGTACGTGGACTCCATCATCGACGGTATGCGCACCACGGCCGACGCCCTTGAAAAATATAACGTGACCGTCGATATCCGAAAGATCGATTACACCAGCAACGCCGATTGCCTCAAAAAGGCAGAGCAGATTCTGCGCACGTTCGCCGAAGCACAGTACCGGGGCGTGGTGCTGTTTTTGTCCGCTATGCTGGACGAGCTTGGCGGCATCTCCGCTTTGATCGACGAGCTGACCGAGGGCGGCATGGCCATTGCTACCGTCGCCAACGACATTCCCGGCAGCCGCCGCGTGCTCCACGTCGGGGTCGACGCCCACATGGCCGGCAAAATGGCGGCCGAGCTGCTGTCCATGTCCTGTACCGGCGGTGACGTGGCGCTGATGGTCACAAGCCAAAATTCCCCCGTCAATATGGAATATATCAAGGGCTTTTCCGCCTATGCCGGAGACGATCTGTTCCATAGCGTCCGGATATACGAGCACTTCGACGACAAACATCGCGTCACACAAGTGACCGAGAGGATGCTATCCGAAAACCCCGATCTTCGCGGCATTTATATGGCGACGGCCAGCTCGTCCATCGCCTGTGAGTGCGTCCGCGGACGAACTGACTTGAACCTGACCATCATCACCACCGACCTGCTCCGCGCGACGCCGGAATTTTTGAAAAACCGCCTGTCCACCGCCGTCATCTTCCAAAATCCCTACCGCCAGGGCAAGAACGTCCTGCGCGCCCTGTACGATCACATCACCCAAAAAACAAGCGAGGATATCAGCCTCATCGCCCCCCACATTCTCCTCTCCTCCAACGTCGAGGCCTATCTGTCGGAGAAAAACATGTAAGCCATATACAAAAAAATCCCGCTCGACCCACAAGCGGCAAGCGGGATTTGTGATTTATCCTACACGAAGACGATCTCGAAGCCAGGTGCGATGCAGATGCAGATATGCCCCAAGATTGAACGCCAAAAACAGCGGGATGTTGATAAACAGCAAAAAGGGATTGACAAGACAATACACCAGTGTCAACAGGACCGCAATGGCAAATTCCTTCCAAAAAGCAGAGCTGCGCAAGATCTCTGCCACGTCTGTCCGAAAGCTGTAGAGCCGGCCCTCTTTTCGATGCAAATACTCTTGCTTCAGCGTCACGTCCTTGCGTCTCGTCACGTATATGAACACAAACGCAACCAGCGGCCAACAGAAATAGCGGATCAGATCGGCGGCAAACAACCCCCATTCCTCGCCAAAAATAGCGCAACACAGCGTTCGCATAAACACAAAATTACAGATCCACGTGACAAGCCCGCCCATCAAGTAGGCGTATAGGTATCCTGCTAATGTACGACCAAACTTCATTGTTATGTCTCCTTGGGTAAGATGTTTCATGGTGACATTATATATCACAATTCGGTTTATTTCGATAGGTTTGACACACTCGTTGAAGCACAGATAATAAACCATTATCGACAGATAATTTTCCAAATGTCCGCCGTTCAAAAAAAGAAACTCGGCAAGGGTGCGTACAGTGAGCGGAGAAATTATTGTCAGTTAGTTCATATGGCGAAGTTTTGCTCCGCAGTAAACAAATAATTAACGCCGACAGGTTTTTTTAGAAAATCTGTCGGCGTTCGTTATTCGATAAATTGGAATTTACTTGTCCTCTTTATTTTCCTTCGATACGAGAATGATTGAGCCAACAAGCAAAGCAACTCCAAGAGTAAAGAACACACATCCCACAACCGTATTTAACTGATTTGCAAAGAAACCAATCATCCCAGCACCGGCTGCACAGCAAATTACTTGAAACACCTTTTTCATATTCATAAAATATCCTCCATCAAATTCTTATTTATCGTTCTGTTTACCGCCGGTTTCGCCTTTGTGTAACAAACACACAGGGCAAAGCCCATGCCTCTAAAGTTGCGCGTTCTGAAGGCTCCCTCCGGGAGGGAGCTGTCAGCGAAGCTGACTGAGGGAGGGCGCGTTACAATGAGGTTAGCACAAACCTAAAGCCACGCAGGCTCCTTCCGTCACGGCTACGCCGTGACACACCTCCCTCTCGGAGGGAGGCTTTTCGTCAACCTCATTATAGCACAAATCGGCAGAGAAAACAAGTTCTCTGCCGAAATTTATGCGTATATCCGTAGGGGAGACCTGCGGTCTCCCGCGGGCGAACACAGTTCGCCCCTACCGAGTTAGCGAAACATCCTTATGAGAACCTGCCTAAAGCGAGTTTCTTTTTCAATCTTTATATGCCGTTCAAAAGGATCTTTTTCTTGTTGCCACCGCGTCAGCTCTGAAGGTGGTGGGGTTGCTTCCCATTTTTTCTTCAAACTTTCTGCTGAAATGCTGCGTCGTTTTGAAACCGCAACGGGAAGCGATCTCCCCAACCGGCAGTTCCGTGAACTCCAAAAACTTTTTGGCCACCACAAGTCGGTGATGCCACAAATACTCGATCGGGGTCATATTCAGCTCTGTCTTAAATAACTGTGTCAATGTTGAGTGATTCAATGAGGCCGCCTTCACAACATTTTCCAGTGTAACAGTCTCCCGATAATTGTTTTCAATATAAATGACCGCCTTTTTCAGATGCGGATTTTGTATTTTATTGGCACAACCCACAGCCTCATTTTGCTCAATCAAGCCGTAGGTCCTCTCCAAAAGCAACATCATCTCCATAAAATACGATCTGCTTCTGCAAGACCAATACCAATCCGTCTGCTCCCTGAGTGCCCGTTCCACCCGAGAAAACAATCTGCTCAAGTGATCCGCATCCTCATCAAACACAGGAAAAACGTATCGCCCCGTATCGGTAAACGGCTTTAACAAAAACATATCGTGAATGGACGCCAGATGCTCGTAGCTTTCGCTATGTATTCTGGAAAATGTCATATTCACATTCAAAAATGTCGGCTTGAAATAGATGGAGTCACATTTCAAGGCGCGTTTCCGAACCAATTTGGGTGAATCTTTTTCATCAAAGCAAACAAGGCAAGGGCCAATCGCATCAAACGAGATGCCTCGCAACTGAAAATGGGCCGTACCCTCATATATGATCATCAATAAAAAGCAGCGATCTTTGATATCGAGGTCTTTTAAGGTGTCGCCTCTCACACATTGTATGGGAACGATCCTGTCTGTGCTTTTGTTTCGTTCAAATGTTTGTGGGTTCACAGGTTCACCTCCCGTGCATGGATAACGTTTGTACACGCATATTATAATACTTCCACTTTCATCCTTCAAGGCATACAAAGAAAAAATTTAAGAAAAGACAATAATATTTGATTTACAGATACAAAACGGAGCCACGAGGGCCACGCATCGTTGCCCTGACACATTTTCCCATTTACAAACGATTTCACATATAATACAAGGAATCCGCCAAACAGCCTCGCTCAGCCATCGGTTGACCGCCATCGGAAGACGCTGCCAGTCACGACGTCCAACCGGCCAAACCAAACGAGAGAAGCCAAAGAAAAGCAGACCGCCGATAGCAGTCTGCTTTTTGGTTTAACAGCGTCAATATCAATTTACAGGAACCAGCGAGGGGTATGTTTCGTCCTCATAGCCCTCCAGCTCAACGCCCCACATAGCGGCAATGGTCTTGGGGATCTGGATGTTTTCGATAGTAACGTCATCAAACACCTCTGCTCCCAAGCCATACGCAAACACGGGAACGTCCGCGCTTGTGTGACTACCGGTCGTATAGTAGTAACTGCCGTCATCCTTCTTGGTCAACCCACCCGTTTCATGATCGGCAGTAATGATGACAAAGGTATCCGGATGATAGAACGCAAATTCCATGACACATCCGATAATCTGGTTAAATCTAAGACCGGCATAAAAGGTATTTTGAAGCTCGTTGGAATGGCTGTGCTTATCAAAATACGCCTCTTCGTACATAAAGAAGAAACCGTCCTCACTCTTGGAAAGCGCCTTCAATGCTTGCTGCAGATCATACTCGACGCGGTTCTTGATGGTATTCTCGTCATATTTAGCACCATATTCTCCGAAAATCATGGTGCCGTGCGTTTTGGTCAGCGCTTGCTGGCACGCCAGGATATCTGCGGTATCCCCACGGTCCGCGGCGTGTGCCGTGAAGGCCGCCGGCGTTGCCCCTGTCAGCGTCTCGGTAGACATAACCGCCGTGGCCATACCAAGCTTTATGGCAATCTCCGTAAGCGACGTCACATCCTCAAGATCTTTGTCTTTTCCGACGTAACCGTTGATGGTCTTATATCCCGTAGCAAGGGCCGTTCCGCTTGCCGCGCTGTCCGTCGTTCCGGAAAGCGAGTCTGTCCGGGCTTTTCCGATGTAAGGAAACATATATCCGTAGAACTCGCTCTCACTGTCGCTGTACATACCAAGCGTCTCGGCAGAGAAGACGTCAAAGAGACGGGTCTGATTGACCCCCATACCGTCAGCGATCAAAAATATGTAATTCTCTGCTTGCTTGACAATGGGATCATATACCGCTTCTTGCTTGGCTACAGTCGCCTCAAAGGGCTTGCTTTGAATATATGTTTCAACGAAATAGTACGCGGCAGCCGCGATCACAAAGTAATCGCCCTCCATCGCAATGTGAGCATCGTCTGCCAGCATGGAGAATTGAAAGCCCTCCGTCTCTGCGTCCAAGGCGGTAGAGATCGGTCGGTTGGTCTCCCCCACGACGATTTCATGCGCCAGGGGCTCGACTTGATCCTGATCCGACTTGACCGTCAGGCAAACGCCGGTGCGAGCTTCGATCTCATCGGACAAATAGTTGGCCGCACGCTTGGTATAGTCGGGATCGGTGGCGGAATATACGATGGTATACTCCTCAAGTGACAGCCCGTTGAGAAGGCACTCTTCCTTTGCGGGCGCGTCCCCCTCACCATCGGTATTAGGCTTGTCGGGCACGCTACATCCTGCAAGCAGTGCGATTGCAAGGGTAAATGTAAGAAGCAGGCATAAAAGCTTTTTCATGTGATGTTCCCTTCTGCGGAGAAGCTCCGACTTGTTTTGATGGATTTATTATACTATACATTTTGCCGAGTTGCAATATATTTTGAATATTTCTTATGCGGACCACGTGTGGAGCGGGCATTGCTTGAGATGGACAAAAAGAACAGGCACACGATTGTGTGCCTGTTCTCTGTCTTTGTCAATTTTTTCTCATACACTTACTGCAATAACGGTTCATCATTTTGATGAAGTATTTTTTCTCGGTCTCTGATACGCTTATGACATCCTGCTCGCATCCCAATAATAGCAACAAGCAGACACACTCCGTCACCGGCAAGCATACAAAGCACGTAAAACCAAGACGGTGCGGTACCAATACCCACATCATAATTCCCCTTAGAAATCCAAATGAAATTCGCGAAAAAATACGTAGGACCCGAAGCATATACTGCGAATTTGAACAGAGCGGCGACCGGAATTTGACAAACGAATGCGATTGCATATATCCTCAAATCACGAACAGAAAACGGTGCTGCATTGGCATAGCCATCGCGTTTAGCATATATCCCAAGCCCGATAAGCAGTGCAATAAATCCCGCAACAAACGAAGTGAAGTTCTCCCAAAGCGGCTCTTGAGTGAAAAAGCGAACCGCAGTTAGCGCGACCATAGAAACCAAAAGCGATAACGACGATATCCCCATAAGGCGAGCGTAGCGAAGCAGTCCGTTTTTTAACATATGGTTATCCTCCGTGTTCAAGTCTTAGCAAAAAACAAATCCTTCAGAGCCGCAACATCCATAATAATGTGCCCTTCTACCTTATCACCAACGTACAGATCATTGTAATGCGCGTCCGTATAAGTAAAATGCTTGGGGTACGGATACAACAAATAAATTTGCTGATCATACGTAGGATCCATCGGTGACATATGAAACTCCTGCCGACTCAGGCTTAGCTCGTTTTTGTATTCCGCAACGTGGTCAGGGGCTGAGCTGTTGACGTATCTATTGTAAAACAGCTTGCTTGAGCGTCTGCTTTCAATTAAATACCGCGTACGTGTTTTCTCAATATTCCAGCGGCCGTGAGTGGAAATGTAGGACAACACAGAAATCTCATACCTTTTTCCTTGATATGTCATAATATAGTCCGGCATTCCCCGTTGGCCAAGGATAATATTCAAAAACGCCCGCTGCTGTTCGACCTCCACCCCCATTCGAGTCAGTTTTCTTATGAAGCGCCGCAACGAAATCATTTTGACGATGTACCAAATAACTTTATAGCATCCGTATACGGTCAATGAAAGAAGATAAAAAAGCAGCACGTAACAAATAAGTCGAATGAACATAGGTGCCTCCCGGATCAATAGTATTTCACTTTGTTTTCGCGGACGATCAGATCTTCACGTTCTCGCTTGCCCCTGAGCCAAAAATACCGATAGGTCAATGCAACAAGCCAAAGATAGATGGCTGCGTACAGCAGATAACACAGAGCATAAGCAAGAAAATCAGCGATCGTGTAGTCCAGCAGATATAAGACAGCATCGCTGCGCCCCGACCACAAAAGATAGGTATTTTCAAAGAGAAGAGATGGCAGCATCGCAAGCATTCCCGTTTTGCTTATGTGTCCAAGTGAACTAAGGCAAATGATAAACCTGATCATTTCTGCCGGTAGCACCAGCATTGCAAAGCTTTTCAACCATCGAAAACGATCCTCGCTTGAAATGTACTGTCTCGGAACCGCAAATCGAAAGAAAAGCCAAGTGCCAATCAGTGGGGTGAAAAAGCCGAAGATCAAATAGACAACCATCGCCAAAACGTAGAATAGCACGGTCAGGATTTTGCCCGCCAACGGCACAACTAACACAAGCAATGTCGATGCACCTGCCAATGATGCTAAATAGTTGGATACAAGCATCACAACGGCATACAGAAACATAACTCTGATTCTGCGTCCTTTTGATTTCTTCATTTGGTCTTCGCACCCCCTTGTTGCGTTCTTCTGATTGTATTATAGCATTTATTTTTCGTTTGTCAAGGGGAAATTCATAGAATTTTACAAAAAAATTATGACGTATTAAAAAGCCGTGCATTCCACGATGGCATCGTGCAAGCACAAACGGTAAACGTCGCGAATCATGATGACGATCCGGTTCAAGCCTATCAAGAAAAAAGCCAACAGAAAAGCCCGAGGCGATTGCCTCGGGCTTTTCTGTTGGCTCCCCCTGCTGGGCTTGAACCAGCGACATCATGATTAACAGTCATGCGCTCTCGCGGGCGTGGTGCTTCACACCGACAAATCGGGCGGTTGAATGTAATAGGAAATAAAAAAGCAACCCCGCAAGGTCGCAAAATTAAGGTCG
>SVSH01000025.1 GCA_015064395.1 Oscillospiraceae bacterium
CCAAAAGAAGGCTTAAAAGCAACACGGCGATCAGGCTGACAAAGCCCCACACCTCAGAGTCCCAAAAATTGAAGTTCTCCATACGCTACTCCTTTTTTTACGTTATCGTAGTGGTAATAGAAATTCATATATTTAACGGCGTTAAATCGTTTGCCGCCCTTGAGCTGATACAACTCTTCGCCAATGTAGATATTGAGCTTATTGCGGCCCAGCACCGACATAACGCTGACCTCGTCAAACGGAAGCGCGATATCCACGTCCTCGCCAACCAGCTGCATACGGTCGCCCCACAGACGCACCCTGACGCACTTGGCGATCTTTTCCTTGTGCTTGTAGAGAATGACGCGGCACAACGACGCCTCGTCCTCGTAAACGACGTTGTCGGTATAATCGGAGGGGTTGAGCTTGGAAACGTATTTTTCCTGATAGCGATACCAGTCCTTGACGTAGGCAAAGCGGAACGGCTTGTCAAGCCCCTTCAGGCGAAGGTCGGGCAGATATCTGACGCGCTGGCCACACCCCTTGCAGGTGATGACGTCGCCCACGCTTTCCCACTCAGACAAACCGCAATCGGGGCAGACGTACATAACGCGCTCCAGATATTCGGCGCTCTTTTTGTGGTGATACTCGCCCTTCATGGCGGTGTCATCCCAGTAAAGCTCGCTGTGAATGATGCCAAACAGCTCGTCGTCCGTCATGGCCGCGTATTCCTTGGGCTCGATGACGCGCGTGACACGCGCCTGCATACGGCCCTTGCGAATGACGTCGCTCCAGCGGGGATGCACACCGTACCCGCCCTCGATGCGGAAGATGGCAACGGGGATGCGGAGCAGACGGATGAGTCCCGTGATGGAGGGCTTGATGCTCTCGGTCACGCCGCTGTAAGTACGGTTACCCTCGGGGGCAATGGCAATGGTGCCGCCCTCCTTGGCAACCCGCGCACACGTCTTGACCGCCTTCATGTCCGTCACCGACTTTTTGATGGGAATGGGAGCGACCACGTGCTCAATGATACGGGACAAAAAGCCCTTGGAGAAAAGGTCCTCGGAGGCCACGTAATAGACGGGCGAGCGCATAGCCATCTCAACGAAAAACTGGTCAAAGGCCGTTTGGTGGTTCATCAAAAGAAAGAACTGCTCTTTTTTGGAGCGTTCAAACCGTTCCACCTTGATATGATAGGCCAGGCGAGTATACAGCGACACGGCCCATTTGAACAAAAAACGGTATACGCGATGACGCGGTCTGCGCCACGGCTTTTTCTTTTTCTTTTTGGTTTGATCCATAGGTATCTCCTCCCGCCATGGATAGTCCACAGGCGGTTTTATTTCAATACACGGCCATTATACCTCTTTTTTGTCCTCTTGTCAAGGAAAATTGACCGCTCAACATTCAAAAACTTAAAAAATTATTAAGAATCGCACCAAAAACAAGGGCACCCACCGTAGCGGATGCCCTATCCGCCGTGGCGGATTTCCTCGTTTTATTATTGTTTTTTACCGATCTTAAAATACCGCTTGATGATAAACATCCAGACGACGCCCAGTGCCGGGAAGGCAGCGGCCACCAGCATACCCGTCTTCATGCCGAGCTGCTCGGGAGAAAGCGCACCCGTCACGCCCATTTGCCCTGCCGCGTTGGACACGGTATCGACGATGATACCCATGAGCTGGGGTGCGACCGACGCGCCAAGATCACCACCCGCCGCCATCAGGGCGTAGGCCGCGATGCCAAGGCCGGGCATGCGCTCCTCCATCAGAATGAGTGAGCCGGGCCACAGCATGGAGGTAAAGCATCCCGTCAGCACACAGGCCACGATGGCAACGGCGGCGTTGGAGATGAGTCCCACCGTCAGATAGCAGACAAGTGCGCCCACCATGCCCACCGTCATCATGCGCCAGATGTTACGTCCCCATTTGGCATACAGCGTGCGGGTACAGCCCAAAAGAGTAGCAAACAGGGCAAGACCTATGATATCACAGACCTCTTTGGGGATGCCAATCGACACCTCCATATAGCCCGAGATCCAGTTGGTCATGGTGTTTTCAGCCGCACTGCCAAGGAAAATGCAAACAACGCAAAGCAAAAGCCCCACGTTGCGCTTTTTGGCCGCCGTTTTGCTCTCGGGATGCGAAACCTCAAAGCTTGGAATGGGTGCCGCCCAGAAAAGCAGGCTGGCAATCAGCGGCAGGACGGCCAATGCCATGATAAGGTACATCCAATTTTCCGTACCGAACAGAGCAAAAAAGGCCGAGCCGATGACGACCATGAGCACGACGCCCCAGCCGTACAGCGAGTGAAGCAGGCTCATATCGCGCTCGGGGTTATCCGAGGGGAGCGCCGCCACGGTCGGGCTGAGCAGCACCTCGCCAAGTCCCGCCGCCACCGAAAAGATGACCGTTCCGATGAGCAGTCCCGCATAGGCGTGCTGCGGCCATAGCGTCGGAATGAGGGCGTAGACGACCATGCCGAGCGAGGTGAGCAGGGGCATGACGCGCACGGTCAGCCTGATGTTGAAATGCTTGGACAAAAACGAGAAGATGAGGTCAATGCCAAGCTGAGTACAGAAATTGACCGCCACCAGCGTGCCCAGCAGCGTGTAGGGGATGCCGTAGGTCTCCTGGAAGGTGACGAACAGCATAGGCGGCAGACAAAAAACGGACGCCGCCGCCACGTAGGCAAAGTAGCAGGCTCTTTTGGTGCGTGTGTAGTTGGGTTGTGCCATAATAACCTCCTGAACTGACAAAGAGGAGAACGCAGGGGCGTTCTCCTCTTTTCATGTTACGTGCCATGGTGGGCACGTGTGTCAATCGAATTATTCTTCGACGACTGCCTCCTCGGCAGCTTGCTCCACGACCTCTTCGGGCATAGCCTCTGCCTCGGCCTGTGCCTCGTCAAGGAGAGCACGGATGGACAGGCTGACCTTCTGCTTGTCGTAGTCGATGTCCAGAATACGGGCATCTACCGTCTGGCCGACCTCAAGAACGTCAGCGGGCTTGGCGATGCGGGTCTGAGCGATCTGAGAGATGTGGATCAGGCCGTCAACGCCGTCAACGATCTCAGCAAATGCACCGAAGGGCATGAGGTTGACGATCTTAACGGTAGCCACGTCACCGATCGCATACTGCGAGGTGAAGATATTCCAGGGGTTGGTAGCCTCGGTCTTGTAGCCCAAAGAAATTCTCTTCTTCTCAGCGTCGAAGCTCTTAACGAAAACGGTGATAACGTCGCCGATAGCAACGACCTCAGCGGGGGACTTGATGTGCTTCCAGGACAGCTCGGTTGCGTGGACCATACCGTCAACACCACCCAGGTCAACGAAAGCACCGTAAGTAGTCATGCTCTTGACGACACCGGTAAATACCTTGCCCTCTTCCATGGTAGCCCAGAACTCAGCCTGCTGAGCAGCTCTTTCGTCGCGCAGGACGGAGCGAATGGAGCCGACGGCCTTCTTGCCGGGCTTGATCTCCAGCACGCGGAACTTAACCTCGGTGCCAACGAGAGCGGTCAGATCGCCGTCCTTGGGAACACCGGTCTGCGAGCCGGGAACGAAAATGCGGTTTGCGTTGGACAGGACCAGAACGCCGCCCTTAACGGCCTCAACGACCTTACCCTCGAGAACCTCGCGGGTTTCAGCAGCAGCTACGATGTTCTGCCAATTCTTGTCCGAGTCAACTCTCTTCTTGGAGAGCTCTGCGACGCCCTCGATATCACTGACACGGATAACGAACGCCTCAATCTCGTCGCCCTTCTTATACAGGGCTGTCAGCTTGGCCGAAGGATCATCCGTGATCTGCTCGGCCTTGATGTAACCCGTTACGCCTGCGCCCAGATCAAGCTGAAGCTCAGTATCACTAACGTGTTCAACAACGCCGGTAACAACATCTCCTGTATTTAAAGTTTTGAAAGAATCTTGAAGTAGTGTTTCGAAATTTTCCATTTCGCTCATGGTTTTGTATACCTCCTCTATGATGTCACTCGGTGTAGATGCACCGGCAACAATACCTACGTTTTTGTAGGGCTCCGAAAGTTGACGGACAAGCTCCTTTGCATCCTCCACCAGCAACGTCCGCGCGCCTTGAGAGTGACAGGTCTTGGCCAGCTTGCTCGTATTTGAGCTCTGCTTGCCGCCGACGACGATCATCAAATCGCACTTGCTTGCCAGGGCTTTTGCCTCGGTTTGCCGCAATTCCGTAACATTACATATTGTATCAAAAATTAACGCATTTGTACATACTTTTTTGATAAATTCCTGGCATTTCAGCCATTCGGCCAAAAAAAAGGTCGTTTGCGCCACCACGATTGGCTGATTTTTACAAAAGCTCGAAATGCCTTGGGCATCCATGGCATCTTTTAATTCCTGCAACGAAGAAAAAACGTGTCTCTCTCCCTCAAAGCAGCTTAAAATACCCGCAACCTCGGGGTGGTTTTGGGTGCCGAACACCCAAAGCTGACGCTCCGGGGCTTGATGGCTCAGCACAATGTCATGAATACGTGCCACAAAGGGACAGGTACAATCCTCGTATCGGAAATAGGGGTTTTGCTCGTGCCCTCTCTCAAGGATGGCTCTCGTTTCCCGCGGTATTCCGTGGGCACGCACCAAAAGCACGACCGGAGAGTCCTGACGGGCAGAGGCGATCAGCGCCTCGAGCTCCTCCTCACAGACCGTCACGACACCGCGGGCCGCCATACGGGCGTTATAGATATCATTGTGTATCAGCTCTCCCAGGGTGCAGATCCGCTCCCCTTCAGCGCGTCCCGCAACAAGCTGCTCCAGCTCGTCTGTCGCACGGCGCACCCCAAAGCAAAAGCCGGCATGGGTGGCCATGGTCACGCTCCCTGCCCGCGACGGCATCCCCAGCTTATCGCTCATCGGACAGATCCTCCTCATACAGCGCACAGATGCGCTCGAACACGACGTGCGAAATGTGCGAATACAGGTCCTTGTGAGAGGTGGCCTCCCCCTCGGCGGGCAATAGCTGCTCGTAGGGGATGGGCTCGCCGATGATCAGATCCACACCGCCAAACAAACGAAGCTTATTGTTTTTGGTTTTCAAGCAGGCAGGCAAAACGGCGACCTTGGCACGATCCACCAAAAGTCCCGCGCCGTTCTTAACACGATCCATCGTCTCGCGCGGCGCTTTGCCGGGGCAACGAGTCCCTTGCGGGAACATACCCACGCACTTACCGCTCTCGAGCAGCGAAATGGAGGTTCGAATGGCGCCCAAATCCCCTGCACGATCCACCGGGAAGGCCCCCAGCATACGGATCAAGCCCGCCAGGAGAGGGATCTTGAACAATTCCTTTTTGGCCATAAAATGGGGCTGCTGGCGTTTACAAGCGGCGGCCAGCAGGATGGGATCGACGGCAGAGAGATGGTTGCAACACAGCAAATAGTTATCATCTGCCGGCTCGCGGTCGGCAAAATGCACCCTGACCCGAAACAGCCACAGAAAAAAGCGGGCAAGCAGACGGTGCAATCGACCGTACACGGCCGTGCTGTTCATGCTCTTGTCCTGTTTTTCTTGTTTGGGTTGCCGTTTCTGCTTCATAACCGTATCTATCCTTTGAAAATGTTGATTAAAGCTTATGCAAATGCGGCGCGATCAGGTCGATCACTGCCTGTACCGACTCCTCTACACTCATGCCCGAATTATCCAGATGGATGGCGTCGGGCGCCGGAATCGCGGGTGCGATGGCACGGCCGCTGTCCTGGGCGTCGCGCTCCTTCATCTCGCGCAAAACGTCCTCGTAGGAGGCGGGCATTCCCTTCTCCTCCAGCTCCTTGGTGCGGCGAGCGGCACGCGCCTCGGCCGAAGCGACCATAAAGATCTTGACGTCGGCATCGGGCAGAATGACCGTTCCGATGTCACGGCCGTCCATCACGACGCTGTTGCGGCGGGCAATATCGCGTTGAGTGTCCAGCAAGAAAGCACGCACGGCGGGAATGGCTGACACGTCGGAGGCCGCCATGGAGATCTCGGGGCGGCGGATACGGTCGCCCAAATTTTCACCATTGAGATAAACACACTGGATGCCGTCCTCGTATTTGACGTCGATTTGGATGTCGGACAACAGGGCCTGCATGGCCACAGCATCCTTGGTGCTGATACCGCGCGAGACGGCGGCATAGCCGATGGTGCGGTAGAGCGCACCGGTATCTACGTATACGATACCCAGCTTTTTGGCAAGGGCCTTGGCGACGGTGCTTTTGCCCGCGCCGCTGGGACCGTCGATAGCGATCTGGATCATGGTGGGAATTCTCCTTTTTTATGGGGATATAAGTAATGCTAAATTTTCTACTACTTTTCCTTTTGACGATCATACTGCGCGGCTGTACCGCGCGCTGATCTGTACCGGCTTTGATGTTACTTCTTTCTCGTTCAAGAGAGAAGTAACCAAGAAAGTGAACCAAGCCGTTCCCTCTTGGATCTCCCCGGGCATTGCCGCGCTACAAAGCAAAACAAGAGATAAACACATCTCTCGCTTGTACCGTGCTTCAAGGTAGACAACACGCGCGGCAGGCGAAGAGAGCAACAAGTCTTGCGGGATTCTTAAGGGCATTAGGCCCTTAAGTTCACTTTCTTTCGACATTTCTTTGTTGAACGACAAAGAAATGTCAACTTTGCTTTTAGCGAGCGCGCGTAGCTGGGCGAGCCTGTAGAAGAAGTTGTCGGAGGTTCAAAAATCCCCCTCTCACTCTCCCCCGCCCCACGCCGCATTCTCCCCTGCCACAACGGCAGTGGAAAAGGCAATCTGCAAATTATATCCGCCCGTGTAGGCGTCAACGTCCAACACCTCGCCCGCAAAATACAGGCCGGCAAGACTCTTGGACTCCATCGTCTTGGGGTTGACCTCACGCACGCTGACACCGCCGCGGGTAACGATGGCCTCCTCAATGGGGCGAAAGCCCTTCAGCCCCACACGCAACCCCTTAAGCAGTGCGACAAGCGCACGGCGCTGCTCACGCGTCACGGCATTGACCTTGATATGCGGATCAATGCCCGAAAGGCGTATGATCACGGGGATCATCTTCTGGGGCAACAGGTCACCAAGCGCATTGGCGAAATCCTTGTTTTTGTATTTTTCAAAATCCGACAGAATGCGAGTATCCAGCATTTTATCGTCCAGCGCGGGCTTGAGATCGATGACAGCCTCGTATTTGCCCGCTTGAATGTCGGGAACGTGGGCAGATGCTGACAGCACCATCGGTCCCGTCAGACCGAAATGGGTAAACATCATCTCGCCGAAATCCTCGAACACAGCCTTGCCGTTGTCGGTTCGGGCAATGGTGAGCCTTACGTTTTTGAGCGACAGCCCTTGCAACGCGGGGCAAAGATCGCCCACCGTTGTCATGGGGACCAGCGACGGAGACAGCTGTGTTACGGTGTGTCCCGCCTGCTCGGCCAAGGCATACCCGTCGCCGTCCGAGCCCGTCAGCGGATAGGATTTCCCGCCCGTGCAAACGATCACGGCATCGGCCTCAAAGCGGTCCTTGGGCGTCAGGACACCGCGCAGTGCGCCGTCCTCGATCCACAGGCTCCCAACGCGCTCGTATACCACCTTGACCCCGGCCCGATGGCAAGCATCGGCCAGCGCCGACACAATGTCAGCCGCACGATCCGAGACGGGAAAGACTCGTCTTCCCCGCTCCGTTTTCAGGGGTACTCCGCAGGACTCAAAGAAATCCTTGGTATCCGCCGTAGAAAAGCGGTTGAGTGCCGTATACAGAAACCGGGGGTTGGTCATGACGTTGGCCAAAAATTCGTTGATATCACAGTCATTGGTCACGTTACAGCGCCCCTTGCCCGTGATGCGAAGCTTGCGCCCCAGGCGTCCCGTGCGCTCAAAGAGCGTCACACAAGCCCCGTTTTGCGCCGCCGTCAGCGCCGCCATCATGCCGGCAGCACCGCCTCCGACGACCGCAATGCGCGGCGATGCCGCGCATTGCATATCATTTCGATTTGTCATACTCTTCGTATTCTTCCCAGATCTGCTCCAGGCGAGACAGTCTTTCGGCCAGCTCGTGTTGCTTTTTCAGAGAGAGCGCAACGATCAGCGCGTTGATGATGCTCAAAGGAGCCACCAGCGAATCCACAAAGGACGCCATGTCCGTATGCGCCGTCAAAAGCTGGTCGGCATGTACGGCGATGGGAGCCTGAGGCGAATCAGTCAAGCAAATGACATCCGCACCGGCGTTGTGTGCAAATTCCACCGCCGTGACCACACGCTTGGAGTAGCGGGGGAAGCTGATGGCGATCAGCACGTCCTCGGGGCCGATGTTGATCATCTGCTCAAACACCTCACTGCCCGCCGTGGACTGGATCATCTTGACGTTATCAAACATACGGCGCATGCCCATGTCCAAAAAGCCCGCCAGATGAGCCGAGGAGCGCACGCCCATGATGTAGATCTTCTTTGCCTTAAGCATGGCCTCCACCGCGCGATCGAAGGCATCGCGGTCGATATCCTCTGCCGTGTGACGGATCTTATCGGCGTCGGCAATCAAGATCTTTTCCACTACGTTGCTGTCGCCGATGAGCTGATTGGTCACCTCAATGCGCTGGAAGGAGGTCAAGCGGTTGCGAATGATGGCCTGGATGGCGCGCTGAAATTCGGGATATCCCTCAAATCCCAGCTCCGTTGCAAAACGAACGACCGTCGATTCCGACACGTTGACCGTTGCGCCCAGACGTGCCGCCGTCATATAAGCGGCCTTCTCATAGTGCTCCATGATATAGGTGGCAATCTGTCTCTGACCCTTGGAAAAGGAGGACATTCCCTCCTCCATTTGTTTGAGCAAGTTGGTTGACATTTTTCTATCCTCTCTCTATGTGATAATACTGATACTGATAAAAATAACCATACAAAATAATTATATCCCTTTTACTGTCAAATGTCAATCCACTTTTCATTTTTTCAGCGTTGAAATTTTCCAAGGAATTTTTAGTCAAATTTGAAGCATTTTTCTCGTTTTTGAGGTATTAGGAATATCGTTGACATTTTTATCCATAGATGGTATAATGTCAATGAGGAAACTCAATTAACAAAAATGGAGGAAAGTATTATGAAGAAAAGTTACAAGATCGCCGTGACCATCCTGTTGGTCTCTATGATGCTTTTTAGCGGGTTCGCTTTCGGCACGGTCAGTGCGTCTGCGCTTTTGCCGGATGACTGCGAGCCGGGGCCGATCGTCTACTATCTGTTTGACTACTACCCCGTCCTCCCCAACTCGCAAGCTTCTGCCTTGTATCCCGGCCATAATTTTGTCTACGATCATCGTCCGATGGAGGCGACTACGTTACTCAGCATCATTACTGACCCTTCTTTGGATGACCTTTCCGGTCAATGCTTCGTTTTGGACGCCAAGCTGTCTTTGCCTAACGAATTCCTTTTAGAGACCTTGTTTGAAGCGCTGCAGAGTATTGGCTGCAAAACCATATTCGTCACAACGTTTGATCTGACCGACATGGCCAACGAGGATTTCATGGACTACGTGGATTACAGCTATCAAAGCACCTTTGGAAGTCTTAGATCCTTTGCTAAAAATTCCATTCTGAAAGTTGTAGATCTCTACGAAGAACGTAACAACGTTACAGCTTCAATCCAAAACACCGCAATACTCATTGACAAAAAGCTGATCGATGCCACCGACATTGACGGTGATGATATTACGAGTCTGTGCGAGGACTCTCCCTTTTTGTTGTATCTGCTGGAGCAGCTGTATGCCGGCACAAGGACTGATCAGGAACATTTCAGCATTGAGGGCGTCGACCCCAACGACGTTCTCTCCGCCCTTCACGAAGTGCACGGCATAGACATCTTTGTATACGCCGGAAACGATCAATATGTATGCCTGTATACAGGGCAAAGTTTCTATAGTTCCGATATCACCTCGTTCCCTTGCATACAGGGCCTTGCACGTGAGAAATGCCTCGCCATCGGTTTTTCCTCGATCAGTAGCGACTTTCGTGGTAAACTTATAGACTGGTACGAACAAAATGATCAAAGCACTCTTCCTATGTACACTTTGGAAGCAGACCCTATCATATTTAGTGAAGACGGCTTACCGACACACACCGACACTATGCTGGGCCAAGAATACGACTGGTCCTGGAACGAGCCTGAAGAATTTTTGGAATTTTTAATCAACGCCATCGGCGCACCGACGGGAGGTCTCAATAATGAGACGTAAAACCCTTCTATTTCTTATCCTCGCAGCACTGTCCCTTGCCGTTCTGATCAGCGTCACCGCCTGCAAGCGCTCGCCTGAAGTCTTGCCTGCTCCTCAGGAATGGACAATGGAAAAAAGATTTTTGATTTGGTCTCCGGTGGAGAATGCAACCGGCTATCTTGTGCGAATCGATAACAAGGAATATCAAACGACGGATTCTCGCCTTGAATTGCTTTTTCTTACCTTAACCGCCGATTATCATATTGATATTATGGCCCTGGGAGATGGCAAAGCCTATGCCGATTCAACCTGGACAAGGCTGACCGTTCATTTGGAGGCCCCCACAGAGCACGGCTTTGACGAACTCGGCTTTGAATATACCCTGCTGGAGGACTACAGCGGTTACGAAGTTTCCAGGGGCACCGCTGATCTTCACGGTGTGATCACCATTCCCGATTATTACGGAGATTATCCCGTAACCCAAATTGCTTCCTCCGGCTTCAAGCTCATCCCTATGGGCGAGCTGCCGAGCGAGGTAAGTGGCAACGTGATAACAACCGGCATTCAATTCCCCTCCCGTCTGGAATCGATCGGTGCTTTTGCCTTTTATGGTTCTTTTACGATTGAAGAACTCGTCATTCCCGATACGGTAACGAGTATAGGAAATAAGGCATTTGCTTACTGTTACGGCCTAAAGCGTCTTGTGCTGTCCAAAAAACTTAAAGTCATCGGCGACAGCGCTTTCATAGACACCCCTCTTGCCGAGATTGTGTGGCCGGAAGCACTGGAAATCATCGAAGACTACGCCTTTGCCACAGAGTACTTTTATGTCGGAGCCCCGGGAGACCGTTCCCGTTGCGGTCATATTGACAGTAAGTTAGCAAGCGTTGTTCTCCCCGATACGGTAACCTATATCGGGGCACACGCCTTTGCAGGAAGAAACAGCTTAGCCACGATCGTGTTACCGGAAGGCCTGGAGCATTTGGGCGGCGGCGCCTTTTATGAGACGTTGTGGCACGACCAGAGAGTTCGCGGAGATCAGGAGCCGGATTTTTACATGATTGGAGACATTTTGGTGTGCATCCACTCCGACCTCGTCCTCCCCGAAGTCTATACCATTCCCTCCCATATAAAAAAGATAGCTGGCGGGGCGTATAGCCGTACACTCAAAGACTTTAATCTTAAAAAGGTGATCATTCCCGACGGCGTTTTGCTGATAGGCAGTAGCATTTTCTCATTCGCCGCCGAGCTTGCCGAGGTTATTCTCCCCTCCGACTTAAAAAGCATTCCGGAGGAATGTTTTTCACACACTGCGATTCAATCGATCACCTTGCCCGACACGCTGACCTATATTGGACGCAACGCCTTCTTTTCCACCCCTATTTCCGAGATCACATTTCCCGACAGCGTGGAATATATCGGGGAGCAAGCATTCAACCACACCAACTTAACCCACGTGATCCTTCCCAAGGGACTAAAGCGAATTGGCCCCTCCGTTTTTTCGGGTTGCACCAAGCTGCAATCCGTGCTCATTCCCGCCTCGCTGGAGGTTATGGAGGACTATCCCTTCTACGGTTGCACTTCGCCTGACGTCAAAATCTACTACGAGGGAACCGAGGAGCAGTACCTCGCGCTTGTAAACGATCTGATCCACAGACTGCGCGAGCAGGTGTATAAAGGTGCGAGCGAATCCTATATCCAATCCAGGGTCGGCGTGATCCGCTCGCATCTGGAGACCGGCTCGTTCTATTACTACTCCGAGTCTGCCCCCACCGCCCCCGGCCGCTATTGGCACTACGTCGATGGCGTTCCTACGCCTTGGGGTGAATAACTCTCGTTTCGATGAATCAAACACCATAAAAAAACAAAAGGTGAGCAAAAACTGTAACCGTTTTTGCTCACCTTGATTTATTCTTGCTCGCGATAGCGCTCCGCCTGGGTATTGAACAGCTCGGCATAGCGGCCGCCCTGTGCCATCAGCGTTTTATGGTTGCCCTCCTCGATGATGGTGCCATACTCCAGGACAACGATCTTGGTCGCAAGCGTGGCGCTGGACAGGCGGTGCGAGACGAAAATGGTTGTCTTTCCCTGTCTTAAACGATCAAACTGATTATAGATCTCCTGCTCTGCCAGGGCATCGAGCGCCGCAGTCGGTTCGTCCAGAATCAGCACGTCCGAGTCGCTGTAAAAGGCACGCGAGATGGCCAGCTTTTGCCACTGTCCGCCCGACAGCTCCGCACCGTCCTGCTCAAAAATTCGCATCAGGGGGGTGGCGTAGCCCGTCGGAAGTGCCTCGATAAATTCCGATGCCCCCGAGGCACGCGCCGCCTCCTGCAACTCACCCTCCTTTGGCTCCTTGCCAATGTTACCAAAATGGATGTTCTCCCCTGCGCTCTCGGCGTATTTACCGAAATCCTGGAAGATGATGCCAAACATACGGTACACGTCCTGAAGGTCATAGTCGCGCAGGTCCTCACCGTCAAGCAGGATGCGTCCTTCGGTGGGATCGTAAAGTCTTGTCAACAGCTTGAGAAGTGTCGTCTTACCCGCGCCGTTGAGTCCCACAAGAACCAGGCTCTCGCCCGGCACGAGTGTCAGATTGATATCATGCAGCACGTCACGATCCATGCCGGGATAGCGGAAGGACACGTGCTCGAAGACGATGGTGTGCTCCTCGCCGTGACGCACGCGAAGCGGCTGTTCAAGTCGCGGCTTGACCGTCTGCTCGTGCTCCATGAAGGCCATCAGGTTATCGATAAACAGCGTGCCCTCATAGACTGCGGAGGAGGCCGAGATCAGAGTCGCCACGTTGCCCGAAATGGCAGTCAAGGCGCCTGTGAGCAGCGTATAATCACCGATGAGGATCTCGCCGGTAAACACACGGTAGGCAATCATGACAAAAAAAATACAGTTGACTACCGAGGACAAAAGGGCAATCCCCACGTGCCACGCGCCCTCACCCACGATCAGGCGGCGCATACCGCGATAGTAGCGGTCAAATGCATCATCGTAGCGATCGATAAAGGTATCGGAAAGGTCGTACAGGCGGACCTCCTTGACCAGGTCCTTGTTGACCATCAAGTTGGAGTAGTAGTCCATCTGCCGCCGTTCCTTGGAGCGCCAGCGCATATAGCGAACGTTTTTGTGTCGGTAGGTAAAGGTAATGATGGCCGAGGGAACGGACACGGCAATGATGACGAGCGCCGACCACCACATACCGGGGGCGCGGAACAGAATGACGATGTAAGAGACAAGTCCGATCATCGTACTGATGAGCCCCAGCACCGAGGAAAGCGTTTGAATGGGGCGGTGTCCCGCCTCGCGGTTGGCGTTCTCCAGCTTTTCGTAAAAGGTGGGAGAATCGTAAGCCGCCAGGTCGATCGTTTTTGCCTTGTGCATGATCTTGAGGCGAATATGGCGCACCACGCGCTCACCCGCAATACGGGTCGTGGCCGACTTGATGCGATCCAGCACCGCGTTGAGAATGCGGTAGCCAAACAGCACGATGAGCATCGCAAAGATGGGCGAGGCCAAAAACAGCGCCCGATCCACCGACTGTCCAAAGCCGGCCTGCAGCTCGTTGAGCACGCGGCTGGAAATCAGAGACCCCACCACCGGCATAAAGCCATTGAACAGTGCCATAAAGACAAGACAGAACAGGATCCAGGGGCCGGTCTCCCATACCAGGCGAACGATGTAGCCAAGGCGGGAGAAGAAGCCGCCGATCACCTGCCAAAGATATCGCGGCAGGTCGGAAAGCCCTTGAGGCTTGGGAATATTCGGACGCCCGGAATCGGGGCGCATAGGGCGAGGGCCTCTGTTCATCACGTATCCTCCCTTTGATTTGGTCTATCGCAAAAAATGCCGTAAGTCTTGATTTTCAGACAAAAATGTCGTATAATTATTGTAGCACAGACGCGCCGCGCTGTCAACCGACAACCGCGTCTTAGCCTGCGTTTTTTGAAAGGAGTACTCCATCCTATGAAATCATATGCCTGCTGTCAGGCGGCAGACATTCTGCTGCCCGCGCGTCAAACAATAGAAGAGGGCAAATGGGCCGCCATCGCCTGCGACCAGTTCACCAGCGAGCCCCACTACTGGGAGGCGGCTGACCGCTTGGTCGGCGATGCTCCCTCTACGCTTCGCATAATGCTGCCCGAGGTCTACTTGAATGAAACAGCCGAGCGCCTACCTGCCATCCATGCGGCCATGAAAGGAGCGCTGGCCGATCACCTGATCTGCCATAACAATGCCATGATCGCCGTGGCGCGCACCCAGTCGGACGGACGCATCCGCCGCGGCCTCGTTGCCCAGATCGATCTGGAGCAATACGACTACAGAAAGGGCTCGACCGCCCTCATCCGCGCCACCGAGGGCACGGTGCTGGAGCGCATCCCGCCCCGCGTGGCCGTCCGCCGCGACGCCCTTCTCGAGATGCCCCACGTCATGCTGCTCATCGACGACCCGGACGCGACCGTGCTTGAGCCGCTGTTTGAGGAAAGCATCCCCCACGAGATCGCCTACGACACCGACCTGATGCTGGGCGGCGGTCACATCAAGGGTCATTTTCTGACCGCGGAGGAGCAGTCTCGTGTGTTACGCACACTGGACGCCCTCATCACGCCCGAGGCGATGACTGCCCGCTACGGCGATGCGACACTCGCGCCCCTTCTCTTTGCCGTGGGTGACGGCAACCACTCGTTGGCCACTGCAAAAGCCTCGTTTGAGGAGATCAAAGCCGCCATCGGAGAGGAGGCGGCCGCCTCTCACCCTGCCCGCTACGCGCTGGTCGAGATCGTCAATCTGCACGATAAGGCCCTGTCCTTTGAGCCCATTTATCGCGTCATGTTCGGCGTTGACCCCACCGACGTGCTGGAAAGTCTGCGTGCTTACGTCGCCAATTTGAGTGGCACCGCCGCGCCGCAGAACGTTCGTTGCATCGGCGCGTTTGAGGCACAGGATGTTGTCATTGAGCGTCCCGTACAGCAGTTGACGGTCGGCACGTTGCAGGCGTTTATTGACGAGTATCTTTCGACACACCCTGGGGCGTCGGTGGATTACATACACGGCGTGGAGTCTACCTCGGCGTTGGCAAGCAAGCCGGATGCCATTGGATTTTTGTTTGACGGCATGGAGAAGTCCCAGTTGTTCCGCACGGTGATCTACGATGGGGCACTGCCGCGAAAGACGTTTTCGATGGGACATGCGCAGGATAAGAGATATTATATGGAGTGTAGGAAGATCAAGTGATAAGACAAACCGGAGAGAACCCAAAAAAGTTCTCTCCGGTTGTTTTTGGTTTTAGCGAAATTTCAAACAGCTTCTCCTACAGCCTCACACTGCACTTCGTGCGCGCTCGGTGATAGCATTGATGCCATTTCTTTGCCTCGTCGCAAAGAAATGGCGAAAGAAAAGACGCCCAGGCGTTCCCCCTGGGAACCCCCTTTTCCGTGCCGCGCTACAAGGCAAATCAAGAGATAGACATAAAAATCTTTTATGCTGTGCTTCAAGGTAGTCAACACGCGCGGCAGGCGGAAAAAGCAAAAAGTCTTGCGAGCTTCTTGCGACTATCTTTTTTGTTTAATATCATTCAATATTTCTTCGTGCTGCTTGCAGAATAATTTGGGCATATGGTCGAGCGAAAAATAGCGCAATTCCAAGGTTTCGTGGTTGTCACAAAGCAGTTCCCCGTCGGTTGCAACAAGTTCAAATGCCATCAAAATGCTTTGGAATTGATCTCCGTTGGGACACACAACATCAAAATCAGTATATATACCTATAAGTTTACCGACCTCGACGTCCAAGCCTGTTTCTTCCTTCACTTCCCTTTTAGCTGCCATTTGAGGCGTTTCGCCAAGCTCGACCGTTCCCCCGGGAAAGCCCCACAGATTACAATCGCCTCTCCGCTGAAGTAGTACTTCTCCTTTTTCATTGAAAACACATCCGCCTGCATGCACAAGCATGATTTTTTCATGTCCAACCTTACTCCTGATCCACTGTATATAATTTTTGTTGTCCATATGTATCTCTCCGAATTCAAGGTTTCCGTTCAACTTTTCTTCTTAATAAAGTGTCACATCAAATACGCTTTAATATCCCCGATAAATTGATTTCCGCAACGAGCCAGCTCGCCAAGTACACGGTCAATTCCCTGTTCACTTTTATACCAATTTTCTTTTGTGATGTTAAAACAATGGACGGGACAAACCCTTATTTCAACATCCGGAAAAGCCATTTGATATAGCATAAGACACCGTCGAGCGTGAAATGCTTTACAAACAATGATTGCAGTGTTAATCTTAACACCTTTTTCCTCAATAACTTTTCGCGACAGGTAAGCATTATCACGGGTATGCCTCGACTTATCTTCTCCAATGATCGCGGTAAGCGGGACGCCGTTTTTTGTAAGAACGTCTACAAAGAATTCGCAATCCGTTTGATAATCACCGTCATACATGTCCGCCTTGGAACGCACGCCGTTCCATTTATCGGATTTTATACTAACTCCACCCGAAGCTATAAGAAATTTTGCATAATCATTCTTGTATAATTCAGCGGCATATTCCGGCTGCGTAGGATGCGAGCCTCCGGGCAAAAAAATGGCATCAACTTTTTGTGGCTCATCGTGTACAAATATGTATTTTGAGATGTCATCTATGATTCGATTTGTCATATTTTTCTCTTTTCACGCTGATCAAAATGATTTGCAAATGTTTGAGCAACTTCTCCTACGGACGCGCATACTGCTGCGCGCTGCGCGGATTGCTTTTTATGTCACTTCTTGGTACGCCCCAAGAAGTGACCAAGAAAGGCGCCAAGACGTTCCCTCTTGGATCTCCCTTACTGTGCCGCGCTACAAGGCAAATCAAGAGATAGACATAAAAATCTTTTATGCTGTGCTTCAAGGTAGTCAACACGCGCGGCAGCAGAGAAAGCAGAATGTTTTGCCTTCTTGCCATGGCCAATCTACCGTCGTGGAGCGGATGGGGGAGGGGCCCCGCCGCTTGCGGTAGCTATTCTCTCGAACCGCGCACTCCCTTCCCCATACAGAGTTAGGAGAAGGTGCTCCGGCTACGCTCCTGTTTCTTCTTTTAAAAGTTCTGGAAGGGGTGTGGGGAAACTTCTTTCAAGAAGTTTCCCCACGCGCTCCCCGTTCTCACTTCAACTTCTTCGGTCCGTTCACATCCTCAAGGAAATACGACGCCTCCATATCGGCCATACACAGGGCGTAGGCCAAGGGAAACATCTCCAGGGCGCGGCCGACCTGATTGGCGTCCTCGGGGCCCGAGAAGCCCATATGATAGCGGATAGCGAAGGCCTCGTCGCGGGTCAGTCGCATATAGCCCGAGATGATATAGACCGACTTTTCGCCGTGCCCGTAAGGCAGGCTGTCCTCGATGGTGTAATATGGCACGCTCACCCACTTGCCGCTCTCATCCTTGGCATTGCGGAAGCTGACCTTGTAAAAATTCACCTTACAAAGATCGTGAAGCAGGGCCACGATCGCCGCGCTTTCAGCGCTGTAGTGAATGCCGTACACGTCCTGCATACGGGGACGCGCCAAAATATCGCACAGGCAATCGTACACGTTCAGGCTGTGCTCGAGCAGGCCTCCCTCGTAGGCTCCGTGAAAACGGGTGGAGGCAGGTGCTGTGAAAAAGTCACTGTGATCGGACAGAAGAAAATTCAACAGCTCCTCCGCGCCCTCGCGCTTGATGTTGGTCTTGAATATTTCGATGAACCGTTCCTTGCTCGTCATATCGGTCTCCTTACTCGCCGTAGCGATCATTTCTGACTATAGTATAGCACAATTCCCGCCGCATTGTAAAGTCAAAAAAGAAAAAATCCCGCACGGTACGGGATTTTTTCTGTCAGTCGTCCTGGCCTACGGTCAGATCCAGGCTGTCGCAGTGCAGGAAATCGTGCGCCGCGAGACTGGAATCAGTGGGGATCAGGCGAGACGCACCGCAGGCGCGGCAGGTGACACGAATGCCCTCATTTTCGATGTCGGCATCGTATTGCCGCTCGGCCACGTCGTCAGTGCAATGGCACTTGATCTTGCCCTCGGCATCCAGGTCGTGAATCACGAACATCACAATATCCCTGACCTGCGGGTCGGTGGGAAACGCATGATCCTCACTACCCGCCAGTTCGGACAGATCGGTCAATCCGTTCTGCTCCAGAAGCTCCAACAGAGCCAGCTCCGAGCGGGACATTTCTGCCTTGACGTAGTTTTCATCGCCGACACAGCACAAATTGATGTCCGTGTATGGGCAGGGCATACAAAACAGATCCTTGCCGAAAAACAACGATCGGCTCAGGGTGAAATGGTGTCCTCCGCCGCACAGCATACAGGGCACGGTCAGTCTGACCTTGGCATCCTTGCCGTTGACCAGCACCAATTCACTGCCGCCGCAGCTGCATTTGAGCTTGAGCATATCTGCCGTCAGTGAAAACATATTCACGCCGCTCATGACGGCCGCGCCGCACTTGGGACAGCGGTATGCCAGCGTCGTATTCTTTGCATCCAAAACCATGTTCTGCGTTCCTTTCCTTGCCCTCGGTGTCGCGTAAGCGCATCGTCTGACGCGCCGCACAAGACGCATCTATTTCATCCTATGCTGCCGGAGCGTATTGTGTCCGCGTCCGCGCTGTTTTATTCGTGCTGGCGGCAAAGGGCCGCCGCACGATGATGTGCGACAGCCCTCTCTGCTTATCGTGTCGATTCAATATATAAATTACAGGCTAACCTTCTTGATCGCCTTGTCGTTTACAACGATCTCGTAGGTCTTCTGCTGCTCCTCGTACCAGGTCTCGACCTCATCGGCGACCATGCCGTCGCGAGCGTCAACGTACCACTCCTCGTAGCTGATGGCCTCGACGTAGATGATCGCATAGTACTTAACCTTCTCATAGGTGTAGGTGATCAGCTCGTAATCGCCTGCCTTACGTTCGGTCTTGTACAGCCACTCGTCGATTTCGTCAGCACCCGACAGACCCTTCTTGAGGTCCTCGAGGGAGTTGAAGGTGGACTTGCTGTAGCTCTCACCGGTAGCAAGCTTTTCTAGGGCTTCCTTGGACTGCTTGTCCTCCAGCTTGAACAGCTCCAGCGCTGCCTTTGCCTCCTCTTCCTTGAAGTCCTTCTCGCTCATGATCATGTAGGAGAAGGTACGGGTCGTATCCTCAACGGGAGATGCAGCACGGACAAGGAAGTATACCTTAACCTTGTAGGTGCCCTTTTCGTCGTTGTTGCCGGAGTCTTCGATCTTATTGGTGCTGTTTACGGTTGCTGCAGCAACGTCCTTATCACCAAAGATCCACTTGCCAAGATCAGCCTCTACGGTATAGCCGTACTTTTCGGTCAGCATACCCTCGATTGCAGAATCGGCATCCTTTTCCAACTGTTCCTGAACCTTTGCTTCAGCATCAGCCTTCTTTTCCTCGTCGGTTTCACCCTCGGCCTTCTTCAGGTAATCGTCGTAATAGTCCTCGTGATACTTATCCTTCCTGCTTGCCATCCAGTCTTCCTTGATCGCAGCCTCGAACTCCTCGCGGGTCGTCTTGCTCTTCAGCTGATCTGCCTTAACGGAAGCCTCCGCCTTCTTCACCAGATAGTCATCCTTCTTCTCGGTCTCATCCTTGATGGTAGAGTCGAAAGAAGCGGTAAACTCGTATACCAGGAAGTCAGCGCTGATATAGTCGTTCTTGTTCTTCTCAAAGAAAGCATTGACCTTCTCGTCGGTCGAAGCATCGTAGAAGCCTTCCTGGATCATCTGGGCATACTTGGAAGCGAGTGCATTCAGCTCCAGCACGCGGCGAACGTCCTTTTCCTTGACGCCCTCGCCGTACAGGTTTTTAATGTAAGCGTTGAGCGACGTGCCGTACAGCTGAGAATAGATGTCCAGCATCTGGATCTCGGAGTTAATGGAAACCATATCCTCGTCGTCCAGCTCAACACCGGCAGCCTTAGCAGCCTGGCAGTAGATCAGGATCTCCTCGACCTGCTCCTTCGCCTGGTCAGCAATGTAGTTGAACCAGGTCTTACCGCTGCTCTTGTGGGTCTGCTTCTTCAGATCTACGTTGGGATCCAGGCCCATGTAAGAATACACCAGGCTGGATGCCGAGGTAATGCCCATATTTTCGAGCATCTGCTGATATGCGCTGACCTCAGAAGAGTAAATGGAGTGCATGTAATACGACATCATAGCGCCGTCTACTTCAAAATCTTCCGTCTTCATTGCCTTGCCGGCGCGCAGGAAGAGTCCCGAGCTGACCAGTGCGCTGAACAGAAGCGAGAGGACCAGAACGATCGTAAAGACCGCCAGTGCCCACGTGCCGTAAACAACACCCTTGTTTTGCTTTTGAACGCGCTTGGAGGGAGAAACTACCTTATCCTCCGCACGTACTTGTCTGTTTCTTGTACCTTTTCCCATGTTTGGGTCCACCTTTGATAAAATATTTTTCGCTTAGAGCGCAGGGACAGACCCCCACTCTACAATCCTATGTATTATACACGATTTGCTCGCGCTGTTTTTGAACAAAATATGAACAAATTAAAAACTTTCCGGGATTTCGCCCAAATCTTGCGTGATTGTGAGCAAAATCCCGTGTTTTTTCAGATAACCGTCATCAAACGTCCATAATGACGGGCAGGATCATGGGCTTGCGCCCCGTCTTGGCATACAGGAATCGAGTCATATCGTCCTTGATGCGCTTTTTGAGCATCATGCGGTCCAGATAATCCCGCTTGCCCTTGAGGCAATCCATAATCGCGGCCGTTGCGACCGAGCGGGTCTCCTCCATGAGCGACTCGGACTCGCGTACGTAAACGAAACCGCGAGAGACGATATCGGGACCGGAGAGCAGCATGCCCGTATCCTCATTGATAGTAGCGACCACCACGATCAGGCCGTCCTGCGCCAGGTGCAGGCGATCACGAAGGACGATGTTGCCCACGTCACCGACGCCGTACCCGTCGACCAGCACACGCCCCGAGGGGATCTCCTCGGTCGTAAGGCGGGCGCTGCGGCGGTCGATCTCCAGGACGCGTCCGATATCGGACAGGAAAATATTTTTACTATCCATTCCCATATACTGTGCGATGTCACGGTGAGCGGACAAGTGGCGGTACTCGCCGTGAATGGGCATAAAGTACTTGGGACGGATGAGGGCCAGCATGAGCTTGAGCTCCTCGCGACAGGCGTGTCCCGATACGTGGACGGCCACCGAGGACTCGTGCATGACCTGGATGCCGGTGTGGGTCAGCTCGTTGATGACGCGTCCCACCAGCTTTTCGTTGCCGGGGATGGCACTGGCAGAGAGCACGACCAGGTCCTTCTGCCCCAGCGTGATCTGGGAGTGATCCGAATAAGCCATACGATACAGTGCCGACATCGGCTCGCCCTGGCTGCCCGTTGTGACGATGGTCAGCTCCTCGGGGCGGTATCTCTTGGCCTCGTTGATATCGATCAGCACGCCGGCAGGAACACTCATGTAGCCAAGCTCAATCGCCGCGCCCATGATGTTGGTCATGCTCCGGCCCGTGACAGCCACCTTGCGTCCGTGACGGGCACTGGTGTCAATGATCTGCTGCACGCGGTGAACGTTGGACGAAAAGGTCGCAATGACCAATCTCTTATCGGGATGCTTGCTGAAAATATACTCCAGCGACTCACCCACCCGTCGCTCGGAGGGAGTAAAGCCCTCTCTCTCGGCGTTGGTGGATTCGCTCAGCATAAGCAAGACACCCTTTCGGCCAAGCTCGCCCAGGCGGGTCAGATCCATCATCTCGCCCTCGATGGGAGAGGTATCCAGCTTGAAGTCGCCCGTGTGCAACACCGTGCCAACGGGCGTCTTGATGGCCAGCGCGCAGGCATCGGCGATGGAGTGGTTGACGTGGATAAATTCCACGCTCATGCTGCCCGCCGGGATCACGTCGCCCGCCTTGACCTCACGCAGCTGCGGCGTGTGGGCCAGAACGTGCTCCTGCAATTTGTTTTTGATGATGCCCAGCGTCAGGCGGGTGCCGTAGATGGGCGGATTGATGGTGCGAAGAACGTAAGGGATGGCACCGATGTGGTCCTCGTGCCCGTGAGTCAGGAAGATACCGCGGATGCGCTCCTTATTGTTTTCCAGATACGTGATATCGGGAATGACCAGGTCGATGCCGGGCATATCGTCGTCGGGAAAGCCCATGCCGCAGTCGACCACGATGATGTCCTCGTCATATTCGATGACGGTAATGTTCTTACCGATCTCGGACAAGCCCCCCAAGGGAATGACCCGCAGCTTTGCCGCGGGGTTGCTTTTGGTCGCTTTTGGGGGTGTCTTTTTCTTGGGTGCTTCGGACAGCGCGGGAACAACCTCCGGTGTCTTTTGCGGTGCTGTGGCAGGACGAGTCGGTGCCGTCTTCTTTTTGCGCTCGTGGGTTTTAGCAACCACCTTGGGAGCAGGCGTGGGGGCAGGCTGAGATAGCGGGGCTGGCACGTTCACCTCGCTACGGTTCTTCTTTCTGTTTGCGGTGTTTTTTGTCTTTTTAGGCGGATCGAGCGAAGGAACGAGGGTGCGCTCCAGCTCGTTGACGCTGATCTCACGGCGCTCGCTCATCAGAGAAGTGCCGCCTCTTTTCCCTCCCGCCGAGTGGCGATAGGAGCGGCTACTTGCCATGTCTGCTCCCTGGGCGGTCGTCTTATTTTTCTTTTCTTTTGCCATAATCGGATCGATCATAACTCCTTTCCTTTGTTTGGTGGTGTATGTTTGCATGAGGAAAGGAGGGCAAAACAGATACAGCTTGCCCAAGGCGGATTAAGATAACCCAAGCAGACCCGTCCATCACAAAAACGCTCCATGTGACGCGGGCTTTCCTTCCTCTTTATCTATCACGGTCGGGCCGTGTCCCCCATTGGCGTCCAACGATCACAACGCACGAGAGGGTAAAAAATACAAACGAACAAAATACAGTATTTATATTATACTCCATTTCTCCCCGTTTGTCAAGAGCGCGCCTCTCACAAGAGCAAAAGCAACGCCGCAAGGCCGCACAAAGCGCCCCCAACAGCCACGCCAAGGGCGAACGACGCCCGTCGGGACAGCAAGTGGCGGCGACGCGGCTGGGGCATCAGCTGGCTCTCATCCAAAATGCGGTTGGCCTCCGCCACCATCGTAGACTCGCTATCGGGCGTGGCGACCCCGCCGTCCCGCAGGACAAAATACGCCTGCTCGTAATATCGACTGTCCTTGGTGTGTACCACCACCATCTGCTTGTGTGTTCCTTTGACCATATTCTTCCTCCCGGTATGTCCTCACAGCCAAGGATTGCCAACTTTGCCTTATTTCAAACACACACGACAAAGGAAACAGGAAAAGAAGATACAAAACAGCATCACACCCAGCGCCACGGGCAGGGCGTAGCGTGTTCGCTTGATGCCGACAGAGGAAAAATACAGTGTGATGACATATACCGCCGTGTCGGAGCTTCCCATGATGACCGAAGCGCAGGCGGCGGCAAAGCTGTCCGGTCCGCTTCGCTCCAACAGCTCAGCATAACCCGCCGTGGCGGCACTTCCCGAAAAAGGGCGAGTCAAAAGGAGGGGCAACAGCTCTCCCGGCACGCCCAGGGCATCAAAGGCGGGAGAGAGCCACCTTCCCACGACCTCGATCGCCCCCGATGCGCTCAGCATATGAACGGCCACGAGCAGGGCTGTCAATGTCGGACACAGCCGCACCGCCGTTCCCAGCCCGTCCTTTGCCCCCGTCAGAAAGGCATCGAAATAAGGCCGCTTGCCGCGCAACATCAACAGCCCCACGCCGCCCATCAGCAAGGGAATGAGATAACTGCTCGCCCGACCAAGGCCCTCGACCAGCTGTGCCATCACGGCCTCGTCCCCCATTGCGCCAAAATATCCGCAATACGTTCGCTGACGTAGCCGTCGCCATACACCCAGGAGGGCTTTGCCATCCCCTCGCGGACGTCGGGATGGTCCAACAATTCCCCCAGCACTGCCCGGACAGTCTCGCCCTTCGTCCCGACGATGCGCAAAACGCCTGCTCGAACCCCCTCGGGGCGCTCGGTCACGTCGCGCAGCACCAGTGTCGGCAGTCCCAGATAGGTCGCCTCCTCCTGCATGCCCCCGCTGTCAGTCAAAAGCAGGTAGGCGCGCGCCAGAAGGTGTTGCATATCGGGCAGTGAGAGGGACGGCGTCAGACGAACGTTAGCGCATCCCTCGAACACCGCCTTGGCCACCTGCCCCACGGCCGGCGAGGGGTGAACGGGAAACACAGCCAGTACGTCCTCCCTTGCCTCGATCTCGTGTCGGATGGCCGTCAGAAGCTCGTATCGCTCCTTGCAGGACATCTCCCGACGGTGCGCCGTGATCACCAAAAGCCGACGCCCTGTCGTATTGAGAAGGGGCAAAGACGGGGGATGCTCCAGACACAACCGAAGCGCGTCCGTCGCAGTATTGCCCACGGCGAATATTCTCTCCTTGGGAGATCCTTCTGCGATCAAACGCGCTGCGGCCGCCCCCGTCGGGGCAAAATACAAGTCGCTCATGGCATCGATGGCGCGGCGGTTGAATTCCTCGGGAAAGGGGGCGTGCACGTCGCCCGTCCGCAGCCCCGCCTCGATATGGGCCACGGGAACACCTGCATAAAACGCGCACAGTGCCCCCACAAAGGCGCTCGTCGTGTCGCCATGCACCAGTACAAGATCGGGGCGGCGGTCGCCCGCCATTTCCTCGGGGAGTCCCCGGAGAAGGCGCTCGGTCAGCTCGCCCACGCTCTGTCCTTGCCGCATCACGTCCAGACAAGCATCTGCCTGCACGCCGAAAAAATCCAGCACGGGTGTCACCATATCCCTGTGCTGTCCCGTCAGCAACAGCCGCACCGCCGCCCCCGCTTTTTGTCTCAGCGCGAGGATCAGGGGGCACATTTTAATCGCCTCGGGGCGGGTGCCCAACACGACCAAGTAACGTTTCATATCATCCCTCCCATCAAGACAATGTATGACGCCGCCGTCGGGGATATGAGCCGCTTGACAAGTCCTGTCAAATAGATTATAATGGAGGCACGTACCTGACAAGAATGTGAGGATATATCATGACAAAGCAAGAAAATTCCCGCACAGCGATGCTGCTTGGCGAGGAAGCCGTCGAAAAGCTGGCAAGAGCCCGCGTGGCTGTCTTTGGCGTGGGTGGTGTCGGCGGCTACGTCGCCGAGGCGTTGGCCCGTGCCGGTGTGGGTGCCATCGATCTGATCGATAACGACACCGTCTCGCTCTCCAATCTCAACCGCCAGATCATCGCCCTGCACTCCACGGTCGGGCGACTCAAGGTCGAGGTCATGGCCGAGCGCATCCGGGACATCAACCCCGACTGCCGTGTGCGCGCCCTGCCCCTGTTTTATCTGCCCGAGAGTGCCTCTGCATTTGATTTCACCTCTTACGATTATATCGCCGACGCCATTGACACGGTCAGCGCCAAGCTGGATCTGGCCGTCCGTGCCCACAAGGCAAACACCCCCATCATCGCCGCTATGGGAGCGGGCAATAAGCTGGACGCTTCTGCCTTTGAGGTGGCGGATATTGCCAAAACGAGTGTCTGTCCCCTGGCCCGCGTCATGCGTATCGAGTTGCGCAAGCGGGGCATCAACCACATGAAGGTGGTCTATTCCAAGGAAGAGCCCCACACGCCCCAAGGAGAGCAAAGTCCCGATGCCCCCGGCCGCCGCGCCACGCCGGGCAGCGTTTCTTTCGTCCCCGGTGCCGCCGGTCTTGTCATGGCGGGTGAGATCATCAAGGATCTGGCAAAGGCGTAATTGCAATAACAAAAAACCGCTGTGCGATTATCACGCACAGCGGCTTTTGCTATTTTGTCCTTCCGCGCAAGAGCCGGGTCAGAAGCAATCCCAACAGGGCGCAAGTGAAGGAGCAGATCCAGATGGGCAGCACCACCTCAAAGGGACGCGCCGCCCCTGCCGCATGGCGTAAGGCAAGGAGCGTGGAGGGAATGAGTGAGACGGAGCAGGTATTGAGCACCGTCAGCGTGATCATATCCCCTGTGGCCGTATCGGGGGTCGGGTTGCTCTTTTGCATCTTTTCCAGCGCGCGCAGGGCCATGGGCGTGGCGGCGTTCCCCACCCCCAGGAGATTGGCCGCCAGGTTGGCGCAGATCTCCTCGACACCCTCCCCACGCCTTGCCGCGTCGGGAAAGAAAAAGGCGAGCGGGCGGCGCAACAAGCGAGCCAAGCGACGGATCGCGCCCGCCTCCTCCAGCACTCGCATCACGCCGCACCACAGGCACATCATTCCGGCCAGCGTCAGCGTCACCTCTACGGCACGGGACGCCCCCTCCAGCACGCCGCCGGCCATTGCCTCGCCCCGTCCTCCCGCCAAGCCGAAGGTCAGTGCGACGAGTGTCATCACTCCAAACACCTTTCCTAACATCAAATCACCTCGTCTTTTACCATTTTTTGCCAAAATAAATGTAAAAAGCCATCCGAAACAGGAAAAAATAGGCAATTTTACATTTTTCTATGATTTTTTCATACAAATTGGGACAAAAGTATTGACAAACCGCCAAAATTCGGTTTATAATGAGGCTGTCAGCCCCGCTTGGGGCAAAAAGAGAACACAGAAAAGGAGAGACCAGCTATGAAATCGACCGGTGTTGTCAGAAAAGTAGACGAATTGGGGCGCATCGTGCTTCCCAAGCCTCTGCGTGAGATCATGGACATTCAAGAGAAGGACCCTCTGGAAATTTTCACGGATAACAACCGCATCATTCTCCAGAAATATCATCCCGCCTGCGAGTTTTGCAGCAATGCGGATAACGTGGTCTATTTTGGCGAAAAGCGTATTTGCCGTGAGTGTATTGACAAGATCAAGACGCTGTTCTGATGCTTGCAATATATGATCTGACATTGAGAATAAGAACCGTGCCCTGCTCACAGCTTGGTGAGCAGGGCACATTTTTTGGATTGATGCGTTTGGGGCCGCCGCACAAGTTTTGTGTTCATGCTTGCATGACGCCCGTGTTCAGCGGGCGAACAAAACTTGGTATTTGCTTGCCAAATTTGACAACGCGCGGCGGGGAGGTATGCCCTTTCTTTGTCGCTGAACAAAGAAAGGGCGAAAGAAAGTCAGCCAAGGGGTTTAATACCCCTTGGCACCCCGCAGTGCGCCACGAAAAGCTAAAGCTTTTCTGATTGTGGCGCAAAAGTATACCTCTTCAGCGCTTGCGTTTGCAAGTTAAAGAAACTTGCAAACACGGAAGGCGCACGCAAGATGCGATAGCAAAAAGTTTTGACGTCGTTCAACGCACCTTATGATAGCTTAAATTTTCCGCAAAACGAAAAGCAAAACCTTTTGCTTTCTCCGCCTGCCGCTCGTGTTGGCTAAAGTTGAGGCACAGCACGAAAAGTGTATATATAATCTCTCGTCTTTCTCCTTGCAGAGCGGCAAAGTAAAGGGGGGTCCCAGGGGGAACGCCTGGGCGCGCTTCTTGGCTACTTCTTGCCGCGTAGCAAGAAGTAGCAATACTCATAGCGCGCCGCGTTGTGGCGCGCCCGTCCGTAGGAGAAGTTGTCAAAGCCTTAACCTTCCCCCTGCTCCCCCGTCGCAGAAAACCACAAAAATGCCCCCTCCGTCGGCAAAGCGCAAACGTCAACCTCTTTACCCTTCTTCCTCGGATGCGCAAACGTCAGCCGATACGACCACAGCCCGATGGGCAACCCGTGATCCCGTGCGCCGTACTTGCCATCCCCCACCAGCGGCATACCGCGAGAGGAGCATTGCACCCGGATCTGATGCGTCCGTCCCGTGTGCAAACGAATACGCAACAGCGAGCACGTGCCCGCCGGGGTGTCGCTCTCGGTCGCCAGCACCTCGTATTCCAGGCTTGCCTCCTTGACCCCCTTGCGCAGGCGATCCACGACAAAGGTCTTGTTTTTGGCGGCATCCTTGTATAAAAAGTCCTTCCATACGCCGCCGGCTTCATCCGGCACACCGTGCACAACGGCCATATATTGCTTGATCAGCGTGCGGTTGGCAACGGCCGCAGACAGTGCCCCTGCGACGTCCTGCCGCTTGGCAAACACCATCACGCCCCCCACACCGCGGTCCAGGCGATGGACAAGGCCTACATAGGGCGTCTTGCCGTCCCGTGTCGCCAACTGCTCGCTCAAGAGAGCCAGCATATTCTCCCCACTCCCCGTCACGTCCGGCTGGGACAAGACTCCCACCGGCTTGAGACACACGAGCAGATATTCGTCTTCGTATAAAACGTCGATCATGCCTCTGACTCCTCCTCTTGCTCGCGCGGCGCGAGAATGTCGGGTAGACACCGCAACAGCCAGTGCTGTGTCTCGGGCGGGAACATCAGGGTGTAGGTCAGAGCACCTGTGCGAGGGGACAGACGGGGCTTGTCGTAAATGCCCACCGTCTCCGAACGCTCGTTGGCACGCAACACTCGGCGCTCGACAAACACGCTCTCCACCCGACCATCGACCAATCCCGAGCGCAAAAGAAAATGATTGATCTCACGGGGCGGGATGGGCGGCTTGCCCGCCGCCACGGCCGCGGCGTTGATGCGCTCGTAAAAGTCAGCCGCCGGCAGGTCCTCGTCACAGCAAATGCGAGCTTGCTCGTCGGGCGTGGGAAGGAAGGTCTCGCTCTCGTCGGCGGCGCGGGTCAATTCGCGCTGGAGATAGGCGGCGACAAAGGCAAAGCAACGCTGCAACCTGGGCTGCCCCAGTACGTCGTCCTCCACGCTCCTGCCCGTCAGCGGATCTCTCCCCTCGGACAGCTCGCGCATATAGTCCCGCGCACGGGCCAGTACGGCTTTCTCGTCTGCCATATGTCACACTCTCCTTCTTTGTTTCGTCTTTACGGCTTACCGTTTCAATTGACTACATTATATCCGATGCGGCGGAAAAAGTAAAGTGTTTTCACCCTAAGATTTTGCTCGATTTTTTTCAAAAACCCTATTGACAAACTCAAACCCCTGTGCTATAATCTGTAAAGCGTTTTGCTTTACACCTCGTTTTGATCGTTTCAGGAGGCCGTTATGTTTACCAAGGATTTGAGTGTTGCCTATCTTTTGGACTTTTACGGCGACGTCCTGTCCGAGCGCAAAAGAAGCGTTCTGGACGACTACTACAACAACGATCTGTCCCTCTCGGAGATCGCGCAGGAGCTTGGCATTTCCCGCCAGGGCGTGCGTGAGCTGATCAAAAAGGCCGAGGAGGAATTGAACTTTTACGAGCAAAAGCTGCACCTGGCACAGCGCTTTGGTGAGGCGGGCGAGCACGCCGCCGCACTGCGTGCCATGGCCGTCGAGCACCGGCTGCCCGACGAGGTCATCAGCGAAATACGGGCACTGGAGGCGTGCATCTCCTGACCCGTGACCATATATTTGTAAAAAAGGAGGGATCTTATGTTTGACGGATTGAGCGAAAAGCTAAACAACGCCTTCAAGCGACTCCGCAGCAAGGGTAAATTGACCCCCGACGACGTCAAGGTCGGCATGCGCGAGATCAAAATGGCGCTCCTGGAAGCTGACGTCAACTACAAGGTCGTCCGCGATTTTATCAAGACCGTTTCCGAGCGGGCCGTCGGCACCGAGGTGCTGGAATCCCTGCTCCCCGGCCAGCAGGTCGTCAAGATCGTCCATGAGGAAATGATCTCTTTGATGGGCGGCTCGCAATCCAAGCTGACCATCGACCCCAAGCCCCCTACCGTTGTCATGATGGTCGGTCTGCAGGGTGCGGGTAAGACCACCCACGCCGCCAAGCTGGCCAATATGTATAAAAAGCAAGGCAAGCGTCCCATGATGGTCGCCTGCGACATCTACCGTCCCGCCGCGATCCGCCAGCTTGAGGTGCTGGGCGAGCAGCTTGACATTCCCGTCTTTTCGATGGGAACGGGCACGTCTCCCGTCAAGATCGCCCGTGCAGGTCTTAAGGAGGCTGAAAAGCGGGGCTGTGACATGGTCTTCATCGATACCGCGGGGCGGTTGCACATCGACGAGGAGCTGATGGAGGAGCTCAAAAAGATCAAGGCTGAGGTATCTCCCACCGAGATCCTGCTCACCATCGACGCCATGATCGGCCAGGACTCGGTCAACGTAGCCGAGAGCTTCAACGATCTGCTTGACATCACCGGTGTCATTCTGACCAAGCTGGACGGTGACACCCGAGGAGGTGCGGCGCTGTCGGTCCGTCACGTGACGGGCAAGCCCATCAAGTTCATCGGTGTGGGCGAAAAGATGGACGCCATCGAGCCCTTCCACCCCGACCGCATGGCCAGCCGCATCCTCGGCATGGGCGACGTGCTGACCCTCATCGACAAGGCGCAACAGCAGTTCGACGAGAAGAAGGCCGCTGAGCTTGAGCAAAAGCTGCGCAAGTCACTGTTTACGTTGGACGATTACCTTGATCAGCTCGGACAGATCAAAAACATGGGCAGCCTGGAGCAGCTTATGGGCATGATCCCCGGTATGAAGCCGGGCGCACTCAAGGACGCCAAGATCGACGAAAATGCCCTCTCGCACACCGAGGCCATCATCAAGTCGATGACCAAGCGCGAGCGTGAGCACCCCGAGATCATTCAGGCCTCTCGCAAGATCCGCATCGCCAAGGGCAGCGGCACGACCGTCGAGGAGGTCAATAAGCTGCTCAAGCAGTTTGATCAGATGAAAAAGATGATCAAGCAGTTCTCGGGCGGCGGGGGCAAGAAAAACCCCTTTGGTAGAATGAAAATTCCGTTTGGATGATATCATTTCACGGATTTTTATAAAAAAATAAAAATAAAAAACACAAAAACATTGGAGGAAACAAACCATGGTAAAGATCAGACTGAAGAGAATGGGTATGAAGAAGGCTCCCAGCTACCGCGTTGTCGTTGCTGACGAGCGTATGCCCCGCGACGGCCGTTTCATCGAGGAGATCGGC
>SVSH01000026.1 GCA_015064395.1 Oscillospiraceae bacterium
TTGTATTACTGGGTGAGCCTGTACACAAACATAAGAAAGGGCTCACTAAATAACACAAAATGGGGTTCAAAAATGCACCATTTGAGTTTTCGACCTCTCATTGTATTAAATAGTGAGGTTAATTTCAGAAAAAAGCACACATTTGTCTGCCAGACAAATGTGTGCTTTTTTCAACGAAATTCGCCTTTGGCGAGTGAAATATGGCTTCGCCATGTGAAATAGCTACGCTGTGAAATATTTGCTTCGCAAATGTGAAGAGGCGAATTTCATTTCACATCGAACGAAGTGAGATATTTCACAATTTGCGAAGTGAATTATTTCACATTCGGCGTTAGCCGAATATTTCACTTGAAAAGCTAACGAATTTATGATATAATAACGGCAGAAAGGCGGTGTTATTATGGCAGATTCGAAACTTCGTGACCTATCCACAGATTTTGCTGTTAAAATCATTAAAATGTGCGACGGCATAAAAGGTCACTATTCTCTTGTCAATCAGTTAGAGCGTTCCTCAACCTCCATCGGGGCAAATATTCACGAAGCAAATTATGCTCATAGTAAAGCCGTCTTTATTGCCAAGTTTCAAATTGCATTGAAAGAGTGCTACGAAACGGAATATTGGCTTGAATTGTTTGTAAAATCCGAATTACTTGACCGAGAAATTGTAAAAGATTTGTACAATCAATGCGGTACAATCCGCAGAATGCTGATTGCTTCAATTAACACCGCAAAGGAAAATGTGAAATAAAGAAGGAATTACGTAATAAACTTTTAGAAAAAGTTGGAAGCGAATTATACCACGATGAAAGGCAACACAACTATGGATCAAAATTATTACTCCTTTCTTGCTGATTTTTTGAATAATACGATGAAAAAAAGAATTCTATCGTTTGCGATACTATTACTTGCATGCCTTCTTTTGCTTGGCTGCCAAGCGCAGCAGCAACCGCCGGCAGAGGATGAGCCGGTGTGGCTGGATATGAATATGGACTATCCGACAACCAAGTCGCTCCCCGACGGCGGCGGGCGTCCGGTCAAGGTCATTCTTCTGTTGGGGCAGAGCAACGCCACGGGCTGCTCGATCAACGAATACCTCAGGCGGGGCGTGGGCGACGAGCAATATGCCATTTACGAGCAGGGCTATCCGTCCGTTCTGATCAACTATTGCCTGGATGATCATAACGCCACGTCAGGGGGTGAGTTTGTCAAGGTCGATCTGACCTGCGGCGCGACCGACGGCTTTTTCGGTCCCGAGGTGGGCATGGCCGAGGTGCTCTCCGCCGCCTATCCCGATGAGACGATCATCATTCTGAAATACACCATGTCGGGCTATTCGTTGCACCATCACTGGCTGTCCGAGGGCAAGCGCGGCTCGATCTACGAGGCGTTCCTCGCTTTTACACAAACGTACATGAAAACGCTGGCGGACCACCATTACGATGCGAGCATCGACGTCATCTGCTGGATGCAGGGTGAGTCGGACACGACGGAATTCAAGGCGTCGCACTATTATGACAATCAAACGGCGCTGGTCTCCTACTTGCGCGAGGATCTGGCACCGTATGCCGAGGAAGAGGGCATCTACTTTATCGATGCCGGCATTTCCAACAGCCCATACTGCGAGCCGGCCTACCCGACGGTCAATGCCGCTAAGGAACGGATGGCGGAGGACTCGCCGCTTAACCGGTATTTTTCCACCATTGACGAGGGGCTGACGGTGCATCTGGAGCCCGAAGGAGATCCCGATTGGGGGCATTACGACGCTTTGAGTGGCCTTAAGCTGGGGCGTTTGTTCGGCGAGCGGATCGTTCAGATATGGCAAAAAGAAAAATAAAACCTGCAAAAAAGTCTGCATTTGCAGACTTTTTTGCACATTTATAGTAAAAGGGGATTGACAAACGACGCCAAATGTGGTATGATATTCGCATCATCGCTTTAGCGTGATAAAGCGATAAAACAAAGATGAAAATGGAGAAAGAAAAATGAAAAAGATTTTAATTGTTTTGGTGGCGCTGGCTATGATCTGCGCAAGCTTTGTTGGTTGTAATAGTGCCAAGGTGAGTGACCTGGAGGCTGTTAAGGATGCAGGCAAGCTGGTCGTCGGCGTGACGCGTTATAAGCCTATGGACTATCTGGATGACGAAACGGGCGAGTGGATCGGCTTTGATGCAGAGCTTGCTCAGATGTTCGCTGAGGAGCTGGGTGTGAACTGCCAGCTGGTTATCATCCCCTGGAGCAACAAGGTCGCCGAATTGAACGGAAGACAGATCGACCTGGTTTGGAACGGTATGACTGCTACGGAGGAGCTGGGTGAGCAGATCGATTTCTCTGTTTCTTATGCCAAGAACGCGCAGGTCGTCATCGTGAAGAAGGGCAGTACGCTGACTGCTGACGGTCTGAAGGATGCCACCATTGCCGTAGAGGCAGGCTCTGCCGGTGAGACCGTTGCCGTGGAGACTGTCAAGGCGACCAAGATCAACAAGGTCACCGCTATGGTCGACGCTCTTAACGAGGTACTGGCCGGTACGTCCGATGCTGCCATCATCGACCTCACCATGGCACAGAGTGTGGTAGGCAAGAGCAATTATGCCGATTTGCAGATGATCGAGGGTGTCAAATATGGCGAAGAGGTCTTTGCTGTCGGTATGAGAAAGGGCAGCGACCTCAAGACCAAGCTGGATGAATTCCTCAAGGCGAAGTACGCAGACGGTACGATGGCCAAGCTGATCGAAAAGTACCAGGTCGTTCTGAACGAAGACACGCTGAAGTAATACACTGCGATTTCCCAAGAGTAGGTATACATGACACAATTTTTCGAAGTTTGTTCCACGCTGGCAAACGGCTTTATCCTTTCGTTTTCTCTGTTTATTCTGACCCTGATACTGGCATTGCCCTTGGGACTTGTAATGTCGTTTTGCACGATGTCCAAATTCAAGCCGCTCTCCTGGCTTTCCAAGGTGGTCGTCTGGGTGCTGCGCGGCACACCCCTGATGCTCCAGATCTTTGCCATCTTCTATCTGCCGGGTATTTTGAATTGGTTTGTCTGGCCTCAAATGCACACGGGCTGGGCTTGGTTTGACGCCACCTTCGATACTCGCTTCATCGCGGCGCTGGTCGCCTTTGCCATCAATTACGCCGCCTATTTCTCGGAGATCTTCCGCGGCGGTATCCAGTCCATTTCCCGGGGGCAGTACGAGGCAGGGCAGGTATTGGGACTGACAAAGCGTCAGATCTTTTTCAAGATCGTGCTGCTGCAGGTCATCAAGCGTATCATTCCTCCCATGTCCAACGAGATCATCACGCTCATCAAGGATACCTCCTTGGCCAATACCATTGCGGTGTGCGAACTGATCTTTAAGGCCAAGGAATACATGCTGGACGGCTTGATCTGGCCTCTGTTTGCCGCAGGCGGGTTTTATCTGATCTTTGTGGGTCTGCTTACCATTCTGTTCGGCAAGATAGAAAAAAGACTTGACTATTTCAAGGCTTGACGAGGTGCGGTATGAGTGTACTTGAAGTAAAAAATTTATACAAGCACTTTGGCGACGTACGAGTGCTCAACGGCATCAATTTTGCCTTGGAGAAGGGCGAGGTGCTGTCCATCATCGGTTCTTCGGGCGGCGGTAAGACCACTCTTTTGCGTTGCTTGAATTTTTTGGAGATAGCCGACAGCGGCGAGATCTTGGTCAACGACAAGAGTGTGTATTGTGCTGAGGAAGGAGAAAAGCCGGTGGTGACCCCCGAGGCCCAGCTTTCCTTTGGCCTTGTGTTCCAGCAGTTTAATCTGTTCCCGCAGTACAGCGTGATCGAAAACCTGATGCTCGCGCCCAAGCTTCGTGCCAAGGCAGAGCATAAAAGGACGGGCGGGGAGACCGAAAGCGTGCAGGAGATTCGGGCAAGAGCCGAAGGACTGCTTGCCACGGTGGGGCTGACCGACAAGGCGGACGCCTATCCTTGTCAGCTGTCGGGCGGACAGCAGCAGCGTGTGGCGATCGCCCGCGCCCTGATGCTCTCTCCCGAGATCCTTTGCTTTGATGAGCCGACCTCCTCGCTCGACCCCGAATTGACGGGCGAGGTACTGCGCGTCATTCGTTCGCTCAAGGACTCCGAGCGGACCATGATCATCGTCACGCACGAGATGGAGTTTGCCCGTAGCGTGTCGGATCGCGTCATTTTCATTGCCGACGGTGTCATTGAGGAGGAGGGAACACCCGACGAGGTGTTCGGCCATCCCAAGAGTGAAAAGACAAAAGCCTTTCTGTCGGCGGGAGATCTTTGATCCGTCTGTTTTGAAGGATAAACACGAATACAAATGCAGAAGCTGTGTGGTTGCTTGTCAAATACGCAGCTTCTTTTCTTTATAGGAAGCAAATTTATGAAATAGCATTGACAAATTCCGTCATTTGTGGTATCATTATTAGTATCTGTGACTATATCTATTGATAGGCCAAAACAAATTCAAGAGGAAAACAAAATGCAAAAGAAAAACCCTATTCAAAGCAAAAAAAGCAGACGTTTTCTAGCTTCACTGACCACGTGGGTGCTCCTGCTTGCCCTTTTGGTGCAGGCGTTGCCGATTACAGCAGCCGCAGCATATGACGGCCTGTTTGATTTTGGAGGCACCACGCAGGCACCGGGGCTGTCGAGCGGCATTGGCCGCTGGGACGGTGACGTTGCGTATGATCAGCTGAAAAAGGATCTGCTGAAATCCATCAACGAGGATCTTCTGATGAAGGTGGAGGACCTGGAGATGAAGGGCGAGGTCGGTGTCATTCTGACGTTCTCGGACGACGCACTGATCAACGCGTATTCCAAGGCCAACACCAACAAGACCTACGAGGAATATCGTTCCACGACTGCGGCCGAGACCCTGCTTGCTGAGATGAAGACTCAGCAGGATGGCGTTTTGGATCGTCTTTGGAGCGAGGGCCTGATTACCGAGGTCAAATATCAGTATTCCCATATCATGAACGGTGCGTTCGTTACGACGACGTACGAGCAGCTCGATGCCATCTGCGACATCGAGGGCGTAGAGCGCATCATGATCTCCAATACGTATTTGCCCGCTGTGGCTGTCGATAACCCCGTAAACGTATACGATACGGGTATCTTCAACAGCAGCGATATCAGCTTTACGGGTAAGGGAACGGTCGTTTCCATCCTGGATACGGGCTGTGACTATGCACATACCGCATTTACGACCCACCAGGTCGTCGATCCCAAATATGACCGTGACTTTATTGCATCGGTGCTTGCTTCGACCAGAGCGTACGAGCTCTCGGGCGGTGACCTGGAGGCAAGAGAAGTCTTCTACGGTAACATCACGGGCAACAAGATCGCCTTCGGTTACGACTATGCGGATAAGGATCCGGATATCATGCCCTTCTCCAACAACCACGGTACCCACGTTGCCGGTATCATTGGCGGTAAGGATGACGTGATCACGGGCGTTGCGATCGACACCCAGTTCGCCATCATGAAGGTGTTCAGCGACTACAGAACGGGGGCGAAGGACGGCGATATTCTTGCCGCGCTGGAGGACTCCGTCGTCCTGGGCGTTGACGCCATCAACATGAGCCTTGGTACTTCCTGCGGCTTCACCCGCGAGGTCGACGAACAGCTCAAAAACGAAATTTACGATGGCATCGAGGCGGCAGGTATCTCCTTGATCGTTGCCGCATCGAACGACTACAGCAGTGGTATGGGCGGTGAAGAGGGTAACACCAACAAGGCAGACAACCCCGACTCTGCAACGGTCGGCTCTCCTTCGACCTACCACGCCGCTCTGTCCGTTGCTTCTATCAACGGTAACAAGGATAAGTACATGTTCGCCAACGGCGACCGCGAGGTGTTCTTCCACGAGGCAACCAACGCGGCAGCTGATGAGTTCAACTTCTTTGAAATGTTGGGCATCACAGAAAGCAATCCCGTTCAAACGTTTGAGTACGTTACCATCGCCGGTGTCGGTATGGCGATCAACTATGCCGGCTTGGATATGACGGGTAAGATCGCGCTGGTTCAGCGTGGTGACATCACCTTTGAGGAAAAGGTACAGTTTGCCCACGAGGCAGGCGCTCTGGCGATCATCATTTACAACAACGTCGTCGGTGATATCCGCATGACGGTTGGTAACGAGCCCAAGATCCCCGTTGTTTCCATCGGCAAGGACGACGGTGAAGCAATGGCGGCCTTTGAGACGGGCGAGCTCACCTTTGACCTGAACAATCTCGCCGGTCCCTTCATGAGCGACTTCTCCTCCTGGGGTCCTACCCCCAGCCTGGAGCTCAAGCCTGAGATCACCGCCCACGGCGGTAACATTCTCTCGGCCATCCCCGGCGGAGACTACGATAAGCTCAGCGGTACCAGTATGGCGGCGCCCAATATGTGCGGTATCGCCGTTCTGATCCGTCAGTACGTCATTGAAAAGTACCCTGAATATTCCACCACCCAGGTCAGAGACCTGGTCAACCAGCTCTGTATGTCCACGGCGACCATCGCGCTGGACCGCAAGGGCAACCCCTACTCCCCCAGAAAGCAGGGTGCCGGTATCGCCGATATCGTCAAGGCAACCACCACGGGCGCATACCTCTATGTGGAGGGAATTGACAAGACCAAGCTGGAGTTGGGCGACGACCCCAAGCGCACCGGTGTCTATGAGATGAGCATTCAGCTCAAGAACATTTCCGATGCGGCAGTCAGCTACCGCCTGGGTAACATCACCATGACCGAAACGCTGTCCTCCTCTGACCCCGAGTACGTGGCAGAGATGGGATATCTGCTGTCCAACAAGGCTGACTATGCCGTGGAGAACGGCACGCTGACCGACGGCGTCGTTTCCGTTGCCGCAGGTCAGACTGCAACGGTCAAGATCACACTGACCCTGTCTGATCAGGATAAGTCTTACCTCAACGCAAGCTTTGAAAACGGTATGTTTATTGAGGGCTTTATTACCTTCGATAATACCGACGAAAAGGGTGTAGACCTCAATGCTCCGTTCCTTGCCTTCTACGGCGACTGGGCAGAGGCTCCCATCTTCGACCTGGACTACTACGAGGTCGAGACCGAGGCGCACAACAACGCCATCGACGAGGATGATAAGATCAAGGCGGACTACTATGCAACGACGCCTCTTGGCTCTTACTACTACGATTACATCCTTCCTCTGGGTGCATATCTGTACAAGATGGATGAGAGCGAGTACACGCCTATCCCCGCAACGAGAGAAAAAGCGGCTGTTTCCTACTATAAGAACTGTATCAGCGGTGTTTACGGTGTCCTGACCGGCCTTTTGCGCGGTGCCAAGGAAATGACCATCACCGTCAAGAACATGGCCACGGGCGAAGTTGTCTGGTCCTTGACGGAGTACAACTGCTACAAATCCCACGCAGCAGGCGGCACCCCTCGCGGCTATTTCGCAGATTTTGACCTCCAGATGGTCAATACCGAGACCAACGAGGTGTTCGGCGCGAACAACACCAAGTACGAGGTCACTATGTCGGCAAAGCTCGACTGGGATGGCGGAACTCGCAATTCCAGCGACAACTACAGCTTTACCTTCTACATCGACTACGAAGCACCCACCATCACGGATGCTACCTTCCGCACCGAGTACGACAAGGCAAGAGAAGAGAACCGCTACTACGTAGACGTTATGGTTTACGATAACCACTACGCTCAGTCTCTGCGCCCGATCATCGTCTATGATAACCCCCACAAGGATTCGGAGGACGATCCCGATAAGACGTACGCTACGCTGTGCGAGTACCCGATTCCTGTTTATCAGGAAAATCGCGGAGAATCGACCAAGGTTTCCATCGAGATCACGGATTACATCGACCAGATCAGAAATTCCGATATGCCCGGTGGTATTACCTTCTATATTGACGACTATGCGCTGAACTCCAGCATTTGCTACGTTCCGTTCCCGGATACGCAGTATGAGGGCATCGAGTTTGTCGTTGATGATCTGTCTATGGATATTGGTCAGGTCGTTGATCTGACCACTCAGCTGGCACGCACGGATAACGAGCCCATCGAGACCCGTTACCTGGAAAACCTTACCTGGACCAGCTCCGATGAGTCGGTTGTGTCCGTTCACGGCGGTAAGATCGAGGCCAAGAAGAGCGGAAGCGCTACCATCAGCGTGACCAGCGGTACTTGGACGCAGAAGAACGGCGAAGAAGAGGTCGAGATGCCGCTGTACAAGACGATTGTGATCAACGTCAGCGAGACGACCGTCGACGACCCCAACTCCGCAATGAACGTCCAGATCGAGTCGCTGAAATTCTCGGGCTATAAAACGCTGTTTGCCTTTAACAGTGACATTGATTTCTCCGAGATCGGTGAGACGGACACCCAGCATTACTTCGGCGCCAACCCAAGTATTGTATTCTACCCCTCCGAGAAGGTCCAGCTGTATTATTCGCTGGAGCCTTGGAATTTGGATCCCTCGCGTTACACGCTGAAATGGAGCTCGAGTAACCCCAAGGTTGCTACGATCGATGAAAACGGCGTTCTGACGGCAGAATCCGAGGGTAAGGCAAGAATTACCCTTCAGATCACCATCGACGGTAAGACCTCGCTTTTGGCGGCACGCTGCTCGGTCGAGGTTAAGAGTGAGTTTATCATCGAGAACCGCACCCTGATAGCCTATAAGGGCAAGGGCGGCCACGTTGTGATCCCCGATGACGAGGGTATCATGTATATCGGTTCGTTTGCGTTCTGTCACTATGATATGGATAACAAGAAGGAAGTCGAGAAGGACGAGGAAGGCAACTACGATATCGACGATAAGAAGACACCTTTGTCTAACAATACGGTGACCTCGGTCGTCATTCCCGAGGGCGTCGATACCATTGAAAAATATGCGTTCTATAATTGTACGGCTCTGACCGACGTAACGTTGCCCGAGTCGTGCAAGACGATCAACGAAAGAGCATTCTCGGATTGTAAGGTGCTCACAAACATCAACTTTGATCACGTTCAGGTTGTTTCGGATTATTCGTTCTATCAGTGCAGCAGCTTGACGGGCTCTGACATTGGCGGCATCAATCTCACTCACGTTAGCTCGATCGGCGAATACGCATTTGCAGGCTCCCGTTTGCAGAGCATCGACCTGGACAACCTCAGAAGAACCGGTAAGGGCGCATTCTCCGATTGTGAATACCTGACCGACGTTGTTCTGGGCGAGCGCACCAGAATCTCCGAGAGTATGTTCGAAAACAGTGCTGTGAAGTCTGTGGTGATCTACAGTGATATCATTGAAGACAAAGCATTTAAGAATTGTACCAATTTGACGTCGGCTCAGTTCTGCACCGACTTGACCTATCTGGGTAAGGAAGCCTTCAGCGGCTGTAAGAAGCTTTCGACGGTGACCTTTGACGGTGCTTGTGAGGAGATGTCCACGCTGGCGTTCTACCAGTGTGAGTCCCTTAAGACGCTGAAGCTCCCCAACGGTTCGGTTGCGCTGGGCGACAGTGTGTTCGCCGCAACGGGACTCGAAAAGCTGATCCTTGACAAGGAAACCTATCTGGAAACGATCGGCCTTGGCGCATTTGAAAACGTCAAGAAGGTGGATATCGTTGCGACGGATTCCAAGTATTATACTTTTAACACGAATGCACTGTACAGCAAGGATGGAACGGTTCTTGTCCTGGTACAGCCCGGCAATAAGATGGTGAGCTTTACCGTTCCCGCCGGCGTCAAGGAGATTGGAGACGGCGCATTCTCGACTCTGTCCACGCTGATTTCGGTATCCTTTGAGAGCGGATCCAAGCTGGAGCGTATCGGCTATGCCGCATTCGCATTCTGCCCGCTGTTGCAAAAGGTTGAGCTGCCGGATTGCCCCGTTGCCATCGAAGAAATGGCCTTCCGCAACGTGGTTTTGCTCAAGGACATCAATCTGGATCGCGTGACCTACGTTGGCGATTTCGCCTTTATGAACACGGCTCTGAAGTCGATCGAGCTCAAGGCTGATGGCGTTGAGATCGGCGAAGGCGCTTTCTACGGTTGTGCAAACCTTGGCAAGTACACCGGCGACGTTGTTACGCTGGGTGCCGGCGCTGTCATCGGAAATAATGCGTTTTACGCAACTCCCATTCGTAAGGTTACTCTGCTTGGCGACGGTGTGACGGTGGGCGACAAGGCCTTCTACGGTTGTACCTCACTGAGCGAATTCGATTTCGATAAGCTGACCGGTAAGGTTGGCGATTACGCATTCTACCTATGCGTGTCGCTGACGTCGGTCAATATGCCCAACGTTACCGAGCTTGGCGAAGGCTGCTTTGCTGACTGTGTAGGACTTCAGGAGTTCTACGCCGAAAAGCTGCAGGTCGTTGGCGACAAGGCCTTTGCGGCCATCAGAGAGGGTGCTCAGGCGGGTGCAACGTTCGCTGAATTTGACGCGCCCGAGCTGACCAGGGTTGGTGAGTACGCCTTCTATGGATGCATCTATCTGAAGAATATTGACCTTTCCAAGGTCACCGAGATCGGCGCGAGTGCCTTTGGCGTCTGCGTATCTCTCGAAAAGGTCGTGCTTTCCAAGGATCTGAAGGAACTGAAGGAAATGACCTTCTACAACTGCGGACTTGCTGTGGCAGATAAGCACCTTGACATCAACCTGGAGAACGTTGTTCGCTTCGGTCTGGGTGTCTTCTATGCAACGAAGCTGCCCGCCAAGCTGGAGCTGACCAGTGCAGAGTACATTGAGGAACGCGCCTTCATTGAGGCAGAGGACAAGAACTATCTGGAAGAGGTCATCGCTCCCAACCTCAAGACGCTTGGGGCCCAGGCCTTTGCTAACTGCATTAATCTGAAAAAGTTCTCGGCGCCTAAGCTGGAGTCGATTGACTATGCGGCGTTCGCTGCTACGGCAATCGAGGAGCTTGAGATTTCTTCCTCTATCAAGAAAATCTCTTACGATCTGTTCGACAGCAATCAGGTGTTCCGTGCTTTCTATGTCACGCTGGAGGATGGTACGAAGTCGTACAACTTTGAGAACGAAGACGTCATGATTTGCGACGGTGTTCTGTACGACGTAACGCCCGAGGGCTATGTGATGACGGTATATCCCGCGGCCAAGCAAGATAAGGAATTCCACGTGGCTGACGGCACGGTAAGAATTGACTTCATGGCCGCCCTGAACAACAAGAACCTGGAGACGCTGGTTCTGCCCGAGTCGCTGGCTTACATCGGCAACTATGCGTTCTACGGATGCGAAAATCTGAAGACGGTTAAGTTCCACTCGTACTATGCTCCCGTTCTGGAGGGCACGATGACCGGTAAGGAAATTGACATCAACGCTGAAACCATTGGTGATTATGCCGGCTTTGACAAGCTGTATCGCTACGATTACTACTATGCGGCTCAGCAGCAGGTCATCAGAGCGTTCTACTACGCTAACTTCGTGGATATCGTGACCTCGACGAAGGCCTCCGGCCTGACCTTCGTGGTTCCCGAAAGCTCCGAGGGCTACGATTCCGCACTTTACCTGGCGTACTTCACGCCTTCCGAGGAAAATACGGGTGCTACGACCGGCCGTTATGCGCTTGCCTTTATCAACGCTGCCAAAAAGCTGCCCGAGGTTGCAGACAGATTTGACAAGGCGCTGATCGATGCGGCAATCAACGCATACAATGCGCTGGCCAACCGCAAGGATGAGCTGGCTCAGGTCGATACGGCACTGGTTGAGCACTTCATGAAGGTTCGCAGCGAGTACAACATCAGTGTGGCGGAGAATCTGATCAACCACCTGTTCGATATGTACAGCAACGAGTACTCCTTTGAAAAGGTCAAGGAAGCAAGAGCAGCTCTGCTGGCTCTGACGGCTGAGGAGCAGGCACGCGTCAGCAACGCGTCCGTCTTGACGACCAAGATGGAAGAGCTTGCTGCTGCGATGGGCGTTGAGTTTGACTTTACCAAGACCTTCGCTCAGCACTTCCCGGATGAGCCTGTTGTGACGCCTCCCGACGATCCCACGACGCCCGAACCGGACAACACCGGCAAGATCATTGTGATCGTAGCTGTGTCCGTCGTTGTCCTGGCGGCAGTTGCGGTGACCCTGGTATGGCTTCTCAAGAACAAGAAAAAGGAAGAGAAAAAGGAAGAAGTAACTGTTGAGGATGAGGCCCAGTAAGCCTGTTTGCAGCAGACAGCCCCCGACGCGAATGCGACGGGGGCCCTTTTTTTTGCTCTGTCGGATAGATTTCTTTTGTAGGTATCTTGATTTTTGATAGGGAGCATGCTATAATGAAGTCACAAAAATTCTACGAAACGAGGGACGTATGATGGCAAAAAGTGTACAGGATATGATGGCGCTGATCCGCGAGAAGGGTATTCAGATGGTCGACTTCAAGATGGTTGACGTAAACGGGCAGTATCGCCACGTGACCATCCCTGCCGAAAACTTCTCCGAGGAGACCATGAAAAGCGGTATTGGATTTGATGCCTCCAACTACGGCTATGCGGTCGTCGAAAAGAGCGATATGGTGTTCATTCCCGATCCCGACACGGCTGTGATCGATCCCTTCTGCTCGATCCCCACGCTGTCCATGACGGGGAACGCCATGATCATCGACAGCCCCGAAAATCGCCCCTTGCCCCAGTATCCCCGCAATATCATCAAAGCCGCGGTGGAGCATATGAAGAACAGCGGTGTGGCGGATACCATGTATATTCTGCCCGAGTTTGAGTTTTATCTGTTCGACGACGTGACCTGGGAGGTCAGCGGCCGCGAGATCAGCTCGACCGTCGACGCCGTTCAGTCCTACTGGAACAGCGGTATTGAGGGACACGGCGTGGTCGTGCCCAAGCAAAAGAACTACCATATTGCCAAGCCCTTTGACATCTCCTACGAGTGTAGAAGCGAGATGTGTATGCACATGAAGGATGCCGGCATTGAGATCAATTACCACCACCCCGAGGTTGCCGCGTCGGGTCAGTTTGAGATCGAGCCCCAGCTGGGCGAGGTCGTCCATATGGCTGATGCGACCATGATGATCAAGTATATCATCCACAACACGGCGCTCAAGTACGGCAAGTCCGCCACCTTTATGCCCAAGCCCATTTACGGCGAGGCAGGCAGCGGTATGCACGTGCACATGCTGCTCATGAAGGACGGCCAGCCCGTCTTCTCGGACGACAACGGCTACGCGCACCTGTCCGAAACCGCCCACTATTTCATGGGCGGCCTACTCAAGCACATCGCCTCTCTTTGTGCGCTGACCAACCCCTCCACCAATTCCTTCAAGCGCCTCGTCCCCGGCTTTGAGGCGCCTGTGACCGTCGGCTACGCGACCTCCAACCGCTCTGCCGTCATTCGCATCCCCGCCTATGCCAAGAGCCCCGACAAGCGCCGCTTTGAGCTTCGCAACCCTGACGCGACCTGCAATCCTTATTTCTGCTACGCTGCCATTCTGATGGCGGGTCTGGATGGCGTCAAGAACAAGATCGACCCTCACGCCGAGGGCTGGGGTCCCTATGACTTCAATCTGTTCCACCTGCCCGAGGAGGAAAAGAAAAAGCTCAAGGGCCTGCCCACCTCTCTTCCCGAGGCGCTGGATGCGCTGGAGGCCGACCACGATTATCTGACCGTGGACGGTGTTTTCCCTGAGGAGCTGCTTCACAACTTCATCAAGGGCAAGAGAGCAGAGTGCGCGGAGATGGCTAAAATCCCGCATCCGGCAGAGTTTGAACGATACTATAATCTGTAATTTTCGAAAGCCCACGGCGTTTTTGTGCCGTGGGCTTGATTTTTCTCTTTACAAGTGCTTTCGGTTATGTTATAATAAAACCAATAACAGAGAGGAGAGGTTCTTCCTATGAAACAAACCGTTACGTCTATGTTTGGCCGCAGAGGCCTTGCACTACGCCTGTTGTGTCTGACGATGGCGCTGTGTATGCTGCTTTTGAGTGGCTGCAGAAAAACGCCCGACCAGGGTAACGATCCCCCTGACGCTCCTGCCACGGGAGAGGATAAGCCGACCGGTCTGAGGATCAATCTTTTGTCCGAGCCGTTTGGCGTGGACAAGAACGATCTGCGCTTCTCTTGGGCCATGAACGACGCCGGAAGTGACGCCAAGCAGGCGGCTTACCGCATTGTGATCGCCAAGGGCGCTGATAAAATGGCGGCACGCGACTACGTTCTTGACACCGATTGGGTCAATTCGAGCAAGAATACTGCTGTATCTGAGCCCGGACTGGCTGCCAAGCTGGCAGACAATACGCTGTATTATTGGAGCGTTTCCACCCGCAACCAGGCAGGTGTGGTATGCGTTTCCGACCCGCAGGCCTTTACGACGGCTGTGGGGGATGAATGGGAGTCCACCAACGGCATCTGGGCGGCCAAGCCGGGTGCTACCGGTATCGACGAGGAGATCTCCGATGACTGGACGGACTACACCGTTCATCTGGAGTTTTCCATTGATGCCAATGCTCTGGGCGTGATCGTTCGCGCCAAGGACGCCAAGAACTTCTATATGTGGCAGTTCAAGGTAGAGGGGGATAAGGCATATCTGTGTCCCCACGTCTACAAGGACGGCAAATTCGTCAACAATTCTTCGATCGCCAAGGTTGAGATTCCCGCAAATGTTGCTTTTGGCATCGGGGATACCGTCAAGGCTACAATCGAATGTAAAGGCAATACCATCACCACTGCCATTGAGGTGGAGCCCTCTGGCGACTATGCAGTGATCGATCAGAGAGACGTGTCCGAGTACGGCTTCGAGGAGGGAACGGTCGGCTTCCGTACCGGCGGCTCCGAGTCGGGCAAGGTGTACTCTATGTACGTTCTTGACGAAGACAACGCAAGACTCTATCGCTCCAATTTCACGGCCAAGGAAAATCCCTTCTCCAAGTGTAGCATTTCTGACGGCGTTCTCGCCGTCACCAAGGCAATCAGCACGGGTGACCTGTTGAACCGCGAGACGGTCAAGGACTTCAACTCGGGCGCAAGCGGCGCTTCCTTCGTCTTTTTGCGTACCGAGCTTGCGCTGACGGCAGACCAGATGGCAAAGCTGGATCGTGCGGTGCTCAGTGTCACGGCTACCTCGCCTGAGTCAACCCGTCAGTACGTATACAATATGTACGTCAACGGCAACCTTGTCGGCGTTGGTCCTTCTCGCTACGGCCAGACACCCGACGGTCAGGACGTGCTGTATTACAATACTTATGATGTAACCAAGCTGCTCACGGCAGGGGATAACTGTCTGTCGACCATCAACTATACCACGGGTGGTCGCGCCTTCCTCTCCCAGCTGACGCTGTACTATAAGGACGGCACGAGCGAGATCGTCTCCAACTCGGCCCGCGACGCCAAGGATTGGTGCGCATTGTCGGCGGATGACGTGTTCGGCATGGATAATTCCATCGGCACCAAGTATTTCCTGGCGCACGCCAACAACATCAACGCTTCGCTCTATCCCTTTGGCTTTGGTAAGGCCGGCTTTGACGATTCCGCTTGGAATTCGGTGTTTGTCATCGAAAAGATCGGCGGCGAGATGCTGCTCCTTCCCAGCCAGACGGACAACGTCAGTCGCTACGAAAGCACCGGTAAGGCAAGTGTCAACAAGCTCTCCAATGGTGACACCGTCATCGACCTTGGCGGCGAGATCATCGGTGGCATTCGCTTTACGGTCGATCTTCCATCCGCGGCTACAGTGAATGTGTACTATGGTGAGCAGTTGAATGGTGACGGTTCGGTCAAGTATCAGATGATGACGGGCAACGTGTATGAGGAGACCTGGCAGCTGGTAGCAGGCAAGCAGACCATTGAGACCATCGACCTGCTGACCTACCGCTACGTTCAGATCTCGGGCTGCCCCGTGGATATTACCCCCGATATGGTACAGGGGCTTGAAGTCCGCGCGGCCTTTGATGACGAGGCGTCTGATTTCACCTCGGACAATGCACTGCTGGGCGATATTTATGACTTGATGAAGCGCACGATCAAGATGACCACGCAGGATCTGTTCGTGGACTCGCAGTCCCGCGAGCGACTGGCCTACGAGGGAGATCTGATCATCAACCTGTTGGCGTCCTATGCCTTTGGCAGTGATTACAGCATTGGCCGCTTCAGCAATGAATATCTCATGACGCATCGCACCTGGCCCGCGGAATATTACCTGTTCTCGGCCATCTCGGCGTTGGATGATTACATGACGACGGGCGATCTCTCCTCGCTGAACACCTATTACGACGTCCTCAAGACTCGCGTGTATACGCAGTTTTTTGACGAAGAGGTTGGTCTTCTGACAACAGGAAATGCAGCAAACAATAGCTCGGACAACGCGATTTTGGTCGACTGGCCGGCGTCTGAACGCGACGGCTATGATTTTTCCGTCAAGTTCAACACGGTGCTCAACGCCGTGGCTGTTGGCAGCTACGAGACGCTGGCTCAGATCGCGACGCTGACAGGGCATGATGCGGATGCCGAGGCATATACCGACCTGGCAGAGACGATCAAGGAGGCTATGATCGAGCGTCTGTATAACTCCGAGACGGGCGCATTTGCAGACGGTCTGCACGAAAATGGCCAGGCCTCTACTCACTACGCACAGCACGCAACGGCCTTTGCGCTGGCATTCGGCATCTACGAGGATCAGGCCATGGCTGACCGTATGGCCCAGGCGATGACCGCCCCCGGCAAGATCCGTATGAGCGTGTACGGCGCGTTCTTCCTGTTCAAGGGCCTTTATGAATCGGGCAACGGCGCGCTTGCCAACCGGCTGTTGCTGGACGAGGATGACTCGGAGGGCGCACGCACCTGGGCATATATGCTGTACACCCTGGGCGCGACCATCACGGCTGAAGCATGGAACAGCACCACCAAGAACAATATGACGATGTCTCACCCCTGGGGTGCAACGCCTGCGTATGCCATCATGAGCGGTATCTTCGGCATTCGTCCCACGTCTGCGGGGTATGAGACCTTCGACGTGCGTCTGCAGACAGAGGGCGTTGGCAAGGCCTCTTTGACCGTGCCGACGATCAAGGGAGACATCACGGTATCCTTTGATAGCACGGGAGCCTCCTACAAGGCAACCGTAACGGTTCCCGCCAATACGCAAGCAACGGTGTATCTGCCGGCCGACAAAGGGTCTGTGCTGACGGTCAACGGCGAGACGGTACAAGCGAGCTACAAGGACGGTTTCATCTCTGTCACTGTTGGCTCCGGCGAATGGAATTTTGAAGTGAAATGACCATAATTATAAAAAAAGGAGCTCTTCCGAAAGTTCGGAAGAGCTCCTTTTCTATGCATGTGGTAAGACAGACAGCTTGCCTATGCCGGTGTCTTCTGTGACGCATATTCAACACAGGTGTCAATTTTGTTTGCGTAGCAAAAATTCGCCTTTGGTGAAATCGGGAATTGCCACCGGAGCGCCGCCCTTGGCAATGGATTCCTCACTCAAGGGGGTGATGCACATCATAGCCGCCGCGTCGTATACGTCGGTCTGGAAGGGGCGCTTTTCGATCAAGCGCGTGATGAAGTCACGCATCATGAAGTAGTCCATGCCGCCGTGACCCTCAACGACAAGCCCGTCATCCGCCTCGCGCCAGTCGTCGTTGCGGTAGTCCTTGCTGTATTCGTTGAAGTTGCCCCACAGCTCGTTGGCCTTGAAGTCATAGGCTTCGTGCTCACCGCCCAAAAACAGCGTGTTGTTGTCCTCGGTATAAAGAGCCTTGGTGCCGTGCACGGCAATGCCGCGGGAATAGTAGCGGGGAAGTGTGGTGTCCAGGCGCAGTGTGATGGTCTCTCCACGCGCACAGGTAATGATGGTCGTAACGATGTCACCCTGGGCGATGCGCTGATGCAACAGAGGATTTTCCTTGTCGTTTTCGTTCATGTAGGCTTCCAGTCCAAAGGCGTCGGATGCCACCGACACGAGGGATACCATGCGGTTGCCGCGGTTGATATCCAACATCTGCATGATGGGGCCGAGCTCGTGGGTGGGATAGTTCTCGGCACAGCGATGAATATAGTTGCGCTGACGGTAGTGGCGATTGCGCTCGCCGCCTGCCACCTCTGCGCGAAGGTCGTGCATATATCCGCCGTCGCAGGCAACGATCTTGCCAAACACACCTGCCCGGATCATCGCAAACAAACAGGTTTCGCGACGGTCGTAATTGCAATTTTCCAACATCATATAAGGAGTTTTGGTTCTTTCCCAGGTGTTGATCAGGCGGTAGCAGTCATCGAGCGAATAGGCACTGCCAACCTCGCTGCCCACGGCAATGCCTGCCTCCATGGCGGCGCAAGCAATGGGAAGATGAGATTCCCATGCGGTGGCTACGATAACGGCGTCTACCAGTCCGGAGGCCAACAGCTCTCGATAATCGGTAAAGCCCTTTGCCTTGGGCGCCTTATCCTTCAAAAAGTCCAGAACGGTCTCGACGCGGTCTTGATACACGTCGCAAACAGCCGTGATCTTCACTTGAGGAAGAGGGAGAAGGGAGGTGCGGAGCAGATCGCTGCCGCGCATGCCAAGGCCAATCAGGCCGACTCGGATTGTTTGCATAACAGTTCTCCTTGAATCAAAAAAAACTGGCCTCATTGTAACACAAAAACGATTATTTTTCAATACTCTTTTCTAAAAAAAACATTTTAGCGAAGATCAGCGTCGGACATTTTGAAAGGGTGAACCCTCAATTTCTTTGTGACTTGGACACAATATAGGCAAAAAACGGCAGAAAAGTAACAATATGTTGTGTTTCCCTATTGCAAAATCAAAAAAAATGTGATATGATATACCATACATCAGACATTCTGCGGTTCGCCGCATTCTATAGAGCCCCGGCATCACAGGAAAGGAGCAAACATATATGAAGATTATCAAAAGAGACGGCTCGGAAGAGAATTTCGACCGGGTAAAGATCAAAAACGCCATTCGCAAGGCCAACGAGGACACCGAGGGCAAGCCCGAATTGTCCGAGCGCCAGATCGACTACATTTCGCTGGTCATTGAGGACCACTGCAATGAGGTCGGCCGTGCCTTTTCGGTCGAGGAGATCCAGGAGCTGGTTGAAACGCATATTATCCTGCAGGGCGCATCCGAGACGGCCAAGCGCTACATCCGCTACCGCTTCACTCGTAACCTCGCCCGCGTTGCCAATACGACGGACAATCAGATCCTGTCGCTGATCGAGTGCAACAACGAGGAGGTCAAGCAGGAGAATGCCAACAAGAACCCCACCGTCAATTCGGTCCAGCGCGACTACATGGCTGGTGAGGTGTCCAAGGACTTGACCCGCCGCATTCTTCTTCCCGAGGAGGTCGTCAAGGCACACGAGGAGGGCATCATCCACTTCCACGACGCCGACTATTTCGCCCAGCATATGCATAACTGCGACCTGGTCAACCTGGAGGATATGCTGCAAAACGGCACCGTCATTTCGGGCACCATGATCGAAAAGCCCCACTCCTTCTCGACGGCCTGCAACATCGCCACCCAGATCATTGCGCAGGTGGCCTCCAACCAGTACGGCGGTCAGTCCATTTCACTGACGCACTTGGCCCCCTTCGTGCAGGTGTCGCGCGAGAAGATCACCCGTCAGATCACGGCAGAGATGAAGGACCTCGGTATCCCTGCCACGGCAGAGCAGATCAGCGCCATGGTGGAAAAGCGGGTGCGCGAGGAGGTCCAGCGCGGCGTTCAGACCATCCAGTACCAGGTGGTCACACTGCTGACGACCAACGGACAGGCTCCCTTCGTTACCGTCTTTATGTATCTGAACGAGGCCAAGGATGAGAGAGAGAAGGCCGACCTTGCCATCATCATCGAGGAGGTGCTCAAGCAGCGTATCACAGGCACCAAAAACGAGGTGGGCGTTTGGGTCACCCCTGCGTTCCCCAAGCTCATTTACGTCCTGGAAGAGGATAACATCCACAAGGATTCCCAATATTTCTATCTGACTGAGCTTGCCGCCAAGTGCACCGCCAAGAGAATGGTGCCCGACTACATCTCGGAGAAGATCATGCTCGAGCTGAAGGTCGACCAGAACGGCAACGGCAACTGCTACACCTGCATGGGCTGCCGCAGCTTCCTGACCCCTTACGTCGACAAGAACGGTAAGCCTAAGTACTACGGCCGCTTCAATCAGGGCGTCGTGACCATCAACCTGGTCGACGTCGCGTGCTCCGCCTGCCGCGAGGGCAAGAGCGAAAAACGCTTCTGGGAGATCCTCGAGGAGCGCCTGGAGCTGTGCCACCGCGCCCTCAAATGCCGCCACGAGCGTCTGGAGGGTACGCTGTCCGACGCCGCTCCCATCCTGTGGCAGCATGGTGCGCTTTCCCGCCTTGCCAAGGGCGAGAAGATCGACGAGCTGCTTCACGGCGGCTATTCGACCATCTCACTGGGCTTTGCGGGACTGTGGGAGTGCGTCTATGAGGTCACGGGCAAAAAGCTGACCGAGCCCGAGGGCGAAGCGTTCGGCCTTGCCGTCATGCAAAAGCTCAACGATGCCTGCATGAAATGGAGAAACGCCGAGAATATCCACTATTCGCTCTACGGAACCCCCCTGGAGTCGACCACCTATAAGTTCGCGAAATGCCTGCAACGCCGCTTCGGACTCATCGAGGGCGTGACGGACAAGAACTATATCACCAACTCTTACCATATCCACGTCACCGAGCCTATCGACGCCTTCAAGAAGCTGGAGCTGGAGGCCAAGTTCCAGGCCCTCTCGCCCGGCGGTGCCATCTCCTACGTCGAGGTGCCCAATATGCAGCAGAATATCCCCGCCGTGCTTGAGGTCATGAGATTCATCTACGATAACATCATGTACGCCGAGCTGAACACCAAGAGCGACTACTGCCATATCTGTGGCTATGAGGGCGAGATCGAGATCGTCAAGGAGGACGGCAAGCTCATCTGGCGTTGCCCCAACTGCTCAAATGAGGATCAGACCAAGATGAACGTCGCCCGTCGCACCTGCGGATATATCGGCTCGCAGTATTGGAACCAGGGACGCACCCAGGAGATCAAGGAAAGGGTACTGCACCTCTGATGAATTACGGAGCCATTAAATTTTGCGACATCGCCAACGGCATCGGCATCCGTACCGTGCTGTTCGTGTCGGGCTGTACCCATCACTGCAAGGGCTGCTTTCAGCCCGAAACCTGGGATTTCGCTTACGGTCAGCCCTATACCAAGGAGACCGAGCAAACGATTCTTGACTCGCTCGCACCGTCCTATATCCATGGGCTAACGCTGCTCGGCGGCGAGCCCATGGAGCCCGATAATCAGCGCGCCCTTTTGCCGCTCTTGCGCCGTCTCAAGGCGGAATATCCAAACAAGACGGTGTGGTGCTATTCGGGCTATACCTATGAGGAGCTGACGGGGATCAGCCGTGCGCGGTGCGAGGTCACCGACGAGATGCTGACGCTTGTCGACGTGCTAGTCGACGGTGAGTTCGTCCTGCAAAAGAAAAATATTTCGCTCCGCTTTCGCGGCAGTGAAAACCAGCGACTCATCGACCTGCCGAGAACAAGGGAGCAGGGCAGTGTCGTGCTGTGGGAAGGGTAACTCTCTCGTGCAAAGTTTTTGGTCAAGCTTTTTTCAAAAAGCTTGCAGATTCCAAAGGCAGCGCCTTTGGTCGCTCTCCCAAGAGAGCGAAATCCTTATCCTTATAAAAGCGCCCGAAAGGGTGAATAGCCGTAAGGCAAGAGGGGAAACCACAAGAGGGGTTTCCCCTTTGTCATTTGTTTCTCTTGACAAATCCCCTGCGGTGGAGTATAATTTGAATATAAGTTCAATGGAATTGGCACGGAGGTGCGTTATAATGAATGATGATTACAAAAGAATCCTCGTTGTGCAGGATATTTCCTGCGTCGGACAATGCTCGCTGACGGTGGCACTGCCCATTCTGTCGGCGTGCGGTATGGAGACGGCCATCCTTCCGTCCGCCGTGCTGTCGACCCACACGGCAAAGGGCTTTGAGGGCTTTACCTTCCGCGATCTGACGGACGATATTCCCGACATCTGCGCCCATTGGCAGAGCAAGAACATCACCTTTGATGCCCTGTATACCGGCTACCTCGGCTCGACCCGCCAGGTGCAAATGGTGGAGGATATGATGGACACCCTTCTTGTTCCGGGCGGTGTCAAGATCGTTGATCCCGCGATGGCGGATAACGGCCGACTGTACGTCGGCTTTGACGACGATTACGTCGCGGCGATGCGTCGGCTGTGTGCCCGCGCCGATATTATTCTGCCCAATATCACCGAAGCAGCCTTTTTGACGGGACTTGACTATCGTGAGGAATACGATGAGGCCTATATTGACGAGCTGTTGCAGGGCTTGCGCCGTCTCGGCGCGCGTGACATCGTGCTCACGGGCGTCAGCTTTTCGCCTGATACGTTGGGTGTAATGGTGTACGAGAACGGACAAAAGCAATACCACCCTCACCGCCGTATCCCTCAAATGTTCCACGGTACGGGCGACGTGTACGCCTCGGCCTTCACAGGGGCGTATCTGCGGGGAAGATCACTGTTTGACTCGGCCTGCGTGGCGGCGGACTATACCCTTGCCGCCATCGAAAACACCGTCGGTGCCCCTGAGCACTGGTACGGTGTTCGCTTTGAGCCGGTGTTGCCCGTGTTGATCGAGAGACTGAAAAAAGGATAAAGCAAAGGGCTGATGCGTGTGCATCAGCCCTTTTATCATAGGCTATACCAATATCTGACATTTTGCCTTCAATTCGGGGAAGGGCTTGTCGAACACGCAGGCGTCGATCTGATCAACAGATGTCAGCTGATACAGCGACTCCGTATCGAACTTTTCGCTGTCGCAGAGAAAAACGCTGAATTTGGCGTTTTTGAGCATGAGCGTACGAATGTAATTTTCCTCGGCTATGGGGTCGGAAATGACACCCGTTTTGCTCAAGCTCTTGGAGGAGAAAAAGAAAATATCGGGATGAATCTCGGACACGGATCGGTAGGCCTGTGCGCCCGACAGAACAGCAGAGCCGTCGACCGAAAAGCCGCCCGTACAGTGCGTCGCAATGCCGTAATTGATGGCGTTGATGGCGGTGAACATATTATTGGTAAACACGATCATGTCCTTATGCTTGGCAATGTAAGGGATGAGAAACCCCGCCGTCGATGAGCCGTCGAGCATGACCGACTGACCGTCGTGAAGGAGGGTGGCGGCCCGCTTGGCTATCTTTCGCTTCTCACTGATATTTTGCGACATTCGGCTGTTGAGCGGCACGGACTGGTGTATGGCGTTGAAAATGGAGGCGCCTCCGTGCGTCCGTTTGATCAGCGAGAGATTTTGCAATTTGGTCAGATCCCGCCGGATGCTGGAAGGGGAGGTGTAGGTCAGCGAAGCCAGTCGCTCGACCGTTAAAAAGCTGTGCTCGTTCAACAGCTCTAAAATTTCTTCCTGACGTTTGGAAATGCTCATATCGACCTCATTTTTGCGCGTTTTCTGTTTTTTTATGCTTATTTGTCTAATATATCGCCACAACTTGCATAAAAACGCGCCTTGTGATATCATTATAACAGAAATTTATGGAAAGTCAACCAAGGTATGACAGAAAGGAAAAAAACGTGAAATTTTTTATTGATACGGCAAACGTAGAGGATATCAAAAAGGCAGTTGCCATGGGTGTTGTCGCCGGCGTGACCACCAACCCCTCGCTCATCGCCAAGGAAGGGCGCGATTTTGTAGAAACGATCAAGGAGATCGGCACCATCGTCGACGGCCCCATCAGTGCAGAGGTCATCTCGCTGGAGGCGGACGGCATGGTCGCCGAGGCGCGCGAGCTTTATGAAAAGATCGGCAACCCCAACCTTGTCATCAAGATCCCCATGTGCGTCGAGGGTCTCAAGGCTGTCAAGGAGCTGACCGCGCTTGGTATGAAGACGAATGTCACCCTTATTTTCACCCCCGGCCAGGCGATTTTGGCGGCGGCCGCCGGTGCTACTTACGTCAGCCCGTTCGTCGGACGCCTTGACGATATTGGATTCTGTGGCATCGATCTGCTCGATAAGATCTCGACCATCTTCCGCAGACAAGATATCACGACGCAGATCATTGCGGCCTCGACCCGAAACCCCTTCCACGTGATCGAAGCGGCGGAGGCCGGATGCGATATTGCCACCGTTCCTTATAAGGTGCTGGTGGACATGACCAAACATCCCTTGACCGACAAGGGCATCGAGAGATTCCTTGCCGACTGGGAGAGCGTCAATCACTGATATAGCAAAGCGAAAAGGGCTGATGCGTGTGCATCAGCCCTTTTGGCGTTTATTCGTTTTTTCCCAAGTCCATTCGTTTTTTGATGTATACCGCAACGGTCACGGCTCCGAAGACGCCGTAGGCGAGGATGATGGCAGTGGTGATGCTTTCGATGATGGCGTTACCGCGGCGAATAAGAGCCTGGGTATAGACCTTGATGGGAAAGCGGTCGGCGGTGTCGGACAGCTCGATCCGAGCACTCTGCCGGCGGTTGACGTAACTGAACAGCACGTTGCCGTCTTGGTCGTAAACGTAATCGGTCAAGGCGCTGTCGAGGGTAAAGTCTTCGTCGATCGGCTCATCCTTCTCACCGCCGAGAATGGTGTCGCTCGGCTCGACGGGAACGGAATCGACGTTGACGAAGATATTTCCGCCCTCGTCCCACGAATAGTAGTCCTCGCGCGAGTCGCGGATGGCCATGAAGTCGATAAATTCCTCTTTGGTTTCAAATACGTAGGGGCGCACGAACGTCGTGGACTCGAGTGATTGCACGATACCTACGGCCAATAGTGTGACGATGCCGACGGCGATCAGCAGGCAAAGCGAGCGGCCAAGAAGCCGGCGCTGGGCAGGATAGGTCGGAGAGTCGGACAGCAGTTGCTTGCGAATGAGCAGGCGGCGTATCAAGAGCTCGTAGATGCTGTGCGACGCGATCAGACCGACGGCGGCATAGGACAGACCGTAAAGCAACCACGAGTCGAAATTCAGCCCGTAATAAGCGTTTCCCGTCAGGGTCAGCGGCAGACAAAAGGCTAGCAGTTCAAACAATAGCCACAGGACATTTTTTGCTGTCAGAAGCGTTTTTTCATTGAAGGCGGCAAGGGTCGTACGGCGCTCGTCTGCTTCGTCTTCGTCGTCATTTTTCATGCGGAAGGTCATCAAAAAGCAGATTTGGCAAATTGCCGCGCCCAACAGGAAAATGAGCGAGATGCCAAAAGCGATATAGGCACGAAGCGCGCCGAGATTGATGATGGCGGCGACGATCAGGCCAAAGAGACCAATGCCGGCTGAGATGAGGGACAGATTTCTATATTTGGTCAGGCGGCGGTCGAGCAGATGCTTGAATTGGCGTTCACTCCGTGCATCTTTTCTTGGCGTATCGGTGTCCGTTGTGAGAGCATGCTGCTCCGTGGTGACAGGTGCGGCCTTTCGTTCGCCACGCAACAGCTCGTCTGCCGTCACACCGAAAATATCGGCAATTTCGGGAATGAGCGACAGGTCGGGCGTGCATTCGTCCCGCTCCCAGCGGCTGACCGTCTTATCCGATACGAACAAGCGCTCGCCCAGCTCTCTTTGCGTCATGCCGTGCGCCCGACGCAGGGCGGAGATGAAAGCGCCGATGGTCTTCTTTTCCATAAATTGATCTCCTTTCGCGGATGCCATCCAAGCACCCCTTACGCTCTCATTCTACCATTACGACGGACATTTTACCACCCCGCAGAGGGCGAATCTCTCTCGGAATGCGAGAATGACAGGGGGCGCATGCTCAAACGGGCACTGCAAGCTCGGAAAGGTACGCCTCTACCACCGCGCGGTCGCTGTAGGGCACGAGACGCCCACAGATGGCCTGAGATTGCTCGTCGCCCTTGCCGGCAAGCAACAACACCTCTCCTTCGCAAAGGCTCTCCAGCGCGGTCCTGACGGCTCTTGCGCGGTCAGGGATGATAAGATAGCGGCGGGCGTCGGGAAAGGAGGCTGCGATGTCTGCGCAGATGTCCTCGACGCGCTCAAAGCCGGGATGATCGGCCGTCAGATAGGTGAAGTCAGAGAGCTCGTTTGCCACGTCGCCCAGCTCCCGACGGCGGCATTGTGTCCGCTCACCGACCGAGCCAAAGAGGCACACAAGGCGACGGGGCTCATAGTCGCGCAGAGTCTCGAGCGCAGCACGAAGGGAAGCACCGTTGTGGGCGTAATCCACGACGACCAAGGCACCACGGAAGGGGATCATATCAAAGCGCCCCGGGATATGTAGATCAGACAGTGCCGTGGCCGCCAAGGGCAGGGAGACGCCCAGCGTGTGAGTAACGGTCAGGGCAAGCAGCGCGTTATAAACGTTGTGCTCGCCGGGCAGGGGCAGAAAGACGCGCTCGATCTCTTGGCCGATGCGATAGGTAAAGGCAATGCCGGGTAAATGGTCTCGGATCTGGCGGCAGATGTTGATTGCCTGCACATCTGCTGCAGTGTCTTTTCCACAGCGAAGAATGGTCGCTCTCACGCCTGTGAGCATTTGCTCCGCGTGGATATCGTCGGCGTTGGCGATGACCGTTTGGGCACCAAAGTCGGTCAGGAGCCGCCGTTTACAGGCGGCGTAGTGGTCAAAATCGGGGTGTTCTGCGCCACCGATATGGTCGGGCGAGAGATTGGTCAGGACAGCGGTATGGAAGGGAATTCCCGTCACGCGGTGCTGCCAGAGAGCCTGCGAGGAGACCTCCAAGAGGACGATCTGCACGCCGGACTGCTTCATATCGCGCAAATGCCGCTGTAATAGCAACGGATCGGGGGTGGTGTTGGCGGTGTCGATCCTCACCTGCCCGTAATGCACGCCGCAGGTGCCAATATAGCCGGAGGGAATGCCCGCCTTTTGCAGGATATGATGGCACATCCAGGCGGTGCTGGTTTTGCCCTTGGTGCCGGTGATGCCGATCACCTTCATTTGACGAGCCGGATGCCCGTAATAGGCGGCGGCGAGCAAAGCCAGGTCGCGGCGGGTATCGCGTGATAGATACAGGCAAGCATCGGGGGGCAGGGGCTCATCGGGTTGACGCTCGACCAAAAAACAGCGACAGCCGGCGGCGTAAGCGGTGGCAAGATAGCGGTGACCATCGGCTTTTGCTCCCCTGATACAAACAAACAGCGACCCGATTGTCGCGCGGCGGGAGTCGGCCACAAGGGAATCCATAGGGAAGTCGGCGGCGATGCCGTCACCGGCAATGAGGGTGGGGGGCGTTGGCAGTGCCGCGAGGAATTGACGCACGGTTGCAGTATGAGTCATAGTGGGCCACCTCCTTGGTAATCGATCAGGTGCGAGAAAATGGTCTCGTCGACATCGGGGCACAGCAGGTAGGACGCCTCCAGCGTCTTTTTTTGTTCGTCGGACAAAACGACACCGTGCTTGTCCTGCGAGAAGAACAAAAGAGGGGTTCGATCCAGCGCCTTTTGCTCGGCGGCAAAGTCGGCAAGTGCCATTTCGTACAGTGCAGGGGAGGCGCCGCGGGGAAGGGTATGACAGATCATCCAGGGGGTCAATCGACAAAGGGGCGGGAACTGCTCGGCAAACACGTGCGGGAGCATGCCGTACTGCCAAAACAGGCGGCGTCCCAGGCGGCGGACCTGGCGGTCACACCCGATCAAGACGGGGGCGTACAGCGAGGGAAGCAGGTCGTGCGGGGTCATACGTCTTCTCCTTTCCTTGGATTTATGTTGCCATCATTATACCATGATTTTTCCTAAATGGGAAGTACCTGGTCGATTTTTCCTGCATTTTACAGCAGAATATGCAAAAAATCGGCAAATGGGGGGAGAGATTGGCTTGCATTTCTTCTTGCGGTGTGGTAAAATAGTTAAAATGGGTGTAATATACCAACAAGGAGCTTTGTGATTGCATATGAAACAATATACGTATCTTTTATTTGACGTGGACAATACGCTTTTGGATTTTGACCGCTCCGAGCACGACGCGATGGCGGATGCCCTGCGCGAGCACGGCTTTCCCGACGACGATGCGATCATCGCGCGGTACGCCCTGATCAACGATGCGCACTGGGAGATGCTGGAGCGAGGCGAGATGGATCGCGCGACGCTCATCTGGCACCGATTCCAGGTGCTGGGCGAGGAGTGCGGACTGTCCCCCATGGACCCCGTGGCGTTTGCCAAGAGCTACGTCAAGCATCTGACGCATAAGAGCTTTTTGATGGATGGCGCCTTGGAGGTCTGCCGGGCTCTTTCGCAAAAGTATACGCTTGTGGCCATTACCAATGGCAACGCCGGCGTACAGCACGGCAGATTTGATCCCTCCCCGCTGTTCCCCTTGTTCAAGGACGCCTTCATTTCGGAGGACATCGGGCACAACAAGCCGGTGCAGGAATACTTTGATCACGTCCTCGCGGCACTGCCCGATCTGGACCCGGCCCGAGCACTCGTCATCGGCGACTCGCTCTCATCGGACATGGCGGGCGGCGAGCGTTGGGGGTGTGACACCTGCTGGCTGTGCCCCGACCCCTCGCATCAAGGCGACGCGGCCAAGAGAGACCTGCATCCTACCTATACCATCTCACATCTGAGAGAGCTTTTGGATATACTACTGTAAGAATGATTTTCAACGGGAGGCCGATATGCCAGCATTGCGTCAGCTGAAGGAACAATGGAATATGCTGGGGATCTCTGTGCAAGAGGACGTCCCGCTGGCTCCCTATACGACCTTTCACATCGGCGGTCCCATTGCGCTGATGGTCGAGCCGCAAAGCGAGGCGCAGTTGACGACGGTGCTTCGTGACATCCGGGCGCGTGGCGTGTTCTCCTTCGTCTTAGGGCGGGGAAGCAACGTGCTGTTTCCCGACGACCCCATCGCGGGTGTTGCCGTCCGTACCTGCGGTCTTGACACGGTCAAGGTCGAGGGCACGACCCTTGTCGCAGGGAGCGGCGCGACGCTCGCTTCGATCGCCCGTGTGGCACAGCAGAGAGCTCTGTCGGGCCTGGAATTTGCTCACGGCATTCCCGGTACGTTGGGCGGCGCGCTGTTTATGAATGCAGGCGCCTATGGCGGCGAGATGGCCCAGGTGGTCAGGTCGGTTCGCCTGTACGATCGGGAGCGAGACGAGACGCTCACGCTGTTGGGCGAGCAGATGGATTTTGCTTACCGCCACAGCATCCTGCAGCCTCACCCCGAATGGACGGTGCTGGAGGCTACGCTGTCCTTGATGCCGGGCGATGCCCGGGCCATCCGGGAGACGATGGAGGACTATATGCGGCGCAGACGGGACAAACAACCCCTGGAATATCCCAGCGCGGGTAGTACCTTCAAGCGCCCTGTGGGGGCGTTTGCGGGACAGCTGATCGAGGCGAGCGGCCTGAAGGGCTATGCCATTGGCGGTGCGATGGTCTCGCCCAAGCACGCCGGTTTTATCGTCAACACGGGGGGAGCAACATCCCGTGATGTCCTTTCTCTGATCGAGCACGTCAGAGCGGTTGTATACCGCGACCACGGCATCGAGCTGGAGAGTGAGGTTCAGATCCTTACGGGACATTTAGCAAAATAAAACGGAGGACGGTATGTCTTTTTCGGAGGAATGTAAAATAGAACTGTGGGAGGAAGAGCCCCCCCGAAAGCCCTGCTGTCGGCGCGCGCTGACCATGGGACTTCTGTTCTGCGCCCAAACGCCGATGGGAGCCTTCTCGCTGACCTTGCCCGACGAGCTTGGCGAGCGCGTGGCAGATCACTTGGAAAAGCAGCTTCGCACGCGGGTGGAGCGAGATCATTTCCGTCGCACGGGACGCAGTTATTGCACGCTTACCTTGGTGTCGGGCGGTGTCAGAGCTCAATTACAGAGGGCGGATATGTCCGATCTGCCTCTGCCTAAGCTGTTGAACTTTGACTGCGAGGCTTGCCTGCGCTATTTTTTGCGGGGCGTTTTGATCGCGGCGGGCAGTGTGACCGACCCGGTCAAGACGCATCATATGGAGATCTCCTGCCGCGATGCGGCAACGGCACATCGCCTGTCCTCGCTCTTTTGCGAGATCAGCGAGCCGCCGAAATATATCCGCCGCAAGAGCGGCATGAATCTGTACTACAAAAACAGTGCCTGCATGGAGGATCTTTTTTCGTATCTTCATGCCAGACGTACCCTGTTCGCCCTGATCAACACCAAGATCGAGCGCGACATACGCAACAATGAAAACCGAGCCACCAACTGCGTGGCGCAAAACATACAAAAGGCGGTGCGAGCGGCGAGTGAGCACATGGCGGCCATCGAGGCACTCCGGGGCAGTGGAGAATGGGACAAGCTCCCGATCAGCCTTCGCGAGACGGCAGAGCTGCGAGAGGCCAATCCCGATGCCACGCTTGCCGAGCTGGCCCTTTTGCACACCCCGCCCATCACCAAGTCGGGGCTCAATCACCGCCTGCAAAAGCTGACGGAATTGGCACGTGAGGCAGGCCGAGGAAACTAAACGGAGGACGATATGAGGGAGTTCGTACATCTGCATCTGCACAGTGAATACAGCCTGCTCGACGGTGCTTGCCGCATCGCCGATATTCCCGCACGCGCAAAATCCTGCGGTCATCGTGCCGTTGCGCTGACCGACCACGGTGTGATGTACGGCGCAATATCCTTTTACAAGGCTTGCCGCAAGGAGGGCATCAAGCCCATCATCGGGTGCGAGGTGTACGTCGCCCCCGGCTCCCGCTTTGATAAGAGTGCGTCGCGCGGACAGCGGACAGGCTATCATCTTGTGCTGCTGTGTAAGAACGAAACGGGCTACAAAAACCTGATGTATCTGGTCTCCAAGGGCTTTACCGAGGGCTTTTATAGCAAGCCCCGTATTGATATGGAACTGCTCGCCGCTCACTCGGAGGGCTTGATTGCGCTGTCGGGGTGTCTTGCAGGGCGTATTCCCCAGCTGCTTTTGTCGGGACGCTACGACGAGGCGGTGCAGGCGGCGCGAGAGCAGGCGGCCCTGTTTGCGCCGGGCGATTACTATATCGAAATACAAAACCACGGTCTTGCCGATCAAAGACAGATCATGCCCGAGCTGCTTGAACTGGCGCGCGAGTGCGAGCTGCCCCTGGTCGCCACCAACGATTGTCACTATC
>SVSH01000001.1 GCA_015064395.1 Oscillospiraceae bacterium
GCAGCTCGGGCGATTACTATATCGAAATACAAAACCACGGTCTTGCCGATCAAAGACAGATCATGCCCGAGCTGCTTGAACTGGCGCGCGAGTGCGAGCTGCCCCTGGTCGCCACCAACGATTGTCACTATCTGCGCCGCGAGGATGCTTCCACGCAGGCTATTCTCATGTGCATCCAGACGAACACGACGATCGAGGATGGCCGCCCTATGGGCTTTGAAACGGACGAGTTTTACTACAAATCCACCGAGGAGATGGAGAGGCTGTTTTCCACTCACCCCGAGGCGCTTGAGAACACTGTTTGCATTGCGGAAAAGTGCAACCTGGAGTTGGATTTCTCGGCGGTTCACCTGCCGCATTTCCCCTGCCCGAGAGGCCTGTCCTCGGTGCAATATCTGCGCGAATTGACCGAGGAAGGACTCTCCCGTCGCGAGCGCGAGGGTATGCTTGGCTATGGCAGTAGCGGACAGATGCATTCCATGGAGGAGTATCGCGCCCGCATGGAATACGAGCTGTCCGTCATCGAGTCGATGGGATACGCCGATTATTTTCTGATCGTGGCCGATTACGTGGGCTTTGCCAAGAGCCGCGGTATTCCCGTCGGTCCCGGACGTGGCTCGGGCGCGGGAAGCCTGGTTGCCTTTTTGCTGGGCATTACCGACGTTGACTCGATTGCATTTGATCTGCTTTTTGAGCGCTTTCTCAATCCCGAGCGAGTCAGCATGCCCGATATTGATATGGACTTTTGCTACAACCGCCGCGAGGAGGTCATCGCCTACGTTATTGACAAATACGGCGCCGATCACGTCAGTCAGATCGTGACCTTTGGTACGCTCGCCGCGCGGGCGGCCATCCGCGACGTGGGACGGGCACTGGGCATGCCCTATAGCGCAGTCGATCCCGTCGCGCGCGCCGTGCCCCAGGAATTGGGCATCACCATCGAAAAAGCCCTTCGTCTGCCGGATCTCAAGGCCCAGTACGAGGAGTCCCATCAGGTGCGCCGCTTGGTCGATACGGCTATGGCTCTGGAGGGGATGCCCCGCAATATGTCGGTGCACGCCGCCGGTGTTCTCATCACCGAAAAGCCGCTCTTTGATTTTGTTCCGCTGGCCCTGAGCAACGACGCTGTCGTCAGCCAGTACGATATGGACACCCTCGCGGGACTGGGACTGTTGAAGTTTGACTTTCTGGGCCTGCGCTATCTGACCATCTGCCACGATGCCGAGCGGCAAATTCGCGAAAATGAACCCTCCTTCGTTTTGTCGGGCGTATCCCTTTCGGATGCGGCCACGTTTGAACTGATCTCCCGCGGGGATACGGGTGGCGTCTTTCAGCTGGAGTCGGCCGGCATGCGTCAGATGCTCACCGAGCTGCGTCCCCGCACGCTGGATGACGTTCAGGCCGCCATCGCCCTGTACCGTCCGGGACCGATGGATTCTATTCCCACCTATATTGAAAACAGCCGCCATCCCGAAAAGATCACCTACGCCACGCCTCAGCTCAAGCCGATTTTGGAGTCCACTTACGGCTGCGTGGTGTACCAAGAGCAGGTCATGAACATCTTCCGTACCGTAGCAGGATACTCCTTTGGCCACGCCGATATCGTGCGCCGCGCCATGTCCAAAAAGAAGGCGGACGTACTGGAGGCGGAGCGGGCAGACTTTGTGTCGGGTGCGGAGAAAAACGGCGTCCCGGCGGCGGTCGCCAACGAGCTGTTTGACGATATGTCCGACTTTGCCAACTATGCCTTTAACAAGTCGCACGCGGCCTCCTACGCCCTGATCTCTTATCGCACGGCTTATCTCAAGGCGCACTATCCCCGCGAATATATGGCGGCACTCTTGACCAGCGTTCTCGGCAACATCCCCAAAACGGGTGAGTACATTGCCGAGTGCCATCACCGCGGGATCGCGGTATTCCCCCCGAATATCAACGAGAGCTTTGCCGAATTTCATGCTGACGGCGGTCAGCGCGAGGGCATTCGCTTTGGTCTCCAGGCACTGAAAAATATCGGCCGATCCTTTATCGACGCGGTCGTCAGAGAGCGGGAGAGCGGCGGCGCGTTCCGTTCGCTGGATGATTTCATCTCGCGTATGTCCGGCAGGGAACTCAACAAGCGCCAGCTGGAGGCGCTGATCAAGGCGGGAGCATTCGATGGCCTTGGCGGTATCAACCGCCGCCAGATGCTGTCCTCCTACGAGAAGATCATGGACCTGTCCCAGGACCGCTCCCGGCGCAACCTGGAGGGGCAGATGGATATGTTTTCCATGGCGATCCCCGTCAAGGAGAGCGCCGCGAGCACCGGATATGAATACCCGGACGTTCCCGATTTTTCCCTCAAGGAAAAGCTGCTGCAGGAAAAAGAGGCGGCGGGGATGTACTTCTCGGGGCATATGCTGGACAACTATCAAAATCATGTCCGCGCCTTGGGTGTCGGTGCCATTTCCACACTACTCGAGCAGGACGAAACAGGAGCCTTTACCGCCCGCGAGCGCGCACGCGTTACCTTGGCGGGAACGGTCAACCGTGTGACGCTGAAAACGACCAAAAGTGAGGAGCGCATGGCCTTCTTTACCTTGGAGGACCGCTATGCCGAGATCGAATGCCTGGTGTTCCCCAAGATCTATCAGAGCTACGGCAGTCTGATTCGTCCCGATGCGGCCATCTGCATCAGGGGAACGGTCTCCTGCCGTGAGAACGAGGATCCCAAAATCCTAGTGGATCAGATGCTTCCGCTGGTGGATAATGAAAGCTATGTCGAGCCCCCGGTGGTCAGCCAAGTACAGGAAAGTCAAGCAAAAAAACAACCCCCACAGCCCGCCCGTGAGAGCGTGCAGGGAAAGCAGGGCAAGCTTTATCTGCGTCTGCCCGATAGCCAAGGGACGCTGTATCGCAAAGCCCTCAACTTAGTGGAGCTGTTTCCGGGACACATCCCCGTCATCTTTTACGACGGCGAGAGCAAGACCTACCGCGCATGGCGCGGCGGCGTTGCCCTGACGGACTATCTGATGGGGCAGTTTACCCGACTCCTGGGCGATGAAAACGTCATATTCAAATAAGAAAAAGAAGCACGTGACCGTGGTCACGTGCTTCTTTTTGTTAAGATGATTATTTAACTTTATTGTACTCTTCCAGATAGAAATTGTACATATTCTTGATATCCTCGGGCAGCTTATCCTTGTTGGAAAGTGCATTGTAAGCCTCGATGGCGGGGGTCATGCAGTTGGTGAAGAACTCAACACGGCCGGGATCTTCGGGATCCATCATATAGGAAACATAGCCGATCTCTGCCTGAAGGACGGTTGTGATGAAGGAGGCGATGCTCTCATCATCCTTGGATAGGTGGGAGTGAAGGCTGTCGTAATACAACTGGAAGCCGAACATATAGAAGAGATTTTGCTCCAGCGGATTCATCGCGCGGAAGTCAGAAAGGATCTGGGTAACCGCGGATGCGCTGATGTACGTGTCGGAAACGTGAGCGCACATCAAGTCGGAAATCTTGACCATGAACGGGCGGAGTGCCGAATCGGAATACAGCAGCCAGAACAGAACCTCCTGGGGATTCTCCGCCGTGCCCATCGCGATCGTTTTGAAGATCAGATTGTTGCAGAAGAAGTCACGGGTTATCGAATAGGCCTGGTCCAGCGTCATGTTGACGTCGTTCAACGGGTGATAGACCGAGAACATGGCGTTGACGGCCTCGGGCGTGCCCTCCTCAAGCAGATCGGTGTACAACACGTGGGACTTCTCGCACAGCGCGAAGAGCAGGGGGAAGTACGTCTGTCTGGTCTTTTCATCCTGCGTCGTATCGTTGAACAGCTTTAACACGTCAAAGAAGGAATCAAACGCGTCCTTCAGTTCAAGATAAGTGTCCTTGCTAACACCCAGATCATTCGGTGTTTCGGTGCGGTTGCAGGTGTTGTAGATGGTAAGATATTTGTTGTAGCAATCGCCCATCATACGGTCGAAGCTGGTGCGGTCCTCGGCACTCATCGCGTTGTACTGCTGAATCAGCTGTGCCATGCCGTCCTTGAATTCGCTCAGTGCATTTGCTCGGATGCCAACCAGCGCGTACTTCTCAATGGAAGCCAGCAGCAGACGGAAGGAATCGCGTGCGCCCTCCGACAGGTTGGCGGCGCCGTAATTGGCCAGCAGGAAGACGAGGGTGTTAGATGTCGTGTCCGTATAATCGAACACCAGAGCGTTACCGCGGGACTCGTTATAACGGAAGGTCATCGAGCAGATAAAGCCATAGACCTCGGCAGGGGAGAGCGCGGCAAGATCCTTCAGAACAGCGTCAAACTTAGCGCTCTGCTCCTTGACGTTCATCTTGCCCTCCAGGTAAATGGAGGCGAGCTCTATGTAGGAATCCCACATTTTCTTATAAGCGGCGGATTCCAGCATGGTGGAGGAGTGATACATATAACCCAGCGCGTGGGGATGCTCCAGGTATTTGAAGGCGAGGGAATCGCCGCCGATGAAATTGTAAATTTCAACGTGAAGCGGATTGTCGCTGTTCTTGATGCTCTGTGCCAGCTCTGCCGTCTTGTAGTAGTAATACATGAAGCGAGTGGTGTCGTAGAGGTAAGCTGCACCGTCGGCATTCGTGCCCATGTATTGGAGCTGTGTTGCGCCCTGGCTGATGCAGGTATACCACAGCTGGAGGTCACCGGGCAAGGAAAGCTTCAGACCGTTATCGCCGTTGATGGTCTCAAAGAAGCTTTGCTTATCCTCTGCTACGTGCAGGTAGTAGGTGTAGATGATCTCAAAGTAATCGTTGCGCTCTCTCCAGGAGGAGACGGCGTTGTATACGGCGTTGAAGTTAGGACCGACGTATACCGATGCCGTGATCTTCTTCAGGGTCGTAGCGATCTCGTATTCGTACTGAGACAGCGTTTTCTCGGTCCAGTCGGCAGGAATGGTGGAGAACGACTCGTGAAGGTTGAGCATGAAGGCGAAGACGCCGGAGTAGAAGTTGAGCTCATCCGCCGTGGGAACCTTAATGTAATCCTCCAGTTTAGTCTCACCATACAGGATCAGATCAGCGAAATCCTCCTTGATGTGATGGAGAAGCTCGACGTAAACGTTGAATTTCTCCTCCTCGGAGTCAAAGCGCTCAAGGTTTGCCTTGGTGCTCTCATAATCCTTGGTTATCAAGCTCAGATTGCCTGCTTCGGACAAACGGAAGGTATCCTCGTAGGTCAGAGCCTCCTCCTTGAACTGTGCCAGCACGTAGACAGCGGCACAGCGCATGACCAGGTTTGTGCTTTCATCATCGATCAGATCCTTTCTTGCCTGGGTCAGCTTGAAATATTCTCTTGCTGCATCCAGTGCGATCTCGCCAAGCTCGGCAGAAAGGGTGGCATTCTCGTCCTCGAGCGTTACGTCAGCCAGTGCCTTGGCGGCATCTCTGACAACGGACACGCCGCTGTACAGGATGGAGATCTTGAATTCAAAGGTCTGACCGGCGTAGGTGAAGGTGACGGTCTGCTCGTAAGGCGTGTCTCTGTTAGCGGAGGTGACGATGGAAGGGTCAAATCCGCTTACCATGGAAAGAGTCAGGGGAACGTAGTTGGAAAGGTCAGAGCCCTCGGCCTTGACCGTGAAATAACCGCCCGCCAGCGATAGCTCAGTATCGTGGCTGGAGTATACGGCCTTGCTGGGCTTGGTAAAGGTTACCTGCCCGATGGGGTAGACGGTGACCTTGAGCTCGGCTTCGTACACCGTGCCCTTGCCGTCGTTATAGACGGCCTTAACGGACGTCTGACCGGCCTTGGAGGAATCGAACGGCTCGATGGTAACCAAGTCGCTGTTCAGATTGACCGTAAAGGCGGTGGCGTCGTCCCGGGTGATTTTAAGCTTGCCCTGCGAGGCGTCAAAGGCATCACCGACAAAATACTCGTTCTTGTAGCCGTCAGCGATCATACGGGCAACGACGGTGACCTCAAAGGTCGTGGTCTGTCCCTCGTAGGTGACGGTAACGGTCTGCTTACCAAGCGTATTTTTGTCGTAACCGGTGATGGAAACACCCTCTGCCGTCATGGGAATGGCGGTTTCGGTTCCGCTCACCATCGCGGTAATGACACCGCCCGTCAGATCAAGCTCCTGACCCTGCACGTAGGACGTGCGGGGCATCTCGCCTGTCTTGATGGCGATGCCGCTCACCTTAGAGCCGCCGCAGCCCGCGAGCAGCAAAAGGCTCGCGAGCATGACGAGGCACAGGGACAAGATGAGAAATTTGAATTTACACTTGTTCATATTGTTTTCCTATCTTATTCTGTAGTGGTATCGTTCTGGCTCCAAACGGTGTATACCGTGGTGCCGACGGGAATGTCCTTCAGTGTTTCTGTCGTGTAAGCAATCTCGGAGGAGTTTGCCGAGAGCGAGAAGCCAAGGAAGGTGTGGCCGTCTCTGACCGGAGTATTGATAAACTGCTCGGGCAGGAGATTGTCGGGGTTGGTCTCGCCCTTGGTAAAGGAGACGAGATAGGTCTTATCCTCCGACAGGGTACAGCCGACGACGAGGGGAGCAAAGGAGGAATTCCAGCGCTCGTTCCAGGTAGCGGGGATGGTCTCGGCCTCACAGTAGATGGTAGCAGTGGTGCCATAGAAGGCGTGCTTGCCAACCGACTCCAGTGTCTCGGGGAGCAGAATGGAGGTCGCGCTTTGCGCGCCGCGGAAGGCGTAGTCGCCGATCCGCTTGACGCTGGTGGGAATGACCAGCTGTTCCAGAACGTTGCAGCCGTAGAAGGCAAAGTTGTCGATCTCCTCTACTCCCTGGCTGATGGTCAGCGACTCAAGGGCATTACAGCCGCGGAAGGCGTACTTGCCGATGTAGGTCACGGTGGAGGGGATGGTCAGATCCTTCAGCGACAGGCAGTTGTAGAAGGCGTAATCGGGGATAGAGGTCAAGCCGCTTCCGATGGTCAGGCTTCTGAGGTTCTCACACTTGTAGAAGACGCGACTGCCGATGCTGGTGACCGAATCGGGAATGACCAGCTCGAAAAGTCCCGTGCATCCCTGGAAGGCGCGATCACCGATCGTTTCGACGCCGTTACCAAGGGAAACGATGCCCTGGTAGACTTCGTCGCTGCCCTCAACCTTACTCTCGCCAAGGGCCGTACAGCCGTAGAAGGCGTAAGCGCCGATCTCCTTGACGGAGTCGGGAACGGTCACGCCCGTGACCGTCAGACATTTGTAGAAGGCAGAGCGTCCGATATACTCGGTGCCCTCGGGAATGGTCATCTGTCCGTTTTCACCGAACAGCGCGTAACTACAGCCGTAGAAGGCGTAATCGCCCAAGGACTTGAGGTTCTTAGGAAGAACTACGGACACCAGAGTTAGTTCCACACATTTGTAGAAAGCGCCGCGGCCGATGTACTCGACCGAGTCAGCAATCATAATGGATTGCATCACGGGGATCTTGTTGAAGGCATAGTCGGCAATGCCACGCGTGCCGGCGGCGACCTTGATATCCATAAGACCTGTGCCGGGACCGAGATTGGTGCCGACGATCCAACCGTCAACGTAGACAATGCCGTTGGTGTGCTTTTTTGCCAATGCGGTGTCGTTAAACGCGCCCGATCCGATCTTGGTCAGCGTATCGGGAAGATCCAACTTCTGAAGCATGGTGCATTTGGAGAAGACGTAATCGCCAATGGTCTCCAGCTTCGAGCCCAAGATCAGGTCGGAGAGCTTGACGCAGTTTTTGAAGGCGTAGTCGCCAAGAGAGAGAAGGGCATTGTCAAAGGATACGTAGTACAGGATCTCGCATCCGTAGAAGGCGTATTCGCCGACGTACCGGATGCCGCTCATCTTCATTTGCTCCAGCATCTTACAACGATAAAAAGCCGAGTCTGCAATGCCGTAAACGTCGGCAGGGATGGTGACCTTTTCCGTCTCCTTATCCTTGCAGGCGATGTACCAGCCGCCGACGATCACTTCATTTTCAGCGTCATCATACAGCTTGGTATCATAGAATGCACCAGCGCCGATCTTCTGGACGCCCGTGCCCAGCTCGATCGTATCCAGAGCCTTGCAGAAACGGAAGGCCTGGCTGCCGATGGTGCGGCAGGTGTCGGGCAACGTTACGTTGTTGAGCACCTGGCAGTTTCCGAAGGCATAGTCGCAGATATCGATCAGAGACGTGCCGAAGTTGACAGTCGCGAGCGATGCGCAGTTGTAGAAGGCATACGGCTGAATGACCTCAAGGGAAGGACCCAGATCAATCGAAGAAAGCAGCTTGCAATCGGAGAAGGCGTATTCCTCGATCAGCTTCAGCGTGGAGGGGATGTTAATGGAGGTCAGAGACTCGCAGTTGGAGAAGGCGTAAAGCGAAATCGTCTCGACCTTGCTACCCAGCGTTACGGTCTTGAGTCCGGAGCACCAGGAGAAGAGGTAGGGGGGAAGCGTCGTCAGGGAGTCGGGCAGGGTGATGCTTTCCAGCTGCTTGCAGCTCTGGAAGGCGTGCTCGCCGATCGAGATCACCGACTCGGAGATCGTGACGGCCTTGAGCTCGGGGCATCGGGCAAATGCGCTGTCGCCAATGGTCTTGACGTACTTGCCGACGGTAAAGGAGGTGAGCTTGTTGCTACCCGAGAGCGCCTTTTTGCCAATCGAGGTGACCGGCTTGCCGCGGTAGACGTCGTCCATGACGACGTCGCCGCTGGCAAGCCCCAGACCAACCAGCTCATACTCGGTGTTGTTGTTGATCAGCTTGTAGCGAAGTCCCGATTCCTGCTCTCTGACAAAGGTGTAGGTGATCCACTTGGAATCCTCCGTTTCCTTGCCGTCGCCATTGGCCTTGAGGCGGATCTCATAGGTGCCGGGATCCAGATTTTCCAATTCGACTTTGTTGTTTTTGGTTGTCTTTTCATATTCCGTCGCCTCAATGACGATGGTGTAGCTTTTTGCACCCAGAACTCTGTCCCAGGAGAGCGTCAGTGTGTCCTCGTTCAGTTTCAAATTGCCGGGAACGGCAACTGCGTCAGTACAGGATGCCAAAGACAGGAGGCAAAGCACGCCAATGAGAAGACAAAGCAGTGCGATCGTTATTTTTTTCATATCTTACCTCCCACTTATTTCGTCATGGCCGCTCTGGCCTTTTTGTCCCGGATGATCTCGTGCGGCCACTTCCACTTGAACTTACGTGCAGCAATGTCCAAGAGGAACAGGGCAAGTGCGGTGACCATGAACACGATCTTGGGATCGATGACTCGGTGAATATACTTGAGCGCGTTTTCGAACACGTCAAGGGGCTCCTCCAAAACGGCGCCGCGGCCGTGCGTGGCCAATGTCTGGATGAGCTGCTCCGCCGTTGCAGGGTCGGTAAAGAGGTTATACTCCTGCGAGTAGGGCAGAGCCTTGTAAATGATGGTTTCTGCGATCACGATACCGTCTGCGCTCTTGCGCGTGACCTTGATCTCGTGCAGACCCGGGGTCGTGACGGCAAAGGAAAGCCTGGAGTAGGAGTCGTTTGAGGAAGCGGTGATGGTCTGAACCAATCCTTCCTCACCGTCAACACCGGGACTCTTGACCTCAAGTTCAATGTAGTCACCCTCCTGCATATCGGTAAATACGCTGACAACGGTGCTGTAGTTGTCTCCGTCCACCTCGGCGTCAATGTCCTGCGGACGAACCCGATCGGTGGGGAAGAGGGCGGTGACGATGTTGTTGATCAGAGTAGCACCGACGGGGGACTCTACAAAATCAGCCGACCAGGTGCCGTTGAGGTCGCAGGCAAACGTACCGACGCTGCCCTTACCGCATTGCCACTGGGTGTAAATGGGGGTGTAGTCGCCCATGATGACGACCTGAGCGCCCTCCTTGGCCTTAACACCGTAGTAGCCGTCAAGAGTTGGCATATCCTCCTCGTTGATGCCGGCCGTGATGGAGTGGGTCGTGCCGAAGGTGGGAGTGAAGGTCACGTAGTTGACGTCCTTGATCTCGGGAACCTCCAGATCCTCTCTCATCGCCTCGGGAACCTTGGTGACGTCGTGGATGTCATGGAAGTTCTTTTCCGTTCCGCCTGCGTACGTCTTGAGCAGCTCGATCATGTTGCGTCTGGCGTTGGTCGTACACTGAACGCCGACGATGGAGGTCGTGATGCCCTGCTTGGCATTTTCCTGCATCCAGTAGGTGTAGTCGCCCTCGTTATCGCCGCTGGGCTCACCGTCCGTAACGATAATGATATGCTTCTTTTCCACGCCGGTCTTGGCGGCCAGTGCCTTGCCCGCACGCTCGATGGCATCCGAGAAGACGGTGTTGCCGCCGCCCTCGATGCGCTCGATGGCGCTGAGTATCTTAGCTCTGTAGGGACGGGGCGTCAGCTCCAGCTCTTCGTTGTAGCTGTCACCCAAGGACATGATACCGACGAAGTCACGCTCGGTCAGGGCATCCAGGCACGCCTCGGCACCCTGCTTTGCGTAGTACAATTTGCTCTCCTCGTATTTTCCGGAGCCATCGTACATGGATCCCGAGCGGTCGATGATGATAATGACGGCTACGGGAGGCGTGTAGTTGATGATCTCGACGGGGAGCAGCTTTTGGTAGGTCGTGCCGTACATATCCTCTTTGGTGTAGGCGTTGGCCGTCCAATCCTCGTCGTTGGGATTGAGGTCCTCCTTGTTGCCGCAGATGGTAAACAAACCGCCGCCGAAGTCGTATACGTAAGAATAGAGCGAATCGGCAAAGCCGTCAGGCATATCTGCGTTGGAGATGTTGCAGAGTACCACCTGGTCAAAGGCACGGAGCTCTTTAGTGGTCTTGGGCATATTGATGGGGTCGTGAACGTTGACAACGGTCACGTTGAGCTCGTCGCGCAGCATGGTGCAAAGAGACTGAGATTCGCTCTCAATGCTCTCGACCACCAGGATCTTGTCGAAGATCTCAAGATACATATAAGAGGTGAAGACGTTGTTGAGTACCTCGGTATCCTGATCGCTGTTGATCTCAAAGGACAGCGTATGCAGGCCGGGGAGAGTGAAGGCAAAGGGAACCTTGACCGTTTGCAGACCCTCCTTGAGCTCGACCTCGATGCCTTCTCCCTCGGCGTTGTTGTCGAAGGGCGTGATAGTCACGGTGCCCGCATAGGAGCTTTGCAGGGTCAGATCAATGAAGAATTCATTTCCCACCGTGATCTTTTCATTGGGTCTTGTGGCATCTACGATCTGCACCTCGTCTCCCAGCTCGGGGGCGGGGAAATGCACGGTATCGACCTTGATGCCCTGCGAGGCGATGGTTTTGATGATGTTGATGGCCTGTCCGTCCGTCTCGACTGCGTCAGAGATCAAAACGATACGGGCGGTCTCCTTCTTGGTAAAGAGGGAGGCGGCATAGCTCAGCGCGGAAGCAATATCGGTGGCGGAGTTGTTGGGAGCGGGCGCCTGGAGATACTGTGTGTACATATTCTCGGTGTCGTCCGAAAGCTCAACCGCATAAACCTGGTCAAAACCAAACGTAACGATGCCAAGCTTGAACATAGAATCTGTGTTGTCTATGACTGACTTGACAAAGTCGTTTTTATCCTCCATGCCTTCGCTGCCGCTGTCCGAGGTGTCCACAAGGAGAATGACCTCGTTTTCCTTATTCGGCAGGTCGTATTCAAAGGTGATTCCGGCAAGAACACATACGGATAAGACCATGACCGTGATATGCAACGCGATCGAAGTGATGCGGTTTCTGGTTTTTCTGTACCGCTTGTTCATACGGAAGTAAGGCAACAGGGCAAAGAACAGCGCGGGGATCAGAAGAAGCAAAAACCAGGGGTTTGAAAATTGAATACTAAAATTTACCATGGTTTATTTTCCTAACTAAAATTGCTCGCGTGATTGCAGCCACCATTCTGCAAACAGAAGGGCGATCAGAGCCAGAGCAAAGTATAATAAGAGATCTTGATTTTCGATTTCTTCTCGTTCTACGAAGAAGGGGTTGGAAAGCGTATCCTCCAGCGTGTTGATGTCAGACTCGGAGGCGGGAAGCTTGACGAAGAAGTATTCCGAAATCTCCTCGCCCGAGATGGGAGTCTGGGAGACCTTGTAAAGACCGGGGGTCTTGAGCAACACGGTGTCGGGGAAGGTTCTCAGCTCGGTTTCCTTGTTGTTCGGATCCGTCAGCATCAGATATTCACTGCGACAGTTGAGTGAGATCTCGTCGTTGACCTCGAACACGTGTTCCGACATGGTAGAGGGGATATAGTGCTCGAAGATGTTGTACATAAACAGAGGGAAGTCCAGGAGCATGGAGAAGTTGGAGTAGTTGAGGCTGAAGGACATGGCGACGATCTTTTGATCGGGCTCGTTCTTAGCCATCACCACTGCCTTGTTCTCACAGTACATCAGGGGGACGTAGCCGTCGGCACTTGTGAACTCCTTGAATCTTGTAACGGTGATTTCCTCCGGCGTGATACCGTCCATCAGGACGTGCTCGTCGCCGGGAGAGAGAGTAAGTCCCTGCCCGTTGCTGCTTTGGAACCCTCCGCCCAGCCGCAGTCCGGTGATGGAGGGGAGAGAATCGGGGTTGGCCAGGATCAAAAGACCGTCATTGGGCAGCGTCTTGGGGATCTTGTGCTCGAAGATGTAAACGTCGAAGCCCTCGATCTCAGGGGTCTCATCCTTTTTCACCTCCACGAATTCTACCTTCCAACGCTTGTTGAGGGTATCGCGCAGAACCATCATGGCCGTTCCAAAGAAGTTGTTGGGGCTCGAACTGGCGTACTGGATCCTCAGGGGCGGCTTTTCTCCGCCGTGAAGCGAGAAGGTGTTATCGTACTCGAAGGAGTCGTTTTCATTGATGCGGATGGACAGATAGTTGAAGGAGAAGATCTCCACGCTTTCGGTGATGTCAGCGTCCGGCTTGTCCGGATTGTACTTGGCGAACACCAGCGTGGTGGGCTCACCCGCCTTACATCTTGCCGTTGCGAACAGGTTGACCACCATGTCGTCGTCATTGACGCCGTAAATATCGCAGTACACGTCGATATCTGCGTCTACGTTGCCGTAGCAGGCGATGTCGATCTCAAAGCGGTAATAGTTCTCGTCGATGATGGCACGGGTATCCAGGATCGCCGCATTCCACTCGGAGGGATCCTTGACGTCCTTGATGACCACGCGGCCGGCGTCGATGTAATTGGTGTCGGTAAAGAATACGACTTCGGCGTCGGGGTTGACCAGCGTCGTTTGCTCGGCCAGCTTGATGGCACCGTCGATGTCTCCCTTGCCAAAGGTGTATACCGGTTCTTCGCCGTCTTCGGGAGAGAGGAGGGCGTCCAGCGCCTCGTCGATCTCCAGTGCGTTTTCGGCATTGACGTTTGCTACGACAACGGAAGCCTTTTCGCCCGCGAGCAGTACGGTGACCGTGCTGCCTTGCTCGAAGGCCTCGTAGGCCAGCGTGCGAGCCGATTCCACGGCGCGCTCGAAGCGGGTTTCGCCGTCGGATTCGGTCATCATGGAGGCGGACGCGTCAAGAATGACGACCTTTTCCGTGACAACGGGCTCTTTTATTGCTTCAATGAAGGGCTGGGCGACGATAAAGGTCAGTGCACAGATGGCAAGCATCTGGCAGATAAAGAGGAGTATGTTACGGAGCTTGCTGACGGGAATTTTCTTTTTTCTCAGCTTCAAGCTCAGCTTCCAAATAAATGTAGATGAAATAATTTTGTTTTGGTAATTGGGCTTAATGATATAGATGATGATCAGGATGATCAAGCCGTTAAAGCCCAAAAAACCAAGGGGCGTTAACCAACTCATGACATAATTCCTACCTTCAGTAATTCTTTGAACAGTACCTTTTCGATGGGTTGATCACACCTTACGGTTACAAATCCGACGTCGCGCGAGTTGCAGAACGTGCGGATATCGTCAAGATGATATTGGATCGCTTCCTCGTAAGCTTGCAGGTGAGAGCGATTGATCTTGATCTTGAGATTTTTGATGTCATCCATTCCACAGGACTCGGTGTCGATCAGATTGACTCTGCCACTGTAGGAGGGATCCGTTTCATCCAGCGTTACGACCTGAATGAGCAGAACCTGCTTTTTCTTGTAGCAAAGGAAATCGATGGCCTTTTTCCAGTCGCTGTACGTGAAGAAATCCGAAATAATCACGGTCAGACCGTCGTTGGAGCCCAGGTTGGGACAGCCGATGATGGCCTTTTCCAGGTCGGATTCATCGTCGAACAGGTCAAGATCCTCAAGCGTGCTGATGGCGTTAAAGAAGGACTTTTTTCCGACAATGGTGCCGAAGGGGTCCTCTGCCTTCGCACCCTTGATGAGCTTGAAGGAGACCTTGTCCATATTGTGAACCGAAAGGTACCCGAGGGCGGCGGCCACACCAAGCGTGTAGTTCGCCTTTTCGGGGAGATCTTTACCCATAGATGCTGAGCAGTCGATAAAGATCTGCGTGTGCATCTGTCTTTCGTCTGTAAATAACTTAAGGAAGAACTTTTCAAAACGGCTGTACAAATTCCAGTCGATGCGGCGGATATCGTCCCCCAGCATATATTCTCTGTAATCGGCAAACTCGACCGTCTGGCCGTAGGTCCGGACCAGGTGCTTGCCGCCAAAGAAACCGCCAAGGTCGGCTCTGAGTTCCAGAGCCAGCGCCTCAAGACGGCTGAAAAAGCCATCGTTCAAATAAGATCCCTTCATTATTTTCTCCCGAGACGTCCGCGCTTGGTTTCCACAGGCTCAGCGGGTGCTTCTGCCTTTTTGCCGGCCAGCTCGTCGATGATCATGGTCACGATTTCATCGGGGGAGATGCGCTCTGCGATCGCCTCAAAGGTCAGCTTCATTCTGTGACGCAGAACGGGGTAGGCAAGCTCGTTGACATCATTGTAGGAAACGTTGTATCTGCCGTTCATCAGGGCCTTGACCTTAGCGGCCGAGATGAGCGCCTGACCTGCACGGGGGGATGCGCCCAGACGGACGTACTTCTTTGCGGTCTCACTGGCGCACTCGCTGTCGGGGTGAGTAGCGGAGCAAAGCTTCATCGCGTATCTCATGACATCCTCGGCAACGGGGATGGCATTTGCAGTCGCGCGCATCTCAAGCAGGTCGCTGCCATTACAAGCGGCGTCTGCTACCTCTGCCATGGTCTTCTGCGTCATGTTGACGATGTCCATCAGCTCGTCCAGAGAAGGATTCTTAACGATGATCTTGAACATGAAACGGTCCATCTGTGCCTCGGGCAGGGGGTAGGTACCGTCCTGCTCGACGGGGTTCTGGGTTGCCAGAACGAAGAAGGGCTCCTGCAGCTTGCGGGATACACCCATAACGGTTACGGTGTGCTCCTGCATCGCCTCAAGCAAAGCGGACTGCGTCTTAGGCGTTGCACGGTTGATCTCGTCTGCCAAGATAATATTGGAGAAGATAGGACCGGGCTGGAACTGGAAGGAGGAGTTGCCGTTTTCATCCTTAACGATGATATTGGTACCCGTTACGTCGGCGGGCATCAGGTCAGGCGTGAACTGAATTCTGGAGAAGGGAAGGTCGAATACGCGGCCGAGCGAACGGACAAGACGGGTCTTACCGACGCCGGGAACACCCTCAAGCAGGACGTTACCGCCGGCGATCATAGCGATGACCGCACCCTCGATAACTTCCTTCTGACCGATCACGTCGCGGCCGATCTGTTCGAAAATATCGGCACACTGCTTGCTGAATTTCTGAATATTTGCTTCTGTTACCATTGTTTTTTACCTCTTACAATTTTTATACGATGTTGATATAGGCTTCGATGATCGCCTTTTCTTCTTCGGTCAGCTCCTCGGGATTCTTTTCGAGCAGCTCCATGATTTTGTCCTTGTATTCTTCCAATACCTCGCGGTAGTAGGTCTCACCGTTGATGATCTGGTTGAAGTCCTCGTACTTTCCGGTGCCGTTTTCGGAGTCACTGGGGTTGCCGTCCTCGCCGGGCTGATCGCCGGACTCGCCGTTGTCGCCCTCTTCTTCGCCGCCCTCTTCACCGTTTTCGTCTCCTTCACCCTCGTCTCCAGCGTCATCGCCTTCCTCCTCCAGAGGAACGAAAATGGCTACGAGAACAAGGGGGTGATCGACCTTTTCATCGGAACGGGAAGGCTTCTTGTAGCCGTCGTCCCAACCTTCAAAGGAGTAACCGTCCTCCGGAACGGCAACAACGGGGGTAGCGTTTTCTCCCAGCAGCACCAGCTGCTCCATTTCGCCGTCGATGTATCCGCCGTCCTCGGCCATATAAGACACGGGAACGTACACGGGGGGATCGGGCGGGAGGATATTGTCGAGAAACTCACCGCCGTCGGGCAACAGTCCTGCGGCACTAAGTCCTGCGACGACGCTCATGCCAAGGCCGAGCGTGGCGGTGATCGCCAATGTGGCAAACACCTTCTTTTGAATTCTGATCTTTAACTGACTTTTTGTCACCTTGCTCAGCGCCGCCATGGCGTCCGAGCGCTGCATGGCAGCCATCGTGGAGTCATCGTTTTGGTATTCGACCATGGTAACCAAACGCTCCTCCAGGCCAAGGCCGTCGATCCTTCGTGCATTGGCAATGACCGTCGGGCGGAACTTCTCGAAGTAGAAGACCACGGCGGCGACGATTGTCACAAGGACGGTCGCACCGGCGAGTGCTCCCAGGACAAGACCGACGTTCTGAATGCCGATGGCCCAGAACGTGATGCCCAGCACAAAGTCAGCGCCAAAGCTTACCGAAAGACCGCACAGAAGCGACTTTAAGATCGCCTCCAGGCGCAGCTTGGGGTAATGTGTGTTAAAATGAGATTTTTGGTTCATTCTGCTTATCCTTTCTAAGCGGGATAGGGGTATGATCTTTGTATGCAAAGCGGTTTCGCACACATGAGCGTTGCTGTTTTGGCAACAAGAGGATGCGTGCGGACACGCATATGTGCGTATTTCAGGGGGCTTCCGAGGGCCCCATATTCGCCAAAAAGCATTTCGTAACCGAAAACATCCTAAAAGCGATCGATTTTTGAAATGCTATAAACATGGTTCAAGGCAAGAGGGCACAGCCCTCTTGCCTATATTTCCGGGGGATCCGGGGCTCACGGGAGCCCCGGATGTGGGCAGATTCAAGATCTGCGAATATTAATTGTCGGTATCTACGTCGTCACCGTCTTTGTCCAGAACGGTAGCGCCGCAACCCTCGAACATACCGGCTTCGATTTGGTCAGCCACGTCCTCGGCGTTGTCAGCGAGGTTGATGGTCTGGTCGGAGGTCCAGCCGTCAAAGACGTTGGTGCCGACCTTGTCGGGCAGACCGGGAAGGGTGATCTCAGTCAGAGCCGTACAGCCTGCAAATGCGTAAGAACCAAGGTATTTCAACTTAGCCGTTGCTTCGGTCGCTTCGCTGCCGGAGCCGCCTGCACCGCCAATGGTGCTGCCACCGATGGTGCTGCCACCGATGGTGCTACCGCCGATGGTGCTGCCGCCAATGGTGCTACCGCCAATGGTGCTACCGCCGATGGTGCTACCGCCGATGGTGCTACCGCCTGTTGCGGTGCCAAGGCCTGCGGTCATGATGCCGCCCTGCGAGCCAACGGAGTTACCGCCGATGCCACCGATGCCACCAATGCCACCGATGCCGCCGATGCCACCGATACCGCCACCGGGAGGTGTCAGACTACCACCGGGTGCTTCGCCTTCGCCGCCTTCATCGCCCTCGTCGCCGCTTTCATCATCTGCTTCGGGAACGTAGAAGGTGAATTCCTTGAGTGCAGTACAGCCGGCAAAAGCGTATTCGCCGATATGAGCCTCGGGCTTTACAGTAAAGGATTCAAGGCTGGTACAGCCTGCGAAGTAGTAAGGACCGACGTAAGAGAGGTAAGCGCGCTTGTATTGCGTGCCCTCGGTGGGCTCTCCGGACTCGCCGTCATCGGGAGTGCCAATGCCGCCGATGGTGCCACCGCCGATGGTGCTGCCGCCGATGGTGCTGCCGCCGATGGTGCTGCCGCCGATGGTGCTGCCGCCGATGCTAAGGCCTGCCGTCATAATGCCGCCCTGCGAGCCAACGGAGGCGGTACCAAAGCCGGGGCCGATGACAATGCCGCCACCGGGAGGAGGAGTGATGCCGGGATCGGGAGCCTCGCCCTCACCGCCTTCATCTTCGCCGCCTTCATCGCCGTCTTCGGTGATGGGGCTGTTGATGTCGTACAGGATCAGATCCTTCAGGCTCTTGCAATTCTCAAACATATGTCCTGCCGTGGGATTGGTGACCGTGACCAGTCCAATGCCGCCAGAGGAGGCGGAAGCCTTGTAGTAGATGGTTACTGTCTCCAGGTTGTCACATTCCGCGAAGGTGTAGCCGACCTTGGAATTGAAGGGATTGGTAGAGTTGCCGTTGGGGATCACGATGTCTACAAGCGAGTCGCAGTTGTAGAACAGGTAGTTGCCAAGATAAGTGTAGGTCAGGGCAGCTGCCTCGAACGTGACCGTTTCCAGATCTGCGCAGTTGGCAAATACGCCGTCCGCTTCCAGGTAGGTAACGCTTGCGGGGATCACAGCATCCACGATGCCGGTGCCTGCAAACATATAGGCGGGCAGGATGGCATTCATGGGAGCTCTTCTTGTGATGGCACCGGTGCTTGCGTTCTTGGAAATGTAGGTACTACCAAGTGTAAATGCCTGCTCATCCGAGATGATGTGCTTAGCGGGCAGGATGACCTCGGTCATAGAGGTACAATTCTCGAAGAAGTGAGTACCGATGGTGTAGGTTGCTGTTGCCGATGCGAAGCTGAAGTTGCAGAGCGTCGAGCAGTTTGCAAATGCATACTTACCAAGGTCAGTTGCGGATGCGGGGACGGTCACGTTGTTGAGCTTGATACAACCGTCGAATGCGTAAGCGCCGATGGCGGTGATGCCTTCTGCGATGGTTACGGACTCGAGGTTGACACAGTTAGCAAACGTGGAGGCCGCGATCTCACCGATCTTGGCGGGAATGGAGATGCTCTTGATCTGGCTGCCCGCGAATGCACCGGGAGCAACCGTCGTGATCGTGCTGGCAAGAACGATGTTTTCGGTCGTGTTGGTGTTGGAGTAGTAGTGCAGGGTCGTCTTATCTGCACTGTAGATCGAGCCGTCGTCCTCGACCGTGAAGTAACCGTTCTCGGGGTCAACAGTAACGATGGGCATATTCAGGCATCCTGCGAAGGGGTTACCATTGAGGAAGAATACCGATGCGGGAATGTTACCGGCGGTCAGCTTGTCGCAAGAACCGAAGGCGAGCTCGCCGAAGTATTCAAGACCAATGGTCAGTGCCGCAACCTCGAGGTCGTCGCAATCGAAGAATGCGTAGTCGCCAAGGTCGATGACGTTGGCGGGGATGGCAACTCTTGCGAGGTTATCGCAGTTAGCAAATGCATAGTCGCCGATGGAGGTCAGCTCGGTCATAGCGGCGAAGGATACCTCCTGAATGCCGCTGTTTTCAAACACGTGACCGCCGATGAGCTGTAGCGTGTTGGGAAGAACGACCGTCTCAAGAGCAGGCGTGTTCTTGAAGATGTTATCCTCTGCGTCGCTTGCCGTACCCAGAGACAGCATTGCATTACCGTCCGCGAAGATCACGCTCTTGAGCGAGGTGCAATCCTCAAATGCGGAGGTGCCAATGGTGATTACGGTTGCGGGAATCTCGATGGACTTGAGCTTGGTGTTGCCATAGAAGGCCTTAGCACCGATCTCGGTGAGATTATCGCCAAGGACTACCGTCTCAAGGCTGGTACAGCCCTCAAAGGTCTGTGCGGGGATCTTGCTGACGCCGGGAAGGCTGATGGACTTCAGGCTGGTGCAGCCCTTGAAGGTACCCAGCTCATTGGCGCCGTCCAGCAGCTCGGCCAGCGTGTCGGGAAGATTGATCTCCTCCAGCTCGGCGCAGTTTTCAAAGGCTCTGCCGCCCAGCGAGCTCAGTCGGCTGTTGCCAACGAAGGTTACCTTTCTGAGCGAGCTGGCGTTGCTGAAGGCCATTCTACCGATGGTAGTTACGGCAGCAGGAATTTCGATTTCCTCCAAAGCCGTGCCGGAGAAGGCGTTGGCGCTGATGGTATCAACGTTCTGCTGGATAATGACTTTCTCCAGAGCAGTACAGTTCTGGAAAAGCTGATTGTTGATGGCCGTCAGGGAGGAAGGAAGCGTGATGGATGTAAGCTTTACACACGCGTAGAATGCTGCATTACCGATGGTCTCCACGGAGTCGGGCAGGTTGATCTCCTCCAGCGCGTTGGGATTGTTGGCACCACCGCTATTGTAGAAGGCGTTGTTGCCGATGGAGATAAGCTGGCTTCCGGCCTCAAACGTTACCGTCTTGAGTGCCTTTGCCTCCGAGAAGGCATATTCGCCAAGGGCGGTGACACCCTTACGAATATTGATAGAGGTCAGAGCAGACTTTTCAAATGCGTGAGGGTCAATCACAGTAAGGCCTGCGGGAAGAGTCAGCGACGTACCCTTGTACTCTCTGAAGGCGTATCCTGCGATCTGCGTGACAGAATCGGGGATCTTGTAGCCCAGAGTGGACTTAGCGGAGGGATAGCGGTAGAGGATGTTAGGCTTGCTTGCATCAGCCGGCTTGTCGTAAAGGACGCCGTCGATGGACTGCAGAACGGGGTTATCTGCGTCGACCGTGATGGACTGGAGCTGCGATTCGCCCTTGTTGTACGAGCTGGTGGAGGTGAGCGTGCCGAACAGAGATATGGGCTTGCCGCTGTTATCCAGCGGATACAGCATCTCAGGGGTGAAGGTCTTGGGCAGATGGATCGTTACCAAATCTTGACAACCATCAAAGGCATTAAAACCAATGGAGGTTACCGTCTCGGGGATGGAGAGGCTGGTGAATGCACAGTACTGGAATGCTTGCGCGCCAATCTCTCTGAGGTTGGGCAGACCGGACAGGTCAAGCGTTGTCAGATATTGGCAGAGACCGAAAGCAGTGCTGCCGATGGTCTCCAGCTTGCTGTTCTCAGCAAAGTGAACCGTGGTCAAGCTTGCGTTGTAGAACGCCTGCGAATCCAGAGCCCTGACGCTGGCGGGAATGGTAAAGCTCTTGATGAGAGTACCGTTGAGGCCGTGCGTAGGCATATTTGTCAGGGTACTCTTTTCGCCCAGCACGATGGAGAAGTCAAGAGAATTCTTTTCAGCTGCGGAGAACCCGTTGCTGGTTCCTGCAAAGGCGAAGGTAGCCAGAGCCTTTACACCGGGGAATACGAAATGCTGAATTCTCGAGTACTGGAATGCGTAGGTACAAATGGTGATTTCGCTGGCATCGGGATTGACGTTAAGCGTTACCGTAGCCTTGGTGGCACTGATAGACTTAGGACCGATGGAAGCGAGGTGCGAGGGAAGATTGATGGTGGTAATCGTGTTCTTGGAAGTCGAGTAAGACGTGGTGTCGCCACCGAAGACTGCGTAGCCTTGTCCAAGGGTGGACTGCAATTCGCCTCTACCGATGTGCAGGAGCTGCTTGCCGTAGTTAGCGTCGGACTTGTCAAATTCCTCGAAGGTGACGGTCTTGATCTTGGTGATATTCTTAAGAGCACGGTTTTCAACCAGGGTTACCGTCTTGGGAATGATCAGCTCGTTGTTAGGAGCGTTACCCTCGTTCAGAGCGGGAACAAACAGAAGGGTTACAGGAACGCCGTCCTCATTCGTCTTATAGAGGACACCGTCAATGGAGGTGTACTTCTTACCACCCTCTTCGACGTTGATGTTCTTCAAGGACGTACAACCGGTGAAGAGGTCGGCAATATCGGAAACAACCAGGAAGGCGGCAGTAGTGCCGGAGCTGACATCACGATCCAGCGAGATGACTCTCTTGGGGAAGGTGATCTCGGTGATCTTGCTTGCGTTCTCGAATACCTTGGTACCGATCTGCAGAGGATCCGTGCCGCCCATTTCGAAGATTACGCTCTGCAGCGTAGAGGTGGACAGCGAGTAGTTATCCAGCGTCATCAGGGTCTTGGGAATGGTGATCGTAGTGATCTTGGAGCCCTTGAAGGCGCTGTTACCAATGGTCTTTACGTTGGAACCGATGGTAATGGAGGTCAGACCGGAATTGCTGAAGGCGTAGTTACCGATGATGGTAGCTCTGTTCTTCAGGTCGATGGTCTTGAGTGCGGTACAGCCCAGGAATACGCCGGAGGTACCGCCCTGCGTACCGAGTGCAAAGAGCTTAGCGCCCTCGGCACCGTCAACCGTTACGGTCGCGAGCTTGGTGCAGTTGCTGAAAGCACCGTTGCCAATGCTTTCCATGTTAGCGGTGATGGTGAAGGCGGACAGCTTCTTGTTGTGCATGAAGACTTCCGTACCCAGCGTCTTGAGAGCCGCAGGGGTATTGAAGGTCTCGAATGCGGTGTACTTGAAGGCGCCGTCGCCGATCGCCGTGGTGTAATCGGGAAGTGCGATCTCGGCCAGTGCCTTACAATCGTCGAAGGCGTGGTTGCCGATGGTCAGAGAACCGTTGCCGCCAGCCTCATAGGTCAGGGAGACAAGGGCAGTACAATCCTCAAAGGCGTTGTTGCCGATCTCGGTAACGCCCTTCTTGATCTCAAAGGCGGTCAAGGCGGTGTGACCGGAGAAGGCTGCTTCGCCGATCTTGGTGATCTTATCCCAGGGAAGGGTGTCAAGAGTAGCCTTATCGACGTTCAGACCTCTGGGGTAATACAGCAGCGTGGAGTAGGTCTCGTCATAGAGAACACCGTCTGCGCTGGATTCCAGGTAGGGGTTGTTGGGAGAAACTTCGATCTTGGTCAGTGCATCACAGCCGTTGAACACCGTACCGTTGAAGGTCTCGACGGTAGAGGGCAGATAGACGCTGGTGATCTTGGAGCACTGTGCAAATGCGGAGCTACCGAAGGTGATGCTACCGTTGCTTCCTTCGTTGAAGGTGATGCTGGTCAGGCCCGTACAGTTGTAGAAGGCCTTGGAACCGATCTCAGTAACGGATGCGGGGATTTCGAGAGAGGTCAGCATGCTGACGTTTTCAAATGCACTTGCACCGATCTTGCCGATGTTGATATTGCTCTCGAAGGTGAGCTTATAGAGCTTGCTCTGGTTCTTGAATGCGCTGCCGCCGATGGAGGCGATGTTAACGCCGTTGCCAAAGGTCAGGCCTCTGAGGTTCGCACCGTTCGTTGCAGGATAGAATGCATTGTTGCCAATGGTGATGGCGCCAACGTCCAGCATGTCCTCGGAGCCGTTACCAAGGAAGGTAACCTGGTCCAGAACGACGCAACCGGAGAAGGCGTTGTTGCCGATGGTCAGATCAAATTCACGAGAACCGTTGAAGGTGATGTTCTTGACTCTGACACAACCGTCGAACGCGTAGTTGCCGATTCCCTTGACGTAGTTGGGGATGATAACTCTGGTGAGGTTCGTGCGGCCGCGGAAGGCACTATCTGCGATATACTGAACGCCTCTGGGAACCGAGAAGGTACCGGAGATGGTCAGAGGTGCATACAGAATGGTATCCTTCACGCCGTTGGTCAGAATACCGTCGATGGAAGCGTAGTTGACGCCACCATCTTCGACTTCGATCAGAGCCAGCTGAGGCAGCTCGTCGAACATGGAGTAGTTGAACTCATCGATCATTGCAGGAAGCTTGATGGTCTTGATGCTGGTAGATTGGTAGAAGATACCGTCCTCAAGGGCAACGGTAGAGGTTCTGCCACCTTCAAACTCAACAGTCTGAAGCTTCTCGCAGTAGTAGAACGCCTTTTCCTGGATGGCGGTGACGTCCTTGGAGATGATGATCTTATCAATGTTGGAGAACTGGAACACCTTGTTACGGATGGCGGTTACGCCCTCGGGAACCTTAAAGGTGCCGGTCTTTGCTCTGGGGAATACCTCGAGGAAGGAGGTGCCCATATCGTGACGGATCAGCGCGCCGTCAACGGAGGAGTAGAAGACCTCGTGCGTACCCTCAACCTCATAGACGTTGATGGCCTCAAGGTTGCTGTTACCGGTGAATGCACCCGAACCAACGAGCTGAATGGTGTTGGGAATATCGATGGTGACGAGCAGTCTGCGGTTTGCAAACGCGTTCTCAATGATACTGGTAACGGGCTTGTTGTTGTAGGTTACGGGGATCTTGACGTTCGCCAGCTTATCGAAGTTGGGACCGGCCGTAACGGCGTAGGTGTCGTCCGACTTCAGCTCGAAGGAAAGTACGCCGGTGGTAAATACGGGATAGACGACCGTATCCTGAAGGAAAGCGGCGTTATCCAGCGAATTACCGTTTGAATCCGTCAGTCTCATGCTGGTCATGGACTGACCCAGGTACCAACCGACGAAGTCGCCGCGGTCGGGCGTGGTGGAGACGGGAACGGGCAGCTTGTAGCCTTGACCGTAAACGGCATCTACCGTGTCGCCCTGGGTGATGTTGGTGATATCCATGCCCTCGGTCTGGAGCTGCAGCTTGTAGGTCTGAGGCTTCCAGTTGGCATAGAGGATCAGATTCTTGTTACCGGTGAAGACGGTGCCTTCGTATTCCTTGCCGTTGCCGGCTGCGCCGCCCTGCGCGTTGTACCAACCGTCAAAGTCGTAACCGAGGTTGGAGAAGGCTTCGGGAGGACACATGGTGTCGCCGATAACGAGGTATTCGACGTGCTCACCGCCATTGACGGAAAGGCTCTTATAGACAACCTCGTAGGCGTTGACTACGATATAAGCCCAATCGGAACCACCGCGGTCGGTAAATCTGACCTCGATCAGGTTGGCGCCCGACTTGGTCAGGGTGACCTTGGCGAAGTTTGCGTCGGTTACCTTAACGGCAGGACCGCCGTTGACTCTTACCTCATAGCTGGTCGCGCCGATAACGGGCGTCCAGTAGACCGAGTTGTTCTTGTAGGACAATTCGGGATTCATGACGAAGTAGCCGACCGAGATGGGCTCGCTGAAGGTGGAGCTTTCTTCATTCTTGAAGGCCTTGACCGAGATGTCATAGGTCTCGCCAATGGAAAGAGCAAAGCTGGGGTCGGACAGATCCAGGGTGGTCTCGGTCACGTCATAGATCTGCGTGCCGATCTTGACCTGGTAGGAGGTAGCACCCTCGACGGCGTTCCAGGTGAGAGTCATATCGATGATCTGCAGGCCGTCAGGGGTTACGGGAGCGGTCTTCTGACATGCGCTCTCGATGGGGGCGGGGGAGTTGTAGCCCTCGGTCTTGGGCAGGACACTGATCTTGATGTCACCGGTGTAGTTTGCGGCGGAGAAGGAGGTCTTGTTGCCGTTGTTGATCACGTAGACCTTGTCGCCGATGGTGACGGTTACCTCGTAATTGGCTGCGTTCTCAACGGCATCCCATACGAAGGTATCAGTGCTTTCGTTGTAAGTAATGTTACCGATGGCATCCAGGCTTCTGTTGTAGACGAAGGCGTCCGAAACAGAGCTTGCATAGCCGTCCGCATAAGCGGTAACGGTGACCTTGATACCGCCCTGTTGCATCGAGCAGTTGGACAGATCGTAGCTGGTGTAGCTGCCGATATCGACCTGGGTGTGATTGTGGGCCTTATTGCCGCAATCAACGGTGATCAGATACTTTTCCGCACCCTCAACTGCCCCGAAGGCAAGCACGCCGTCGATGACCTGGAACTTGGAGACTCTGGTGAGCGCCTTGTTCTTGAAGTATCTGAGGGCAGGCTCGGAGTTGTTGGCCTCGTCCGATGCCTTGGCGGTGACGGAAACGATGTAATCGCCGGCGGCAAGGGCTGCAAAGTCGAAGGTAGCGTCGGTTGCGCCGACCTGCTTTTCGACCAGAACGTTACCCTCGGCGTCGGTTACCTTGAACAGGTAGCCCGCAGCACCGGTCACGCCCTTCCAGCTAACGGTGTTTGCGCTGATGGTGGCGGCGGGGGAGGCAAGCTTGGTTGCCGCATCGTCCGTCCAAAGAGCAAACAGAGTCGTGTTGGCATCGAAGACCATGTCTTCCTTGTACTGGTAGGAAAGCTTGGTGCTATCCTGGTACATACTGACGAACCAGCCCTGGAAGGTGTAGCCTTCTCTTTCGGGGGTGTCGACCAGATACAGCTTACCGCCGATCGTATCCACGGGAGCCAAAGCCTGGGCGCCCTCGTAGCCAAGGTCGAAGCTGATGGTATATTCAGCCTGGCCAACGGAGGTCTCTGCCCATCTGGCATACAGCGTGGTGTCTGCGGTGATGAGGTCAATACCGAACGCAAACGCATTCTTGAAGGCGGCATCGGTGTACCAGCCCAGGAATACGCTGCCTTCCTTCACAGGAGCGGCGGGAGCGACGAGCGACTGACCGTTCACAACCTGAACGGAGGCGACGTCACTGCCACCGTCGACGTTGAAGGCGACGGTATAGTTGACTTTCCGCAAAAATGTCATGGTGGCGTCGTTGTAGACAACGACAACGGAATCTCGACCGAGCGTTGCGGTTGCGGTGCCGTCCTCGTCGCGAACGAAGTCGAGCGTGACGGTGGTGCCGCTTACCGTGTATTCACCCGACTTGTTGATGTCGGGGCCGGCGAGGGTGAATTTGTTTCCGCTGTTGAACGTAAGCACAACCTCGCCGCCGGCGACGCCATAATAGTAGACGCCGGATTCCTCGCCCTCGGGAATAACGACGGGGCCGTTATCATCGGGGGGAAGGTTGGGGTCGGGTTTGTTTGCGTTCACGGAAATCACGATGATGGCAACTACGGCTACGATGAGCGCGAGTGCCGTACCGAGAAACGCGCACAGCCATTTATTCTTCTTGACGAAGTCGGCCATGCATGAGAAGATGTTCCTGTCTTGCATAATGGAACTCCTTTCCTGAAAAGTATTAATAAATTTTTTTATTAATTAATAATTATATTAAACCACCAAAACAGGAAAATGTCAATAGTAAAACATAAACTTAATTGCAAGTTTTATAAAAATACTTTCTCTATCTCCGTTTGGCACAAAATCGCAAGGAAGAATAAGTGCCTTATTGTTCATTATAAACAGAGGTTCTTCTGATGGGTTTATGTATCCAAAAGGTTGGAACAAAAATGTATAAAAATGGATAAAGAAGCTTTGGCAGAAGAAGAAACAAGCAGAATGGCGAAGAGAAGGGATACAATAATGAGAAATTTCAAAAATGAAATTTCAATTTCAGAAAAATCATTTTGTGCGGCGGTCAAATAAAACGCTACATTTTATTATATATGGTGCGTACAGGATAAAATTGAAATTTTGAAGGAAGAATTATGCAAGTCAAAAGGTGGAAAAATTAAAATTCGGTCAAGACTCGTCAAGCCGGCGAACAATGGAAGCCGAAAGAGGAAAAAAGCAAAGAATGATAAAATATACATTTATTCAACCGAAAATGAATAAACTATCACATCTGAAAAACAGACGTAAGAAACAGAAACAAAAACGGAATTTTGTGGGCGGTGTTCCCTCCTCCAAACCGAAAAAGGGCAGGGTGCATGGCACAATGTTGCGCGATCAAAAGGTCTCTTGGCTGTCAATGTGAATGAAATATGAATTTATTAACACGAAATTCACATAACGGGTGATCGAGTTGCACAAAGCACGGCCGCGCCTTTTGATAAATGATGTCAAAAACGACGAAAAATAGGAAAATGTGTGATAAAAACAAATTCACCATTGAAAAAAAAAGACGAAAGTGATATAATACCATAGGTGTGCTCTATTTTGGCTATTGGGGTATTTGATTTATAATAAATAATATATCGCGCACACGTTCGCCTGTTCGGCGAGGCTCGGAGTCGGTAATTGACCGCACATAATATCACCATTTCGTTCGATCCGAGACTGTATTTTGCGTCTTCTCCCATAGCATGCGGGACACTTGGGGTCCCAACGAGCCAAAGAAAACAACTTTTGTGAGGAAATACATCATGTACGAAAACAAGAAAACATCAAAAGGACTGCATAAGCGCTTCGTCTTTCGATGCTTGACTATGTTGCTTGTCACTGCGATACTTCTTCAATCTGCCGTCATTGGGGTGTTTGCTTCGGCACAGGCCGACTACATCCCGGGAACGGGGCAGAATTCCATTCTTTCGGGAAGTGCGGGCGCGATCGGCAAGCTGGAAAGCGACCGGATTACCGAGCAGATGCGAGAGGAGATTCTCGCATCGATCAAGAAGGATCTCTTGCAGCGAGTAGAGGACTACGAGATGACGGGACACGTCGGCGTGATCCTGACCTTCAGCGACAAGTCGCTCATCACCTCCTATGCCTCCTCCAAATACGCAAGCAAGATGACTTACGAGGAATTCAAGTCCTCCGACGTGGCCGCCACCATTACGGATGAATTGACTGCCAATCAGTCGGTCGTTCTTGCCGAGCTGGAGGAGCGGGGTCTGATTTATGAGGTCAAGCACTCCTACGTACATATGCTGGATGGTGCTTTCGTATACACCACCTACGAAAACCTGGAGGCTATCTGCCAGGTGGAGGGCATCGAGCGAGTGACCGTTTCCAACAGATACCTCCCTCAGACGGCGGTTGAAAACCCCGTCGACGTATACGACACGGGTATTTTCAACTCCAGCAACATCAGCTACACGGGCAAGGGAACCATCGTTGCGATCCTGGATACGGGTTGTGACTATGCGCACTCGGCCTTTACGACGCATCAGGTGGTCGATCCCCTGTACAGTCGCGACGATATCGCCAAGTTGATGATCGGCACCAATGCGTATCAGCTCTCCGGCGGCACGCTGGAGGCACGCGAGGTCTACTACGGCAACCTTACGGGCGAAAAGATCGTCTTCGGTTATGACTATGCCGACAAGGATACCGACATCATGCCCTTCGAGAACAGCCACGGCACTCACGTTGCCGGCATCATCGCGGGTAAGGATGACAAGATCACCGGCGTTGCCATTGACGCACAGCTGGCGATCATGAAGGTGTTTAGCGACTACGAGCAGGGTGCTGAGGACGGTGACATCATCGCCGCCTTGGAGGATGCCATTGTACTTGGCGTTGACGCCATCAACATGAGCTTGGGTACCTCCTGTGGCTTCTCTTCGGAAAGTGATCCCGAGGAAGTCTACAAAAATGAGCTGTACGGCAATATCGAAAAGGCCGGCATCTCGCTCATCGTTGCCGCTTCTAACGATTTCAGCAGTGGTATGGGCGGTGAGAACGGCAACACCAACAAGACGGACAACCCCGACTCGGCTACCGTCGGTGCTCCTTCGTCCTACCCCTCCGCCTTCACCGTTGCTTCCATCAGCGGTAAGAAGTCCAATTACATGCTGGCAAACGGCGACCACGTCGTTTTCTTCCGTCCTTCCGTCGGCACCAACGCCAAGGAGTACGACTTTTTCAAGATGCTGGGCATCGAAAAGGGAAGTAAGGTGACGTTCGAGTACGTAACCGTTCCCGGTTTTGGCTTGGCCATCAACTACGCCGGCCTGGACGTCAAAAACAAGATCGCTCTGGTCCAGAGAGGTGACATCACCTTTGAGGAAAAGGTGCAGTTCGCTGCTGAGGCAGGTGCGATCGCCGTGCTCGTTTACAACAACGTATACGGCGACATTACCATGACCATCGGTAACAACGCCAAAATTCCTGCCGTTTCGATCGGCAAGGATGACGGTGAAATGCTTGCCTCCCGCGAGTCGGGTACCTTTGAGTTTGACCTGGACAACGTGGCCGGTCCCTTCATGAGTGACTTCTCCTCTTGGGGTCCTACGCCTGACCTCAAGCTCAAGCCCGAGATCACGGCGCACGGCGGTAACATCGTCTCCGCTGTCGTCGGCGGTGAATACGACGAGATGAGCGGTACGAGTATGGCGGCACCCAATATGTGCGGCATTACCGTGCTGATCCGTCAGTACGTCAAGGAAAGATATCCCGACTATACGCCGGCCCAGGTCCGCGATCTGGTCAACCAGCTTTGTATGTCCACCGCGACCATCGCCCTGGACAACAAGGGAAATCCCTATTCGCCCCGAAAGCAGGGCGCGGGTATTGCCGATATTTTGAAGGCAACGACGACGCCGGCTTACCTGTTCGTTGAGGGAACGGGCAAGACCAAGCTTGAGCTTGGCGACGACCCCTTGCGCAAGGGCGTATATACCATGACGCTCAGCCTTGCCAACATTTCCGATGCGACACAGAGCTATCGCGTGGGCAACATCACCATGACCGAGAGCGTGTCTACCTCTGACCCCGAATACGTAGCAGAGATCGCTCACATTCTTTCCAACAGCTCCTCGTATTCCGTTGAAGGTGGTACGCTGGACGGTGACATTGTAACGGTTGAACCCGGAAAAACGGCCAAGGTCACCATTACCTTGACTCTGTCGCAGGAGGATAAGAGCTATCTCAATTCCACCTTCGAAAACGGTATGTTTATCGAAGGCTACATCACCTTTGATAACACCGCAGAGAAGGGTGTAGACCTCAATGCTCCTTTCCTTGCCTTCTACGGCAACTGGGGAGACGCTCCCATCTTCGACCTTGACTATTACGAGGTCGAGACCGAGGCGCACAACAATGCCATCGACGACGATGACAAGATCAAGGCGGATTACTACGCAACCACGCCTCTGGGCACCTATTATTATGACTATATCATTCCTCTTGGCACCTATCTTTACGAGATGGACGAGAGCGAATATTCTCCCATTCCCGCAACCCGCGAGCACGCCGCGATCTCTTACTTCCAGACGAGCATCAGCGGTATTTACGGCGTTTTTGCCGGTCTTCTTCGCGGTGCCAAGGAGCTGTCCGTTCAGATCGTCGACTGCTCGACCGGCCAGGTCGTCTGGGAGATGATGGAATACAACTGTCCCAAGGCCCACTACTACGGCGCGCCGCGTCCCTACGTGTCCAAGTTCAATCTCGACGCGCTGTCCTCAAAGGACGGCAACACCTACATTCCCTTCGGTAGCAACAACGCCAAGTTTGAAGTTACCCTGAGCGCAAAGCTCGACTGGGAGGGCGGCGAAAACAAGTCCGACTCCTATTCCTTCTCCTTCTATATCGACTATGAGCCGCCTACCGTGACCGATGCGATCTTCCGCACCGAGTACGACAAGGCGCGCGAGGAAAACCGCTACTACATCGACGTGATGATCTACGATAACCATTACGCGATGGCTTGCCGTCCCATCCTCGTTTACAATATTGACAACAATCACATTGCCAACAAAAAGACGTTTTCTTCTCTGACCGAGCATCCCATTCCGATCTATCAGGAAAACCGCGGTGAGGCCACCAAGGTGACCATTGAGCTGACGGATTATCTGGATATCATCAAGCGCTCCTCCACCCCCAACGGCGTGACGCTGTACGTAGAGGACTACGCGATGAATGCGGGTGTCTATTACATCCCCTTCCCGGAGACGGACAATCAGGATATGGAGTTCGCGGAGAATGAGCTGACGTTGGATATCAACCAGACCTTCGACCTCAATACCTTCTTCGTCCGCAAGGACAGCGCAGAGGCAGTCATGCCTGACTACCTGGAAACGCTTAAGTGGACCTCCTCCGATCCTTCGGTCGTGGCCATCAAGGACGGTAAGATCGAGGCGCTGAAGAGCGGTAAGGCAACCATCAAGGTCACGGCCGACACCTGGTATGAGCGCGTCCCCAAGGGAGACTCTTATCTCAATGTTCCTCTTTATAAAACCATCGTGATCAACGTCACGGAAAACGTGATGACGGACGATCCGAATTCGGGCAAGAATGCTCTGATCGAGGATCTGTTCTTCTCCTCCTACTATACGGTCAACGCCTTTACGTATTACATCGATCCGTCGGGAATCGGGCTTACCGGCTCGACCAACTACTTCGACGGCAATTACAGCATCGAATGTTATCCCTCCGAGCAGATCAGGCTTAGCTACGAGCTCAAGCCTTGGAACCTGTCCGAGGAGCGATACGAGCTCACCTGGACCTCCAGTAACCCGAGCGTAGCCACCGTTGATGAAAACGGCCTGGTAACGGCGGAGTCGGAGGGTAGGGCAAGAATTACACTTCAGATCAAGATCGACGGCAAGACCTCGCTTCTGGCGGCTCGCCTGTCGGTGGAGGTCAAGAGTGAATTCATCATTGAAAACAGAACGCTGGTTGCCTATAAGGGCAAGGGCGGTGACGTTGTCATCCCCGACGACGAGGGCATTTTGTACATCGGTGCATTTGCCTTCAGCCATTTCATCCTGGACAACAAAAAGGAAGTAGAAAAGGATGAAAACGGCTACTACGACCTGGATGACAAGAAGACTCCCATCGGAAACAACACCGTTACCTCGGTCGTCATACCCGAGGACGTAGAGACCATCGAAAAATACGCATTCTACAATTGTACCAAGCTACAAAACGTGACGCTGCCGAGCACCTGTAAGACAATCGGAGCCTATGCATTTGAAAAGTGTACGGCACTGGAGAACATCAACCTGGATCGCGTCAAGATCGTGGCTAATCGTGCCTTCTACAACTGCACCAGCCTGACCTGTGAGGATCTGGGCGGCGCCAAGACCGAGGGCATCTACGCCATTGGAGACTACGGCTTTGCCAACACCAACCTCAAGGAAGTCACTCTTACCACGCTGAGCCGTATCGGCAAGGGTGTATTTGAGGGGTGCAAGCAGTTGACGAAGGTTGAGCTGGGCCAGCGCACGAGAGTTTCCAAGGGAATGTTCAAGAATTGTACTGCCCTGAAGGAAATCACCATTTACAGTGACACCGTGGACGACGAGGCGTTCTCGGGCTGCAGCGCTCTTGAAAAAGTGGTCATTCAAAACGATATGACCTACCTTGGAAAGTCCGCGTTTGCCAAGTGCACCAAGCTGTCCAGCGTCACCTTCAACGGCCAGCTGGAGCAGATCGCCTCCATGGCGTTTACCGGCTGTACCAAGCTCAAGGAGCTGACGCTTCCCAACGGTCGCGTGGCCATTGACGATCAGGCGTTTGAAAAATCGGGCCTGAACAAGGTGACCTTCGCACCCAACACGGAGCTTTCCTCCGTCGGAAGTTCTATTTTCAATCCTTCCAACACGATTACAATCGAACTGAGCAATTCTACGATTTATAAGCAGGAGGGCGGGGCGATCTACACCAAGGACGGCAAGACGCTGGTTCTGGTTCTTCCCACCACCAATACTGCTTTTGAGGTCCCCGCGACGGTAACCACCATCGGCGACGGCGCCTTCTCCTTGGCTAACCGTCTGCTGACCGTTACCTTTGCACCGGGCTCGGCTCTGCAGCATATCGGCGATCATGCGTTTGCCGGATGCACCGTGCTGACTACCGTAACCCTGCCCAATCGGGACATCACCATTGGCGACTATGCCTTCTACCGCGCATCCAAGCTTGCCAATATCGATCTTTCCCGTGTGAGCGCCGTCGGCAGCTATGCCTTCTACGGCACGGCACTGACTAAGGTTGAGTTGAAGACGGCAGGTGTGACCATCGGCGCATATGCCTTCTCGGCAACCAACAGCCTGACCGCGGCCGTCATCGGTAAGGACGCGGTGATCGGCGAATGTGCCTTTATGAACGCAACAAAGCTTGCCGGCGTGACGCTGGACGGCGACGCTGTGATCGGCATGGGCGCTTTCCGCAACTGTATTTCTCTTGTAACTTTTGATTTCGAGGACGTTACCGGCGTTCTGGGCGACGAGGCCTTCCTTGGCTGTGAGCGACTCCAGGCGGTGGTAGCACCCAAGCTTACCGGCATCGGCAATAAGACCTTCAGCAACTGCTTGAATCTGTCTGTTTTGCAGGCGGATGCGCTGATTTCCATTGGTGACGACGCGTTCGTGGCAACCAAGACGGGGGCAACGCAGGCAACGGCATTGAAAAAGCTGGAGCTTCCCTTGCTTGAGTCGGTCGGTATCAATGCCTTCTATGGCTCGGTGTGGCTGGAGACGATCCATCTTCCCGCGCTTCATACCATGGGCGACAGAGCATTCGCGCTCTGCCACCGTATGACCTCCGCGACCTTCTCCGAGCAGCTGAAGGAAATTCCCAATCAGGCCTTTGAAAACTGTGTCAATCTTACGAATTTTGATTTCAGCCATGTGGAAAAGATCGGCGCTGTGGCCTTCTTCAACGTGCCCTTCGACGAAAATCTTGTTTTGGAAAACGTTACGTATCTTGGCGATATGGCGTTTGCTGAAAGCGACAACCACCGCCTGAAGACGTTGACTGCTCCCAAGCTGACCTACGTTGGTGCACAGGCGTTTGCCGGCTGTACCAAGCTCAAGGCGTTTACCGCTCCCATGGTGGAGGAGATCGGCGACGCAGCCTTTTACAATACGGCACTGGTTGAGTTTGAGATCGGAGCAAATCTCAAGAAGATCGGTATGAACGTCTTTGACAGCAGCAAAAAGCTGGAAGCCTTCTACTCTGTCGTGGACGACAAAAAGGTATATGACGTTGTGTATGAGCATGCCATGATCGCAGAAGGCGTGCTTTACACCCAGGGCAACAACGGCTTTGTGCTTGCCTATTACCCCTCTGCTAAGGCCGATGAGCAATTTACGGTGGCGGATGGAACGGTGAGAATTGAGTTTGGCGCACTGATGGGCAATCAGCATCTGAAAAAGATCACGCTTTCCTCGCAGATGACCAACATCGGCAACTTTGCCTTCTATGGTTGTGATAACCTGGAAACCGTCGTCTTCAAGTCTTACTACGCACCGACGCTCGAGGGCACCATGTCGGGTGAGATCCCCAAGCTGACGCCCGAAACCGTTCCGGATTTCCCGGGATTCGAGCAGCTCTACAAATACGACTACGAGTACATCATCGGCGGCGAACTTCTTTATCCTTTTTATTACAGCAACTTCAAAGCAGGCATCGGAAGCCAGGGCGCGCAGGGGATGACCGCCGTTCTGCCCGATAACTGTGAAGGATATGATTCCTTGCTTTATACGACCTACTTCACGGTCGCGACGGAAGAAACCTCGGGGGCCACGGCAGGCAAATATGCCATCGCCTTTATGCAGGCGGTCTCCAAGCTCCCCCAGAATATCGACCGCTTTGACCGCGTTCTGATGGAAGCGGCCATCAACGCCTACAACGCTCTGGAGGGTCATGCTGACGAAAAGGTATTCGTTGACAGCTCCTATACCGAACGCTTCCTGTCGCTCCGCAGCGCATACAACGTCAACGTTGTGTACGCCAAGATCGCGGCACTGTTCGATATGGATGCGACCAAGTACTCCTTTGAATTGGTCAAGGATGCCAACGCCGCTTACCTTGCTCTGACGGAGGATGAGCGCGCGATGGTGGAAAACGCACAGGTCCTGACTGCCAAGATCAGCGAGCTGTCCGCCGCCATCGGTCGTGACGTTGATTTCTCCTTGAGCTACGAGGAGCATTTTGATCAAGGCGTACAAGGGCCCGGTCCCGGCGACGAGACACCCGGCGGACTTGACACCTGGGTCGTCGTTCTCATCATCAGCGCATCTGTAGTCGCCCTGGCAGGGGCTACCGTGGTTACCACATTACTGATAAGAAAGAAGAAGAGTTCTACAATATGAAAAAGAGAAGTTTGATATTTTTCATTCTCGTCGTCGCAGCCCTGACACTTTTGCTGTCAGGGTGCGCCGGCGAAGGGCAAAATCTGGAGGGGAAGAACATCGTAACCTTTGAGCTGGGCGGTGGCGTTATGGACACCCCAACCTCGCAGGTCAAAACGAACATCAATTTTGCCTATCACCCCGACACCTACATTTTGAATCCTACCGAGATCCCCGGCTACAAGATCTCCCGTTTGGGCTACGTCTTTACCGGCTGGTACAAAACGGCTGAATGCAACGAATCCGACAAGTGGGATTTCAAGGGAACGCTGTTCAGCACGGAAAAGCTGACACTGTACGCCGGATGGAAAAAGGCGATCTCCTACACCTACGCCGTGTATTACACGGACGGCGAGTCGAGCGTCAAGCTGGGCACGTATGAGGTAGCAGAGGGCGAGGCCTTTGAGGACTGGCGCAAGTACGCCAATACGAGAAAGGGCTTTACGGCGGTTGGCTACTATCAGGATCCCGCACTGGAGACTCCTTGGGACACGGCCTTCGCACATCCCGGCGGGGAAGTGGATCTGGAGATCCCCGTTTACGTCGATTATATCGATGGCGAATGGAACCTGGTCGATACCTATGACAAGCTGCGCGCCGCTCTGACAGCGGGCGATAACGTCTACCTGACTGCCGACATCAACTGCGGCGGCGGGGCACTGGCCACCAACGTTACCTACAAGGGCGTATTTGAGGGCAACGGCTACACCGTGAGCAATTTTACGGTCGGCAAGACGGGCACCATGCTCAACCCCGGATGTGCGATCTTCGCAGAGCTGGGTGAGGGCGCCGAGATCAGAAACGTGACCTTCGCAGACGTTGCTTATTCCTTGACGGATATCAACAGCCTGGCGAAATCGGTCAAGGTCGCGGCCCTTGCCAAGAAGGCAAGCGGCAAGGTCACCATTACGGGCGTGACCGTAACGGGTACCATGACCACCGATTATGCCGGGGAGCTCCCCCGTCTGAACGAGGCTGTCTTTGAGGATGACGGCCAGGTGAATATGTCCGATTTCACCGCTACTATCACAGTCGGAAATTAAAAAAATATATATAAACGAATAAGGAGAAACCATGAAAACAGTAAGAGTAAAAAAGATCGTATCGCTGTCTCTGGCACTCATCATGATCTTCGGTTGCATGAGCATGCTCATCAGCTGCAAGAGAAATAAGGGCCCCATCATCGACAACGAAACCACCCACCTTGTCCTCTCCACCCAGGAGCTGGACGGCGTATTCAACCCCTTCTACTCCTCCTCCGCTCCTGACGGCTCTGTCGTCGGTATGACCCAGATCGGCATGCTTTCCGCCGATAAGGACGGTAAGGTCGCATTCGGTAAGGATGAGGCTTGCGTCGTTCTGGACTATGAGGCAATCACCAACACCAAGGCAGACGGTACCGTTGATACCACTGTCTACCGCTTCGTTCTGAAGAACGATCTGAAGTTCTCCAACGGCTCGCCCCTGACCATGAGGGACGTTCTGTTTAACCTGTACGTATACCTGGATCCTGCTTACTACGGCAGCTCCACCATCTACTCCACCGATATCGTCGGTCTTCTGGAGTACCGTACCCAGAGCCACAACAAGAACGAGCAGGACGGCTTTAACGAGCAGTTCGACGCTCTGGCAGCGGACAGAGTTCTGCGCCTGGTTGAGTGTCTCGAGAGCGTTTATGACGAGAACAAAAACACCAGCTTGACGGACGCTCAGATGACCCAACAGCTGACCGCCGTTATGAACGACATTGTCGGTATGGGCGGCGAGCAGGCACTGCTCTACAACACCGTTGTTGACGACTACAACCTGGCAAAGCAGTACTTCCGCGATGAGCTGGAGAAGGACTACACCTACGCCAAGGGCACCGCTCAGGATATCGTCTTCACCGACAAGAACGGCAACAAGGTTACTCTGACCACCGATACCGAGGCATTCCTCTATAACGAGGGCCTGATCAAGTGGGATGAGGATCAGTACAAGTTCATCTACTCTCTGGGTGAGAAGAGCAAGGATTGGTCGGAAGAGCAGGCCATCGATGCTATCTACCAGAGCTACGTTCCCAACAAGGTCAATGAGGTCGTTCAGTACTGGGCTACCGCGAATGAACTGCTGACCTACTTCTCCTTCCTGGAGAAGCAGAAGTACTTCGAGACGCTGGACGAGAAGATCGAGAGCATTTCCGGTATTCGCTATGCAAACCGCACCGAGGCCGTTACCGTCAACGGTGTTACTTATGAGGCTCCCGTTCTGGATGCCAACGGCGCTCCCACCTCGGGCCACGAGGTTCTTGAGATCACCATCAACAAGGTTGACCCCAAGGCAATTTGGAACTTCGCATTCACCGTCGCTCCCATGTACTACTACTCCAATGCCGAGCAGATCGCAAAGTTTGACTACGAGAAGAACTTTGGCGTTGAGTTCGGTAGCATCGAATTCCAGGATACCGTTATCAAGGATCCCGATAAGATCGGTGTTCCCGTAGGTGCAGGCGCTTACAAGGCAACCACCAGTACGGGAGATTCCTCCAACGTAACCAAGGGTACCTTCAGAGCGAATAACATGGTTTACTTTGAGCGTAACGAGCACTTTATGTTCGACGTTAAGATCAAGTACGTAGACTACAAGGTCGTATCCACCAACCTGATGCTTGAGTCTCTGTACGCCGGCGACGTTCACATGGTTGAGCCCGCTTGTAAGCAGGAAAACATCGACGACATCACCTCCAGAAAGGATGATGGCTTTGCAAGCACCGCCGTTATGACCAACGGTTACGGTTACATCGGTATCAACGCAGAGAAGATTCCCAGCATCGCCGTCAGACGTGCTATCATGTACGCCATCAATACCCAGTATGCCGTTGACTACTACTTTGGTTACTCCAAGCCCATCACCCGTCCTATGACCAAGGCTTCTTGGGCATATCCCGAAGGCGTGGATGAACAGGGCCAGTACTATAAGTTCGATGACACCGGTGCTACCAGTGAGCAGCTTCTGATCGAAGACGGCTTTACCAAGAACGCAAAGGGCGTATATCAGAAGGGTGACCACGTATGTAAGTACATCTTCACCATCGCCGGTGACACCACCGACCACCCCGCTTACATGGCTCTGAAGAGAGCTGCCGAGATCCTCAACGAGCATGGCTTTGATATCGAGGTTAAGACTGACATCAACGCGCTCAGAAAGCTGAGCAGCGGTGACCTGACCGTTTGGGCAGCTGCTTGGGGTGCCGGCGTTGACCCTGATATGTATCAGGTATACCACATGGATTCTACCGCAGGCTCTACCTCCAACTGGGGCTACCGCGCCATCAAGAAAAATGCCGGCGGCAAGTATGACTTTGAGCTCAACCTGGTAAAGGAGCTCTCCGAGATCATCGACAAGGCAAGAGAAACGCTGGACGAGAGCCGCAGAGCTGCTTACTATAAGGACGCGCTGGATCTCGTTATGGAGCTGGCAGTTGAGCTTCCCACCTACCAGAGAAGTGACCTGTTTGCTTACAACACCAACATCATTGACGTCAATTCGCTGACTCCCGCATCCGAGCTGACTCCCTACAACGGCCCCATGAGCCGCATCTGGGAGGTAAGCCTGAACGAGACCAATAAAGACTAATTCGAGATACGAGGAAAAGCAGAAATGTTCAAATATGTGCTGAAAAGACTTGCTCTTTCGGTCGTCGTTCTCTTGGGCGTTTCGGTCATCATCTACTTCCTTGTAAGATTGATGCCGACCGATTATCTGGAAAACAAGTTCTCCTCGCAGTTGCAGCAGGGAACGATCACCCACGATCAGCTGGACGAATTCAAAAAGAGATACGGTCTTTATATGCCCGAGGCGTATTTGTCCCTTGAAATGGACGGATATGAAAAGCCTTTCCAAAAGGATGCTAAGGTAAAGAAGTATGAGGATGTCCAAAACGGCTTGATCTCGTACGAGGAATTTTACGCGGGCAAATATGAAAGTGACAACAATACCGTCCTCGAGTTGAACGAGGACGGTACCTGGAGTCTCCTCGACACGAGCGGGGAGACGAACCGGGTGATTTCCACGGGCCTGTTTACGGCGGACGAGCAAAGCGTTGTCCTTTCGCAAGGTCCGGATCGGCAGACCGTAGCGGTCACCTACCGCAAGGCCTCCGTTTGGGATAAGTTCGTAGCGGTTCTGGGCGGTTATTTCTCTTGGCTGGGCAACATGCTTCAGGGCGACCTGGGCGACTCCTTCCTGTATCAGCTGCCGGTTGGTGAGGTAATTGCTGACCACATGTGGATCTCCTTCCTGATCTCGCTGGTGGCGCTGATCTTCCAGTTTGCGATTGCCATCCCCCTGGGTATCATCAGTGCTACCCGTCAGTATTCGATCGTAGACTACTCGGTCACCGTCATCACCATGATCGGTATTTCGCTGCCTTCCTTCTTCTTTGCAGCACTGTTGATCAAGGTATTCTCGAGCTGGCTGGGGTGGTTCCCGGCATCGGGCCTTGTCAGCGGAGGCGCAGCGAGCACGGGCATTGCGTATGCCCTTGATATGCTGCACCACCTGGTGCTCCCCATGCTCGTTCTGATCGTTCTTTCGATTGGCGGTTTGATGCGTTATACCAGAACGAATATGCTGGAGGTTCTCAACTCCGACTATATCCGTACGGCACGCGCCAAGGGCCTTTCCGAAAAGAAGGTTATCTACGTTCACGCCTTCCGCAACACCATGATCCCGCTGATGACCATGCTTGCCGGTATTCTTCCTTCGCTGTTCGGCGGTGCGATGATTACCGAGGAAGTGTTTGCGATCGACGGTATCGGCCGTCTTGCCTATAAGGCACTGCAGCAGGGTGACGTTCCGTTCATCATGGGATACAATATGTTCCTTGCCGTGCTGACTGTGATCGGTACGCTGTTCTCGGATCTGATGTATGCCGTCGTTGACCCGCGCGTTAAACTGTCTAAATAATTTTGAGCAATATGGAGAAAAAAATGGACGAAAATAATGTAGTGCTCGAAGAAAATAACGAGGAGCTCTTCGAGGAAGAAATACATTATAAGGAAATGTCGCCGACGAGAATGGTGGTCAGAAGATTCTTCCGATCCCGCTTGTCTCTGTTTGGTGTTATCATACTGGCGGCTTTGTTTATGTTTTCTTTCATCGGTCCTCCTCTGATGCATGCCGGCGGCTATCAATGGGCAGAAACGGAAACGGACCATACGCCTACCTTGAAAAGAGCAACCTCCGAGCTTGACGTGAAAACGACCGACGCCGAAGGAAACGAATACTCTGTTATCGTGTTCGTTGAGGAAGAGGTCGGCATCAATTCGTACGCACCCCTGTCGTCTTCCCACTGGTTGGGCACGGATGAAAAGGGTATGGATATCTTTATCCGACTGATGTACGGCGGCCGCGTTTCGCTCACACTGGGTTTTGTAGTCGTCATCATTCAGACGATCATCGGAATTATCATGGGTGGAATCGCAGGATATTTCGGTGGCAGAGCGGATCAGATCATCATGCGTCTGGTCGATATTCTGAACTGTATCCCCACGCTTCCCATCCTTCTGATCGCTTCGGTCGTCATTGACTCGTGGGAGATCGAAAGCTCCATGAGAATTTACTATCTGATGCTGATACTGACGATATTCGGTTGGAGCGGAACTGCCAGAATGGTAAGAGGTCAGATCCTTTATCTGCGTGAGCAGGAGTACATCGTTGCCTGCGAGGTCATGGGTATTCCCACGTGGAGAAGAATTTTCAAGCACCTGGTTCCCAACGTTATGCCCCAGCTGATCGTCAGCATGACACTGGGACTTGGCGGCATCATCCTTTCTGAGTCGACCCTGAGTTACCTGGGTCTGGGTATCCCGCTGCCTTACGCCGCGTGGGGTACGATGATCTCGGCCTCCACCGACCCTGTTACCATGGCATTCTATCCCAATTTGTGGATCCCTGCCGGTATTCTGATCGTTGCGGCAGTTCTGGCATTCAACTTTGTTGGTGACGGTCTGCGTGACGCAATGGACCCCAAGGCCCGGAGGTGATGAGTATGAGTAAGAAAATGAAAAATCCCAATCTGCTCACGCTGAAGGAGAGCCGTGCGATCATCAAGAGCAATTTGCGCGAGATGAAGCGTCTTGAGAAGATCAAGCGTGAAAAGCGCACCATCGACCAGTTTACGACGGTGATGGACTCCAATGACAACGTCGTGGAGATCCGCGATCTGGAAACGTATTTCTTTACGGATAACGGCGTCGTTCGCTCGGTCAACAAAATTTCCTTTGATATTCCCAAGGACTCCATCGTCGGTCTTGTCGGCGAGTCCGGCTGCGGAAAGAGCGTTACCAGCCTTTCCATCATGCAGCTCGTTCAGGCCCCTCAGGGCCAGGTCGTTGGCGGCGAGATCCGCTTCAATTCGGGCGAGCTTGGCCAGGACGAAGCGGAACACGACCGCTGCTATGACGTGACCAAGATGCCGACGCTGGATATGTGCCGCATCAGAGGTAAGGATATTTCCATGATCTTCCAGGAACCCATGACGAGCTTGAACCCCGTTTTCACGGTCGGTTATCAGATCGAGGAGGTCTTCTACCTCAACAACCCCGAGGCGACCAAGGAAGAGGCACGTCAGAAGGCCATCGATATGCTGACGCTGGTCGGTATCCCGATGCCCGAGACCATGATCGAGTATTATCCTCACCAGCTCTCGGGCGGTATGCGTCAGAGAGTTATGATCGCCATCGCCCTGACGGGCAACCCCAAGCTGATCATTGCCGACGAGCCCACCACGGCACTGGACGTTACCATCCAGAGTCAGATTCTGAAGCTACTGAAGAAGGTTCAGGGCGAGTGCGGTGCATCCATCCTGCTGATCACCCACGACCTGGGCGTTGTTGCCGAGATGGCTGATTACGTTGTAGTCATGTACGCCGGTAAGATCGTCGAAAAGGGAACGGTTTACGAGATCTTTGATAACCCCATGCACCCTTATACGATGGGTATTCAGAAGGCGAAGCCCTCGCTGGCTTCCGATGCGGCCGAGGAGCTTTACAGCATCCCCGGTAACGTTCCCAATCCCATCAACATTCCCGATGAGTGCTTGTTCAAGGGCAGATGCAACAGAAAGTGCGGCAAGTGCGAAGGCAAGCCTTATCCCAAGGAAATCAAGATCACCGAAACGCACAGCGTATTCTGTCATCTGTACGATGAGGAAGGAGAGTGAGCCAATGGAAGATATGAAGCAAAATGCTCCCGCGGCTGAAAAGGATTATATCCTTGAGGTTGACGGTCTGAAGCAGTATTTTCCCGTTGCCAAGGATTTCTTTGGCAAGCCGGTCGCTTACCTTCGTGCGGTAGACGGTGTTTCCTTTAAGCTGGAAAGAGGTAAGACGCTGGGCGTCGTTGGTGAGTCCGGTTGCGGCAAAACGACGCTGGGCCGTACCATCCTCCGTCTGTATGACGTGACCGAGGGTAGCGCTATCTACAACACCTTAAATGAGAACGGCGAGAAAAAGACGTATGATCTTGCCAAGATCAGCAAGAAGGAATTTTACAATCTCAGATCCGAGCTTCAGCTGGTATTCCAGGATCCCTATTCCTCGCTGCCTCCCAGGATGACGGTCGGTGCCATCATCGGCGAGGCTGTCCGGGTGCACAAGATCGTACCGGATGCTGAGGTGAACAACTACGTCAGAAACGTTATGGCGAGATGCGGTCTGCAGCCTCACCATTTCGACCGTTATCCCCACGAATTCTCGGGCGGTCAGCGTCAGAGAATTTGTATCGCAAGAGCGCTTGCGGTCAATCCCAAGCTGGTCATCTGCGACGAGCCGGTATCTGCACTGGACGTTTCCATCCAGGCACAGATCATCAACCTGCTCAAAAAGCTGCAAAGAGAAGAGGGAATGTCCTACATTTTCATTTCTCATGACCTGTCTGTCGTCAAGTACATCTCGGATGAGATCGCCGTTATGTACCTTGGCAACATCGTAGAGATGGGCTCGACCAAGGAGATCTGCACCAACGCCAAGCACCCCTACACCCAGGCGCTGTTCTCGGCTGTTCCCGTGGCTAACCCCCACGCCAAGTCGGATCCCGTTGCCCTGGAGGGTGAGCTTCCCAGCCCGGCCAATCCGCCTAAGGGCTGTAAGTTCCACACCAGATGCAAGTACTGCACCGACAAGTGCCGCGAGGAAGCACCTGTGATGAAGGATATTGGTAACGGACACTTTGTCACTTGCCATTTGATGCAAGAAACGGAGCAGTAAGATACTGTTATGAAAAAAGAAAAAAAGAAAAAGGTCAAAACGGTGTATCTCGAGGACAAGGGAGAAACGATATACTCCATGGCCGCTCTGTACGGCAGAACGCCCGAGGAGCAGGAGGAATTCAACAGAAAGAGGAAGGGCAATGACGCGACGCCTTCGGAGCGCCTTGCCATGATCCGGGCGGCATTTTCTGTCTACGGGCCGATGCTGTTGATCGTCGTTGGCGGCTTTGCCCTCTCGGCACTCTTGATGTACCTGTTCTTGAAATAACCGAGATCAAAAAAACTCTCACCCGATGCGGGTGAGAGTTTTTTGCTTTACTATTGGGATGATTCCGCCAGATATTCCTCCAGTGTGATGCCGCGGCGGGTGATCTCCATGGCGGCTTCGCGGCCGACAAAACGGTAGTGCCAGGACTCGTAGGCGTAGCCGGTCACGTCGGTCTTGTCCTTGGGGTAGCGCAAGATAAAGCCGAACTGGCAGGCGTTCTGCTGCAGCCAATGGAAGGCGGCGGTCGGTTCAAACTGATCGTTGGTCAGATCCGTCATGCGCGTTGTCATAAAGTCCACGCACAGTCCCGATTGATGCTCGCTCTTACCCGGCTCGGCCGAATAGGACAGGGCAACCGCGCGGGCGTCCTCGTAGCTCAATTTATTTCTGCCTTTTTGAATATAAAACATTTGAATATAATCATAGCCGAAATAGGCGTAGGCATCCTGCGAAATGCCGGACTGCTCGGTCTTGATATGATTGTTGTGATTGGCCTCCTGATAGCTGTAGGAGCGGTAGCCGCTGGTGACAAAGGTGTCCGTGATGCCGTCGGCTCTCATGCAAAGCAGCATGGCTTTGAGCGCGGCCGCCGCGGTCGAGTCGAGCTGAATGCTCTTGCCGTACAGCGTGTCTCCCACATGAAGCGTGACGAGCTGGGAGGGCACGTAATATTTGCCCAGTGGATACTGCTTGTTGACGAGCAGTATATCCTCCTTGTTGGCAAAGGAAGTAGAGATCGCGGGCAGGTAGGGGGTGACGTCGTATGAGTAGCGGTAGTCCTCGCCGGGGGTAGTATCTATCGGGGGATCGTCGTCGTTACCCGGAGGATCGAGCGGCGCATCGGGCGCGGGATCGTCGCCGTCGTCAGGCGCGTCTCCCGGTTCATCGCCCTCATCGTCCGGATCTGTGCCGGGCGAAGTATCTTCCGATGGGCTGTCAGGCTCTGGTGTATCATTCGGCATCAGCGGCCCTCCGGGGCGAACCAAGAGCAGCGCGCCGATCAAAACGACAATGATCAGCAAAAGGGGAAGGACCGATTTGATTTGTTTCATGAAGTGCGGATGTCCTTTCTTGGCATCATTGAGAAAAGTCAGGGACGGGGCGGCTTGGTCTCCACCATGATGAAAAAGGGTGAGGTGGGAGAATTGATGATCTTGACCAGCGTGGCGCATACCTTGTGACGGGAGATGCCGGACAGGTAATCACAGATCATCTTGCCCTCGGCCTCGCCCTCCTCGTGCCCGGGGTAGACGGCGATGTTGAGAATGCCGTCGGGGGCGAGCAGATCGATGGCCGCTTCAATCGCGGGCATGGTCGTCTCGCGCATGGTCGTGATGCGCTTGTCGCCGCCGGGCAGATAGCCCAGATTGAACATTCCTGCGCGGATGGGCTCCTTGACGTAGTCCTTGACCAAATGGTGCGATGCGTGAATGAGGGTGTAGTTGTCGGGACAGCCCCATTCCTTGAGATTTTTTGCGGTGGATTCAACGGCCTGCGCTTGAATATCAAAGGCGTACACGTGGCCGCTCTCGCCGACGGTACGGGAGAGAAAAGCGGTGTCGTGGCCGTTACCCATGGTAAAGTCCACGGCAACGTCGCCCTCTCGCAGATGAGTCAAAATAAAATGCTTATGCAATTCGAGTAAGTCGATCATCGTATCATAACCTCGTGACGTTATCTCTTTTTCTGTACGTTTTTGTGCAGGTCGGAGCGAAGGAAGCGAATGGCGCGCTCGATGGCGTCCTTGGAGTCGTACCAGGGCTCCGCGTCGTAGCGGTAATCAAACTTTTTGCAGAACCAGCTGACGTCGTTTTGTAGCTTGTCAAAGTAGGGGAGCACCACGCCGGCGCAGACCGCGGCAAATTCCGCTTGCTTTTTCTTGTTCAGGCGGTGCTGGGCACATTCGAGCAGTCGGCGGTAGTGTGGCAGGCAAAAATAGGGTTGTGCCTTCAGTTTAGCGGGGAAGTCCTCATCAGTGTCCCATAGAACGACGACTGTTTCCACCATGCGAGCGTAGTTGTATTCAATGCGGCGGCAGATGTAACAGCTCTCCTCCAGCGCCTTGATGCGCTTTGCGGGCTTTTCGCCGCGAGGCTGAACCAACGGGATATGCGGCTCGGCGATTTCCCGGCGTAGGTCGGCCAGGTGACTTTCCAGCGTCAGGGCCATACCAAGGCGGTTCTGTCTTGCCAGCATCATATCATAGTGTGTCCGACAAAAGCCACTTTCATTTGTTTTGATACGAATATCCGGCTCCATCATGGATGCACCCAGGATAAGCTCCAATTCGTCGTTCTCCAGCTTGTTGTACAGCGCGCACATGGGGCAGCCGCAGCTGTGATCGTCGCGCGAGGCCTCAAACGCCTCGTTGACGGGTATGGTGTAGATCTGTTCCATGAAAGTCTCCCTGTGACAATAAAAATACACCTTATTATATAACAAAAACGGCGCCAGCGCAAGACCCCTTTCGAAAAATTCACAAAGGGGCAACAAAAATAGACACGTATAAAAGGTAAAAGATTGACGGTGCACACTTGATTTTCTAATAAGAGTGTGATAAAATATATAAGATAACCAGCAAGGAGGTGATCGGATGAGCGAGCAAAACACAATACAGCCAAGCGCACAGACCGTCAGTGAGTATCTCGGCATTCGATCGCCGAAGGACGTGGGGGCGATGCCGGAAAAAAATATTCCTGCCTTGTGCCAGCGCCTGCGTCGGGTGCTGATCGATCGAACACTGCAAAACGGGGGACACCTGGCCTCCAATCTTGGCGTGGTTGAACTGACCGTGGCCATTCATCGGGTGTTTGATGCACCCACGGATCATATCGTGTTTGACGTAGGGCATCAATCCTACGTTCATAAATTGTTGACAGGCCGCGCGGACGCCTTTGACACCCTGCGTATGCCGGGTGGCATTTCGGGCTTCCCGCGACGCGATGAGAGCGAATACGATGCCTTTGGAACGGGGCATGCCTCGACATCCTTGTCAGCGGCCCTGGGACTGGCGCAGGCAGAGCGCTTGCGCGGCTCGGACGCTTATACTGTCGTCGTGCTGGGCGACGGAGCGCTGACGGGGGGGATGATCCACGAGGCGCTCAACAACTGTGACAGAAAGCTCAAGCTGATCATCATTCTCAATGAAAACGAAATGTCCATTTCCAAAAACGTGGGACATTTCGCAATGCTTCTGACCCGCTTGCGCACCGCGTCGGGTTACTTGAGCACCAAATCGGTACTGGGTAAGACGCTGGAGCACGTGCCGGTGTTGGGTAAGCCGGTACGCAAAGGCTTGAGCCAGGTAAAAAAGGGAATCAAGAAAGTGTTGTACAGCAACAACTATTTTGAGGCGATGGGACTCAACTACTTCGGTCCTGCCGACGGCAACGACGAGCGGACGGTCGAGCAGCTGTTGCGCTCCGCCAAGTCCAAGCGCGGCTGCAGTATCATTCACTTAAAGACGGTCAAGGGCAAGGGCTATGTGCCTGCCGAGACCAATCCGGGTGACTTTCACGGACTGCCAAAGGCAGGCCAAAAGGCGAGCGCTCCTACGTTTTCTCATGTGTTTGGCGAGACGTTGACGCAGCTGGCCCGGGACAACGACAAGCTGTGCGCCATCACGGCGGCGATGCCCCAGGGAACGGGCTTGTCTTCCTTTGCTGCGGCACATCCAAGCCGTTTCTTTGACGTTGGCATCGCCGAGGAGCACGCCGTGACCTTCGCGGCGGGGCTTGCGGCGGGGGGATATACACCGGTGGTGGCCATCTACTCCACCTTCCTACAGCGCTCCTACGACCAGATCATACACGACGTGGCGCTACAGCGCCTGCCGGTTCTGTTTGCCATTGACCGCGCGGGACTCAACGCCGCCGATGGACTGACCCATCACGGCATCTTCGACGTGGCGTTTCTGTCCGACGTGCCGGGCCTTGAGATCATTGCCCCCCTGACGACGGACTCCCTGCGCGAGCATATGCAACGTCTGTTGAGTGCTCCCTTGACTCATTCTGTAGCCATCCGCTACCCTTCGGGCGAGGACGAGGGCAGTCTCGTTGATTTTTACAGATGTGTAAAAGAGCGAGCCGAGGGTGTGTTCACGGATTTTGACGTACAGCACCCGCCCAAGACGATTGTCGTGACCTATGGACGCCTGACAGCGGCAGTCTTGACGGCGGCGGAGTCTTGTGGCGAGCGGCCCGGTATTCTGCTTCTTGAGCGTCTGCGCCCCTATGGTGCCGTGGTCGATCTTCTGACAGAGCTTAGTGCGCGCGGCGTGCAAAAGATCGTCTTTTGCGAGGAGGGCATTCTCAGTGGCGGCGAGGGCATGAACCTGGCAAACGCCCTGCAAGCACGTAAGGATCTTGCAAGCTATCCCACCATACGCATTCTTGCCATCGACGCGCACGAGCGCATTCCCGAGCCTGTGACAGGACAGAGCGCGCAGGATGCCGCCGGCATTGGTGTGATGGATATCATAAAGGCTATCCAAGAATAAAAAAAGAACGGAAGACCCGCGGGTCTTCCGTTCTTTTTTATGTCAATACTGCGACGTGCGGTACTTCTTGAGGATGAATCTCCACAGGAAGAAGGCAGCGCACAGAATGACGATCACAAGGGCTATGGTGTGGATGGAGCTGCCGACCGAGGACTCAATCTTAAGCTGCTCCCAAAGCTCGTTGGCAACGTTTTGCGTATCGACGTCGAGCATATGGTAGTACTGGGTGGGGACGCTCTCGGCGTCGTAGTAGAGAATGCTCATGGCATCCTCGTGCCAATCCTCCATATATTCGATATACTCCTCGTTCTCACGGACCAGGAGATTGGGGCTGGCATAGCCGATATACTCGGCGTTGGCCACGGCGATCTCCTCGGAGAGCATGAAGTTGATATACGCCTCGGCCGCGTCCTTGTTGCGCGAGCCGGTGGGGATGCACATAGCGTCAACGAAGATGTTGGTGCCTTCCTCGGGATAGTAGAAGGCCAGGGCGTCGTTGCTGTCGTACATGGTCAGATAGTCGCCGGCGTAGTAAGGGGCGATCGCGGCGGATTCACCCTTCATTTTGTTGAACACCTCGTCCATGACGTAGCCTTGAACGATGGGCTTCTGGTCCTTCAAAAGCTGCAGGGCGGCTTCCCAATCGGCGCGGTTCTTGGTGTTGACGTCCATCTGCTGATAGTACATGGCCGTGCCGAAGGCGTCGCGGGCGTTGTTGAACTGCAGGATCTTGCCGCTGTACTTATCGTTCCAGAGAATATCCCACGAGCCGATGTCCTCCTCATCCACCATATTGGTATTGTAGATGATACCGACCATGCCGCAGGTGTAGGGAACCGAATATTCGTTGTTCGGGTCGTAGTACTGGCCCCGGAATTCGGGGGCGATATACTGCGCGTTAGGGATATTGGACAGATTCAGCTTTTCCAGCATCCCCTCGTCGATCATGCGTTGGATCATATAGTCGGAGGGAATGATCACGTCGTAGCTGGCCGAGCCTGAGCGCAGCTTGGCGTACATATCCTCGTTGGAGGCGTAGGTGGTGTAGTTGACCTTGATCTTTTGACCGTAGGTCTCGTAGTAGTACTCCTCAAACGCGGCGTTGACGTCAAGCGTTCCCTCCGAACCGTCCGAGATGTATTCACCCCAGTTGTAGACGTTCAGAACGATCACGTCACCGCCCCCGCAGGAGGGCAGAAACACGGCGACAAGCGACAGCACAAGGGAGAGGAGCAGGAGAGAAGACAAAATACGTTTCATTTTGCATCGCCTCCTTTGCCTGCCGTGCGATGCGCGCGGCGCTCCTGGACGCGCTGACGCATATGACTGCGCCAATCGGGATTTTTGCTGTTTTTGCCATCACGGTCGCCTGTCAAATTGGTCAGGATCAGCAGTGTGAGCACGGCGATGATCATCAGGGTCGACAGGGCGTAGATGTCAGGCTTGACTTCCTTTTTGGTCATGGAGTAGATGAGAATAGGAAGCGTCTGGAAGTCACTGCCCGCGCAGAAGTAGGAAATGACGAAGTCGTCCAGCGACAGCGTGAAGGCCATGATGAAGCCGGTCACGATGCCGGGCATGACGTTGGGCAATTCCACCTTGAAGAAGGACTGAACGGGGGTGCAACCCAGGTCCAGCGCCGCCTCGGGCAGATGCTTGTCCATCTGGCGGAACTTTGGGGTAACGTTCAGAATGACGTAGGGAAGGTTGAAGGTGACGTGCGCGATGAGCAGCGTCCAAAAGTTGAGCTTGTCCGCGCTACCCAGGCGTGTTCCCACGAACACAAACAGAAGCATCATGGAAATGCCCGTGACGATATCGGGGTTCATCATGGGAATGTTGGTGACCGAAACGATGGCGCCGCGCAAAAATTTGGAGCGCATACGGTGCAGTCCCAGCGAGGCGGCCGTGCCGATCAGGGTCGAGATAACGGCCGAGGATACGGCCAGGATCAGCGTGTTTTTCAGTGCCGTAAAGGTCTCGGCACTGCGGAACAGCTCCTCGTACCAGTAGGTCGAAAAGCCGGTAAAAACGCCGGTGTTGTTGGTGCTGTTAAAGGAAAACAGCATGAGCACCAAAATGGGGATATACAGGATCGCAATGATGAGGGCGATATAGGAGCGAGACAGTATTTTCATACGATCACCGTCCCTTCGTCGTCCGAGAAGCGGTTCATCACGGCCATGGACAGAAGAATCAGGATCATCATGACCAGCGAGATGGACGCGCCTACGTTGTAGGTGGAGGGATTCTGGAACTGACGCTCAATGGTGTCGCCGATCAGGTCAAACGTACCGCCGCCCAGCTTCTGCGAAATGTAGAAGGTGGAAATGGAGGGGACGAAGACCATAGTCACGCCCGAGATGATGCCCGAGGTAGACAGGGGAAGAATGACTCTGCCCAGCGTATGCAGGCTGTTGCAGCCCAGGTCGTGCGCTGCCTCGATGTAGCGGTGATCCATTTTGGAAATGACCGAATGAATGGGCAATACCATATAGGGCAGGAAATTATACACCATACCGAAGATAACGGCAGGGGCAGTTCCTACGATGTGCACCGGCTCAAAGCCCAGTGCCATGAGAAAATGGTTGAGAAAACCGCCGTCATCCAAGATAGCCATCATGGAATAGGTGCGGATGAGCAGATTCATCCACATGGGGAGCATGAGTAGTAGGATGGCGATCTTTTGGGCCTTGGGCGACAGCTTGGCGATGCAGTAAGCCAAGGGGTAGCCGATGAGCAGGCACAGGACGGTCGCGATGACGGACATCGAAAGAGACAGGATAAACGTTTCGGTGTGCTCGCTCAAAGCAAGGATGTTGTCCCAGGTGAAGGATCCGTCAGCGGTGGTAAAAGCATAATAAAGAACGAAGACCAGCGGGGCGGCGATGAACAGCACCGTCCATACCAGGTGAGGAGAAGCCGCGAGATAAGCAAAGGGAGAGGACTTGATCCGCCCTTTGGCCGCGGGTGGCTTTTTGGATATCGTCATGCCTCTTCCTCCTCCATTTCCGGTTCAGACAAGCGTTCCAGCTCGTCCGAGAAGGAGGAATAGTCGCCAAAGCGACCGGAATAGACCGATTTTTTCATGATGTGAATGGCGTCCGGCTCGATGTGCAGACCAATGACAGCATCGGGTGCGACGTAGTCGGAGGTCTCGATCATCCACTTAAAGCCGCAGACGTCCACGATGATCTCATAATAGTCGCCCTTGAAGGTGACCGAGGTGACGGTGCCCTTGAGCATACCTTTTTCGGGGGCAACGACGTCTACGTCCTCGGGACGAACGACGATGTCGACCGGCTCGTTCTTGTCAAAGCCGGCGTCAAGACACTGGAAGGTCTGACCCGAGAAGCGAGCGCGATAATCCTCCAGCATGGTGCCGGCGAGAATATTGCTCTCGCCGATAAAGTCGGCAACGAAGGCGTTGACCGGCTCGTTATAGATATCCGTCGGTGTTCCGATCTGCTGGATACAGCCGTCCGACATAACGACGACGGTGTCCGACATGGACAGCGCCTCCTCCTGGTCGTGGGTGACGTAGATAAAGGTAATGCCGGTGCGCTTTTGCATATTTTTCAGCTCGACCTGCATGTCCTTGCGCAGCTTGAGGTCAAGAGCGCCCAGGGGCTCGTCCAAAAGCAATACCTTGGGGTGATTGATCAGGGCGCGGGCAATGGCGACGCGCTGCTGCTGACCGCCCGAGAGGGTGGTCACCTTGCGGTGCTCGAAGCCCTTGAGGTTGACCATGGCCAGCATATCCTTGACCTGGCTTACGATGTCTTTTTCGGGGACGTGCTTGAGTCGCAGACCAAAGGCGATGTTTTCAAATACGTTCAGGTGAGGGAACAGGGCATACTTCTGGAAGACGGTGTTGACGGGACGCTGATAGGCAGGGATGTCGTTGGTCAACTTGCCGTCAAACAGCACCTCTCCCTCGTCGGGCGTCTCAAAGCCGCCGATGATGCGAAGCGTGGTCGTTTTGCCGCAGCCCGAGGGGCCGAGCAGGGTGATGAATTCCTTGTCATGGATGTCGAGGTTGATCTTGTCCAGAATTACCTCGCCATCAAAGCTCTTGGAAATGTTTTTGAGTTGGATCAGGATATTCTGATTCATTCCGCATATATACTCCTTTGAAAAAAGAAATAAATACCAGCCTTCCTCTTTTGAGCCGCGTGGCGGAACAGAGAACAGTTAGGACGAAAATGGCCGTGACGCGCGATATGCTTGTCCGTGCGACGCCGTTTCTGTGGGAACTGTCCGAAAGGTCTAACACATATTGTAACAGAGTATGCTGCAAATTGCAATAGGATTTTACGATATTTCCAAAAATTCGTGATTATCCTCAATCCTTCGCCAAGACACGCAGTGGGAGGCGGTTAGGCTGAAAAATCTCTTCTTTGCGCCCAAGTTCTTTCAAATCCTCTCAAAAGCGCCGTTTTTAAGTGAAATCATCCCGCACATGGCCGTTCTCAAGGACCAGGCACAGAAAGAGCTGCAGGCAAAAAAGATAGAGCGAAAGGGCGCTGCCGCGGCGCAAAAGAAGATAGACGGCAAGCAACCAAAGTGCCGTCAGGACGAGACAGGAAAGCAGCGAGATGACACGCCCGGCGCGGTCGGGGGTAAGGGAGGGGAGACGGCGATGGTGAGAGCAAAGAAAGCAGTATACAATGCGAGCCCCGTCAAAGCCTCGCAGGGGCAGGAGATTGAGTAGGGCAAGGGACAGTGAGAGAGGGATCCATCGGGAAGCGAAAGCTGAAAGAGTAGGGAAGACCAAGCAGAAGACGCGCAGGTGCAGAGCAGCCAGTGCATTGGCCAACGGCCCACCCAGAGCGCAGATCAGCTCATGGTCATAGGAGGGAAAGCCATCCTCTCCCGTGATCAGCCGTAGTCCGGTACGGGTCAGGCGCAAGCGCCCGAACCTGACCCCAACGGCGCGCGCTGCGAGGACGTGGCCCATCTCGTGCAGGACAATGGCGGCAACGAGGGGGAAAACGGAATCGTATAACGAAAGCATAATTACACCTCCCGGCAACAGTCTATGCAGGGGCATTTGGAAAATATCCGTCGCGTCCAAAGCAAAAAACATGGCAAACGCTATTGACAATCAAACGATTATGTTATATAATGAGCACAAGAGGACATCACACATCGACACACGACTATTCCATGGTCGGAGAATAACATCCCCCATTGTACCGAGATGGTGCATGACGGGAGACCTAAAAATCAGGAGGTTGGAAACGATATGAAACTAATTATCCCCAATGACATCATTCCCGGAACCAAGCTCAAGCGCGCGGAAATGGGCGGTTTGACGGGTAAGCCTTTTCTTGATCAACTCTTTATGGTCAGCGACGGCGTTATGCTCTCGCAGATCCGCAAAATGGCGGGTATCGACGGCTCGACCCTGCAGAACTGGACCAAGCGCGGCTGGGTTGCCAACGCACAGCTCAAGCGCTACGGCGTTGACCAGGTCGCTCACATTTTCCTGATCAATATGCTTCGCTCCTGTATGCAGTTGGATCGCATCGCCTGGCTGCTTCACTACGTCAACGGCTCGGTGGAGGATCGCAGTGACGATATCATTACAGCTTCTGCTCTGTACGATTCGATCTGTATGACGCTGGATTATCTGGACACCGAGGAGGGCTGTACGCTGGAGGCGATCCGTCCTGCTATTGAGCGAGCAGTGGCTGATTACGTGGAGCCGGTAGAGGGCGCAAGGGTCAGACTGACCAATGCCTTGGAGATCATTGTCGGCTCTTACTGTGCGTCGCTGATCAAGCAGTCTGCGGACGCCAAGATCAAGGAACTGATCGGAAGCGTTGAGGAATGATATGCCGTCTTGGCAAGTGCTGAAAAGAAAAAATAAATTTTTCGCCAAAAAGCCTTGACAATTTTCCCTTTTGTGATATAATAGTTCCGTTGCCGCGCGAAAGTGGCGGTGACGGAATATGCGAGAGTGGCGGAACAGGCAGACGCGCACGTTTGAGGGGCGTGTGGTTAACACCGTACGGGTTCAAGTCCCGTTTCTCGCACCATCCTCATAGGACAATATTGCAACCTATGAAAAAAAGCCTTGTTTTACAAGGCTTTTTTGCTTTTTAAGGGCGAAAATTTCGCCCTTTTATTTTTTGCAACTTTTTTTGGACCGTACGGACTTGAACCCGTGACATTGGCGCTATTTTTTTGTTTTTACCTGATTCGACGCTCCAAATATATGCGGGTCTAAACTGGCTAAAATAAAGCATTTATTGTTATATTAAATGCCCGTGCTACGCCATTTTAACACGAACAAAATTGATTGTCAATATGAAATTGTTGTCCTTGTCGTCTGTTACGGTTCATTTTGTGCTGTTTTAGGTGAACATATCAATGAAAAAATACATTTAATATAACATTAAATGAACTTTATTAATGCCCAAAAGTGCATATATTAGTTGATGATGTATAGGGTGATGTATGGAGAATAAAGACTATAAAATTTTGCAAAAGGAATATCTGTTGTTTGAAATTCAGATCTCTCTAGATGTTAATCCAATTAGCCATCGGCATAAAATTAAAATGAATCGTATATTTAGAGAAATTGTAAAAACGAATAGCATTCCTTTCCCTGAAGTAGATACCCTTTGTGAGCGATTGAAAAGTAAATACCGCATGGCGAGAAGAGAAAAATGATGTTTCTATGCAGAGGAGAAAATTATGGATAAAACCTCCGAGGCGAGCGCCTCGGAGGAAAGCAAGGATGGCTGTCTGTGTTGGGAATATCCTTTCATCAAGTATCGTTATAGATTGCTGCTTTTTTAGGTTCCGAGAAAATCCTCAATCACATCGTCCAGATGGATTGGGGAGAGTCTTGAGCGGTTACACATGGAAACGAGCTCCTCCAGTCGGTGCTTGTCAGAAGTAATGTCGTGCACAGACGCGACTATGGTTGCAGTACCTTCTTGCGCGGAGTCTGCGTATGCGGCGATTCCGTAGGAGGTGCGGGCATCACGTTTGAGGGAGTACGTTTCCTCAATCATTCCATAGATAACTGTCATACCGGTTGCATCTGCTCTTCATACCACTCAGCAAATTTGCTGACGACTATATGTAAAAATGCACCGGGATTGTCCTGCATCTCGAGCAGAAGTGCTTCAGTCAGAGCGCCGCAAGAAGAGTGCCCAGTCTCAATGTCCGAGTATGAACTCTCGCTCATATGGAGTCTAATCCCCATTTCTTTTTGAGTGAGATGAAGCCGATCTCTGGTTTGAATTGCAAGAATTCGCAGTTCCTCTCCTAATATTTTTTCTAATTCGTGTCGCATAATAACGCCTCCTCCCAACGCAGACAAAGGGAAATTTTAGAGATTTCCTTAGCCATTTGGAATCGGGTACACCTATGCTTTTACAAAATTCGTCAGAAACAAGGAAAAAATATTTTTTTGCGGGAAAACAATTAAAGACATTCTTCTATTTTCGAGAAACGTAATGAGTTTTGAAGAAAAACTGATCGTTTTGCGGTATATCTTATAGTATGGGGATTATTCAATGTAAAACATAAGTGCTGTGAGAAACGGGCAAACGTCTTGACTTCTCAAATCAAATCGTGTTATAATGTGTCGATATGTGGTAAGAGCCAAACGACAATAACACTTGAGGAGGAACTAAATTTTGTTACCGTTCTTGTTATCCATTGCCGATGAAAGCGATCATGATAAAATTATTTACATATATCAGCATTTTCACAACGATATGATCCGTCATGCCAGACGCCAGTTGTATTTGGCACGTACATCTAACTATTTGTCAAAGGCTGAAGATGTGGTACAGAACGCATTTGTTAAGATCACTCTGTATATTAAGGCTGTTAATTTTGGCGTGAGCGAGAAGGAGCTACGAAACTATGTTCTTTCTATTGTATCCAATGAGGTCATCAATGAACTCAATGATCAAGAATACTTTGACGCCATTAACGAGCATACGAATATGGCGAGTGATGAAAGCTTTGTCAATGACCTGATGATTCAGGAGCGCTATCAAGAGGTAGTTGCCGCCATAGAGAGGATGAATGAGAAATACAGACTGGTATTGGTATATCGCTTCTACAAGGGATATAGTGTCAAGGAAATAGCGGAGTTGTTTGGTGTGCCGGAAAAAACGGTATATACGCGAATAAAGAGAGCGCAACGATTGTTGAAGGAAATGTTAGGAGAGGAGAAGTAACGGATGATCTCAAGCAACATGCAGTTGTTTAGAAAGGCATTGTGGGAGGCGACCTGCAATGTATATGAGCGAGAGTTGGCCTTATGTGAGCAGGATATCAAGTGCTCTCGGCGGCACTATGCCAAAATGAGGAAGATTCTTGGTGTTGCTGTCCTGCCTGCTACTACGCGTACGAGTAAAATTAAACGGCGCGTTATCGCGGCTCTGATTGCGGCGGCATTGTTGCTGACTGGCTGTGCAGCGTATGCATATCGAGAGGAGATTAAGTCTTTCATTGAAACTGTCTTTAATGACCATATAGAGGTCAAGTACAACGATAGTGAAGCCCCAGCATCCTCGGCTATTATTACCGAATACTATACGCTTGGGTATGTTCCAGAAAGATATGAGTTGGTTAATAATACAAAACAGCCGATACGGCTCATATGCGAATGGAAGAGTCCGACGGGCGAATATCTAATATTCAAACAATGTACGGTGGAAAGTGGATTGTTTATTATGGATGACGAGACGGAAGATGCTAAAATATTGATGGTAGGAGAATATACGGTCTATTATCGTTTTGCGGGAAATAACTACTATGTATGGAACAATGGAATATATGCGTATGAATTAATTCTCTCGACGCAATTACCCGAGCAAGAAGTAAAGGCAATTATTGAGGGAGTAGTAGTAGAACGATAACGAAAAGAGCAGATGAAAAAATTCATCTGCTCAAATTTTATTTTTTTTGAAGAATTTTGTCGTCTTTTCTGGTACGTATATATTAAACGGGACATTATCATCATATCTCGTTATACAAAAAATAAGAAAGAGAGAGCAATTATGAAAACGAACAAAAAAACATTTTTAACTTTACTTATGGCGACACTTATACTATGGACAATGTGTGTTTCTGTATATGCGAGCGATACGGGGACAGGAATTTCTCCACGTTTGGATAATTGTCATGATGCAAGTATGGTGTTTTCTGTTTTGGATCCAGGAGTAGCGCATTTTGCCGTTGACTACAATGGGAATGCAGCCACCTTCACACAGGCCAAACTGACGGTAACCTTCCAAAAGAAGTTTTTGGGCTTGTTTTGGAGAAAAGTAGACATAGGAACTACAAATAATGAGTGGGTTGGTTATTGTACGGATTTGAGAGGATCTTTTTACGACACGGTTACTATGGATGGAACCGGAACCTACCGTGCGAATTTTACATTGGAAATCTACGGAACCAGTGGCACAACTGATGTCATTGAGAAGACGATTGAGTGTAAGTATAATTAAACATTTGGGTATTTGAGTTGCTATTTTGTCCTGTGACCACATGAAAAAAGCACTTCGCAAGAAGTGCTTTTTTCAACGAAATTTGCCCTTTGGGCAAGTGAAATAGCTTCGCTGTGAAATATTTGCTATGCAAATGTGAAATATTCGCTAACGCGAATGTGGCAAATTTCATTTCACATCGACCAAAGGGAGATATTTCACAATTTACAAAGTAAATTATTTCACATTCGGCACCGCCGAATATTTCACTAAATATTTGAGTTGCTATTTTGTCCTGTGACCACAAAAAAAGGAAAAGGTGAACTTCTCGTTTGCCTTTTCCTTTTTTGTATCAAATAAATTCTCCCCACGTCTTGATTTTTCCCTTACGATACGCTATAATAATATTATTAATATCTATAAACTGGAAAAGTGTGTCAAAAATTGGCGTGAAAGGAGAGCGGCATGACGAAAAATGGAGAAATGAGGCAGGGGAATGCCCAGCCCAAACAGAATATCCGCGGACTTCAGTTGCGCCGCAATATCGGCATTGACCTGGGAACGGTCAACGTGCTGGTGTACGTTGAGGGACGGGGCATCGTGCTCAAGGAGCCCAGCGTCGTGGCGGTTGACAAGATCACCGATCAGATCGTGGCTGTCGGCAGTGAGGCACAAGCCCTCATCGGCAGAACGCCGGCCAATCTTGAGACTATCCGCCCCATGCGCGACGGTGTCATCAGTCAGTACGACGTGACGCTCCGCATGCTGCAATATTGTATTCGTAACGCCTGCGGTCAGATGCTGCTGCCGCCTCGCGTCATGATCTGTGTTCCCTCGGGCGTGACCGAGGTGGAGGAGCGCGCGGTGGTCGATGCGGCCAGAGAAGCGGGCGCGGGCAAGGTATATCTGATGGAAGAGCCCGTTGCAGCGGCACTGGGTGCCGGCGTGGACATTGAGGCTCCCGTGGGCCGTATGATCATCGACATTGGCGGCGGTACGACCGACATCGCGGTCATCTCGATGGGCGGTGTGGTCGTGTCCGAGTCCATTCGCATCGCAGGGGAAAAGCTCGACGAGGCGATCATGCGTTACGTGCGCCGCGAGCACGGGCTTTTGATCGGTGTTCAGACGGCGGAGCTGATCAAGCAGCGCATCGGTGCGCTGTATACCCACAAGCAGGTCCGCAGTGTCGAGGTGCGGGGACGCAACGCGCAGAGTGGTCTTCCCGAGGTGGCAACGCTGTCCTCCCGCGAGATGCTGGAGGCCATGGCCGAGCCGGTCAGCGCCATTTTGGACGCAGTCTGCTCCGTCATTGAGCGGACACCGCCTGAATTGCTGGGCGACGTATTGAAATATGGAATTATTATGACGGGCGGCGGCAGTATGGTGCGCGGCTTCGATCAACTGATCCAGAAGGTGACGGGCGTTCCCGTTCGCGTGGCGGACGATCCCATCTCCTGTGTGGCGCGCGGTACGGGCATCGCGCTTCAGAATCACAAGCAGCTGCCCGAGGGTACGCTCAATCTGGCACGCGCACGGCGCGACCGCCTGTGAGCCCCGGGAAGGAAAGGACAAGAGTATGAGCAATCGCATCATCTGCGGCTTTGAGCCGGCGAGCGTATTTCGCTTTTTTGAAGAGATCAGTGCCATCCCCCGCGGTTCGGGAAACGAGGCGGGTGTGGCCGACTACTTATGTGACTTTGCCGGCTCGCGCGGTCTTGCCTGCTATCGGGATGGCAATCATAACGTGCTGATCACCAAGCCGGCAACTGAAGGGCGCGAGGGTCAAGCACCGCTTCTGTTCCAGGGGCATACCGATATGGTGTGCGAGAAGAACGGCGACACGGTGCACGATTTTGAGCGCGATCCCATTCGTTTGGTGTTGGAGGGCAACCGCTTGAGTGCCGAGGGCACGACCTTAGGTGCTGACAACGGCATCGCCGTGGCCATGATGCTGGCTCTGCTTGACGGCGAGCTTGACAGCCATCCTGCCCTTGAGTGTTTGTTTACGACCGAGGAGGAGACGGGCATGGGAGGTGCCATCGCCTTTGATTATTCTCGCCTGACCTCCCGTCATATGGTCAATTTGGACAGCGAGGAGGAGCGCGTGGTGACGGTTGGATGCGCGGGCGGGATCCGCAGTGATCTGCTCATTCCCGTGACGCGTGAGGCGATGGGCGAGCGTGAATGCTGCCGCGTGTCGCTGACCGGTCTTGCCGGTGGACACAGCGGAGCGGACATCCATACGGGACGGGCGAGCGCCAATCTTCTCCTGGGACGGTTGCTTTGCTCCTTGCCCGACGTTCGCTTGATCAGCATCGAGGGCGGCTCCAAGGATAACGCTATCACTCGTGAGGCGTATGCTGTGATTGCGGTGCCGAGCGTGGCACTGGCGAGCATGACGCTGTTGGGACTTGCCGATGAGATCGCGGGCGAATTGGTGCCCGAGGATCGGGACTGCCGCATCGCTTGCGAGCGTCTGACCGAGGAGGAGACGGAAAACCTTGCCTGTGCGATGGACGAGGCTTCCACCGCCCGTGTGCTTGGGCTTCTGGCAAACGCCCCCTGCGGCGTGCTGGCGATGAGTCATGAGGTCGAGGGACTGGTTGAATACTCTCGCAATCTTGGCATTTTGCGTACCACTAAGGAGGGCGTACGTATCACCTTTACCTCGCGCGCTTCGCGCGAGAGCCGCCTGGACGGTACGATCCACGCGTTGAATGCCTTGGCGGGTGCCTTGGGCGCAACGGTGAACCACCACAGCCGCTATCCCGGCTGGGAATATGCCCCTGTTTCAGCCGTGCGGGACGCCTATACGGCGGCTGCCCGGGCAGTGCTGGGCGGCAAGATGGAGGTCGTGGCTATCCACGCAGGCTTGGAGTGCGGATACATCAAAAAGCAACTGCCCGATATGGACATCATTTCGATCGGCCCGGATATGAGGGGCATTCATTCGCCCGACGAGGTGTTGTTCTTGGATTCGGTCGAGCGTGTATGGAAGGCTGTAGCCCGTATGATCGCGGACTGGAACGTGGCACGCTGAGGAAAGTGAGTAAAAAGCATGGAAAAGAACAATAAAAAATACAACGATCGCGGCGCAAGATCCTACGGCAAGGGAGGACCTCGCCAAGATGGACAAAAGAATGACCGTCGCCCGCCGCGCGACACCAAGAGCGCGGGCAAGTACGATCACGTCGATCATAGTGCGCAGAATGCCAATCCGGCGGCAGGCTACGCCAATGAAGATATGAGCAGCGGTATCGTGATCGGCAGAAATGCCGTTCGTGAGCTGCTTCACAGTGAGCGCACCATTGATAAGCTGCTCGTCCAGCGCGGTGAGCGTGAGGGCTCCATCGTGGTTTTGGTTGCGCAGGCATTGGAAAAGAAGATTCCCGTGGTCGAGGTCGATCGCGCCAAACTGGACGCCATTGCCGGCTTTGCGCCCCACCAGGGCGTGATCGCTATGGCGGCAGAGAAGGAATACGTTGACGTAGAGGATATTCTTGCCATCGCCCGTGAGCGAGGGGAGGATGCCATTATTGCCATTGCCGACGGCATTACCGATCCCTACAATCTCGGCGCGCTCATTCGCTGTGCCGAGGGCTTGGGAGCTCACGGATTGATCCTGCCCAAGCGGCGGGCTGTGGGACTGACGCCCCTGGTTTCCAAGGCCAGCGCGGGTGCGATCGAGCATCTGGCAGTGGCTAAGGTAGCTAATTTGGCCCAGACGGTACAGGAACTGCAAAAGCAGGGCGTTTGGGTGTACGCGGCCGAGGCGGGCGGACAGTCCTACGACAAGACGGACCTGACAGGCCCCTGCGCCATCATCTTCGGCAGTGAGGGCAACGGCGTGTCGGCTTTGCTCAAGCAAAAGTGCGACGCGATCATTTCGATCCCCATGCGGGGACAGGTCAATTCTCTCAACGTGTCGACGGCGGCCTCTATTTTGCTTGCAGAGGCGGCAAGACAGCACGCACAAGCCAGAGAAAAACGGTCGGCAGAGTAAGGTCGGTTGACCGATTACAGGAAAGGAGACGTTCTTGATGAATCGCAAATCACAGGATTCCACTGACGATTTGTTGCGCGCCCTGCGGACGTTGATGGATCAGGACGAGGTGGACGAGCAGGGAACACCGGACGACGTTTTTGGAGATCGCTCACCGTCCGAGCGTGACCACAAGCAGCAGGACGAGGAGATTGCGGCGTTTGATTCCTACATGGCGGCCTTGCTTGGCGAAGTGGTGTCGGGCGATGTGTCGGGTCGGGATGGCGCCAAGAAAACGACAAGGACGAGAAAAAAGAAGGCCAAGGCTGCCCCCGAGACGAGCGTTGCGCTCCGTCCGGAGGAAGAATTGGTTGAACTGACAGAGGAGCCGGATGCTGACGAGGAGCCCCGTGTCAAGTCGCTTACTTCCCCAGAGGAGACCGAGGAGGTCTCTCCTCCCGACGCACAGGTCGAGCTTCCGGGAGACGTGCTGGGCGAGGAGGTTCCCACCTTTGAGGACGTTTACGTGACCGAAGAGGAGGACGACATTACGGCTAAATCGGAGTTGCAGATCATCGAGCAGCTGCGCATTCCCACCGATTCGTTTGGTACGCTTGAAGCCGCGGAAGAGAAGAGCACGGCGGATGAATTGCCTGCCGGATGGAGCGAGATCACGGCGATCTCGGCTTCAGATGAGGCATCGGATGCACCCTTGAGTGCACAGCCTGCGGAATATACGGACGTTGGTTTGGATGAAAACGGCATGCCGCTTCCCATTGATACTACTGTCCCTGATTTTGATACCGAAGCCGAGCCTGCAGATACGCAGGAAGAATCGCTTTCTCTGCGCGAGGGTGATATCATTCTGGACGCGGATGAGGATATTCCGCAGACGGAGGAACAGGAAAATACGCAAGAGCCCCAGCCCGTGCAAGAGACGCCGGCGGAGGAAAAAAGCGCAACGGTGACGCCCGTTTCTTCTCCCCTGGATGCGGCACGAAGTGCCAATGCTCGGGCAGAGGCCCAGCGAGCAGAGGAGCAGATAGCGCGTCCCAAGCAGTCCCCCCTGGATGCTATCGCGGCAGGCCGGATGGGAGAACGCGGCAACGTGACGTCGCTGGGCGGTGCTCCCGTCTTTGGGCGCAATACCAATCGCGAGCGTTCTCTGACGGATGACGACGTTGAGCTGCTGTTGGAGCTGGGTTATGAGAGCAATCTTTCCCAAAAGGTTGGATCCCAGCGGGTAGAGCTGCTCAAAAACCGTCGCGCGGATGATGAGCAGATGCGCCGTCAGCGCGAGCATGCTTACGGCTACGCGGGTGAGGAATATACGGGACACGCACAGGATGACAAGATCAAGAAGACGTATCAAAAGCATCTTCGCGCCGCCAAGGCACGGCTCTTTGGCGTGGTCCTTTTGACGATTCTTGTCTTGCTTTCGGATATTTTCCCCATGCTGCGGAGCAATTTCCCTCCGTTGGATGCTCTTCTCCCCGCGACGGGACTGTATGGTGCGGTCGGATTGCTGTTGCTTGTACTGACAGCGCTGATCTGCCTGCCTCATCTGAAGAAGGGCTTTGGCGCCCTCTTCCAATTTGCTCCCGTTCCCGGCTCTTTGCCGGCTATATTGTTGGTATTTACGCTTCTTTATGATGTGTTTGGCATCTTTATGCCCACCTGCCCGACCCTTTTGAATTTCCCGACGGTATTGGCACTGCTGTTGCTGTGTGTCGGAGAGCGCATGCGGGTCGGACAGCAAAAGGAGACGTTTGAGGTGGTCAGCGCCCATTCGCGCAAGATCGCGGCGGATGGCATGGCGCCTCGCAAGAAAAAGGTCGTTCGTGGCGGCCATATCGTTAAGATCATCAACGACGACGCGGATCGTGTGCTCTGGCGAGTACGCCCCACCGAGCAGGTGGCGGGGTATTTCCGTCGGACGAGCGCGAGAACACAGCGCTATCGTCCGCTCGGCTTTCTTTTGGCCGGTGCCCTGATCGCCGCTGTGATCGTGGCAGTGATGACACTGCTGGTGCTGGGAGACTTTGTAGCGTCGGTAACGGCATTCCTGTTGACATTGCAGCTTGCTCTGCCTTTTTCTGCCTTGGTGTCGTATGCATACCCCATGCTGTTTGCTACAAGACAGCTCTCGGAGCAGGGATGCGCCATCGTCGGCGAGAGTGCCGTGGAGGAATATTCGGGCGAAAAGACGCTGTTGTTTGACGACACCGAGATGTTCCGCTCCAAGAGCTCGACCGAGATCACCATTAAGGGCGGAGGAGAGACGAGAAAGTATATCCGCTACGCCAAGCGACTGTTTTATACCATGGGCGGTACGCTCCGCAACGTAACGACCTCGGATCTGTCAAAGGAGACCTACGAGGAGCGAGTGGAGATCCTTCGCGTTATGGAGGAGGGGGTAGAGGCCCGCATCGACGGCAAGGTGCATATTCTGGCCGGTACCTCGGCGTTTATGGTCAAGAACGGCATTCGTGTGCCGGGTGAAAACGCGGAATTGCTGGTGCGCCGACACGTGGAGAGCTGTATTTTGTATCTCGCCTTTGACGGCAAGCTCCGACTGGGGTATGAGATCGATTATCGCATCTCGGGTCGCTTTGAACAAGCAGCGGAGCAGCTGTACCGCGAAGGAACGGCGGTGGCCATCGAAACCTACGACCCCAGTATCCACGCCGACTTCCTTACCCGCAGCCGCGAGGAGGGACGCTGTCCCATCCGCGTGATCAAGCCGGTTCGCTTTGAAAAGGCAAGTGAAGCGCAAATGATCGACAGCGGCCTTGTGGCGACGAGAAGTGCCCGCGACATGGCTCGCCTCTCCGTCACTTGTGACCGACTGGCACGCACGGACCGTCAGATGAACCATCTGCATCGCATTACCCTTGTGCTGGGCGCGGCTCTTTCGGGCGCGGCGGCACTGCTTGGCATGATCAACGTGGGTATTTCACTGGCAGTCGTTGCCCTTCAGCTGGCACTTTGTCTGCCTGTGATGATGCTGACACGTAAGAATATTTTGGATGAACAGGATCAAACGAAAGAATATGACAATCGAAACAGAGAATCAATACGCACAGGAGCCGATGACCTGCTGTAATCCTATCGAGCACAGAGAGATCGGCAGTGCGATACTCAAATCGGTCTCCAAGCCGGGGCGCTATTCGGGCGGCGAATACGGCGAGATCCTCAAGGACAAATCGACCATCAAGGCTCGCTTTGCCTTTGCGTTCCCCGACAGCTATGAGATCGGAATGTCCAATCTGGGCATGCGTATCCTTTACGGTGCGCTCAACAGCCACAAGGACATCTGGTGCGAGCGCGTGTTTGCGCCCTGGGTGGATATGCAGGAACAGATGCAAAAGCACGACTTGCCGTTGTGCGCCCTGGAGAGCGGAGATGCCGTGGGAGACTTTGACTTCCTTGGCTTCACCCTCCAGTACGAGATGTGCTACACCACCGTCCTTAATATGCTGGCCCTGTCCCACATTCCGCTTCGTGCGGCAGAGAGAGGAGAAGAGCACCCCATCGTCATCGGCGGCGGACCTTGTGCCTATAACCCCGAGCCGGTGGCAGACTTCTTCGATCTGTTCAACATTGGCGAGGGCGAGGAGATGCTGCCCGAGATCGTGCGTCTGTACATTCGCATGAAGGAGGAGGGAAGATACACCCGTGCAGAATTTCTGCATGAGGCGGCGCGTACCATCCCCGGTGTTTACGTCCCCTCTTTGTACCGCGTGACCTATCACGAGGACGGAACCATCAAGGCATACACCCCCATCTACGACGACATTCCCACGAAAATTCAAAAGCGTATCGTACAGGATCTGGACAAAGCCTATTTTCCCGAGACGGTGGTCATGCCCTATATTGAAACGGTACAGGATCGCATTACCGTCGAGGTGGGACGCGGTTGCATTCGCGGCTGTCGCTTCTGCCAGGCAGGCATGGTCTATCGACCCGTGCGCGAAAAAACGCCCGACGTGATCAACGCCCAGGCGCGTGCCATTTTCGATACGACGGGATATGAGGAGCTGTCGCTGTCCTCGCTGTCTATCAGCGATTATACCCGCGTGGACGAGCTGACCGACAAGCTGCTCTCCTGGACCAATCCCAACATGGTCAATCTGTCCTTGCCCTCCTTGCGCGCCGACTCCTTTACCAAGGAGCTGATGGATAAGGTGACCTCTATTCGCGCCTCGTCCATTACCTTTGCCCCCGAGGCAGGCTCGCAGAGATTGCGCGACGTCATCAACAAGAACCTTTATGAGGAGGATCTGATGCGGGCAGTCAGCGTGGCCTTTGAGGCGGGGAAAAATCAGGTCAAGCTGTATTTTATGCAGGGCCACCCCACTGAAACGGACGAGGACTTGGCCGAGATCCCGGCACTGGCTCGCCGCGTGATCGATCGGTATTATCAGAATCCGAACCGGAAGGGCGGACGCCCGCCTCAGGTGACCATCAGCGTCTCCCCCTTCATTCCCAAGCCCTTTACCCCTTTTCAATGGGAAGCACAGGACACGTTGGAGGAAATGAAGCGCAAGCAGGAGTACGTCGGCTCATGCGTCACCGACCGCAAGATCAAGTACAATCACCACGACGCCCCCACCTGTCACATCGAGGCAGTGCTGGCGCGCGGTGACCGCCGCCTGGGCGCGGCGCTGGAGGAGGCCTGTAAGAGGGGCTTCAGGTTTGATGCCTGGTCGGAATATTTCGACTACGAGGCTTGGATGTCGGTGTTCGAGGATACCGGTGTGGATCCTGCCTTTTACGCCAATCGCGCCTGGGGATTGGATGAGGTCCTGCCCTGGGATATCATTGACTGCGGCGTGAGCAAGGCGTTTCTCTTACGCGAGCGTGCCCGTGCCTACGAGGCCGCTACCACGCCCAACTGCCGCGAGAAGTGTAGCGGCTGCGGCGCTAACAAATGGGGAGGTGAGCGAGCATGCTGTCCGAACAACAAGTCGTAAACCGCCGCCCCAAGGAGGACTATCCTGTGCTGCCCGTGCCTCGCACGGTGCGCGTCAAATTCCGCAAGGTGGGTAATCTGCAGTATATCTCCCATTTGGATCTGCAACGCACGATCAGCCGCGTGCTCGTCCGCGCCGGTATTCCGACCTGGTATACCAAGGGCTTCAACCCCCATGCCAAGATCACGTTTGGTCTGCCGCTGAGCGTGGGCGCCCAGAGCCTGTGCGAATATTTGGACGTCCGCATCGAACGCGATATGGGCAACCGCGAGATCAAGCAAAGACTCAACGACGCACTGACGGACGAGCTGTGCGTACTGGACGTATATACCGCACCCGAGCAGTCGGTGTTTGCCGATATCGTTTGGGCAAAATACAATATTCGTATCCGCACCGAGGGGCTGAATGAGACGTTGGCTGAGCAGATGCAGGCCTATCTGACGACCTCGCCCCTGATGATGGACAAAAAGTCCAAGTCGGGCATCCGCCAGGTGGACATCACAACACTCATTCGCTCGCTTCGTGCTTACATGGAGAGTGGGGAATTACGCATTGACACGACGCTGTGCGTGTCGGGTGCCAATTATCTCAATCCCGAATATCTGATCTCGGCACTGCGGGATCGATTTGGCATCCTCCCTGTGGGAGAAGCGTGTGGCGAATATTCCATCCTTCGCACCAACGTATACCTTGCGGATGGCGAGACGGAATTCAAATAAGTGCACACAAAAGAGCGCTCTGCGGAGCGCTCTTTTTCCATAAAAGCCTTCGTGCATTTTGACAAAAATAAACAAGCCTCCTTGACAGGGAGGCTCGTTTCTGTTAAACTGTTTTTAGTAAATTTGACTTTGCATGGCCTGTTTCGTAGCAAAGAGAAAAGAGGTGTCAATGAAAAAAACGCTCGTGTTGATGCTGTCGGCAATAGTACTCATCACCTGTTGCGTGCCCACAGCCGTGGCAGAGACAACAGAAGCTCCCACGGCAGAATATGTCGATGTGCTCAACTGTGACACGACACAGGGCTTTACTTCGGAGATGCAAATCGCCTTGGACACCGAGGATTTCACACAGGGCGAGGCGGCGGTCTCCTTTACGACCAGCATTCCCGCGGCATCCAATGCAACGGCAAGCATTGAGGCTACCTTTGCCCCGTTGAATATCGGTCCTGCTTCCGTGTTGGAATTTGATTTTTATATTCCGGATCCGACTCTCCTGCGCTCTACCTATATCATCGCGATTGATCTTGGCTCGGCAGGGAAGTCGGACGAACAGGTGATAGACTGGCCTGCTACCGTCTTCGATAGCATTACCGAGGCCGGTTGGTATCATCTGGAATTGCCCTTTAGTCGAGCAATCAGCCTTGGCTTCGATGCTACGTCACTCAATTATTTCCGCTTGCTGTTGATGCAAATCAACCCCGAGACGGATCTGACCGACGTGGTGATCAAACTGGATAACGTGCGTGTTAAGATCCCGCCTGTAACGACGATCATGGTTGATAATTGCGATTTTATCAACGAGGGCGCGTGGGTGAATTGGATGAACAATCCGGTTGCCCGCGACCCCGTGAACAAAACGGAAGGAACCGCCAGCTTGAATTTTGGCTTCATCCACACCGAGCAATATGGCGGTTGGTCTATGGTCTGCGAAAACAACTATGCTCCCATCAATGCCACAGGCGCTCTCTATTTGGAAATGGATGTATATGTATCCGACGTGGAACGCATGAAGCATTCGCACTACGGCCAGGCTGGTATCAATATTGAGATCACATCGTCGGGGACGTGCGACTACAACGAATACAGCTGGTCCTTGAGCAATTACGTATCCAAGAACGGCTGGACGCACATTCGGTTGCCGATTGCCGAGGCTATCACACCGGGAGCGGATCGCGGTGCGCCGGATATGTCGGCGATCAACTACCTGCGCTTCCATATTTTAGGTGTGCGCGAGGGACCGATCGAATTCCGTGTGGATAACGTGTATTTCACGGCGATGCAGGATACGGAGGAGCCTTTCTACGGTGCAACTCCCATCGGCAAGCAGGAGCCCGGCGAGAACCCCGGTGAGAACCCCGGTGAGAACCCCGGCGAGAACCCCGGTGAGAACCCCGGCGAGAACCCCGGTGAAAACCCCGGTGAAAACCCCGGCGAGAATCCCGGCGAGAATCCCGATGAGAACCCCGGCGAAACGCCATCGGATACCGATAGCAAGTTGCGCGCCGAACAGACGGCACGGCGTGCCAAGATCCTTTTGTTGCTGATGATCTTTGCCATCATCGGCATTGACGTGGTCGTCATGGCAGTGCGCCGCCGAAATGAGAAGATAGTGCTGTCCGAAGGAGAATTGCCTCCGGACATGCCGCAAGACGAAGGAGATGCGTAATGGCACGGGTACAGCGCTTTCACGTTGTGTGCGGCGACGTCGCACATGAGCTGATCTACACTTGTCCCCGCTTTTCTCGCCACGTGGTGCTGGAGATCGACGGAGAACGATTCGAATTGCCCAAGGGCGAGCGGCAAGAGCCCTTTCGCCTTGGCGACGAGCAGGCGATCCTTTGCATCGACCGCAACGGTCGGGCGAGTATCCTTGTCCGCGAGGGCGAGGTAAGGGAAGAGTAATTTCTTTCTGAATATGAAAGAGCGACAGGAGTTGTCCTGTCGCTCTTTTACTATCGATCATTCTCCCAGCTGCTTTTTAATGCGGGTAACGATCATATCAATGGCCGCGGGATTGTCACCGCCGCCGGGGACGATGATGTCGGCGTAGCGCTTGTAGGGCTCAACGAAGGCCTCGTGCATAGGCTTGACGGTGGTCAGATACTGGGTAATGACCGAGGCAAGCGAGCGTCCGCGTTCCTCGGTGTCGCGTAAAATGCGGCGCAGGATGCGCTCGTCGGCGTCTGTGTCTACAAAAATACGAAGATCCATCATGTCGCGCAAGGCAGGGTCGGAGAACAGCAAGATGCCCTCCAGAAGGATAACGGCGCGAGGTTGGACGCAGGTAGTGGAATTGGAGCGGTTGTGCACGGTGTAATCGTACACGGGGACCTCTACGGCTTGTCCTTGGCACAAAAGCTGCAAATGATCGCGCAAAAGCTCCGTCTCAAAGGCGTCGGGATGGTCGTAGTTTTGCAGACAACGCTCCTCGTACGTTTTGTCGTTTTGCGCGCGGTAATAGCTGTCGTGCGTGATGACGGCTACGCGGTCACCAAAGGCGTCGGCAATGTGACGGGCCAGCGTCGTTTTGCCGCTTCCCGTGCCGCCGGCGATGCCAATGATCAAAACGTTCTCATTCCGCGTCATGCTCAGCCCTCGCCTTTCTTTTGCTGCTCGATGGCCTGCATCCAACAGCTGTGGCACATGGCCACGTAGGAATCGTTGCCGCCAAGCAGGATCTGTCCGCCCTCGGTCACGACTCGTCCCTCGCCGTCAATGCGGGCATTGACGATGGCTTTTTTGCCGCAGGTGCAGATGGTTTTGATCTCGGTGATGGAGTCGGCAACCTCGAACAGACGTCTGCTGCCCTCAAACAGATGCGTCAAAAAGTCGGTGCGCAGACCAAAGCAGAGAACGGGTATGTTTAGCTTGTCGACGATGAGGCGAAGCTGGTCGATCTGGTCAGCCGTGAAAAACTGGCACTCGTCCGCAATGATGACGTGGTAGTCACGGAGAGTCATGAATTGCTCATACAGATCCGTCTTTGGCGTGGCGACGTAAGCCTTGGCCTGAAGTCCAATGCGGGAACGCACGGTGTCCGCACCGTCGCGATCGTCAATGGAGGGCTTGATCAGCCACACCTTCATGCCGCGTTCCTCGTAGTTGAATTTGGTGATCAGGGCGTTGGCCGTCTTGGAGGAGCCCATCGCGCCGTACTTAAAATATAGCTTTGCCATGTCTGTCCTATCTCCTTGCTTGGATTTGGTGTGATCGCGTTCGGAGGAGTGATGTGACCAGTATAGCATATTTTGTCGAACGGGGCAAGAGGAAAAACAAAAAAAGAATAGGAAAAAGACGGCGTGGCAAATAATTGCAGTGGAGTGTGACTAAATCACTTGCGCTTTTGCAAATGGCGTGGTATAATAAATCGATTAAATAAAAGGAGATATTCTCATGATCACCAATGATATCAAATACATCGGCGTCAACGACCATAAGATCGATCTGTTCGAGGGACAGTACGTCGTGCCTAACGGTATGTCTTACAATTCCTACGTCATCCTGGACGAAAAGATCGCAGTTATGGATACGGTTGACGTCAATTTTACGCACGAATGGCTGGATAATCTGCAAAGCGCGCTGGCGGGAAGAATGCCCGATTATCTGATCGTCCAGCACATGGAGCCCGATCATTCGGCCAATATCGTCAATTTCCTCAAGGCCTATCCCGCGACTCGTGTGGTAGCCTCGGCCAAGGCCTTTGCCATGATGAAAAACTTTTTCGGCACGGATTTCTCTGACAACCGCATCGTCGTCGGAGAAGGAGACACGCTGTCCCTGGGTAAGCACACGCTGACCTTTGTCACTGCCCCCATGGTGCACTGGCCCGAGGTCATCGTCACCTACGACAGCTACGACAAGGTGCTGTTCTCGGCCGACGGCTTTGGCAAGTTCGGTGCGCTTGACGTCGAGGAGGACTGGGCGTGCGAGGCAAGACGCTACTATATCGGTATCGTCGGCAAGTATGGTGCACAGGTGCAAAATCTGCTCAAAAAGGCGGCCGGTCTTGATATTGAGATCATCTGCCCGTTGCATGGACCCGTGCTCAAGGAAAATCTGGGCTATTATCTGGGACTGTACAACACCTGGTCGAGCTACCAGCCCGAGGAGGAGGGCATCGTGATCGCCTATACCTCGGTGTACGGCAACACCAAAAAGGCTGTGATGCAGCTGGCGGACAAGCTCAAAGCCAACGGATGTCCCAAGGTCGTTGTCAATGACCTTGCCCGTTGCGATATGGCTGAGGCGGTTGAGGATGCCTTCCGCTACAGCAAGCTGGTGTTGGCAACCACGACCTACAACGCAGACATTTTCCCCTTTATGCGGGAGTTTATCCATCACCTGACCGAGCGCAATTACAGCAACCGCACCGTGGCCCTCATCGAAAACGGCAGCTGGGCACCCTTGGCCGCTAAGGTCATGCGCGGTATGCTGGAGGGCTGCAAAAATCTGACCTTTACCGATACGACGGTCAAGATCCTGTCTGCGCTGAACGAGCAAAGCAGCACGCAGCTGAACACACTTGCGGACGAGCTTTGCCGCGACTATCTGGCACAGCAGGATGCCACGGCCAACAAAAACGATCTGACGGCGCTGTTCAAGATCGGATACGGCCTGTACGTCATCACCTCGAACGACGGCAAAAAGGACAACGGTCTGATCGTCAACACGGTGACCCAGGTCACCAACACCCCCAACCGTATCGCCGTGACCATCAACAAGGATACCTATTCTCACCACGTCATCAAGCAGACGGGCAAGATGAATATCAACTGCCTGACGGTGGATGCCCCCTTCAAGGTCTTTGAGGTGTTTGGCTTCCAGAGCGGTCGCAACGTGAATAAGTTTGCCGATTGCGAGCCGCTTCGCTCGGACAACGGCCTTGTGTTCCTGCCCCGCTATATCAACTCGTTTATGTCGCTTGAGGTGGAGCAGTACGTCGATCTGGACACGCATGGTATGTTCATTTGCTCGGTCTGTGAGGCAAGAGTTCTGTCTGACCGCGAGACCATGACTTATTCGTATTATCACGCCAATGTCAAGCCCCGTCCCAAAACGGAGGGCAAGCGGGGCTACGTTTGCAAGATCTGCGGCTACGTCTATGAGGGCGAGACACTGCCCGAGGATTTTGTCTGCCCGCTTTGCAAGCACGGTGCGGCTGACTTTGAGCCGATTCAATAACGAAACAAGCAAGGGGAGCACGTAAGTGGTCCCCTCTCTCTTGGAAAAAACGTAAAATTGTGATTGCAAAGCCAAAAGAGATATGCTATAATAAATACGTAATATTGATTTGAAAAAGGAGACGTTCTATGTCTGAATTTTTGGCGTCCCTGCATCCTGCACTCGTTTGCCTGATCGTTTGCCTGGCAAAGATCATCGAGATCACCATTCAGTCGCTTAAGACCTGCATGATGGTCAAGGGGCAGCGCCTCAAGGCGGCGGGACTGGGATTTGTGGAGTGCACCATCTGGGGTCTTGTGATCTCTACCATCATCAGTACGCTGGGGGACAATCTTGTGCTTCTGCTGTTTTATTGCATGGGCTATGCGACGGGACTTTTCCTGGGCTCGACCATTGAAAATAAGATCGCGTTGGGCACCTCTAATTTGGAGCTGATTGCCGGTGACGACAGCACGGGGAAGATCACGGCCTATCTCAAGGAGAATAACCGCGGCTACACCGTATTCGAGGGACACGGCTCCAAGGATAAGATGAATATGATCTTTATCGTGCTTCCTCGTCGCGAGACGCCTCGTGTACTCAAGGATATCCGTCGGGCGTGCGACAATAAGGTGTTTGTCGTGGCAAGTGACGTCAGCAAATACGCCGGCGGCTATGGTATGATGAAATGAAAAATCGATCGTATCGAGAGGTGCTTGACCTCTTTTTGACCATGCTCAAGATCGGGCTGTTCACCTTCGGCGGTGGATATGCCATGATCGCCCTGCTTGAAAGCGAATTTGTTTCGAAGAAAAAATGGCTCGAGCGGCAGGAGTTTTTGGACCTCGCCGCCATCGCCGAGTCGACGCCCGGCCCCATTGCCATCAATGCGGCCACCTACATCGGCTACAAGCGGTGCGGCTTTTGGGGATCCTTTGCGGCAACGCTGGGCGTTTGCATCCCCTCGTTTGTCATCATTTATGCCATTTCCTTGTTTTTTGACGCCTTCATGGCCCTGCATCTGGTGCAGTGCGCCTTCCGGGGCATTCAGGTGTGCGTGGTGTATCTGATCCTCTCGGCAGGGATTAAGTTACTGAAGGCACTCAAGAGAACGGCGTGGAACGTCGCCATCGTGCTCGTTACGATGATGCTCATGCTGACCTGCTCCTTGCTCGCGATCCGCTTTTCCACCATTGCTTACATCCTCGCCTGCGGCGTGCTGGGGCTTGCTGTTGATCTGATCAGGCGAGTCAGAAGGGGGGAGAGGGCATGATCTACTGGCTTTTGTTCTGGACCTTCTTTCAGGCCGGTGCCTTTTCCTTTGGCGGCGGCTTTGGCATGATCTCCATTATCCGTGATCAGGTGCTCTCGCACGGATGGCTGACCGAGGAGGAATTGCTCAATATCATCGCGGTAGCCGAATCGACCCCCGGCCCCATCGCCGTGAATATCGCCACCTTCGTCGGGGCAGAGCAGGCGGGTCTTTTGGGATCGTTGCTGGCAACGCTTGGCATCGTTCTTCCTTCGTTTATCATCATTCTGATCATCGCTGCGTTTGCCGGGCGGCTGATGAAATATGCGCCCGTGCAGGCCTTCCTTGGCGGCATCCGCCCCTGCGTAGTGGGAATGATCCTGGCCATGTCCGCTATCTTGCTGTTGCAGCAGACGTTGGACCTTGGTAGCGTGTACGATGCTCTCGCCCCCGATCTGCGTGCCATGATCCTGCTCTCGGGCCTATTTGTGATTGCCGCATTTTATCGGCGGCTGACAAAAAAGCACCCCTCGCCGATTGTGATGATCTTGATCTCGGCCGGCTTGGGAATGCTGTTTTACGGTATGTAAGGATAGGTGGTTGCCGATCAATAAAGGCCGCGATTACCCGCGGCCTTGGATAGATGGTTTTACGTATGATTGTGACTAAATCACGGAATATATGCGGAAACTATGGTACAATAAGGTGTAAAACAAAGAGTAAAGGAGACAGTGATATGTCAGTCATGAAAATAAATCAAGGTAATTTTGAATCGGTCAAGAACAGCGATCGCCCCGTTCTGCTTGACTTTTATGCCGATTGGTGCGGTCCTTGCCGTATGCTCTCGCCCGTGGTGGACGAGATCGCCAAGGAGCGAGAAGACATCCTCGTTGGCAAGATCAACGTGGACGAGGAGGAGGATCTGGCACGTGAGTTTGGCGTGTTCAGCATCCCGACGCTAGTGGTGATGAAGGGTGGCCGCGTGGTCAGCCAGTCTGCAGGCGTGCGCCCCAAGGCACAGATCCTTGCTATGTTAGAGGGTTAATGCGCGCAGCCGCTTTTTATCCAAGATCCGAATACCCTCGCTCCGAGAGGCGGTAATGAGCCCCTCGGCGGCGAAATATTTGAGCATACGAGTTACGACCTCACGGGCAGATCCCATGTATTTGGCGATCTGCTCGTGTGTTAATTTTACGGTGTCCGTGCCACTCTGGGCACACTCGTCCAAAAGGAAAATGGCCAGTCGCTTGTCCATGCTCATGAACAAGATCTGTTGCATGACCCACATGACGTCCGAAAAACGGCTGACGGCACTTTCCAAGGCAAAAATTTTAGCCTCGGGCAGCTTTCGTGCGACGTCTTCAAAGGCACAGCCGCCCACGATGACGCAGTCGCTGTTCTCTTCCGCGTCGATGTGAACGTCAAAGGTGATGGTCTCCAGCACGCAGGAGGCCGAGAGAATGCAGAGGTCTCCGGGAAAGAGGCGGTATAGGGTGATCTCCTTTCCTTCTTCGGAGAGCAGATATAGTCGCAGTGTGCCGGAACGGATGAAGATCACGCCGGTGCATTCGCCCCCGTCGTGTACGTTGGTGCCCTTATCAAAATGAACGTAGTATGACGAACGCAAGAAGGTTTCTTTATGCTCCGGGCTCATCTTCGGCCAAAAAGGGAAGGTCGTCTCAAACAGCTCGTTCAAATGTTGCTTATCCATGCGATACTCCTTTGAAGACTGGAATATGAGTCAATTATACCACTTCGTTTTGTGAAATTCAATCGTTTCGGACAAAATATTTGGCATAAAACGTACAGCTTTGTGACTCGGTCACGGAAATGTGCGGCCAAATGAGGTATAATATGAGTGTAATAACAAGAAATCCCACACATAAAACATGCAAGGAGAATGATATCATGATGAACGAAAAGGTACATGCACTGCTCAATCAGCAGATCAACAAAGAGTTTTATTCCGCCTATCTCTATTTGGATTTTTCTAACTATTTCAAAGCAAAGGGTCTGGACGGCTTTGCCAACTGGTACATGATCCAGGCGCAGGAGGAGCGCGACCATGCCATGCTGTTCTATCAGTACCTGCAGAATGAAAACCAGACGGTGACCCTGGAGGCCATCGCCAAGCCCGATCGCGTCTTCGAGAGCCATATGGACGTATTGAAGGCAGGGCTGGAGCATGAGGAGTACGTCACCTCGCTGATCAACGACATCTATGCGGCCGCATACGATGTCAAGGATTTCCGCACTATGCAGTTCTTGGATTGGTTTGTCAAGGAGCAGGGAGAGGAAGAGACCAATGCCAACGATATGATCACCAAAATGGAGCTGTTCGGCTCGGATCCTCGCAGCCTGTATCTGCTCAATCAGGAGCTGGCCGCAAGAATTTACAGCGCCCCGTCACTGGTTCTGTAAGCATAGATTTGCCGCCACGGCGATGCCTTGCGTCGCCGTGGCTTTTTGCGTTCACAGTAATTTTTCACAAAATATGAACTCCTTTTTTGTTTGGAATGCATGGTTGAAATTTTGGAAAGAAAAATATATAATTTAAGGTGAATGATTGTAAGATATGCTATTTAGCGGAACGGAGATGCGATGAAACACGCAAGAAGCGCTCTTATTATTTTGATGGTTCTGTGTATGGTGACGGTCACACTGACCGGCTGCAAGCCTACTCCGAGCAAGCCCGAGATCAATACCGATTGGAAGCCCAATGCGACGGGAGCGGACGTCAGCTCCGACTCTCTTTTTGTCACAAAGGTGGACAATCTGTCGGATGATTTTATCATGGGCATGGATGCCTCCTGCGTCCCCGCCCTGGAGGCCAGCGGCGTCAAGTATTATGACTATGACGGTCAACAAAAGGACGTCTATGAGATCCTCGCCCAAAACGGCATCAACTATATTCGCGTGCGGGTCTGGAACGATCCCTTTGACGCCAATGGGAATGGCTACGGCGGCGGCAACTGTAACATCGAAAATGCAGTGGCTATCGGCAAGCGAGCCACGGCACAAGGCATGAAGCTGCTCGTCAACTTCCATTACAGCGATTTTTGGGCAGACCCTGCCAAGCAAATGGTGCCCAAAGCCTGGAAGAGCATGAACATTGACGACAAGGCCGAGGCCTTGTATCAATATACCAAGGACTGCCTGCAGAAGCTGGTCGATGCCGGTGTTGACGTGGGCATGGTCCAGGTGGGCAACGAAACCAACGGCGCTATGTGCGGCGAGTCGAGCAGTGAGCTGGGCGGCTGGAAGCGAATCACCCAGCTGATGAGTGCAGGCGCGCGCGCCGTGCGTGAGGTTTGCCCGCACGCCTTGGTAGCCGTTCATTTTGCCAACCCCGAGAAGGCGACCAACTACGAAAGCTACGGCAAAAACCTGCAATACTATGGGGTGGACTACGACGTGTTTGCTTCGTCCTACTACCCCTTCTGGCATGGAACGCTGGACAACCTGGCCAATGTACTGAACAATATCGCTACGACCTATGGCAAAAAGGTCATGATCGCCGAAACCTCCTACGCGTTTACTGCTGACGATACCGACTTCTCGGGCAACACGATCGGGGAGGGCGGCGGCATCGTCAAGGACTATCCCTTCACCCTGCAGGGGCAGGCAAATCTCGTCCGCGACGTGATCGATACCGCGGCCAATCAGATCAAGGATTGTATCGGTGTCTTCTACTGGGAGGGCACTTGGATCTCGGTCGGCGGGGAGAGCTATGAGCAAAATCTTGCTCTTTGGGAAAAGCACGGCTCGGGCTGGGCCTCCTCGTATGCGGCAGAATATGACCCTGACGATGCAGGGAAGTGGTACGGCGGCTGTGCCGTGGATAACCAGGCGTTCTTTGACGCCGACGGAAAGGCGCTGGAATCGCTCAAGGTCTTCTCTCTTGTCAGAAAGGGTAATACGGTTGACAACCGTGCGGATGCCATCGAGGACGTCAATCTGATCATCGACCTCAACGGGGATATCGTCCTGCCTGACAAGGTCAACGCCATTATGTTGGATAACTCCAAGCAGCAGCTTGACGTGCAATGGACCAACGTCGATATTGACGCCATGAAGAACGGCGGCGTTGCCAAATATACCATCGAGGGTATGGCGGGCGGTATGCGTGCGCTGTGCTACGTTTCTATGGTGGAATATAACTTCCTGACCAATTGGAGCTTTGAGGAAGGGAAGACCGGCTGGACGGCGACTGCCATCGGCAGCTTCAATGAGCTTATGGTAGAGGATAAGGTTACCGATTCTATGACGGGTACCAAGCACTACCATTTTTGGGGCGCTACGGCAAACACGGTTGAGTTCACCCTGGAGCAACAGGTGAACGACCTGAAGTCGGGAAAATACAATTACGCCATTTCTATTATGGGCGGCGACGGCGGCGCGACCGAGATCTACGCTTACGTCAAGATCAACGGCGAGATCGTCCATCGTGCCGACACCCAGATCACCGTGTATAACGAATGGCATACGGCTACCATCAACGGTATCGAATACAACGAGGGCGACACCATCGTCGTTGGCATCTACGTCAAGTGCGCCGGTCCCAACGCCTGGGGCAAGATCGACGATGCATTGCTCAACTCGGTAAAAGAATAACGAAAGGGAACCAAACAAATGCAAAAGAGAAACAAAGCAATCGCGCTGGTGCTGGCGCTCTTCATGCTGCTCGCCACCGCGGGCATGACGGGGTGTCAGGACAACAATAAGGAGCTTCCTCCGATGGTCGACTCCATTGACGACAATTACAGAACCTTTTATCAGATCTTCGTCGGCTCGTTCTCCGATTCCAACGGCGACGGCTTTGGCGATTTGCGCGGCATTATTGAGCGCATGGACTATCTCAACGACGGAAACATCAACTCGGGCAAGAGCCTGGGCGTGCAGGGCATTTGGCTCTCCCCCATCTTCTCCTCGCCCTCCTATCACAAATACGACGCCAAGGATTACTATCAGATCGACTGGCGCTTCGGCGAGGAAAAGGATCTGGTTGAGCTGATCAACCTTTGCCATGAGCGCAACGTTAAGGTGATTTTGGACCTGGCGATCAACCACACCTCCACCCAGCACGAGTGGTTCGTTAAATTTAAGGAAGCGCGCAAAAATCTTGACACCGAGAACGAATACTATGATTTTTATTCTTGCGTGGCCACAGAAGATAGAGCAGGCGGCGCGACCTATCAGAATATTGCAGGCAGCAGCTGGTGGTACGAGTGCAATTTCTCGGGAGATATGCCCGAATTGAACTTTGACAATCCCAAGGTCAAGGAGGCCGTGCTGGACGTAGCAAAATACTATCTTGATCTGGGCGTGGACGGCTTCCGCTTTGACGCGATCAAGTACATTTATTACGGAGACACGAAACGATCCGTAGAGTTTTGGGAATGGTATATGAAGGAGCTTCGCGCGATCAAGCCTGACATTTATTGTGTCGGCGAGTGCTGGTCGGGGCAGGGTGAGATCCTCGAATACTACGGTGCGATGAACTGCTTTAACTTTGCCGTCTCGCAGGCCGAGGGCTTTGCGGCCATGGCGGCAAAGGGACTGTCGCTGTCCTCCTTTATCGGCCATATTACCTCTTTGCAGGATCTGATCCAGGCGAAAAATCCCGAGGGTATGGTCATGTCCTTCCTTTCCAATCACGATATGGACCGAATCGCGGGCGCTTTCGTGACCGAAAACCATATGCGCATGGCGGCGAATCTCTATTTGCTGTCTCCCGGCTCGCCCGTGATCTATTACGGCGAGGAGATCGGTCTGCGCGGCTCGCGTGGCGGCTCCAATACGGATGCCAACCGTCGACTTGCCATGCGTTGGGGCGACGGCTTTGTCATGCGTGACCCGGTCGGGGCAAACTATCCGGCTGAAAATCAGATCAAAACAACGGTTGTCGATCAGCTTGCCGATGAAAACAGCATGTACAACTATTATTGTAAATTGATCGCCCTTCGCCATAAGTATCCTGCCATCGCGCGCGGCGATTACGGTGCGGTGAGCAGTGCTTACAAAAATGTCGGTGGCTTTATGATCCAATATGAGGGCGAGACGCTGCTATTGCTCCACAACACCTCTCAAGAGGAATTGACCGTTGATCTGGGCGAGTGCCAGGGACTGGACGGTAAGACCTTTGCGGCGCTTTGCGACTCGATCGGTGTGGGAGAGGCCAAACTGGAGGGCACGAAGCTGACCATCGGTCCTCAGACCAGCGTGATCTTGAAATAACTTGAAAAAGAGAGAACGATATGGAAAACAAGTTTGTTGTCAATATCATCCACCGCCCCGAATTGTCTCCGGAGTATGCCGAAAAGGCGCTCGGCGGCGCTGACGGCGTTCGGGATGAATCCCTGGATATTTTCCGCTTCCAGCAGGACACGGCGCACAAGTACGGGCTGAAAACCACCATTCAGATCACCTATGCTTCGCTGTTTTCGGACGTGATCGTGGACCTGGCGAAGCAGGAGCACGAGCAATACGGCGACGAGATCGGTCTGTCGCTGTTGGGTCTGCCATGCCCCGAGTTCAAGGAAAAATACAAGACTGAAGACTTTTGCATTTGGATGTTCGATGAGGCGACCAAGCGCGAAATCATCGACGACGTGTTTGGCAAGTTCTATGAGAAATTCGGCTTCTATCCCGAATCGACCAGTAGCTATTTTCTCGATGCCTACACCATCAATTATATCAAGGCCAATTATCCGAGCGTCAAGTGCGCCGTCGCTACCTGCTGGGAGGAGGGTCCCAAGGCCTACCACACCTGCAACAACTCCTGGTATACCTTTATGGACGGCGGCCCTTGGAATCCCTGGATCCCTTCGAAGGTGAATTCCCACTGTCCTGCGGCTGACGCAGACGACGACGCGGGCATCGTGGCCATTCCTCACCTGTCGCGTGACCTGATGGCCTGCTTTGACGGCAACGGCTCCAATTTCGGCACGCACCCTCAAAACGTCCTGCGCGGTATGATCTACTACAACGAGGACGGGGAATACGAATATCCTTATCTGTATAATCTCATCGACCAATACCGCCATCTAGCCAAGTACAACGATGGTTATAGCTATAACATGATGTTCGTCGGTCCCGGCTGGCTCAACCGCCGCGGCCGTTGGGAGGCGCCCTACGAGCTGCTTGCCAAGTCGTATGACGACGGCATGAAATACTACGGCAAGCTCAAGGCCGAGGGCAAGCTTGTTGATATGACCATGAGCGAATTTGCCGACTATTACCGTAGCATTCACACCGACTACAAGCGGGGCGAGTGCGCCTTGTGGAAGGACATTCTGTACGGCAGCAACAAGCAGTATTTCTGGTATGCTGACTCGGCACTGCGCACCTGCTTTGACTTTAACCAGGGTGGCGCTATGATCGATCTGCGTCCCTACGTGGCCCGCATCCCCCAGACGACGGGCATCGGTACGGACAACGTCTACGACGCCTCCTATCCGTATCTCATTCAGATCAACTACCGCGCCGGGTATTTTACCCACTACGCCGGCGCCGGCACCATCAAATCCTGCCGCGTCAGCGCCCGTGGGCAGAGCGCAGATCTGTGTCTGTGCCGCACCATGGCCAAATACGAGCGCGTGGAGGGCGGTGTCCGCCTCCTCGTCGATCCCGTCACGGTGACACTGGGCGGACTTGACGTGGTGATCGGAACGACCATCACTATCCCTGATGGAGGCGGCGAGGTCATCACCGAGCGGCGTATTCTTAACGACCTGGGCGGCGAGAGCGTCACTTTTGAGGAATACTTCACGGGCGGCTTCGGTACGACGGAATATCAGGCCGACATGAGTCGGCTGACGCTGGGCGTGGATGAGGAGACCATGGCCTTCTCTTACCACGGCAAAAAGATCGTGGGGGAGAATGCCGCACGTGCCTTTGTAACCATCCCCGAGGTGTGCACGACCGTCGAAATGGGCGGCGACAACGACGAGGCAGAGGTGGAGGAGGGCATTGCCTTCTCGCCCGTTTACCGCCTTGCCGCCCGTAAAACGATCACGAAAGGAGGGGTCACGACATGGCTCAAGCTACAAAAGGCAAACTGAATTTCCGCTGTCCCTCCTGCTTTATGAGGGATATCGATATCGATATGTTCTTTGACGAAGCAAAGGGCGAGTATTACTGCCTGCGTTGCGGCTTTACGGGCAGGGAAGAGGATGTACTGCGACTCAATGAGGCGGCAAGATACCGCTACCGCGCCATGAAGCTGCGCGTGGTGGATTTCGGCGAGGACAACGAGCCCGTCCGCTTCGCCCCTCACAAAGGGGGAGAACAATGATCCTCGGTATCGACGTTTCGACCTATCTCGAAGAGCTGGCGCACGGCGCGCGCTATTTTGACGGTAACCGTGAGATCGATCCTCTCGATGCCTTCCGGGCCAACGACGTTGACTGCATGCGCATCCGTCTTTGGAACGATCCGTATGACGACTTGGACGAGCCGTATCTGGCCGGTACTTGCGACGACCGTCACTATATCAAGCTGGCAAAGCTGGCAAAAGAGAAGGGCTTTTCCATTCTTCTCGATTTCCATTACAGCGATTTCTGGGCCGATCCCGGCAAGCAGATGATCCCCAAGAGCTGGCAGGGACTGGAACTTGATGAGCTGTGCCAAGCAGTCTATCGCTTTACCTGTCAAGTTCTTGCAAAGGCCAAAGAGGCGGGCGTCGCGCCCGATATGATCCAGGTCGGCAACGAGATCACCAATGGTATGCTGTGGCCCATCGGCAAGCTGGAGAATGACGGTGTCCGAGGTAACTACGATGCCTTCTGCCGCCTGGTGGATGCGGGTTGCCGCGCTTGCCGCGAGGTGTTGCCCGAGGCTAAAATTGTACTCCACCTGGAAAGAAGTCACGATCAGGCTGTATACCAAGAGTTTTTTGGCGAAATGGCCAAGGCGGACATCGACTATGACGTCATTGGTGCCTCCTATTACCCCTACTGGCACGGCACGCCTGAGCAGTTGTTTGAAAACCTGGATGCCTGCCGCGTCTTCGGCAAGGAGATCATGGTCGTCGAGCTGGGCTACGGCTTTACCACCGAGGCCTATTCTCTGGGCGGGGAAGCCAAGCGGTTGGTGATCGATGCCGAGCGCGCCTACGTCCCCGGCTTTACCGAGCAGTACCCGGTCACCCCCGAGGGGCAGGCCGCGTTTGTGCGCGACTTCTTGGCAATGGCAAGACAGCACGGCATCGGCGGCGTCTTTTATTGGGAGCCCTTGTGGCTGCCGGGCGAGGGCATCTGCTGGGCGAGCGAGGCAGGGCAGCGCTATATTCACGAGGAAGGGAAGTCTACCTCCAATGAATGGGCCAATCAGTGCCTGTTCGATTATGCCGGAAGAAAGCTCCCTGCATTTGATGAATATAAAAATGAATAAAAATTCCGATTTGTAAAAACCCATTCGCATTTTGCTACAAAAGTGCGAATGGGTTTTGTTTAAAGCGCTGAAAATCAACCGAAAGTTTATAATGATGTTGACAAAAATGTTCAAATTTATTATAATGGTAACGGTGCCGAAAGGCGCATACTAAAAAAATTTAGGAGGATTACTCTTATGAAAATGAGTAAGATCTTGTCCCTTGTTCTGGCGGTTCTGATGGTCGTTACCTGCTTGGTAGCGTGCACCCCCAAGACCCCCGACAACGGCGAGAACAACAACCCGAGCACCGGCAATGATCTCGCCGGTACTTATGACATCAAGGTTTGGGTCGCAGATGCGATCGTTGATCTGACCAAGACGCAGATCGCTAACTTCAATGCCACCAACACCATGGGCATCATCATCAACGCAAACGTTGAGTCTGTTGGTGAAGGCGACGCTGCTACTTCCATGACGCAGGACGTTGCTGCAGGCGCAGATATCTTCTGCTTCGCACAGGACCAGACCGCTCGTCTGATCCAGGCAGGCGCTCTCTCTCAGCTGGGCGTTGCTGCTACCGACCTGGTTAAGAAGAGCCACGATAAGGCTTCCGTTGCGGCTGTTACCGCAGGCGATGCTCTGTACGGCTATCCTCTGACCTCTGACAACGGCTACTTCATGTACTATGACAAGTCCGTCATCTCCGAGGACAAGGTTGGCTCTCTTGAGGCTATCCTGGCTGCTTGTGATGCTGCAGGCAAGAACATCTCCTTCGAGCTGGAGAACTCTTGGTACATCGTATCCTTCTTCTTCGCTACCGGCTGTCTGTCCGAGTGGAAGACCGACGACAACGGTAAGTTCATCGACGTTAACGATAACTTCAACTCCGAAGCAGGTAAGATCGCTGCTGAGGGTCTGAAGAAGGTCGTTACCTCTCCCCGTTACGTAAACTCCAGCGCTACGGCTGACTTTGAGGCTGCTGTTCCTTCCGCTGTTGTCATTTCCGGTACCTGGAACTATGATAACGCAAAGGAACTGCTGGGCGACAACTTTGGTGTTGCCGAGCTGCCCTCCTTCGAGGTTAACGGCAAGTCCTACCACCTGGCTTCCTTCAACGGCTGCAAGCTGATGGGTGTTAAGCCCCAGGCTGACGCTAAGCGTGCTGCTGCTCTGAATCAGCTGGCTCAGTACCTGACCGGTGAGACCTGCCAGCTGGAGCGCTTCAATGCTAAGGGTTGGGGTCCCTCCAACGTAGCTGCTCAGAAGGCTGAGGCAGTTATGGCTGCTCCTCACCTGCAGGCTCTGCTCGCTCAGAACAACTACTCTCGTCCCCAGGGCAACATCCACGGCTCTTGGTGGGATATTGCAAAGGTCATCGCTACCTCCATCAAGGAAGGTAAGACCATCGACGAGTCTCTTGCTAACTACCAGGCTTCCATGGAAGCTCTGTTCACCATGTCCGACGACGTTCTGAATGCTTGGACCGTTATCGGTAACATCAATGGCGACGGTTGGAGCGTTGACCTGCACATGACGAAGCAGGATGACGGCACTTGGAAGACCGACGAGGCTTATGAGCTGACTGATACCACTGAGTTTAAGGTTCGTCAGGGCAAGTCCTGGACTGTTGACTACGGCCTGAATGGCGAGAAGGGTGGCGCTAACGTTACCGTTGCCGGCCTTGGCGTTGCTGCAGGCACTTACTACATCGTGTTCAATCCTGAGACCGGCATGATCTCGGTCGTTGCCGCTTGATTTTCACACGCTGTAAAGTAAATCATTAAACCTAAGGGTCGGAGTTCGTTTGGCTTCGACCCTTTTTCAAAAGAGGGATATACATGAAAAGATACAGTGATCTCGAGTACTTAAAATTGCCGAAATGGCGCCGGTTCCTGTATACGTTGCTGTGCCTCATCGTTGGCATTCCCAGCGGCATCTGGAATGGTATCAAAAAGATCGGCAACGCGTTTGTCAAATTTGGCAAGCGCATCGCATTTGAATTTAAGGATATTTACCTCACCTTCAAAAACGGTGACTGGAAGACACGCACCTCTTTCTTCATTATGGGCTTTGGAAGCCTTGCTCGCGGACAGATCATGCGCGGTCTCCTGTTTTTGCTGATGGAGATCGTTTTCATCGGCTATATGGCCTTGGCCGGTGTCAAATGGGTGTCTCAACTGCCCCAGCTGGGCGTTCAGGGTCCTGTCAAGGAATACGACCCCATTTTTGACCAATATACGACGGCTTATCACGATAACTCCTTTAAGATCCTGCTCTATGGCGTGCTGACTATCTTCTTCGCCATCGCTGTGATCTATACCTGGAGGATCAACGTCAAGCAGAATCAGATCGCAGAGAAGATCCTGGCGTCCGGTAAGAAGCTGAAGTCGGGCAAGGACGACCTGCGCAGCCTGGTGGACGATCAGTTCCACAAGACGCTGCTGTCGCTGCCGCTGTTCGGTATCGTAGTCTTTACCGTCATGCCCATCATCTTCATGATCCTGGTTGCATTCACCAACTACGACTCCATCAACGACGGTTACATCAACAACCTGTTCGATTGGGTCGGCTGGGATAACTGGAATACCATGCTCTCCTGGGGCGAGGGTAACGTCAGATACGGTGCGACCATGGGTGAGATCTTGACCTGGACCTTGATCTGGGCCTTCTTCGCCACCTTCTCCAACTACTTCCTGGGTATGGGCGTGGCTATGGTCATCAACAAGAAGGGCATCAAGTTCAAGAAGTTCTGGCGTACCTGCTTGGTTCTGACCATTGCAATTCCCCAGTTTATTTCGCTCTTGTACGTGTCTAAAATGTTCGCACCCAACGGCCTGATCAACGGTTTCCTTCTAGATATGAAGTGGATCGAGCAGCCCTTGCCGTTCTGGACAAATGCGACATGGGCGAGAATTACGGTCATTATCATCAACATCTGGATCGGTATTCCTCACCTGATGCTGATGGCGACCGGTATTCTTATGAATATTCCCGCCGACCTGTACGAGTCCGCCAAGGTGGACGGCGCAGGCGTTTGGAAGCAATACACCAAGATCACGCTGCCGTATATGCTGTTTGTCACCGGTCCTTACCTGTTGACCAGCTTCATCGGCAACATGAACAACTTTAACGTCATTTACCTCTTGACCGGCGGCGGTCCCTCCAACCTGGATGCAGCCGGCGTTCTCGGCGCTCCCGGTGAAACGGACCTGCTGATCACTTGGCTCTTCAAGATGGTTACCACCTCCGAGCCCGCAGCCTATAACCTGGCGTCCGTTATCGGTATTATCGTATTCGTTGTGGTTGCAGCCATCTCCCTGATCGTCTACAACGTAATGCCTTCTACCAGAAATGAGGAGGATTTCCAATGAGTAAGAAAAATCAAATGCCTACCCTGCCTCCTCAGGCGAAGCGTCACCTGGGTATCAAGGCTGTCAATACCATCAGCAATGTCTTCATTTACATTCTGCTGGTGTTCATTACCATCATCTGGCTCGTTCCGTTCGTATGTATCGTTCTGCAATCCTTCAACGTAGAAGATACCTGTATGGTCGGTTACGTCATCCCAAAGGACTGGGGTCTGGATAACTACAAGGCGTTGTTTGCAGAGGGTAGCCCCTTTTTGAAGTGGTATCTCAACACCTTTATCATCGCGTTGTGCACGGCAGTCGGTCAGACCGTGATTCAGCTGTGCATGAGCTACACGCTGTCCCGCTTCCGCTTTAAGATGCGCAAGCCCTTGATGAAGTTCATGCTGATCCTGGGTATGTTCCCCGGTATGCTGGGTATGATCATCCTCTACAACGTGCTGGCGGATATGGGTCTGACGCAAGCGAACGCCGTTCCCGGCCTGATCCTGGTGAATATCGCCTCTGCCGGTATGGGATATTACGTGTCCAAGGGCTTCTTCGACACCATTCCGAAATCGTTGGACGAGGCAGCCCGCATCGACGGCGCGACTCGTATGCAGATTCTGTACCGTGTGATCCTGCCGTTGGCAAAGCCCATCGTCATCTATACGGTTCTGTCTGCTTTCATGGGACCTTGGGGTGACTTTGTGTTCGCTCGTTACATCTCCATGAACAACATTAATGGTATGAACGTTGCAGTCGGCTTGAACAGCTGGCTGACAGCGGATGCGATTGCCTACAAATATACCCAGTTCTGTGCCGGCGGCGTGCTGGTTGCTCTGCCTGTTACTCTGCTGTTCCTGTTCCTGCAGAAGTACTACGTCGAGGGCGTTACCGGCGGTGCCGTTAAGGGTTAATTGATAAGGAGTGAGAGAATATGGCAAGTGTAAAATTGACTAATGTCAAGAAAGTTTATGATAATAGCGTGGTAGCCGTTCAGGAGTTTAACCTGGACATTGCCGACAAGGAATTCATCGTTTTTGTCGGTCCCTCCGGATGCGGTAAGTCCACCACGTTGCGTATGATCGCAGGCCTGGAGGATATTTCCGGCGGTACGGTCGAGATCGACGGTGTGGTCGTTAATGACCTGCAGCCCAAGGACCGTGACATCGCCATGGTCTTCCAGAACTATGCGCTGTATCCCCACATGACGGTATACGATAACATCGCATTCTCCCTGCGTATCAAGAAGGTTCCCGAGGACGAGGTATATCAGCGTGTTCTGAAGGCTGCCGAGATCCTGGGCATTACCGAGTATCTGCTGCGTAAGCCCCGTGCTCTTTCGGGCGGTCAGAGACAGAGAGTTGCCATCGGCCGTGCGATGGTCCGCGACAGTAAGGTCTTCTTGATGGACGAACCGCTGTCCAACCTGGACGCGAAGCTGCGTAACCAGATGAGAGCCGAGATCATTCTGCTGCGTCAGAAGATCGACACGACCTTTATCTACGTTACCCACGACCAGACCGAGGCTATGACGCTGGGCGACCGTATCGTCATCATGAAGGACGGCTTCATTCAGCAGGTCGGCACCCCCACGGAGGTGTTCGATATGCCCGCGAACCTGTTTGTTGCAGAATTCATTGGCGCGCCCAAGATGAACACCTTTAAGACCGATCTGTGCTGCGAGGGCGGAAAGTACTTCGTCAAGCCTTACGGCGCAACCATCGAGGTGACCGGCAAGAAGGCCGCTATGCTGGCTGACAAAGGCGTTCGCTCGGGTGAGATCATTCTGGGCGTCCGTCCCGAACACTTCAAGCTGACCGACGAAAACGATCCCTCCGCGATTGCATGTAAGATCACGGTCAATGAGATGATGGGTAGCGAGCTGCATCTGCACGCGCTGACCGAGAACGGCGAAAAGCTGATCGTCCGTATCCCTACTGTTTCGCTGGATGACGACGTTCGTCACAGCATGGTTTACGGCAAGACCATTTACGTTACCTTCGAGGGTAAGGTCATGCACTTCTTCGATAAGGAAACCGAGAAGAATCTGCTCGTCTGATCGAAGCGCTTAATTCCAACAGCCATAGCACGAGTTTTTGTGCTATGGCTGTTTTTTGTCAGAAAAATTCTTGTCTGTGATAGCAAATACTGGACATCGCGCACTTCTTGTGATATAATAGGAGAGAAAAAGGAAAAGGCGAATGTGAGCCAAAAGGAGAGTATATATGAAGCGTACAATATGGAATATCATACTATTCTTACTGGTGGCGAGCCTGCTTTGCTTTGGTGCGTCGGCTGCCTGGCAGGCGGACGTTGTTGTGAACAACTGCGAGGCGGCTTCGAATTGGGACGGTCACGGTCTCTCTTTGCGAACCAATCAGACAGACGCCAGGGAAGGACAGGCATGCCTTGAATTTACGGTCGATCGCGATTTTTGGATCAACACCGCCCCTATGACACCGGTGGACGCGACCGGCGCGAATGCATTGGCACTGGAGCTGTACGTTTCCTCCGCACAGGATTTTTATGCCTCCAGCGTAATGTGCCTTGAGCTGACCTCCTCGGGGCAACACGACGTTGAGGAAAGTGCGTGGGAGCTTACGCGCTTCGAACTTGAGGATGGCTGGAATAGCCTTGTGCTCCCGCTTTCCGAGACCGATGGCGGCTGTGACCTCTCAAGAGTAAACCATATTCGCTTTTACTCACTGGGCACAGCGCCGGAACAGCCGCTGACGCTTCGCTTGGATCATATCCGCTTGACCTATGTCAGCGGTGAGCTTGACACGGGGGATCACGTCATCGGTCAGCAGGATGGCGCGACAGCGACGCCTGTCATGAAGGACGTTGCCCTCAACACGCCGTATGATCCCTGGTCGGAGCCCTCGCAGGACCAAGACACGACAACGGATGCCAATAAGGCACCGACCATGGCCATCGTGGGAGGCATCCTTGCCGGCGTGGCACTGATCGCCGCGGTCGTATTGCTGATTATGACCAAGAATAAAAAGATTCGCATGATCGCGTGTAGTGGGTGCGCGGCTTTTCTTGCTGTGGGCGTGTTGCTTGTTTTGCTTGCGCCGAGCGCACCGACAGTCAACGGCGATACGCCAATCCATCCGTTCTTCACCACCGATCAGACCGGGCATCCCGAGCTTGGTGCAGACGAGGTGGACGTAGAGTCGCTTTTGACGGTTGCTCCCGATTATTCGTATATCAATGACTATAAGATCCGATATCAAAGCTCTCCCGCGATCGCGGATCTCTCCTCGCTTCCGCACCTGATGATGCAGGAGAACGAAACGGTGCAAAGCGGCCTTTCGCTGTATCTGCCCAGCGGAAACCAGCCTGAATTTCTGCATCTGAGGGGGAAGGATTGCCGGGTGTTCCAACGCTGGGACGAGACCGACGCCTTCTTCATTGCCGCAGACGAGGCAACGCGGGCTGCTTATGGCGAGTGGGATATCGTGCTGAATATGGTGGTTTACGTCACCGAGGAGGCCAAGCTGACCTTCGAATACGTCGATCAAGCAGGGCAGGAGCAAAGTCTTGTCGCCGAATGTGACAGAACGCGCGAGTGGATGATGCTCAGTGTCGTGTTGCCTGATATAGCTCTTGAGGGTGCTCTTGACGGAAATGATATCTCCGTGACCTGTAAGCGGGCGGAAATGATCCGCATACACGCGATCTATCTTGACGAGGTGACTGAGGACGCACAGCCCCAGACCGGACTCATTCATACGACCTTTGAAACCGACTCGTACATCGTTGCCGATGCCAACGTTCTTGCCTTTGGTGCGACGGGCAATGGTTATACGGATGATACCAAAGCCTTTCAGAAAGCGATCGATCACGTGGCGTCCCTGGGGGGAGGCACCGTGTTTGTGCCGGCAGGCTATTATTGTCTGACCGAAACGCTGACCTTGCCCAACAGCGTAGGCCTTGTGGGTGAATTGGAAAAGGGAAGTGCGCGTGGCAGTGTTCTTTGTATCTACGGTGGTAAGGGCAGCGTAGATTCGGCCGCAGCCGCGGTGCTTATGAATCATCAGAGTGCGGTGATCAATCTCGCCTTTTGGTATCCCGAGCAAACCTTTGTCAACGGTCGGGCCATTCCGTATCCGCCCACCTTGGTACAAAACGGTTCTGAAAGTGTGACCATTCGCAACGTCACGCTGGTCAATTCGTACATCGGCATCGACTTTGCCAAAAACGCAAACAATTCCTTGCAGTACGTGCGCGACGTTTACGGCACTTGTCTTGAGACGGGCTATATCAACAACAACAGCTTTGATATCGGACGAATCGAAAACGTGACCTTTACACCCGACGTTTGGCTGTCCTCCGGCTTGCCCGGAACGCCCAACGCGCAGCTGCTTCGTACTTATATGATCCGCAATGCCACAGGTATGATTCTGCAACGCATTGACTGGACCTATCTTGCGGATATCACAATCGAGGGGTACCATAAGGGTATCCTGTGTACTGCGGGCGAGCAGGGAACTTCCAACGGGCATATGTATCGTGTTAACCTGCTAGACTGCTATTACGGCCTGTATGCTGACTGTCTGAGTTGGATGCTGGCCACCGACTGTACCTGGCGTGCGACGGGGGGCAACGGTGCGATAGCGCTGTACATTGAAGAGGGGTGTGTCGGCAAAGTATCACTGTCGAATTGCGAATTGAGCACCGGTGGCGCTAACGCCCTGCTCAACTACGGCAAATGTGAGATCGCGCTGATGGATTGCGATCTCTCCTGTGCGAGTGAGTCTACCTACGTTCCCGTACGGGGCATGAGTGATACGCTGATCAATACGGCTCTCTCGGGCAACGCCTCGGGCGCGCACGTGCTGATCGATGAAGATGTGCCGACACTGCCGGGGAATGTGGATTACAACAAAACGGTTGTGACCAAGCCCGCGTCGGATGCGTTTATTGATCTGTCACGGGAACCCTACTGTGCAAAGGCAGGGGAGGATATCACCGAGCGGCTTCAGGATGCGATCGACGCGATGAAGGACACCGGCGGTACCGTCTACATTCCTGCAGGGCAGTACCGCTTGAGCGACTACATCGAGGTTCATGCGGGAATCGAGGTGCGGGGTGCGGTCGCGTGGCCGCAAAACATGAATGTGACCTCATTCTTGACCAAGGTCGGCGAAAACGATCCCGACGGACAGGCGCTCTTTACCTTATATGACGGTGCGGGATTGCGTGGCCTTGCCGTGATCTACGAGGAACAGCACACGACCATCAAGCCCTACTCCTATACCGTGCGCGGTGATGGCGAGGGCATCTATCTGGTGGCAGTCAGTCTGCCGACCTCCTGGCGCGGCGTCGATTTTGCGACCAACCGCTGTGACGATCACTACATCGAGTATTTGTGGATGGCGCCGGTAGATATCGGTATCATCGTGGGTAGCGGCAGTGAGGACGGTATCATCCGAGATTGCCATTTCACGCCCAATACCTGGTGCCTGCGTGGTGACGTGAACTGGTGGGACAAGGTATATAATGTAATTATGGAGCGCTCGCGTCCCTACGTCATCGGAGAGAGCAAAAATCAGATCCTGTACCACAATTTCGTTTATGGCGCACGCGAGGGACTCTCGGTCCTGGACGGCGCACAGAACGTCAATCTCTTGTGCCATGGCGTCGACAGTGGCTATACCTCGGCTCATTTTTCGGGCGATTGTAGTGTGGTCATGGTGGACAGCCAGCTGGTCAACCTACATAAAAACAATCCGAGTGCTGATATGCATTATCTTGTTACGGCCGATGATTTCACGGGTGAGTTGACTATGATCAATTCCTCCTTCTGGGGCTCGACCCAGGGCGCATGGAGGTTTAACGGCTCTGGCAGCGTTGTCATGTACGGTGTCCAAATGCACAGTGCAGGACCTTTGATGTGCGAACTGAAGGGAGGAGAGCTGGCACTGTACGGTATGCTGGAGTCCTCTCGCGCCAAGGACTTTTTCGTGGGTGAGAATGCTCAGTCGCTGATCCTTTCGGGTAACGTGTTCCCCGGAGGATTGCAGATCGACAAGGCAGAGGGCACCGAGGCCGATATCTCGGGCGAGGACGTAGGCGATTGAGCCTTGCGCCCACGTTCGACAAAAAAAGGGAACATTCCCCCGTCTTCGTCATAAGATGATAATGCGGGGGCGCCGGTGAGCCTCCCGCCAAATCGATGAAACGGAGGAGCTCTCATGAATAACGGCTGTCTGTGTAATTTCCTTGGCGATAACTGGGTCTGGATCCTGATCATCGCGCTGTTGATCTTCTGCTGCGGTTGTAACTGATCCGTAACACAACGATCCAAACGGCACCGCCTGCGGGCGGTGCTGTTTTGATGTAAAATCAAAAGGAATTCTTGACATTGCGGCTGATATTCTGTATAATAAAGGAAGTATAAAAGGTAAGGAGGAGAATGAATATGATCATTCGTCCAAAGGCATCGCTTTTTCTTCGGATGCTGGCGCTGTGCTTGACTCTTATTATGTTGCTGTCGCCTGCTATGACTGCTTGCAGAAAGGATCCGGGGCAGGGCGACGAGGATGACGGTCCCAAGATCACGCTGGTCGGTGAGGACGGTGTCTTCCGCTATACCATTATTCGCTCCCTGGATGCCAAAAAGGCACTGTCCAGTGCTTGCGCGACGCTGCACGCTGTGCTTGAGAAGATCCTGGATCGCAAGGACGTGGAGATCATCACCGATGACGTATCACCCTACGAGTGGGAGATCCTGGTTGGAAATACCAACCGCCCCGAGAGCGCACAGGTCAAGAGCGAGCTGGGCGAGGGGCAATATGCCATTCGCGTGATGCAGGAGGGCAAAAAGATCGTGATCGTCGGCTGTGACGACGAGCACACGGTCAAGGCCATCGACTATTTTTTGAGAATATACGCAGATTATGATGCGATCACGGGGACGATGATGATGAAAGAAAATATTTCGCTCTCGCTTACCTTAAACGACGTACAGACGGCACAGGACACACCGACCTATGCCAATGAGCCCACGCTGGTACATACTCGCTATACCACCGAAGACGTGGTCGTGGCGGACATCATTGTCGGCCGTGAAAACTACGCCGTCGACCCCACCGGTACGATGGATAGCGCGCCCGGCATTCAGCTGGCGCTGAACGATTGCGCGGCGCGTGGCGGCGGCACGGTCTTTTTGCCGGCGGGCAATTACCGCATTACGTCGGAATTGCGCATTCCCGCCTTTACCGTTTTGCGCGGTGACTGGCAGGATCCTGACCTTGGCAACGAATACGGCACGGTGATCTGGGCTGACGTTGCCAGCAGAGATGAGATGACCTCGGGCACGATCCTGCTTGGCGCATCGGGCGGCGCATATGGTCTGACCGTTTATTATCCCGATCAGTCCATGGAGAACGTCCGACCCTATCCCTTTACCTTCTATTTCAATCCCAACCATCAGGGCAAGGGGGGGCACGCCCCGACGGTCAAAAATTGTACCGTCATCAACGGTTATCGCGGCGTTGGCGCGACGGTGGAGAGCGAGTCGGGACACGAGCAGATGACCATTGAAAACTTCAAGGGAACCTTCCTGGATATCGGGGTTGCCATTGGTTTCTCCTCCGACGTGGGTACTTGTGCCAACATCACCGTCTCTCCCAAGTACTGGAGCGAGTTCCATGCTGTTCGAGGACTGGAGGAGGTGGACGTCAGAGACGTGACGGATTACACCCGCAAGCATACGACGGGTATGCGCCTGTCCGACGTTGAGTGGACCGAGTACGTACACATCACCGTTACCGATTGCAAGACGGGTATCCATATCATCCCCGCTGTTCGCATCGGCTTTGCCGGTAGCTTCTACGATACCGTTGTTATGAATTGTGATACCGCGGTACGCGCCGACGAGCTCGATAAGCGCTGGGGCGCACAGTTCTCCAACTGTTACCTGGTCGGCAGCGAATACGCCATGGTCAATGCTTCCAATGGTGTCATCAAAACGGCCGGTACGACCATGCTGGGCGGACTGTCGGGTACGATCCTGGTTGACCGCGATCTGCTGTCGCAGTACAACATCGACACCGGCGTGTCGTATCAGAAGCCAAACGCTGTACTGTACGTGGCTGATTTTGACAAGAAGGCGACCACGGATATTTCCGGTGAACTGCAGGCGTTGCTCAACGAGGCCGGTAAAACGGGCGGCGTTGTCTACCTGCCCGGTGGTAACTATCTCTTGGATCAGCCCATCACCGTTCCCGAGGGCGTTGAGTTGCGCGGTACCTCGCCCGTGGCGACTCGCGAACAGCAGGGCTACGGGATCGGTACTCGTATCTTTACCCACTACGGTGTCGGTATGTCGGACACCGATACGGCACTGATCACACTGGAGCCCTATGCCGGCGTCAACGGCATCCGCTTCGCGCACAGCTCCAACACCTCGGATGTCCGCGACACCGCGTATATGATCCGCGGCAAGGGTGAGGGCGTGTACGTCGTCAACTCCTGCTTCATTGCGGCAGGCCGTGGCATTGACTTTGTCGGCTGTGACGATCACTTCATCAAGAAGGTTACCAGCTTCTGCTTTATCAACGATATGAGAGTGGGTGGCAAGAACGGAACGATCACAGGCTTTTTGCACAACGCGACCGTTTGCGACCGCCTGGGCTACACCCCCGAATCGGGCGAGATCGGCGGCGATTTGAAAAATCCCAATTATGCCAACCGCAACGAGGTGGCGCGTGACTATAACACCACCATTCACGTCGTGGATGCCGAGGGACAGCGCATCTGGAATGCCTTTTCGTATGGCGTTGCCCACTTCATTGTGGCGGAGAACAGCATCGACACGTTGGCGGTGAATATCGGAACGGATAACATCGGTAGCGAAACGGCCCAGATGGTCATTCGCGGCGGTGATTTCGTTGCCATCAACGTCCTGCGCTTCAACGGCCACTCCTACGACGCCGAGGACGGTGCAAAGGTGAAGCTGTATTCTCGTCTTGCCATTGGAGACAAGACAGAGGAAACCGAAAAGATCGGATAAATGCTTGACAAACACCTCCATATATGCTACAATCGGAGCATATGTGGAGGTGTTTTGTATGAAATATGAAAATTTGAGTGAAAAGATCTCGGTCAACGTCAACGTGGCGACGCTGGCAGGCGTTGATTTTTTGGTCGAGCACGGCTTTTATGCCAACCGAAGCGACGCGGTCAATCAGGCCGTGCGTGAGCTGATCGCCCGTGAGCAAAGCACGATCGACCGCATCATCATCCAGGAGACCAAGGACCATTCCTCCCGCACTGAGTGGTTTCTGGGAGAATTGACCCTGACCCCTGAAAGGCTGGCCGCCTGGAGCCGCCATGCAGGCAAGGAAAAGCTGTGCGGCTACGGCCTGCTCGTCATCGACGAGGCTTGCGACGAGGAGCTGCTGTTTGCCACCGTCAAGGCCATTTCGGTGCAAGGCAGTGTCCGCGCAACGGCGTCGGTCAAGGAGCATTACGGCATCCAATAACAGAGCAAGAGCACCGCGATGTCGCGGTGCTCTTGCTGTTTGAGGGCTGTCTTTTTTGTTTGCCGACACACAACGAGTGAGAGGCGATTACAGCGGGCAACTACTCCAAAGGCTTCTCGCGGCGCAAAAGCACACATCTTCAACGCTTGTAAGCGCGGCTCCAAAAAAGTCACACTCATTTCAGGGCAAAAGCCTTTGCTTACTCTGCCTGCCGCGCGTGATGGCTGCCTTGAAGCACAGTACAAACGAGTAATATGTCTATCTCTTGGTATGTTGTGTAGCGCGGCAAAGGGGCGGTTTCCAAAGGCGGCAGTCTTTGGCGCGTTTTCTTGGTTCGTTCTTTGCCGCGTGGCAAAGAATGAACATTTATGCCGGTACAGCGAGCGCGCGTAGCTGTGCGAGCCTGTAGGAGAAGTCGTTTGAATTTAGATAAGCTTTGCTCCCTTACAAAATAAACTGCTCATTGATCACAAGTCGGAATCGCAAACCCAGCTTTTCCGCCGCCCGACGGCAGAGGTTCATGCGCTCCAAAAAGATCTCAAAATAATCCATAATGCTGCTGTATTGCGTGTCGACGGTCAGCGCCAGACAAAGCTCACGCTTGTCCTCGCTCAATTTCAATTCGGAGTTGGTAACCGAGTAATTCACACGGTCGTGAATATCAAAGGTGGTCAGATCGCTGTTTCTCACACGCGAGCGACGAACGTCCGACTTGTCGGCCAGAATCAAAGCCGCACTCACCTCGTCGATGGGCACACCCGTCCCCTCGTCGTGATTGCCGATGGCGGTGATGACGGTGCAGATATCCTCGGCACTCATGCCAAGACGATCCAAAAGGCGGAAGGCCATCAAAGCGCCGCTTTGGGAATGGTCTACTCGATTGACCACGTTTCCAATGTCGTGCAAAAGTCCTGCAATGCGGGCAAGCTCAACGGTCCTCTCAGCATGCCCCAGGGATAAAAGAAGGTCTCCCGCCACGCGGGATACGCGGCCGACGTGAGCGAAGCAGTGCTCGGTGTAGCCCAGAGCGCACAGCGCGCTGTCGGCTCGCTGAATGTAGGTTTTTACCTCGTCGTTGCGGCGTAGGGAGTCGTAAGTGATCATGGAGTCATCCTTTCTCGTCTGCTAACTTGACAGACGCGCTGAAATTTGATATACTGAAAAGAGAAAATAAAAAGGAGGCGAGTGTATGAGCATTTGTTGGGACGAACAGAGCGTTACTACCTTGTACGGCGTGGGCAAGGCGCGCGAGAGTGCATACGCCCGTCTTGGCGTGCGCACGGTAGGGGAGCTTTTGGAGCACTATCCCCGCGCGTATGAAAACAGAGGCGAGGTGAAGCTGCTTGCCGATGCGCCGATCGATGCACGGTGCGCCGTCATACTGACCGTCGCTACACAGCCCCGTGTCCATACCATCCGCCGTGGGATGTCCTTGCTTAAATTCCGGGCGTATGACGAGAGCGGTAGCTGTGAGATCACCTTTTTCAATCAGAATTATCACAGGGACGCCTTTCCCTTGGGTGCCACCTTCCGTTTTTTTGGTAAGGTGGAGCGCACGGGTCAGCGCTTTGCAATGAGCTCTCCTGCTTTTGAGGAGATCGCGCCCGATAGCGACGGCTCGGAGCTACCGCCCCTGTTTCCGGTGTATCCGCTGACAGAGGGCCTGTCCCAAAAGCAGATCGCTACCAATATCGCTATGGCCCTGCGTCTGTCGCAGACCGAGATGGAGGATCCTTTGCCGGCTGAGTGGAGACAGCGTCGCGGCCTTTGCACCTTGCCGTATGCACTGCGGCAAATCCACATGCCTGAGAGCATGGCGGCGCTCAGAGCGGCGAAAAAACGGCTGATCTACGATGAATTTTTGATGTTCGCGCTGGGACTTGCGGCCTCGCGCCGCCAGGTCAAGGAGCAAATCGCGCCCGTGTGTGACAAGGGCGACCTTGCACAGCTTGCGGCACAATTGCCCTATGCATTGACGGGGGCACAGCAGCGTGCCATCGAAGAAATACGGCAGGATATGTCCCGCAACGTGCCCATGAGCCGAATGATCGTCGGCGACGTTGGTTGCGGCAAAACGATATGTGCGGCGGCCGCGATGCTGTTCGCGGTACAGAGCGGAAGACAGGCGGCCCTGATGGTGCCGACCGAAATTTTGGCGCGCCAGCACGCAAATGAGCTGGGAGAGCTGTTTGACAAATTAGGCATTCGATCCGCGCTTCTCATTGGCGCGACGACGGCGGCGCAAAAGAAGAAGATCAAAGCAGCGCTCTCACACCCCGATCCCGCAGAGCGGATCGACGTGGTGATCGGTACCCAGGCGCTGTTGAGCGAGGGCGTTGCATTTGCTGCCCCCGGTCTTGTCGTCACGGACGAACAGCACCGCTTTGGCGTCAATCAGCGGGCGACACTGTCCGAGCGTACTCACTTTGCTCATTTGCTCGTTATGAGTGCCACGCCCATCCCGCGCTCCTTGGCGCTGGGACTGTACGGAGATCTGGATATCTCCCGTATCGACGAAATGCCACCCGGGCGCCAGGTGGTGCAAACGGTTGTGGTGGACGACTCCTACCGTGCTCGCCTGGACGGATTTATCACCCGCCAGGTGGAGGAGGGGGGACAAGTGTACGTGGTGTGCCCCGCCATCGATGGGGAGGATGTAGAGGAGGGCGAGCTGTCCTTGCGTGACGTCTGGTCGGACGAGATACCAAGACCGGCGGAGGAGAAAATCCCGCTCAAGTCGGCCCTGCAATACACGAAGGAGTTGTCCGAGCGTCTTCCCGGCATTTCGATCGCCTGCCTGCACGGCAAAATGAAGCCGGCGGAAAAGGACGCCATCATGCAACGCTTCGTCAATGGGGACGTAAAGGTACTGGTTTCTACGACCGTCATCGAGGTGGGCGTCAATGTGCCGAATGCTACCTTGATGATCATCGAAAACGCCGAGCGCTTTGGTCTGTCGCAGCTGCATCAGCTGCGCGGACGCGTCGGACGGGGCAAGCGACAGAGCTTTTGCGTGTTGGTCAAAGGAGCAATCAAGTGCGGCGAGAACGCCGAGCGGCGCCTGATGACCATGAAACATCAGCACGACGGCTTTGAGATCGCCCGTCAGGATCTGGTCCAGCGCGGACCGGGCGACTTTTTGCGGGGCAACGCCGACAGTAGCATCCGACAGAGCGGCGGTATTCGCTTCCGCCTGGCGGATCAGTGCGAGGACGGAGACTTTATGCAGGCCGCCTTTGACGATGCCAAGGAAATGCTCGAGCAGGACGCCGGCCTTGCGGAGTATCCACAGCTTCGCGCCCGCATGGAACGTATGTTCACGGTCGATCTCGGTGTATTGAATTAAATATGGAAGCGACTGCCGCAAAGGGAAATCCGGATGCGGCAGCCGTTTTTTTGATCAGTGACAGTCGCATCCGCAATCGCAGGCGTCACGGCAAAAGATGCGTCGCCACCACCGCACCATGCCGCACACAGCCCACATGGCGAGCATGGCGGCGGCCATCACGGCCAAAAGCTTGACGAGCGGTGTGGTACAGGTGTGGTCCAGGTGCAAGGCGGCCATGGGCGAACGATCGCGGTCGTTCCGATAGAGCCCGCATTCATAGTGCAGCTCGCGGCGAAGCCGGGGCTGTGTGACGGCGCGAGCAATGTGAGCCGCGCATTGATGAAGATCGGTTTTCACGTCAAATCCTCCTTGATTTTGAAACATAAGTGATGAGTGCATCCGATCTTATTGTTTCCACCGGGGAGTGAAAGCATACAAGGGGGACTTTTCCGATCAGCCAAGACCGTATTCCAGCACGCGCAGGGAATAACTGTCAAAGAGCGTATCCACGCCGTACAGTAGTAGTACGGCATCAACATCGGCGCGCTCCACAAGCGAGAAAATGGCTTCGCTTTGCGTGGAATAGGTCCGGGGATCGATCAGAATGAGGTTGTAATGACGGGCCAGGAAAGGGGACAGGGACTGGGAAAAGCTATCCTTGAGTAACAGAAGGGTTGGCGCGTCGGGACGTTGCGGATCGCTGACACGAATGTGCGTGTTGGTGCCGCCGAGAAAGACGTTATACTCGTCGTGTGTCCTGAGAGCGGCAAAATCGTACAGGCCATCAAGATGAGTCTTTACTTGTCCGTTTTGCAAGATCTCGGTCTGCAGGCGGTCGTCCCCGGGATAGCGGAACAGCGAAATCGGCTCTCCCTTGACCCAGCTCATGCCTGATGCGGCGTGCGCCGTACCGAGAAAATCGGTGCAAACGACGCTTGGTTCAAAGTCAGATATAGGGAAAGGGGTGTAACCTAAGGCATCGGCCAGCGAAAGATAGGCATAGTATGCGCCCAACGAGGTCCAGTGGTGGTCGGTTCGGTACCATACCTCCTGCCCACCGTCGGCGGCCACGCGCAAGGGAGTGGTCAGATCATGGGGGGCAAGGCCAAGAGAAAGAGCACATTGTGAAAGATACCGGCAGTCCTCATCGGCGTCGGTAGCGCTGTAAAGGCGGGGGAGCTTACTTTTGTTGACGTCAATGGAGCGGGGAACGGGCGCAAACACAAAGGGGATGTCTCTTTGTGCCATCGCTCCGGAAAAGCGCGCGACGGCATTCAGATTGTTGCGCGCGTTGGATAATTGCTGCTCTGTCGTTTTTGGAAGCGATATCAGATATCCTTCGTGCGCCGCGAGAATACCGTTGTTTTGTTGCTTGCCGAGTAGCAACTCCATGCAAGCCTTGGTGCGGACGAAATAGGAACGGGCGGGAAACTGATCGGCGCACATGGAAGAAATCTCCGAGGCCAGCTTGCCGTCGAGCAGGGAAGATACCGAAAAATCAGGAGCTGTTGTCAAAAGTCTATTTTCCTCGGGAGAGAATTCTCTGTGCGGAAGCAGGCAGAGTAACAGTCCCAAGCCCACTAAGAGGGCACAGAGGAGGACAAGGAGGACGACACCAAGAGGACGGGTTCGTTGCGACAGCGTGGCTTCTATATCAAAATAGTTCTGTGCTTCGCGGTCAGCAGGGTGTACTTTGGGTGCTATGGGGAGCCTCCTTTCGTGGCTGTGGACAACAAAGGGACGGTGTCAAATCTATGACACCGCCCCATCTGGCTTCAGGATACTTTCACGGTGACGATGAAGCCGCCTTCATTGTCGCCGGAGATGGTATAGTTGCCGTTTTCGGGGACGGGGACTTGAGTCTTATCGCCCGTAGCGGCTACGTAATAGATCTGGTAGCTGCTGCCGTCATCGGTGGTGACGTTGAGAGTGCGGTCTCCGAAGGTGTAGCTCTTGACGTAGGATACGTACTCCTCAAGACACAAATTGTTGGTCTTCATGATATAGGCGTGAACGTAGCCGACGTAACGGAAATAGTTGGTATAATCATCAACGCCCGTCTGCGCGACCTTGTCGGCGGGATAACGGACGACGAAGCCGTACTTATAGCAGTTCTGATACAGCCAGGTGTACTTTTCGTTGGTCAAGGGAAGGGGCGTCGCACCCTTCTGTCCGCGCAGGGCACAGGAAAGTCCCGTATGGCTGTCGCTGTAGCCGGCGGGCGTGGTGCTTCCGCTGGCGGTCTGCTGTTCGGCGGTTCGGTGAGCGGAGGTCATAACGACCGAGGGGTCACCGAAGGCGGCCAGCAGCTTATCCATCTGACGGTAAGCCGTCTGCTCCATCCAAAGGGAAGTGCCGGACACCTGCATATATTGGCCATAGGTTTTCGCGGCCATCTGGCTGTCATACACGTTGACGAGATGGATCGAAGGGAAGGGGTAGACGTGCGTACGGTTGACCAGAACCAGCTCGCCCTCATGAATGCGGCCGGCATCAAGGGTGATTGTATTCTGCTGGGTGGCGGGCGGATCATCGTCGGGGGTTTGGTCACCGGGCTGATCCCCCGGCTGATCTCCCGGGAGGGTATCGCCGGGCTGTTCACCGCCGGGCGTGTCGCCCTCGGGGGGCTTATTGCTATTTCCAAGCGAAGAGATCGCCGTGATGGACAGCATAATTGCGAAGACGAGAAGCAGAAGCACGAAGGTGACGGCAATGGCCATCAGCGTTTGGTTCTGACGGCGGATGCGCTGGGTGCGGCGCGCGTCGGGACGGTCGCGGTGAGGCGTCTCGTCGTTGTAGTTGTAGTTCATAGTTTGTACGATCTCCTTTCATTCTATACGTGGAGAAAGGCAAAGGGAAGCCTTACATGGGCGAATATCGCCAAGAAGTCTTCCCCTTGTTTCATGTTTGATTACTGAGCGTCCTTGATGGAGAAGTCCATTCTGCCCTTCTTGTCAAGGCCCATATACTTGACCTTGACGGAGGAGCCAACGTCGATGCCGGCGTCGGTCACCTTATTGATGCGGCGGTTGGTGATCTTGGAGATGTGGACCATGCCCTCCTTGCCGGGAGCATACTCAACGAAGCAGCCTACGTCCTCGTTGGGCTTATCCTTGCTGGCCAGGATCTTAACGACGGTTGCGTCGTAGACAGCGCCAACCTCAGGCTCAAAGACGATGGCGTCGATGGCAGCCTTAGCAGCGATTGCCTGGTCACCGTTAACAGCGGCGATGCGGATGGTACCGTCATCCTCGATGTCGATCTTAGCACCAGTGTCAGCAACGATCTTCTGGATGACCGAGCCGCCCTTACCGATGACCTCGCGGATCTTATCGGGATTGATGTGCATGGTGGTCATCTTGGGTGCGTATCTAGAGACCTCAGCTCTGGGAGCCTCGATCGCCTTCAGGATCACTTCATCGATGATATAGTCACGGCCGGCGTGGGTCTGCTCCAGCGCCTGCTTGATGATCTCGGGGGTAAGACCGTCGATCTTGAGGTCCATCTGAATGGAGGTGATACCCTTATGAGTACCGGCAACCTTGAAGTCCATGTCGCCGTAGAAGTCCTCAAGACCCTGAATGTCGATCATGGTATCCCAAGAGCCGTCTTCAGCGGTGATCAGACCGCAGGAGATACCGGCAACGGGAGCCTTGATCGGAACACCGGCATCCATGAGTGCCAGGGTAGAACCGCAAACGGAGCCCTGGGAGGTCGAACCGTTGGAGGAAACGACGTCGGATACCAGGCGGATAGCGTAGGGGAATTCCTCGGTAGAGGGAAGTACGGGAACGAGCGAGCGCTCTGCCAGTGCACCGTGACCGATCTCGCGGCGGCCGGGGCTACGGGTGGGCTTAGCCTCACCGGTGGAGTAGCCGGGCATGTTGTAGTGGTGCATATATCTCTTCTCGGTCTCGTTGTCGATACCGTCGAGCATCTGTGCTTCATCCAGCGTACCCAAAGTAGCAATGGTCAGAACCTGCGTCTGGCCTCTGGTGAACAGACCCGAGCCGTGGGTGCGGGGCAGAAGGCCTACTTCAGCGGTCAGAGGACGGATCTGGTTCATGGCACGGCCGTCGACACGCTTCTTGTCGACCAGCAGCCAGCGGCGAACGATCTTCTTCTGCAGCTTGTAGATCAGCTCCTCCATGATGTCGCCGATCTCGGGGTATTCTTCACCGAACTTCTCGACGATCGCATCCATGATGGGAACCATCTTGGCATCGCGAACCGTCTTGTCGTCGGTGTCGAGAGCTTCCATAATGTCGTTCTCAAAGGCGGCGAAGACCTTGTCGAACATATCGTGGTCCAAATCGCAAGAGGGATATGCGAACTTTTCCTTGCCGATCTCGTCAACGATGGCATTGATGAACTCGAGAACGCCCTGGTTCTCCTTGTGAGCCAGCATGATGGCCTCGTACATGACGTCATCGGGAACCTCGTTAGCCCCCGCCTCGATCATAACGACCTTCTTGGTGGAGGAAGCAACGGTCAATTCCAGATCGGAGACCTTGCGCTCAGCCTCGGTGGGGTTGACGATCAGCTTGCCATCGACAAGACCAATGTGAACACCCGAGATGGGGCCGTTCCACGGAATGTCGGAGATGGCAAGAGCAGCAGAAGCACCGATCATAGCGGCAACCTCAGGCTCGCAGTCGTGGTCAACGGACATGACGGTCAGCGTAAGAGCGACGTCGTTGCGCAGATCCTTGGGGAACAGGGGACGGATGGGGCGGTCGATGACACGGGAGGTCAGGACAGCCTTCTCAGAGGGCTTACCCTCTCTCTTGAGATAACCGCCGGGGATCTTACCGGCAGCGTACATTCTTTCCTCAAAGTCGACCGACAGGGGCAGGAAATCGATGCCGTCGCGGGGCTTTGCAGATGCGGTAGCGCAGCACAGAACGACGGTGTCACCGTAGCGGACCATGATCGAACCGTTTGCAAGACCGGCAACCTTACCCGTTTCCAGCACCAGGGGACGGCCCGCCAGCGTGTAGCGGAATACCTTGTGGCTCTTGAACTCCATCTTGGAGCTTGTGATAGTAGTAGACATTTTTTACCTCCGTAAATTTGTTTTATTTTTTACGAGGCACATCACTTTGGTTTAGCAATTATCTTAACGTCTGTCGCACAGGCGCTAAAATAATGGCTAATCCGTCGCGATATGCTCTCGTTTGTGCCAAAATAACGACACGGAGTGAAGATAGTACGCAAATTGCTCTACGCTATCTCCACTCCGCTGTGCAATTACTTTCTCAGATTCAGCTTCGCAACGATCGCACGGTAGCGCTCGATGTCAACCTTCTGCAGGTAGCCCAGAAGATTTCTTCTGTGACCGACCATCTTCTGCAGACCTCTGCGGCTGTGGAAATCCTTGGGATTTGCCTTCAGGTGCTCGGTCAGGTCAGCGATTCTCTTGGTCAGAATTGCGATCTGAACCTCAGGGGAACCGGTGTCGCCCTCGTGAGCAGCGTGAGCTGCGATGATGGACTGCTTTACTTCCTTCTGCATTGCCATGATGATATTCACCTTTCTCATTTATTTTTTGACAGCGGCTGACACAGCGATCGGTGGGTGAATGCACTGCTTAACGAGCAGTCCTATATCCGAAGACCGAGTCAACGCCATACATAGGGGATTATACCACAAAACTTTGCGTTTGTAAATAGCTTTTCGAATATTTTTTAACTTTTTTGCCTTGTTTTTTCCTTGTTTAAGGATAAAAGACGGGGCAGACCGACGGCAATGAGGAAAAGACCGAACAATTTTGACCCCAGGCCCTCGGGAAGGAACAGTGCCGTGCGCGTGCCCAGATAAGCGGCCGGCAGTCCGGCGATCAAGATCAGGATCACGGCAAGCAGATGGATGTGGCGTCGCTTAAGATGGACGATCATGGAGGCGGCAGAGGCAAACAGGAAAAACAAAAGGTTAAATCCCTGTGCCGAGAGCTGGGGCGTGTTGCGAAACAAAGTCAGATAAAGCACCAAAAGACCGCCGGACCCGATACCCATACCGGCCAGGGCCGCAAACAGAAAGGTGAATATAATATCTATCCAAATCATAATCAACTCCGAAGGATCATAAATATGCCCGAGATCAATACAAGAAGGGAAAACAAGGTGCGAACAAAGGGAAGCTTCAGCCGGTCAAGCAGCCACCCGCCCACAACACCGCCCAAAAGGGAGGGAAGGATCAAGGGAGAAAAGGCGCTAAGGCTCAATCTGCCGGCCGCGGCGTATTGCGTGGCTGAAAACAGGGAGAGCGGTAAGGTGACAGCAAGGGCGTTGGCAAAGACGTCGCGGCTGTCTGTCGGGTAATTCACTCGCCCCGGTATATGCGGAAATCGCTTTTTTGCATATCTCAGCAGATAAATGAGAACGATGCCGCCGCCTGCCCCCAAAAGCCCGTTGATAAAGCCGGTAAGAGCACCGATGACAAGAAAAAAAGCCATGCTTAAAAGGGAATAACGATCTCGAGCAGCCCAAGACGTCGACATATCAACACCTCCTATGACAATTTGTGCGCATTTTTGCGCCCCAAGCATAAAAAAATCACAAAAATCCGATCACAGCTCTTGCAAATGCGAGCAAGAAATGGTATACTATATAAAATAGGGATAACTATATGTTGTGTAATGCGCGGCTGACAACACAGCCTTATTGTGGACGGTCGTAAGGGTTCTCATGACACGTCACAGAATTTTTTCAGTGGAAATTGATGGTGCTTGACACCGGGACATAAAAGATCGGAGGATGGGATAAATTGAGCAAGAAAAACAAAAAAAGCTGGTTTGAGATGCTGTGCACGATGGATACGTCGGACACGTCGGAGCGCCGGTCATCCGGTAAGGGCGACCGCGTCCGCATGAGCAGCCGTGCCGCCGGCCCGTACGGACAGGATGAGGACATCCCGCCCTTTGATGCAACAACCCCCGAGCCCATCGGAGATCATATTTTCGATGAAGTAGAGGGCAAGGGAGAAACCGGCAAGAAGAAAACGTCGACCACCTCGCGTAAATCGTCCGGTACGACCACCTCGTCGCGCAATACGACCAATACCACCCGCCGCCCTGCCGGCACAGGTCGGGGCTCGTCGGCTGTCAACACGTCGAAAAAAAGCAGCTCCTCTCGCAAAAAGCAAGACGAAAAGGCACCGCCTGCGGACATTGCCTATCGGGCACAGCCCTACATCGTGCTGTTTCTTGGCGCGCTGTTGGCCATTATGCTGTTTTTGTCGCTGGTGATGAGCGAGGGCACGTTTGCCTTTACGACCGAAACCCACCCCTTCCGTTGGGTAGGGTACCACGTGGAAAGAATTCTGTTTGGCTTGATCGGATATGGAGCCTTTGTTCTGCCCCTTATGATGGTCTATCTTTCCATTTGCCGTATTCGTGGAGGCAAAACATACCGTGCGCAGGGGCGTGGTGCTTATGCGACGGTGATCGTCCTTTTGTTGCCGACCATCATCCATACTTGCATGGTGGGCGCGGCAAGTGCAGAGGGACAGCTTGATACGTTGAATTTGAAAGCCCTTTATGCCCTTGGCGCGGACAAGCTGGGTGGCGGCGTTGTGCCGGGACTGCTCGGAACGCTGGCTCATCGCGGCATCGGTGTCGTAGCGACCTTGCTGATCGGCATCGTCGGCATGATCGTTTTCACCATGCTGCTGCTTCGCCTCTCGCCCGCCAAGATCAAGCATATGTTGTGTGCCTGGACCGAGGCGCGTCAGGAGCGTCTTGACCGTGAGGCTTATGCCAAGGAGCAGGCAAAAAAGGCGCAGGAAAAGCAGGAAGCGGCTTTTTCCAAGTCTTCTGCTAAACGTCAAATGGTGGAGGATGAAGACGAAGACGATCTTGTCCTCCCCGCCCGTGGCCGTACGGCTCGCCGTGAGCGTGACCTGGCCATGCGCGAGGCAGAGCGCTCCGACCGTCGGGAGCATCCGGTGGATCAGCCCTCTCGCCGCCGTGCGCAAGCACAAGATGCGGAGGAGGAGAGCCAGCTTTACCTGGATCCCACCAGCGCCCTTTTGTCCCAAAACAGCAGACGCAAGAAAAAGCAGCAAGAGCCGGTGGCAGATCCTGACACCGTGTTCCCAGACGAGACTCCCGTTGTGAGCGAGCCGCTGGAATTTGTCAGCGAGCTCTCGCGTGAGGAGATCGACGAGATGGAGCGTATTTTTGCGCAAAAGAACAATTCGATCGCTTCAACGCTTCCCCCCGAATACGAGTCGGAGGAAGTGTCAGAGCCTATGATCTCCTATCCCGACCGCGCCGAGATCGTGCTCTCGGATGACTCCCCCTTGCCGGTTGAGCCTGCCGATGTCGAGCAGGCACTGGAGGAAACGCAGGATTATCAGGGAGGATTTGATTATTCCATGTCCTCACAGGAGGACGAGGGCGGTGAGACGGTCGAGACCGTCGGTGGCGTCGAAATTCGCGTGGAGCGGCTGTCCCGGGAGGAACGCGAGCGCGGCGAGAAGATCGCCGAGCCGGACGATGAGCCGGAATATCAGCCTCGCCCCTACACCTATCCCAAGGTAGAATTGCTCAACGAGCCTAAGCCTCATAATGCCCTGAAGGATCAGGAGATCCGTGCCAAGATGCAAAAGCTCAATGCCACACTGACCAATTTCAAGGTGCGCGTTGACGGCATTTCCTACGTCTGCGGCCCTGCCGTTACCCGCTACGAGGTGCGTCCCGCACCCGGTGTTCGTGTTCGCTCGATCGCCAACCTGGCGGATGATATCGCCATGAGCCTGGCCGCCAAGAGCATTCGTATCGAGGCTCCCATCCCGGGCAAGGAGGCCGTGGGTATCGAGGTTCCCAACACCACTCGCGAGACTGTTTTCTTGCGCCGCCTGATCGATTCGGACGACTTCCGCAACCGCCCCAGCAAGCTGACGGCATGCCTTGGCGAGGACGTTGCGGGCAATCCCATTTTGTTTGATATTGTCAAGATGCCTCACCTGTTGGTGGCAGGTACGACGGGCTCGGGTAAGTCGGTGTGTATCAACGATTTCATTATGAGCCTGGTCTACAAGTCCACCCCGCAGGAGGTTAAGATCATTTTGATCGACCCCAAGCAGGTCGAGTTTACCGTCTACAAGGATCTGCCTCACCTGATGGCTCCCATCGTGTGCGACCCCAAGCGAGCGGCGGCGGTTTTGAACCTTGCCGTCCTGGAAATGGAAAAGCGCTTCCAGGCCATCCGTGACGTGCAGGCGCGTAACATTGAGGGTTATAATGCTGCAACGGCCAACGATCGCTACGAGCATCCCTATATGCCGCATATCGTCATCATCATCGACGAGCTGGCAGATTTGATGATGCAGGCCAAGGACGAAGTCGAGAATTCGATCGTTCGTCTGGCGCAAAAGGCAAGAGCGGCCGGTATGCACCTGATCATCGGTACCCAGCGTCCCTCCGTTGACGTTATCACCGGTCTGATCAAGGCCAACGTCCCCTCGCGTATTGCTTGTACCGTCGTGTCGCAGGTCGACTCGCGTACCATTCTGGATATGGCGGGTGCAGAGAAGCTGCTTGGTATGGGTGATATGCTGTACGCGCCCGTCGGCAGTCCCAAGCCCTTGCGTGTGCAGGGTGCCTTCGTCAGCGATGGCGAGGTCGAGCGTATCGTCGAATTTATCAAGCGTAACAACGATCCTGTCCGCTACGATCAGGAATTCCTGGACAACATCGACCGCGAGGCGGCCATGATCGGCACCAAGCGTCAGCCCGGCACCATGGACGACGAGGACGACGGCGAGAGCCCCGACGGCATGGATCCCAAATTCTACGAGGCCTTGCGCATTGCGCTGGATAACAAGCGCATCTCCACCTCGCTCCTTCAGCGTATGCTGTCCATCGGCTATGGACGCGCGGCAAAGATCATCGATCAGATGGAGCGCATGGGCTTTGTCGGTCCCGCTGTGGGCAACAAGCCGCGTGAGATCCGCATCACCGAGCAGGGCTATGCCGAGCTGATGATGAACAAGGATCAGTAAGAATACAACAAAAGAGGAAGCCTTCTTGCGAGGGCTTCCTTTTTTTGTCTTATGCAAAATTATTTGTTGTCGATCATATGAACGTCGAGCTGAGGGAAGGGGACTTCCAAGCCGTTTTCGGTAAAGGCCTCAAGCACACGCTCGTTGAGATCAAAGTAGGTGTCCCAGTAATCTGCCTGGTTGACCCAGACGCGGGTGACAAAGTTGAGTGAGCTTGCTCCGTGCTCGGTCAGGCGGATGGTCACGCCCTTATCCATGAGAATGTTGGGCTGCGTCTCGACAACGCCCATGATGACGTCCTTGACCTTCTGAATGGAAGAACCGTAAGCGACAGAGAAGACAAAGTCAACGCGGCGCTCGGGGTTCTGGCTGTAGTTGGTGATGGTTGCCGAGGAGACGGTGGCGTTAGGAATGACGACGATCTTATTGTCGGGGGTCGTCAGGTGAGTGTTGGTGATGGTGATGTCCTTAACGACACCTGTCGTGCCACCGATGTCAACGAAGTCACCCTCCTCAAAGGGCTTGGTAGCGACGAGGATCAGACCGCCCGCAAAGTTGGACAGCGAATTCTGCAGAGCAAGAGAAGCGGCCAAAGAGAAAGCGGTGAGAATGGCAACGAGGCTAGTGGTAGGAACGCCCAGCAGTGTCAGAAGCGCGATCAGATAGATCAGATAGAGTGCGATCTTGACGACCATGGTGACAAAGCCGCCTGCGACCGACGAAACCTTGGGGGAACGCTTGAGCGCTCTGCCGACGATGGCGGCAAGAATTTTGATGACGATCCAGCCAAGGATCAGGACGGCTAAAAACGTAATGATCTGAGTGTCGTGAGCAAAGTAGAACTCTTTGATTCTTTCCCAGAATTGCATAAGGGACCCTCCTTGAAGTTTATTGTGGCAAGCATATATTTGCTTCGAGGTAAAGTATATCACAAAAGCATTTCAATGTCAACAAAAAACGGAGCAGTTTTGAAAAAGGTAAAGGTCACAAGGCAAATGAAAAAACACGCAGGCGCGGGTACTATGCTTGGAAAAAAGAAAAATATTTTGCGAAAAAAAGTATTTTCGGGCATCTTTGCGTATCTTAAGGAATGAATTTGACAGAAAATCATGTCGGACGGAGGTGTTTTGATATGGCAAGCTTAGCGGATACCTACATGGAACACGAAAAGGTGTGGCTCTCGCCCTATGCCATGCTGACGGCCAATACGCGGGGAAGAAAAGAGCCCTCGTTGGTCGATGACGGCAGAACGGAATATCGCACCGAATACCAGCGTGACCGTGACCGCATCATTCACTCCCAATCCTTCCGCCGCTTGATGAACAAGACGCAGGTATTTTTGGCACCGGCCGGGGACCATTACCGCACGCGCCTGACGCACACGCTGGAGGTCACGCAGATCGCACGTACTCTTGCGCGAGCATTGCGGCTGAACGAGGATCTGACCGAGGCGATCGCTCTGGGGCACGATCTGGGGCATACCCCCTTCGGACACGCGGGCGAGCAGGCCATGCAGGAGTGCTACGACCCCCAGTTTGCCCATTATAAGCAGAGCATTCGCGTGGTCGACCATCTGGAAAAGAACGGCCGCGGCCTGAATCTGACCTGGGAGGTTCGCAACGGCATCGTCAATCACACGGGCGACTCGCGTGCGGCAACCTTGGAGGGGCTGCTGGTCAAATTTGCCGATCGCATCGCTTACATCAACCACGACATCGACGACGCCTGCCGGGCGGGTATCATGCAGATCTCGGATATTCCCGCAGAGCTGCGCGAGGTGCTGGGCGAGACGCACTCGGGGCGCATCAATACCATGGTGACCTCCATCATTCGCTGCAGTCAGGATCAAAACGACATTCAAATGGCGCCCAAGGTGCAGGAGGCCACAATGAAGCTGCGTGCTTTCCTGTTTGAAAACGTGTATACCAATCCTGTGGCGAAGTCGCAGGAGATCAAATCTCGGGCACTGCTCATTAAGCTGTTTGACCATTACGTGTCGCATCCGGATGCCATGCCTGCCCTTTACCGCCGCCTGGCCGAGCGCGAGCCGGTGGAGAGATGCGTGTGCGACTTTTTGTCGGGCATGACCGACCGCTATGCGATCGAAACCTACAATGAATTGAACGTTCCGCGCGTGTGGCGTGGACTGAATATGAACTGAACGATTTACACAAGACGGGAAGGGAAGGAGGTGCGCCGTTTGATCGCACGCGAGATTATTGACGATATTGTAGCGCGAAACGACATCGAGTCTGTGATCAGCTCATACGTGACGCTCAAGCGCGCCGGCTCGAATATGAACGGGCTCTGCCCCTTCCACAGCGAGCGAACGCCCTCGTTTACCGTTTTCCCTAACACCCAAAGCTTTTATTGCTTTGGATGCAACGCGGGAGGAAGCGTTATTACCTTTATTGAAAAGGCGGAAAACCTGGACTATGTCGGTGCGGTTGAATTTTTGGCGGCGCGGGCAGGTGTTTCCATTCCGCAGGACGGCCGTCGCGCACAGCCCGGTGAGATCCCCCGCAGGCGTATTTTTGATATGAACCTGGCAGCGGCAAAATTTTTCCGCGAATGCCTGTTCGATCCTGCCCTGGGCGGTGAGGGCATGCGCTATCTGATGGAAAACCGACGCCTGTCTCCTGCAACCATTAAGCATTTCGGCCTTGGCTTTGCACCCAACAGCTTTTCGGCTCTGCACGACCATATGCGGCGCTTGGGGTATACCGATGAGGAGCTGATCAAGGGCTTCCTTTGCGGCAAGAGCCAAAAAACCGGACGGGCGTATGACTATTTCCGCAACCGCGTGATGTTTCCTATCATTGATACTTCGGGAAATATCGTAGCGTTTGGCGGACGGGTAATGGATGATTCCAAGCCAAAGTACCTCAACTCGTCCGACACCCCCGGATTTAAGAAAAGCCGACACCTGTTTGCCCTGAACTTTGCCCGCAATCACGCCACAGAGTCTATGATCCTGTGCGAGGGCTATATGGACGTCATCGCCCTTCACGCCGCCGGCTTTGAAAACGCGGTGGCTACGCTGGGAACGGCCATTACGTCAGAGCAGGCGCGCATTTTTGCAAAGTACACCAAGAAGGTCATTATCTCCTACGACAGCGATGAAGCGGGACAGCGGGCGGCCAACAAGGCCATGCAGCTGCTTGGCGAGGTGGGGCTGGAGGTGCGGGTGCTGCGTGTGCCCGACGCCAAGGACCCCGACGAGTACATCCGGAAATACGGGGCGGACAAATTCCGCCGCGTCGTGGAGGGAAGCCGAAGCGGTTTTCAGTATAAGCTGGACAATATTTTAGCAAAATACGACTTGACACAGCCGGAAGATAAGATCCGGGCGAGCAACGAGTGCTGTGCTCTCATCTCGGGATACCATTCCGGGGTGGAGCGGGAGGTCTACATCTCGCAGGTGGCAAAGCAGCTGTCTTTGCCTGTCGACGTGCTGAAAAACCAGGTGGATATGAGCTTGCGCCGACGCATCCGAGAAAAAAAGGCGCAGGAGCAGCGCGGGGCACAGGCCTCCATCCGAAACGTGGGGGATCGTATCAATCCCGATGCCATCAAGGACGTGCAAGCGGCCGCGGCGGAGGAAACGATCCTTGGTCTGATGCTGATCTATCCCGAATACCGCAGTGCTGCGGCAGACGGAAGCGAGGGGCTGACGTCACAGGACTTCTTCACCGCCTTTGGTCGGCGGGCGTTTGAGGCGATCGTGGCGGCTCACGAGTCCCCCGAGGGCTTCAGCGCACCTGCCCTGGAGCAATCCTTCACTCCCGATGAGGTGGGACGATTGCAACGTATGGAGCAGGGACGCAGAGCCTTGAGCGAAAACGGTCCGTCAGTCTTCCGCGAGGCGATCGCCACCCTCAAGCGTGCTATGTCACAGCGTGCCGATCGGGAAAACGAGGACGTGGTCTCGGGCATTGCCTCCATTCTGGCCAGAAAAGGAAAAAAGTAAATCCAAGAACAAAAACACCCGCTTTTGCGGAGGATACATAAACGAAAGGGAAATGTATGAAAAAGGAAACTGTTGCAACACCTGTAGGTGAGACCGAAGAAAAGGTCAATATGGAAGAGCTGATCGAAAAAGGGAAGAAGGGTGCCCTGTCCTCGCACGATCTGGACGCGGCACTGGAGACCATGAATTTCGATATTGACTCGTTGGATAAGCTGTACGAAACGCTGGAGGACAACGGCATCGCTCTGCCCGGAGAGATCTCCTCGGCCGAAATGAGCGAGATCGAGCACGAGGTCGAGCATTTTGGCGCGGGCGAGAATATGAAGCATATTCTCGAGCAAGAGGGTCTGTCGGTGGACGACCCGGTTCGCATGTACCTCAAGGAGATCGGCAAGGTGCCGCTGCTTACGGCCGAGCGCGAGCACGAGCTGGCCGAGAGAATGGCCGCCGGTGACGAGGACGCCAAGAGCGAGCTGGTCGAGGCCAACCTCCGTCTGGTCGTTTCGATCGCCAAGCGCTACGTTGGTCGAGGCATGTATTTTCTGGATCTGATCCAGGAGGGCAACCTGGGTCTGATGAAGGCGGTTGAGAAATTTGACCACAATAAGGGCTTCAAGTTCTCCACCTATGCGACCTGGTGGATCCGCCAGGCCATCACCCGTGCCATTGCCGATCAGGCAAGAACCATCCGCATTCCCGTCCATATGGTCGAGACCATTCATAAGGTCTCCCGTTACTCCCGCCAGATGCTGCAGGAGTTGGGACGCGAGGCGACCGCCGAGGAGATCGGCGAGAAGATGGGCATGAGCGCGGAGAAGGTACGCGAGATCATGAAGATCGCGCAGGATCCCGTTTCTCTTGAAACGCCGATCGGCGAGGAAGAGGATAGCCACCTGGGCGATTTCATTCCCGATGATGATACGCCAGCTCCTGCCGATGCCGCCTCTGCTACCATTTTGCGCGAGGTGATCGAGCGTGAGCTGCACACCCTGACTCCCCGTGAGGAGCACGTCATCAAGCTGCGCTTTGGCTTGTACGACGGCCGCACCCGTACGCTGGAGGAGGTCGGCAAGGAGTTCAACATTACCCGTGAGCGTATCCGTCAGATCGAGGCAAAAGCACTGCGCAAGCTGCGCCATCCCAGCCGTGCAAGACATCTTCGCGGTTTCCTGAATTGACGAAAAAAGGTTTTTGCTTGATGTGATGTCAAACAAAAAAAGATGCTTAATTTTGGAATGTTTGCACTAAAAAATCGGCGTTTTGCCAAAAACGGGCGAGCCTGTTTGTGCATAACATAGATTAAATGTTAACGTGCCGTGACCAAAATGAGAAAACGAATGAGAGCCGTGTGCGGGGGGTGAAAAAACACCTTGACAGAACGGCGGATTTGTAGTAAAATATTATAGTATAAAATGTTCAAGGTGTGCGCACTTGGCGCATGGCTTGAATTGCCACAGGAGGAATGTTTATGAAGAAGAGAGTAATCAGCTTCTTGCTGAGCCTTTTCATGCTGTTGTCGGCGTGTGCCCTTTGTCTGACCGGCTGTTCGATGGACACGGGTGACACGGATACCGATGCTACTACGGATAAGAAAAACGACCCTGTAACCTTGGTTATGTGGTGCGTGACCGAGAGCGCCAAGACGCCCAACGCAGAGGGTGAATTGGTGTTTGACGAGGAAACGCAGAAGCAGGTGGACGAGGTCGTAATGAATATGACCATGCTCACTGAGGCCGAGCTGAATGCCAAGTTGATCGTCAAGTACTTCACCATGGACGAGTACTATGAAAAGCTTGAGGCGGCGCTGAAGGCACAGGAAGAGGCCAAGAAGCTTGCCGATGAGGAAAAGAAAAAGCCCGGCGGCAATAAGACCGAGAACAAGAAGGAAGAGACGGACGAGGACGAGGAGGAATTCCCCGAGGTCCCCGATTATCAGGTCGACATCCTGTACCTGGCCGGCTATGACAAATATGTCGAGTACATCGACAACAAGTGGCTGGCTTCCTTGACGACGGAGCTCAACGGCGATGCCAAGTCCATCACCAACTACGTTCCCGCTTCGCTTTTGAATGCCGTTCGTTACAAGGGCTCCCCCTATGCGATCCCCAACAACAACGTGATCGGCGAGTACACCTATATGCTGGTTGATAAGACGCTGGTTAACAAGTATTACTACACCGCCTCTTTCGAGAGAGGGGAAGTACATAGCATCGTTGACCTGGCAGACTTCCTTGAGGACGTTGCCAACTACGAGGCCAAGAACGGTGTCGTTCCCATCGACGGTGACGTCAACTACTGTATGAGTCTTCTGGCTCACTACTGGGATATCAATCCGGATACGTTTGCTCTTACCGGAAACTTCTCCGTTTTGGGATATGCTTACAAGAACACCGATAGCATTAACCGCGGTTCGGTTGCGCTCAAGTTTGATAACCTGCTGACGGATGAGACGTATATCAACTCGCTCAAAAATCTGATGAACTTCCAGTTTGAGGGCTACTTCCAGAAGCCCGAGGAAGGACAGACGAGCGCGGTTTCCTTTGTCACGGGTGACGCCGCAGAGATGGTCTCCTACGAGGAAGACTACTACGTGGTTGTCGTTGACTATCCTCGCGCTTCGACCGAGGACATTTACGACAATATGTTCGCTGTCAGTGCGTTCTCCAGTGACGTTAACAGAAGTATGCGTCTGGTGGCACTGATGAACACCAATGAAAAGTTCCGTAACCTGTTCCAGTACGGTGTCGAAAAGACCAACTACACGGTCAGCGATGACGGTGTTGCAACTCCCACCCGTAACAACCTGTATAAGATGGACATCGCCAAGACAGGTAACCAGTTCGTAGCGTACATTCCCGAGGGTGTCGACAAGGATCTTTGGGAGTTTGCCAAGAAGCAGAACCGCGAGTCGCTGGTTATGCCTCTTCTGGGCTTCGACTTCAAGACGGAGCTGGTGGATGAGTCTGAGGACATGGAAGATCCCCAGTCCAAGGCCAAAAAGTATGTGATCGAAACCCTGAACGTTGAATTGATCCGTGTCATTTCGGAATACTCCGCACAGGCATGGGATAAGATCATGGCATGTAAGACCATTGAAGCACTGGAGGAAACGCTTGACTTCTTGGCTCTCGATGTAACGGCATTGACCGTTTCCGTTGGTAAAGAGGGATCCGGTAAGGATGAGGTCGACGTTAAGGTGTCTGCTATGGACCTCGCTATGAATCACATCATGGTTGAGCAGGAATACGAGGCAGACGGTAAGGTCAAGGTCGATGTAGATGAAGAGACCAAGGAAGAGACGCCTACGGTAGCTCTCAAGGAGACGACCGTTATCGTAAAGCCTGACCTTCGTTCCCGCCAGGTCGTTGATAAGGAAGGCAACCCCGTTTTGAACGAAAACGGTGAGCCCAAGATCGAGACCTACCTGGTTTACTACAAGCAGCTGACCCCCCATCAGGTTTACTACAGATGGATGCAGACCTACGGCTTCTTGCCCGCCGGTGCATACCCTGCAAATTGATCTCTGATCGGATATGAATAAAAGACGCGAGAGCGAAACTTGGGTTTCGCTCTCGCGTCTTTTTATGTTATTGACCAAGGCAGGATCAAAGGTCAAGTACCTGTTGATAGACCTCGTTTTTGGGAAGGGAACGGTCATGGGCGGTCGCCTTGATGGCATCGTTCTTTCGCAGACCCTTGGCCATATAGTGGAGAACGTGATCGGCAATGCTCATGTTCTCCCAAAAGCTGCTTTGTGCGGCTTTTTGTCCACCTTCGATGACCAGCACGTACTCGCCGCGCGGATCGTGTTCGTTGTAATAGGCAACGGCTTCGCCCAGCGTCGTGCGCATAATTTCTTCGTTTCGTTTGGTCAGCTCGCGACAAAGCGAGATGCGGCGCTCGGCACCCAGTGTCTCGTCAAGATCGGCCAGCGTGGCCTTGAGCTTGTGAGGTGCTTCGTGAAGTATCATCGTCCGGTCCTCTCGGGAGAGCCTGAGAAGCTGATCGCGGCGCTCGCTTTTGTTGACGGACAAAAAGCCCTCAAAGCAAAACCGCGCGGTGGGGAGACCGGAAAGAGTCAGAGCGTCGATGCCGGCACAGCAGCCGGGGACACCCGTAACACACACCTGCTCGGCGGCGCACAGAGCAACCAGATCCTCACCGGGATCGGAAATGGCAGGCGTACCTGCGTCGGTGATCAAAGCACAGCTCTCTCCTGCCTTAAGTCGGGCGACGATCTGCTCGCCCCGCTCGCGGCGGTTGTGCTCGTGATAGGATACCATGGGCTTGGAAATGCCCAGATAAGTCAGTAGCTTGGCGGAATTGCGGGTGTCCTCGGCGGCGATGAAATCCACGCCCGAGAGCACCTTGATGGCACGCAGGGAAAGATCGTCCAGGTTGCCGATGGGGGTTGCAACCAGATATAGTGTCCCGCCTACGATGCGATTTTTATCTTCTCGGTGAAGGGAATCGAGAAGGGCGGTAGAGGTGCCGCCTGATGCGGCGTCAGCGATTGTCGTCATGGTGAGTGTTCCTTTGCTTATTAGGTTTGCACCCGAAAGGGGCCTTGGGATTATACTGAAAGTAAAAGCATCAAATGGGAGGGTAACGATGGCGATCAAGATATACATAGATCAGGGGCACAATCCGCAAAACCCCAACGCCGGAGCAGAGGGCAACGGCCTGCGGGAGCAGGACCTGGTGTTCCGTATCGGCATTTCGCTGGCGGAATTGTTGCTTGCCAACGGAAATTTTGAGGTGCTGGTATCTCGGCCGAGCATTACTACACAGCTTGGCACCTCCACGGCAAGCAGTCTTGCGGCGCGTGTCAACCAAGCCAACGCGTGGGGAGCCGACTATTTTTTGAGTCTGCACACCAATGCGTCGAGCATCACCTCGGCCAGCGGGGTAGAGGCCTATGCGTTCTCACGCCCCTCGCAGGCGTTTCGTCTGGGAGAGATCATTTTGGAGGAGCTCAGCGAGAGCACGGGGCTTCGCAACCGCGGCATGCAGGTGCGGACCGGCTTGTACGTGCTACGAAAAACGCAAATGCCGGCGGTGCTGATCGAGCTGGGCTTTATCACCAACCCGCGCGATGCGGCCTTGATGCGTGACCGTCCCGATCTGTTTGCCCAAGGGATCTATAACGGGCTTCTCAGATATCTTGATCTTGCGTAAGCGTCTCTTGTGAGGACTCGCCAAGGAGTGAGAGCAACGCACTTTCGTCGATGACCTTGACGCCCAGCTCCCGAGCCTTGGTCAGCTTACTGCCTGCGGCCTCACCGGCTACGACGTAGTCGGTCTTCTTGGATACCGAGCCGGACACCTTGCCGCCTTGGGCTTTGATCAGGGCGCTTGCCTCGTCACGGCTCATAGTGGGAAGCGTGCCGGTCAGAACGAAGGTCAACCCGGACAGCTGCTCGGTGCGGGGGGCGGCGGTGGAGGTGGTGACAAGACCTGCTTCGATCAAGCGCTCGCACAGTGCGACGTTTTGCGGATGCGAGAAATAGTTAACCACGCAATCGGCCGTGATCGCACCGAAATCGTCAAGAGCACAAAGCTCCGGGGCCGTTGCCTTCATACAAGCCCGGAGCGAGCCGTAACGGGCGGCCAGCGCCTCGGCGGCGACGGCACCGACGTTGCGGATGCCCAGCGCATAAATGAGGCGCTCAAGGCCCGCTCCCTTGGAGGCGGCAATCGCATCCACCAACTTTTGAGCGGATTTCTTACCCATGCGATCAAGATTTTCGATCTGTTCCGGGGCAAGGGAGTACAGGTCTGCGGCGTCGGAGATCAAATGGTTGTTGAGTAAAAGGTCAATGATCTGCGGCCCCAAACCGTCGATGTTCATGGCGTCCTTGGAGGCGAAATGCTCCAGCGAACGAGAAAGCTGGGCGGGGCAGGCGGCGTTGGTACAGCGAATGGCCGCGCTTTCGTCGGTGTCGCGGGTCACGGGCTCGCCGCAGGAGGGGCAATGCGTCGGCATGAAGAATTCCACCTCACTGCCGTCCCGACGCTCGGGATGGGCGCAGACGACCTCGGGAATGATGTCGCCCGCCTTTTGGACGGAAACGATATCGCCCAGACGAATGCCGCGCTCGCGGATGAAATCCAGGTTGTGAAGCGTCGCGCGGGATACCGTCGTTCCTGCCAAACGGACAGGTGAGAGGTTGGCTGTGGGCGTCAGGACGCCCGTGCGGCCGACGGCGATGCTGATGCTTTCCAGCTTTGTCTGCTTGCATTCGGGGGGGTATTTGTAGGCGACTGCCCATTTGGGCGTGTTGGTGCCCTCGCCCAGGCGGCGACGGGTGGCCAGGTCGTCGATCTTGACGACGGCACCGTCGATGTCGTAGGCGAGCGTGTCGCGCAGTCGTCCTAACAGCTCAATGTGAGAAATGATAGCCTCGCCACTGTCGGCGCGGGTGTAATTTTGCAGAACGGGGAAGCCGAGCGAGTGCAAGCGCTCCAGCGTTTCGATATGGTTCTCGGGCGCGTGGCCGTCGAGGTACAGCGCACCGTCCTGGAAATTGAAGACGAAAATGTCAAGCGCTCGCTCAGCGCACACGGAGGGGTCGAGCTGACGCAGCGATCCTGCCGCCGCGTTTCTGGGATTGGCCAAAAGAGGCTGACCGCGGCGCTCGCGCTCGGCGTTGAGTCGCTCAAATACCGCGCGGGGCATATATACTTCACCTCTTACGCACAGCGTCAGCGGCTCGGGTAGCGTCAGCGGGATGGAGAAAATGGTCTTGATGTTTTGCGTGACGTCCTCGCCTGTCGTGCCGTCGCCGCGCGTCGCGCCGCGAACGAGCACACCGTCCACGTATTGCAGTGAGACGGACAGACCGTCGATCTTAGGCTCGACCGAATAGACGGGACGGGCGTCATCTCCCAACATCTGCTCGACACGAGCGAGAAAATCCCGCAATTCGTCAAAGGAGAATACGTCCGAGAGGGAATTCATCGTGACCGTGTGGGTCACCTTTTCGAATTTATCCAAGGGGGCACCGCCGATTCTCTTGGAGGGGGAGGCAGGATCGTCCAGTTCGGGATGCGCTTCCTCCAATTTGAGCAGCTCCGCATACATACGGTCGTATTCAAAATCCGAGATCTCAGGGTCGTCATCGACGTAATAACGCTTGGCGTGATAGAGCAGAGTCGCGCGCAACTCTTGCAGATAGTGTGAAAGCGCGTCGCCCCCAAGCTCGAACGGATTGATCTTTTCAGACATGGACACATCCTCCTTGTCAAATCTTCATCTTTATTATTGTACCAAGATTTACACCTTTTGTCAATCGTCACCGCCTCTTTTTTTCAAACTTGTTCGTCATTGTATTGGTGATATTGCACAAAGTTTGTTATGAAATACAATTTTTTCATATACCTTATTTACAAATGCTGTTGGGCGTGATATAATACAAATGTAATCGGAGCACGATTATACCTGCCGGCCGCTCCGCAGGCGCAGTATATATGGTTATACAAGGCCGTGCGGACGGAAGGGAAAAACACAAAACAAGGAGGAAACACCATGAAATTGAACGTAATCGGCAGACAAATGAATGTGTTTGAAGAAACCAAGCAGCAGATCGCCAAAAAGCTTGCCAAGCTGGATAAGTTCTTTCCTACCGAGGCACAGGCGTCAGTCACCCTGTCCCGCAAGCATGGCGCTTCCCGAGTGGAGATCACCATCAACGCAGGCGGTACCTTGTACCGTAGTGAGCAGGATGCGAGCGATTTCCGCGAGGCCATTGACCGTTGTGTGAGCATCATTGAGCGCCAGATCCGCAAGAACAAAACGCGCCTTGCCAAGAGATTGCGCGAGACCATCCCTGAGGATGAATTTTTCGCCCCCGAGGATGAGGATCAGGAATTGATCATCCGTACGAAAGAGTTCTCGATCAAGCCCATGTCGGTCGAGGAGGCCATTCTCCAGATGAATCTGCTGGGACACAGCTTCTTCGTGTTCCGTGAGGATGACGGCAGCAACAAGGGCAGAGTATGCGTCGTTTACGCCCGCCGCGACGGCGATTACGGTCTGATCGTGCCGCAGGAAGAATAATATTTGACTGATTTTTCGTAAATATACCCATGGCTGTCGGTCTTTTTGGCCGACAGCCATCTATTTTTGCCGAAAAATGCATTTTTCATCAACAGGACTTGCATTTTTGAATATGATGTGATATAATGAAGCATCATTTAAGAGGATACGTGTATTCGGAAAGGAAGGCAATCCTATGAACAAAAAAAGAGTTGGTATCGTGGGCGCGACCGGTATGGTCGGTCAGCGTTTTTTGACGCTACTTGAAAATCACCCCTATTTTGAAGTCACCGCCCTGGCTGCCTCTGCCCGCAGTGCAGGCAAAACGTATAAGGAGGCCGTTGGCGAGCGTTGGAAGATGACGACGCCCATGCCCGAAGCCTTTGCGGATATGATGGTCATGGACGCCGCTGAGATCGAAAAGGTCGGTGCGCTGGTCGATTTCGTGTTCTGTGCCGTTGATATGAAGAAGGACGAGGTCAAGGCGCTGGAGGAGGCCTATGCCAAGGCCGAGATCCCCGTTGTGTCCAACAACTCGGCACACCGCTGGACGCCCGACGTTCCCATGGTCATTCCCGAGATCAACCACGCTCACTACGAGGTCATCGAGGCGCAGAAGAAGCGTCTGGGTACGAAGCGCGGCTTTATTGCCGTCAAGCCCAACTGCTCCATTCAGTCCTACGTGCCCGCAATCACCCCTCTCTTGAAGTATAAGCCCACCATGATCGTTGCCACCACTTACCAGGCCATTTCCGGCGCAGGTAAGACTTTTAAGGACTGGCCCGAGATGGTCGACAATATTATTCCCTACATCGGTGGCGAGGAAGAGAAGAGCGAGCAGGAGCCTCTGCGCGTTTGGGGTAAGGCGGAGAACGGTGAGATCGTCAAGGCGGATGCGCCCGTCATCACCACCCAGTGCATCCGCGTGCCCGTGTCGGACGGTCACACCGCGGCGGTGTTTGTCAAGTTTGAGACCAAGCCCACCAAGGAGGAGATCCTGGACGCTTGGAAGAATTTTGAGGGACTTCCTCAGAAGCTGGCTCTGCCGCACGCGCCCGAGCAGTTCATCACCTACTTTGAGGAGGACAACCGTCCTCAGGCCAAGCTCGACCGCGACATCTACGGCGGCATGGGCGTGACGGTCGGCAGACTGCGCGAGGACGCGCTGTTCGACTATAAGTTCGTGTGCCTCTCGCACAACACCCTGCGCGGTGCCGCCGGCGGCGCTGTGCTCAACGCAGAGCTGCTGTATAAGCTCGGATATTTTGACTAATTGGATATGATAATGGGGGAAGAGGGTGCCTTTTTGAAAAAAGGCACCCTCTTCCCCCATACCCCC
>SVSH01000050.1 GCA_015064395.1 Oscillospiraceae bacterium
ACTTTGAAGTAAGTATAGACTATCTTTTCTACGGTGAGGACTATGCCTATAATGATATCTACAATAAGGTTTTTGACAAAGTAGCAGAACACGCACAAATGAGTATGGCATCTTATGAAGACGCTCTAAAAATTTTCGCTTCTGCTCATCACGGTATTTCTCGAGGCAATCTCAGAGGAAAGAATACTGAAATGCATGATGAGCCTGCACACATTTCTAACGAAAATGGTTTGTCACTGTTATCGGGCAAGGGATATGGCGCGCTTGTTACGAGAAAGTTTTTTGAAAACGTGAACCAAGAGACGGTAGAATTTGCACAAACAATTCTCCCCACTCTTTCAAAGAAAAACGATATCCTCGTTTGCTTGGCTATCATATCCATGAGCGACATCAGCTTTGGAGAAATGAAAGAAAAATTGAATTTTGAGGAAAACACATTACGTGAAGCTCTTGATGAATTGATTGCTGTTAACGTTGTAATCGAAAAGAAATCCAAGCATAAATCTTTAGGCTTTACCTATGAGATAAACGAAATGTATCATATTTGTCTGTGCATCCTTTTCGCAACCCTTGAAATGCAACGCTATTCATTGAAAGGAATTTCATGTTGTATGGGATACGGTGATTATCCTATACAGTTTTAATTCTCGCCCCGCCTCGTGCGGGGCTTTTCTTTGCTTTCTGCATATCAAAAGCCACCACGAAAAAACGTGGTGGCTAATTTCATTTTACCGCTAATTTTGCACGCCTTCGGATGGTTCCTTTTTGCTCTCACAGCCATTTGATCGGGCGCGCGCCGTTGGCCGCGAGATAATCGTTGGCGCGGCTGAAGGGGCGCGAGCCGAAAAATCCACGCCAGGCCGACAGGGGGCTTGGGTGGTCGGACTCGATGATCAGATGCTTGGGATTTTGCAGATATTCGCGCTTGGCACGGGCGTCCTTGCCCCAGAGAATGAAGGCAATGGGAGCATTAGAGGCATCCAGCGCGCACAGCACCGCGTCGGTAAAAGCCTCCCAGCCCTGCCCGCGGTGGCTTGCCGCCTCACCGCGACGGACGGTCAGCACGCTGTTAAGCAGCAACACGCCCTGCTCTGCCAGGTGGGAAAGATCTCCCGTGGTCGGCAGCGGCGTATCGGGCGCGACGCCGAGATCGGCGTACATTTCCTTATATATGTTGCGCAACGATGGGGGGAACTTGGTTCCCGCGGGAACGGAAAAGCACAGCCCGTGTGCCTGCCCCGGCTCGTGATAAGGGTCCTGACCGAGAATGACCACCCGCACCTCGCTCATAGGCAGAGCGTCAAAGGCGCGCAGGACGTTTTCGGGGGCAGGATAGCACTCGTGTGCTTGGTATTCTTGCTTGACAAAATCAATCAGCGCGGCGGCCGAAGCGTTTGGTGCTTGGTGGGTCGTGTCGTCCCACAAATGGGAACGGAACAGCGGCTCCCAGCCGCGGGGGGGATACAGGGGGGGCATAGTGACCTCCTTGGAGTGGTTTTAAGATGTTTTGAAATTTTGAGCGACTTCTTCTACAGCTTGTCGCCGCCACAACGCGGCGGCGTAGGTATTATGTTACTTCTTTCTCATTCAAGAAAGAAGTAACCAAGAAAGTGAACCAAGACGTTCCCTCTTGGATCTCCCTTTCCCTGCCGCTCTGCAAAGAAGACAGAGGAGAAAGACCTATAAGCTTTAGGTGCATCGCTCGCCGGCAGACACCACGAGCGGCAGTAGCAGAGAGCAAAAAAGCTTGCGGGGTGCCGAGGGGGATTAGACCCCTTGGCTCATAACTTTACTCACACACAACTCCCAGTTTCCGCAGGCGATCGAAGAAATCGGGAAAGCTCTTGGTGACGGCGTGGGCGTCGTCGATGCGGATGGGCGTGGGATCACTCATGCAGGCGGATAGAACAGCCAGACTCATCACGACGCGGTGGTCGTTGTGACCGCGCAGTACGCTCGTCGGCGTGTGCAAACCGCCCTCGGGGGGCAGTACCGTCACTCTGCCGCCGTCGATGCCGTCAATCACCTCAAAGCGCGCGCCGAATTTTTCCAGCTCCTGCACCATGGCGGAAATGCGATCGCTCTCCTTCAGGCGCAGGCGGTCGGTGTGGGTGAAGATCGCACCGTGGAGCGCCGCCGCGGCCGTAAAGAGAATCGGACCGAGATCGGGGCAATCGGCAAGAGAGATCACGGGCAGCCGATCAGGCGATGCCGCCGCGATCTGCGCCAAAAGCAAGGGGCATACCGCGTCGCCCTGACGCACGTCGTCACTACCCACACAAACAATTTCCAGCGGATCGCCGCCCGACTTCAGCGTATCAAGCGCGTAGAAGAAGGCCGCACCCGAGGCGTCACCGTCGGCGGTCATGTCAGCCGCGCGGTAGGATTGTCTGCCCTTGACGATCAAATGAGTATCGTCCTGCCAGGTGGCAACCACGCCAAAGCGCGCTTGCACGGCAATGGTCATGTCAATATAGGATTTACTCTCGGGGGCGCATGGCAGCTCGATCACGCTGTCCTCGCCCAATAGCGGCAGGACGAAGAGCAGCCCCGTGATGAACTGACTGCTCGACTTGCCCGACAGAGAGAAGGTCTGTCCGCGCAAAACCGAGCCGCCGCCAATGCGCAGGCCTCCCTCGACGCTTGTCCATTCCCTGCCCTCAAACAAAGAGCGGTAGTCGTCCAGCGGACGGGCCAGCAGTCGCTCGCTTCCCTTGAGGGTGCGGGGAGCGTCGGACAACAGGCACAGCGGCAACAAAAAGCGAAGCGTGCTTCCGCTTTCACGGCATGAGAGCGGCTCGTCGTTTTTTGTCCACTGACCGCCACAGCCAAAGACCGTCACGCATCGCGTCTCGCCGCTCGCCTCGCGCTCGTCCGTCATGCGAACGCCCAGCGCGCGCAGGCAGTCCATCGTCGCGTCGATATCCTGATTATAGGGCATGCCGCCAAGGCGGCTGACACAGCCCCGACTCGCCAGCGCGGCGCAGATGAGTGCGCGGTGGGCAACGCTTTTGGAGGGGGGGATGACCACCCGACCGCGTGCGACACCGGGTGTGATGGTTACGATATCGGTTACATTCATGCTCATGCCTCGCTCAAACGGTCGATCAGCAGATCGATCGCTTCAAAATATCCCTGCGTGCCGTGTCCCTTGATCGTTGCCACGCAGGCGGCGCGGACAAAGCTGACCTTACGGAAGTCCTCGCGCGTGTCGGGATCGGAAATATGCACCTCAACGGCGGGAAGCCCCACGCCCTTGAGCGCATCGAGCAGGGCGATGCTGGTGTGGGTATAGGCACCGGGGTTCATGACGATGCCGTCAAGGCCGTCGAAATAAGCCTGTTGGATGGCATCGACCAGGTCTCCCTCGTGATTGGATTGGACAAGGCGCACCTCGATGCCTTTTTCTTTTGCATAAGCTTTGATGCGCTCGCACAGATCGGCAAAGGTCTCGTGGCCGTAGATGGCGGGCTCACGGATGCCGAGGAGGTTGAGATTTGGGCCGTTGAGAATGAGAAGTTTCATGGTTGTCTCCTTAAAGCTCGGTCAATGATGGCCGAGGGTAATGTATTGCCTGAGGATTTCGTTGATGGCCTCGCGGTTGTCGCCAACGTAATAGATGTTGGTTTTGTCA
>SVSH01000027.1 GCA_015064395.1 Oscillospiraceae bacterium
GAGTGACTCCAACCTGACGCCCGATATGACCATGGCCGAGGTCGTGGCTCTCAAGCAAAAGACGGGACACAACACCATGGCCGTCACCGACGACGGCACCGCCGAGGGTAAGCTGCTGGGCATCGTCACCGGCCGCGACTACCGCGTCACCCGCATGGATCCCAACACCAAGGTATCCGAGTTTATGACTCCCTTTGACAAGCTGATCACCGCGCCCGAGGGCACGACGCTCAAGACTGCCAACGACATCATCTGGGAGCACAAGCTCAATTCTCTGCCCATCATCGACGACCAAGGACACCTCGTTCACATGGTCTTCCGCAAGGACTACGACACTCACAAGCAGAACCCCAACGAGCTGCTGGACAAGGAAAAGAGATACGTCGTCGGCGCAGGTATCAACACCCGTGACTACGCCGAGAGAGTCCCCGCTCTCGTTGAGGCCGGCGTAGATGTACTTTGCATCGACTCCTCCGAGGGATTCTCGGAGTGGCAGAAGCTGACCATCGAGTGGATCCGCGCTCACTACGGCGACAGCGTCAAGGTCGGCGCGGGCAACGTCGTAGACGCCGAGGGCTTCCGGTTCCTCGCTGACTGCGGTGCTGACTTTATCAAGGTCGGTATCGGCGGTGGCTCCATCTGCATCACCCGTGAGACCAAGGGCATCGGCCGCGGTCAGGCAACCGCTCTGATCGAGGTCTGCGCCGAGAGAGATCGCTACTTTGAGGAAACGGGCATTTACGTTCCCGTCTGCTCGGACGGCGGTATCGTTTACGACCACCACATCACGCTGGCTCTGGCTATGGGTGCGGATTTCGTCATGCTGGGCCGTTACTTTGCCCGCTTTGACGAGTCTCCCTCGGGCAAGGTCAGCATCGGAGGCACCTACTATAAGGAATATTGGGGCGAGGGCTCGGCCCGTGCCCGCAACTGGCAGAGATACGACCTGGGCGGCGACAAGAAGCTGTCGTTTGAGGAGGGCGTTGACTCCTACGTTCCTTATGCCGGTAGCTTGAAGGACAACGTGGCCATGTCGCTGGCCAAGGTCAAGTCGACCATGTGTAACTGCGGCGCGCTCACCATTGCCGAGCTGCAAAAGAAGGCCAAGCTGACGCTGGTTTCCGCTACGAGTATCATTGAGGGCGGTGCACACGACGTCATTCAGAAGGAAAAAAGCACATCCATGAAGGGCTGATGCCCCCTACCCTCACTGCGGCAGAATGTCGCAGTGAGGGTGTTTTTCTTGTTTTTTGGCAACTTCTTCTTTTGACGATCATACTGCGCGGCAAGCCGCGCGCTGATCTGTGCCGGTTTGGGTGTTCATTCTTTGCCTCGCGGCAAAGAACGAACCAAGAAAACGCGCCAAGGGGCTCGCCCCTTGGATCCCCCTGCAGCGCGAAAAGGTCGCGGCGCTATCGCTCTGCTCATCTTTTCGCGACTCCAAGCAAATTCAGCCTTTGCGTTTGCAAGTTAAAAAACTTGCAAACGCGGAAGTGATACGCGAGCAGAAAAGTAAAAAGTTTTTGCTATCTGCTACGCACCCTTGTCAGCACAAATTTCAAACAAAAACGAGATAGCAAGAACTCTTGCCAACGGCAACCCCATCTGCGGGGTGGGATATATGCCCCGCAGATGGAGGAGGCTTGCGAGAGCAATAACCCGACGGCGGCTGTGGAGCCGTCGGATGTAGCGGTTTCCAAAGGCGGCAGCCTTTGGTTCCCTTTCTTTCGCCCTTTCTTTGTGGAATGACAAAGAAAGGGCATCTGTGCCCGCACAGCGCGGCGCGAAGCAGTACGCGCGTCAAAAGGAGAAGTCGTGGGGAAAATCAAACTTTCCTTCATACGCGACAACCAATAGAAAATCTTGTTCGAAATCACCGCAAAACTCTTTCAAAAAATCCTCATTTTGTCCCTTCTGTTGCTTGACTTACATTATATTATATGCTATAATATATCCGGTAAGATTTTTCTTGCCAAATATAATGATTTTTGAAACGACATACGGGAAAATCGGTACCCTGCGAGCTGGGGGCAACACGCACCCCCTACGCCGCCGCGGCACACGATGTGACAGTGTGCCTTTTTGCTTTTTTATGACCACTTTTTCATCCCGGATCACCTCAAAAAAGGGGCCTCCGCGATGCGTACACCCACCCATCCAGCAACCCAAAAGGAAGGATCGTCAACATGAAAAAAATCGGAATCGTTATGGGCAGTGACAGCGATCTGCCTATCATCCAGAAAGCCACCGACACCCTGCTCGCCCTGGGCATCCCCTTCGAGGTACACGTGTACTCGGCGCACCGTACGCCCGAGGAGGCACGCTCCTTTGCCCTGTCCGCACGCGAAAACGGCTTCGGCGCTATCATTGCAGCTGCCGGCATGGCGGCTCATCTTGCAGGCGCGATTGCGGCTAACACCACCCTGCCCGTCATCGGCATTCCCTGCGCATCCCAGAATATCGGCGGCATTGACGCCCTCCTGTCTACCGTACAGATGCCCTCCGGCATTCCTGTCGCTACGGTTGCCATCGGGGGTGGTGTCAATGCCGCTTTGCTTTGCGCCCAGATCCTGGCCGTCGAGGACAAGGAGCTCGCGGCCAAGCTTGACGCCAAGCGCGCCGCCGACAGCGCGGCCGTGCTTGCCAAGGACGCTCGCATCTCGGCTGAGTTTGCCGAAAAGCAGGCATAAGGAGGCACCATGGGAGGATTTTTCGGCGCGGCCTGCAGCCACGACGCCATTGAGGACGTCTTTTTTGGAACAGACTACCATTCCCACCTCGGCACGCGCCGCGGCGGTATGGCGGCTTACGACCCGATCAAGGGCCTGCAGCGCGACATTCACAACATTGAAAACTCGCCCTTCCGCACCAAGTTCTCGCACATCTTTGAAGAGATGACGGGAACGTCGGCCATCGGATGCATCAGCGACAGCGACCCCCAGCCCCTGCTTATCCGCTCGGCGCTGGGCAAGTTTGCCATCTGCACCGTGGGTCTGATCAACAACGCGGACGAGCTGATCGAACGCTACTTCACCGCAAGCTCCGGCCACTTCAACGCCATGACGGACGGCGCAGTCAACGCGACCGATCTGGCGGCGGCACTGATCAGCCGCAAGCCCAGCTTTGCCGAGGGCATCAAGTTCGTGCAGGATCTCGTTGTTGGCAGCTTGTCCATCCTGATCCTTTGTGAGGACGGCTCCATCATCGCCGCGCGTGACAAGCTGGGCAGAACGCCCGTGCTCGTCGGCAAAAACGACGGCGGATACTGCGTGTCCTTTGAGTCGTTTGCTTATCAGAAGCTCGACTATATGGACGAGCACGAATTAGGCCCGGGGGAGATCGTTCGCATCACCAAGGACTCGATGGAGATCCTTCAGGAGCCGGGCAAAAAAATGTGCATCTGCTCCTTCCTTTGGACCTATTACGGCTACTCGTCCTCCAACTACGAGGGCGTCAACGTCGAGGCCATGCGCTACCGCGACGGCGGCATTCTGGCCGACAACGACAAAAAGACGGGAGAATTGCCCGACATTGACTACGTCAGCGGCTTCCCGGATTCGGGCACACCCCACGCGATTGGTTATTCCAATGCCAGCGGCATTCCGTTCGCCCGCCCTTACATCAAGTACACCCCGACCTGGTCACGCAGCTTTACGCCCGCCAAACAGGTGGACAGAAACCGCGTTGCCAAGATGAAGCAGATCCCCATTCGGGAGTTCATCCGGGACAAGAAGCTGTTGTTTGTGGACGACTCCATCGTCCGCGGCACCCAGCTGCGCGAGACGGTCGAATTTCTGTACGAAAACGGCGCCCGCGAGGTCCATATGAGAATCGCCTGCCCGCCCATTATGTACAGCTGCAAATATCTCAACTTCACCCGCTCCAACAGCGAGATGGATCTGATCACCCGCCGCGTGATCATGGAGCTGGAGGGTAAGGAGGGCTTTGAGCACCTGGAAGAGTACAGCGACTCCTCCACCGAGCGCGGTCGCAAGCTGCGCGAGACCCTTTGCCACAAATTCCGCTTCGATTCCCTTGAGTTCCAAACGCTCGACGGCATCCTCGACGCCATCGGCATCGACCGCGACTGCCTGTGTACGTACTGCTGGACGGGTAAGGAGTAAGAGGCGCGGATGTAGGGAAACTTTTTGAAAAAAGTTTCCCTACGACCCTTCAAAAACTTTTAAGGAAGGAACAGGAGTGTAGCCGGAACGGCTTCTCCTAACTCTGTAAGGGGAAGAAAGTGCGCTGTTCCAAAGTTACTTCCGCAAGAAGTGGGGCCCCCGCCCCTTCTTCTCCATGAATTTAGATTTGCCCCAAAACGGACCGCCCGGGAGTCTCTCCTCGCTCCGCTCGGCATAAATCCGCTTTGCGGATTTACTCCGTTCCCCGGTCCCTACGAGAAAGCAAAACCCCTTGCTTTCTCCGCCTGCCGCTCGTGGTGACTACCGTCGAGCGATGCAGAATAAGCGTATATGTTTTTCTCCTCTGTCCTCTTTGCAGAGCGGCACGAAAAGGGAGGCCCCGGAGGGAACGTCCGGGCTGACTTTCTTTGGTACTTTCTTTGTTCAGCGACAAAGAAAGTACGTCAAAAGCCGAACCGCGAGCGCGTGCCGCAGGCACAGTGTGAGCGTCCGGCTACATAAGCTCTAAAAAATTTAGTCTCCCAAAAAAAATACATCCCGAAAGGACCCACCACCATGCATTCTAATTCTAAATCCGAATCCTACGCCGCTGCCGGCGTCGACATCACCGCCGGCTACCGCGCCGTCGAGCTGATGAAAAAACACATTAGCCGCACCAAAAACGAAGGATGCCTCGACGACGTCGGCGGCTTCGGCGGCTGCTTTGGTCTGCCCATCGCCGGCATGGAGGAGCCCGTGCTCGTCTCCGGCACCGATGGTTGCGGCACCAAGGTCAAGCTGGCCATTCTGATGGACAAGCACGACACCATCGGCATCGACGCCGTGGCTATGTGCGTCAACGATATCATCTGCTGTGGCGCACGCCCCCTGTTCTTTTTGGACTACATCGCCTGCGGCAAGAACGTCCCCGAAAAGATCGCCGAGATCGTCGGCGGCGTAGCCGAGGGATGTGTCCAGTCGGGCGCGGCTCTGATCGGCGGCGAGACAGCCGAGCACCCCGGCATGATGCCCGTAGAGGACTACGACCTGGCCGGCTTTGCCGTCGGTATCGTCGACAAAAAGAAGATCCTCGACAACACCCGTATGGCCGAGGGCGACGTGGTCATCGCACTGCCCTCCACCGGCATCCACTCCAACGGATTCTCGCTGTGCCGCAAGGTGTTCGACATTGACAACAACAATCCCGAGCTGTACGTGCCCCGCGAGGAGCTGGGCGGCAAGACCATCGCCGAGGCGCTGATCGTCCCCACCCGCATCTACGTCAAGTCCATTCTGGCACTGCTCGAGAAGGTGGACGTTAAGGGCATCTCGCACATCACGGGCGGCGGCTTCTATGAGAACATCCCGCGCTCGATCCCCAACGGTCTGACCGCCAAGATCGACAAGAGCGCCGTCAAGGTTCTCCCCATCTTCGATATGATCGCCAAGTGGGGCAACATCCCTGAGCGCGATATGTTCAATACCTACAACATGGGTGTCGGCATGAGCGTCGTCGTTCCCGCCGCCGAGGTTGAAGCCGCTCTCGAAGTTCTCCGCGCACACGGCGAGGACGCTTACGTCATCGGTGAGATCATTGCCGGCGACGAGGGTGTGATTTTGGAGTAACGAAGGGCGCGGAGGGTACGAGGGGAACTTTTTTGAAAAAAAGTTCCCCTGACCCCCTCAAAAAACTTTCAAAGAGAAAAACAGGAGCGTAGCCAGAACAGCTTCTCCTAGTCCTGTATGGGGAAGGGAGTACGCTGTTTGAAGCAATAGCTCCCGCAAGAAGTGGGGCCCCTACCCCTTCTTCTCCACAATAATACAAACATCTCGGCAGAGCGAGTGGGAGGGGACCCACGAGCTTGCGGCAGCACCCCCGCGTCAGCAGGTGAACGACCGATTTTTTCCACCATATTTTCCCTACAAAGTTCTTGAAAGGGTCGTAGGGAAAACTTCTTCCAAGAAGTTTTCCCTACACACAAGGATCACAACATATGTCATCTTCTAAAAGAATCGCCGTCCTGGTATCCGGCGGCGGCACCAATCTCCAAGCCCTCATCGATGCGCAAGAGGCGGGCATTCTTCACAGCGGCGAGATCGTTTTAGTCCTCGCCTCCAACCCCACCGCCTACGCGCTGGAGCGTGCCAAAAACCACGGCATCGCCACCGCAGTCGCCTGGAAAAAGGAGCTTGGATCGCAAGAGGCCTTTGAAGCGGCCATCGAGCGCGAGCTCGCGGCACACGGCATCGACCTGATCGTCCTGGCCGGCTTTATGAATATTCTGTCTGCGGCCTTCACCGCCAAGTGGCCCGAACGCATCATCAACGTCCACCCCGCCCTCATCCCCTCCTTCTGCGGCAAGGGCATGTACGGACTCGCCCCCCACAAGGCCGCCCTGGAAATGGGTGTCAAGGTCACGGGCGCGACGGTGCATTTTGTCAACGAGATTCCCGACGGCGGCAAGATCATCGCCCAGCGGGCCGTCTATATCGAGGAGGGCGACACCCCCGAGAGCCTTCAGCGCCGCGTCATGGAGCAGGCCGAGTGGATCATTCTGCCCCGCGCCGTTGAAGGGGTCGCCGCGGCTATGATCGAAAACGAAAAATAATCGCAAGGAGTACATACATCATGAAAACTTCCACCATCCAAGAAGAACTCAATTCTCTTGCCTACCACGGCCGCGGCATTATCATCGGTAAGTCGGCCGACGGTAAAAAGGCCGTCACCGCTTATTTCATCATGGGCCGTAGCGTCAACAGCCGCAACCGCGTGTTCGTGGCCGAGGGCGACGCCATGAGAACCAAGGCGTTTGACGAATCCAAGATGGTCGATCCTCATCTGATCATCTACTACCCCGTCAGAGTTTTGGGCAACAAGACCATCGTCACCAACGGCGACCAGACTGACACCATCTACAATCTGATGGACAAGCAGATGACCTTCGAGCAGGCACTGCGCACCCGTGAGTTTGAGGACGATAAGCCCAACTTCACTCCCAGAATCTCGGGCATCATCCGCCGTGAGAGTGACGGCATGCACTACGCCATGTCCATTCTCAAGAGCGCCGGGGGCGACGACTCGTCCTGCGAGCGCTTCACCTACGCGTATTCCAACCCCATCGCGGGTAGGGCAAAGTTCATCCACACCTACAACGGTGACGGCAATCCCCTGCCTTCCTTTGAGGGTGAGCCCAAGACGCTGGAGCTGCCGGACGTGGATATCGACGAGCTGACCGATCTGATTTGGACAAATCTGAATGAGGACAACAAGGTTTCTCTGTTCGTCAGATACATTGACATTGCTACAGGCGAGACGGAAACGCGCATCGTCAACAAAAATATCTAAAGAAAGCTGGATTTTCCGCTACTTCTCCTACGGACGCGCATACAGCTTCGCGCTGCGCGGTTCGGCATGGATGCCATTTCTTTGTCGCTGAACAAAGAAATGGCGAAAGAAAATCAGCTTAAGGGCCTAATGCCCTTAAGAAACCCGCAAAAGTTCTTACTTTCCATATCTGCCGCTCGTGGTAGCTATGCGGTAAGAAATACAGTATAAGTGTTTATGTCTTTTTCCTCTGTCCGCTTTGAAGAGCGGCACGGAAAGGGGAATCCAAGGGGGAAAGCCTTGGTTCCCTTTCTTGGTTACTTCTTTGTGGAACAACAAAGAAGTAACATCAGAACTGGTACAGCGCGGCGCGAAGCAGTACGCGCGTCCGTAGGAGAAAGTATGGAAACCATTCAAGCTTGCCCGACAGAGCGAGTGGGAAGGGGCCCACGAGCTTGCGGCAGCACCTACGGGCGAGCGCACAATCATCCCCATTTAGTCAACAAATATTTTCAAATAAAGTTCTTGAAAAGGGTTTGGGAAAAACTTCTTTCAAGAAGTTTTTCCCAACAAAATAAAGGAGATAACAATCATGAAAGAATTTGAACTGAAATACGGCTGTAACCCCAATCAAAAGCCTGCCAAGATTTTCATGGCAGACGGTGCAGATCTTCCCATCGAGATCCTCAACGGCCGCCCCGGCTTCATCAACTTCCTGGACGCCTTCAACTCCTGGCAGCTGGTCAAGGAGCTGAAAGCCGCACTGGGCCTGCCCGCGGTCACCTCCTTCAAGCACGTGTCCCCCACCTCGGCGGCCGTCGGCATTCCGCTGTCGGACAAGCTCAAGAAGGCTTGCTTTGTCGACGACATCGAGGGGCTTGACGAGTCTCCCCTGGCCTGCGCATATGCACGCGCCCGCGGCACTGACCGTATGTGTTCGTTCGGCGACTGGGTCGCTCTGTCCGACGTGTGCGACGTGACCACGGCACTCATGATCAAACGCGAGGTGTCCGACGGCATCATCGCCCCCGGCTACGAGCCCGAGGCGCTGGAAATTCTGAAGTCCAAGCGCAAGGGCGGCTACAACATCGTCAAGATCGATCCCGACTACGTTCCCGCCCCTGTTGAGCACAAGGACGTGTTTGGCATTACCTTTGAGCAGGGCCGCAACAACTTCGAGATCAACCGCGAGCTGCTGCAGAACATCGTCACAGCCAACAAGGATATGCCCGAGAGTGCTGTCCGCGACCTGATCGTGGCGCTCATCACCCTCAAGTACACCCAGTCCAACTCCGTCTGCTACGCCGTGGACGGCCAGGCCATCGGCGTCGGTGCCGGTCAGCAGTCCCGCGTGCACTGCACCAGACTTGCCGGCGGCAAGGCTGACACCTGGTTCCTGCGTCAGCACGACAAGGTGCTGAACCTGCCCTTCAAGGACACCCTCGGCAGACCCGACCGCGATAACGTCATCGACGGCTACATCAACCAGAACGAAGAGGACGTCACCGCTGACGGCAACTGGCAGAAGTATTTCACCGAGCAGCCCGCCCCCTTCACCCGCGAGGAGCAGAGAGCTTACCTCGATACCATCGACGGCGTCGCCCTCGGCTCCGATGCCTTCTTCCCCTTCAGCGATAACATCGAACGCGCCAAAAAGTCGGGCGTGAAGTATATCGCCGAGCCCGGCGGCTCTATCCGCGATGACCTCGTCATCGAATGCTGCGATAAGTACGGTATGTCCATGGCCTTCACCGGCATGAGATTGTTCCACCATTGATGTAGGGGCACGTGTAGGGAAACTTTTTGAAAAAAGTTTCCCTACGACCCTTCAAAAACCTTTAAGGAAGGAACAGGAGCGTAGCCGGGACGACTTCTTCTTGCCCTGTATGGGGAAGAAAGAGCACCGTTTTATAGAATAGCTCCCGCAAGCTCAGGGGACCCCTTCCCCTTTCGCTCCATCATATTAGAATTGTGTTGCGGGGCACATCTGCTCCACGAAAAGCCTCTCCCGATGGGAGAGGTGGCGGCGAAGCCGGTGGAGAGGCCCTCTCACCCGCTCGCGCGGGAGCTCTCCCAAAGGGAGAGCCTATGCTTCCGATGCCTGCCGCTCGTGGTGGCTATGTGGCGAGCGATGCATAAAAAGCATTTATGTCTTTCTCCTCTGTCCGCTTTGCAGAGCGGCAATGCCAAGGGAGATCCAAGAGGGAACGTCTTGGCACGTTTTCTTGGTTACTTCTTTGACGTGCGTCAAAGAAGTAACATCAAAAGCCGGCACACCGAGCGCGCGAAGCTGGGCGAGGCCGTAGAAGTAGTCGTTAAACATTCAGATCCCCACCCCAAATACTCCGAAAGGAATAAAAAATGAACATCCTCGTCGTAGGCAGTGGCGGCCGTGAACACGCCATCATCAAAAAAATCAAACAAAACCCCGCCGTGGGTACCATCTACGCCCTCCCCGGCAACGGCGGTATCGCCGCTGACGCCACCTGCATCCCCATCGGTGCCACCGATATCAACGGCATCGTGGCCTTCGCCAAAGAGAATGCCATTGACTACGCCATCGTCGCCCCCGACGATCCGCTGGTGCTCGGCTGTGTCGATGCCCTGAACGAGGTCGGCATCCCCTGCTTCGGTCCTCGCGCCAATGCGGCCATCATCGAGGGTAGTAAGGTCTTCTCTAAAAACCTGATGAAAAAATACGGCATCCCCACCGCGGCCTACGAGGTATTCTCGGACATGGAGGCGGCGCTGGCTTATCTGGAAACCGCCCCCATCCCCACCGTCATCAAGGCGGACGGCCTGGCTTTGGGCAAGGGCGTCATCATCGCTATGACGCGTGACGAGGCCAAGGAGGCCGTCGTGTCCATGATGCAGGATAAAAAATTCGGCAAGAGCGGTGACAACATTGTCATCGAGGAATTTTTGACCGGTCCCGAGGTGTCCGTTCTGGCCTTCACTGACGGCAAGACGGTCAAGCCCATGGTCTCCTCCATGGACCACAAGAGAGTGGGCGAGGGAGACACGGGACTCAACACCGGCGGCATGGGCACCATCGCCCCCAACCCCTGCTACACCAAGGCGCTGGCCGACGAGTGCATGAAAACCATTTTCGTGCCGACGATCAACGCCATGAACGCCGAGGGCAGACCCTTTACGGGCTGCTTGTATTTCGGACTGATGATGACCCCGAACGGCCCCCGGGTCATCGAATACAACTGCCGCTTCGGCGACCCCGAAACGCAGGTCGTCCTGCCGCTGCTCGAGAGTGACCTTTTGACCGTCATGCAGGCAACGACCAACGGAACGCTGGCAGAAACGGAAGTGAAATTCTCAAGCGGTGCCGCCGCGTGTGTCATCATGGCATCTGCCGGCTACCCCGGCTCGTATGAAAAGGGCAAGGAGATCACCATTCCCGCCGAGCTGTCCGAATCTGTCATCGTGGCCGGCGCAAAGCTCGACGGCGACAAGCTGCTGACAAACGGCGGACGCGTGCTGGGTGTGATCGGCACGGCCGACACGCTGAAGGACGCCTTGGGCAAGGCTTATGAAAACGTCAGCAACATCCACTTTGAAGGTGCATATTATCGCCGCGACATCGGTGCTCGCGCACTGGCGGCTATGGAGGAATAAAGCAACATGGTATACAGAATATTTGTCGAAAAGAAAAAGGAGCTGGCGCACGAGGCGCACGCACTTCTGTCCGATGCCCGCACCCTCTTGGGCATCACGTCGCTTGAGGACGTTCGTCTTTACAACCGCTACGACGCCGAGAACATCTCCCCCGAGCTGTTCGATTACGCCGTTGGCACCGTCTTCTCCGAGCCCCAGCTCGACCTGACGTCGAGCGAACTGACTGCAGCCGACGCCGACGTCGTGTTCGCCGTCGAGTATCTACCCGGTCAGTTTGATCAGAGAGCAGACTCGGCCGCCCAGTGCATTCAGATCATCTCGCAGGGCGACCGCCCCACCATCCGCACCGCCCGCGTGTACGCGCTGTACGGCAAGCTGACGGATGCTGAAGTCGCCGAGATCAAAAAGTACGTCATCAACCCCGTCGAATCGCGCGAGGCGGTCATGGACAAGCCCGAGACGCTGGCAACCGAGTACGACGTTCCCACCACCGTCCGCACGCTGGGCGGCTTCATCGCCCTGGACCGCGCCGGTCTTGAGGCTTTCGTCAAGGAGTATGGCCTGGCCATGGACGCCGACGACATTGCCTTCTGCCAGGAGTATTTCAAGAGCGAGCACCGCGATCCCACCATCACCGAGATCCGCATGATCGACACCTACTGGTCGGATCACTGCCGTCACACCACCTTTGGCACGGTCATCGACAGCGTCACCTTTGAGGACGAGTTGCTGCAAAAGACCTACGAGGAATACCTCGCCGTCCGCAAGGATCTGAACCGTGAGCACAAGCCCATTTGCCTGATGGACCTGGCCACCGTCGCCGTCAAGGCACTCCGTAAGGCCGGCAAGCTGGACAAGCTGGACGAGTCGGAGGAGATCAACGCCTGCACCGTCAAGATCAACGTCGACGTGGACGGCGTCAGCGAGCCCTGGCTTCTGCTCTTTAAGAATGAAACACACAACCACCCCACCGAGATCGAGCCCTTCGGCGGTGCGGCCACCTGTATCGGCGGCGCCATCCGCGACCCGCTGTCGGGACGCTCCTACGTTTACGGCGCCATGCGCGTCACGGGTGCGGCTGACCCGACCGTTCCTGTCAGCGAGACTCTGAAGGGTAAATTGCCCCAGAGAAAGATCGTCACCACAGCGGCCGCGGGATACTCGTCCTACGGCAACCAGATCGGTCTTGCTACGGGCATTGTTGACGAAATTTATCACCCCGGCTATGCCGCCAAGCGCATGGAGATCGGCGCGGTGATCGCCGCCGCTCCTGCCGAAAACGTCCGCCGCGAGGTTCCCGCCCCCGGTGACGTGGTCATCCTTTTGGGTGGCTCGACCGGCCGCGACGGTATCGGCGGTGCGACCGGCTCGTCCAAGGCGCATACCGCCCAGTCGGTCGAGACCTGCGGCGCCGAGGTTCAGAAGGGTAACGCACCCGAAGAAAGAAAGCTGCAAAGACTGTTCCGTAACGCCGAGGCGTCTCGCCTGATCAAGCGCTGCAACGACTTTGGCGCGGGCGGCGTGTCCGTTGCCATCGGTGAGCTGGCCGACGGTCTGGTCATTGACCTCAACGCCGTACCCAAGAAGTACGAGGGCCTGGACGGCACCGAGCTTGCCATTTCCGAGTCGCAGGAGAGAATGGCCGTGGTCGTCGAGCCCCAGGACGTAGAAAAATTCCTCGCGCTTGCCGCCACCGAAAACCTGCAGGCCTGCCCCGTTGCCAAGGTTCAGGCTGATCCCCGTCTGGTCATGCACTGGAACGGTAAGGTAATCGTTGATATCAGCCGCGAGTTCTTGAATTCCAACGGTGCGGACAAGCACATCACCGTATCGCCCACAGCGCCCAAGGCGTACAACAAGGTCATCACCGGCACGTTTACGGAAAACTACAAGGCACTGGCCGCTGACCTGAACTGCTGCTCCAAGAGAGGGCTGTCCGAGCGCTTTGACTCGACCATCGGCGCGGGCACGGTGCTCATGCCCTTCGGCGGCAAGAACCAGCTGACCCCCATTCAGGCCATGGTTCAGAAGATCTCGGTGGAAAAGAAGCACACCGATGATTGCTCGCTGATGTCCTTTGGCTATAATCCCTTTATCTTCGAGAAGAGCCCCTACCACGGCGCATATCTGGCGGTCGTGGAGTCGGTCGCCAAGCTGATCGCCACGGGTGCCAAGTTCGAGGACGTTTACCTGACCTTCCAGGAGTATTTTGAGAAGCTGGGTCAGAACCCCGCTCGCTGGGGTAAGCCCCTCGCGGCTCTGCTGGGTGCCTTCAAGGCACAGATGGAGCTGGGCATCGGCTCCATCGGCGGCAAGGACTCCATGTCCGGCTCGTTTGAGGATCTCGACGTGCCTCCCACACTGGTTTCCTTCGCTGTTACCACCGAAAAGGTAAAAGATATTCTTTCTCCCGAATTCAAAGAGGCAGGACACCGCGTGGTCATGCTCTCGCCCGAGTATGACGCGAATGGTCTGCCTACGACCGCATCGTTGCTGTCCGTCTTTGACCGCGTGACCGAGCTTTCCCGTGCGGGCAAGGTCTATGCCGCTTACACTCCCGGCATGGGCGGTGTTGCCGAGGCGATCATGAAGATGGCATTTGGTAACGGCCTGGGCTTCCGCTTTGAGGGCTGCTGTCCCAAGTGCATCTTCGGCTACAACTACGGCTCCATCCTTCTGGAGGTCGCCGAGCCCGTAGAGGGCGCCCGCGACTTCGGTGTGATCACCGACGACGGCAAGCTGACCATGGGCGAGGAGTCCATCACGCTGGACGACATTCTGGGCATCTACGAGGACAAGCTGGAGGGCGTTTACTCCTGCAACATTCCCGCATCGAACGGCCCGATGGAGACCTTCTCCTACAAGGCGACCTCTTACCCCGCGCCCGCCGTCAAGGTAGCGCGTCCCAAGGTTCTCATCCCCGCCTTCCCCGGCACCAACTGCGAGTTTGACTCGGCCAAGGCCGTCCGCGACGCGGGGGCTGATCCCGAGATCATAGTCATCGCCAACCGCACGGCGTCCGACATTTCCGCTTCGATCGACCGTTTTGGGGCGGCCCTCAAGACCGCACAGATGGTATTCATTCCCGGCGGCTTCTCGGGCGGCGACGAGCCCGACGGCTCGGCTAAGTTCATCACGGCCTTCTTCCGCAACCCTGCCATCAAGGAAGGCGTGACCGATCTGCTGGATAACCGCGACGGTCTGATGTGCGGTATCTGCAACGGCTTCCAGGCGCTGATCAAGCTGGGGCTTGTACCCTATGGTAAGATCATCGACACGGACGAGCACTGCCCGACCTTGACCTTCAACACCATCTCCCGCCACCAGTCGCGCATCGTTCACACCCGCATAGCGTCCAACAAGTCGCCTTGGCTGGCACTGACGGACGCGGGTGACGTTTACACCGTGCCGATCTCGCACGGCGAGGGTCGCTTCCTGGCCAGCGAGGAGCTGATCCGTCAGCTCGCCGCAAACGGACAGATCGCAACCCAGTACGTTGATCTGTCCGGCAACGCCACCGCCGACGTCCACTTCAATCCCAACGACTCCGCCTTCGCCATCGAGGGTATCACCTCGCCCGACGGACGCGTCTTTGGTAAGATGGGTCACTCCGAGCGCGTCGGCCAAGGCCTCTATAAGAACGTCCCCGGCAATTACGACATTCGTATGTTCGAGGCCGCTGTGAAGTATTTTAAGTGAGGAAACGAGGGGCGCGTGTAGGGAAACTTTTTGAAAAAAGTTTCCCTACGACCCTTCAAAAACTTTCAAGGAAGAAACAGGAGTGTAGCCGAAGCAACTTTTCCTAACCCTGTATGGGAAAGGAAGTACGCTGTTCCATAGTGATTTCGCCTGCGGCGAAATCGGCTATCGCAAGAAGTGGGGCCCCTTCCCCTTCTTCTCCACAATGTTAGATTTGCCTGTAGGGGCGAACTGCGTTCGCCCGCGGGCGTTCGAAGAACGCCCCTGTGGAGATTGCAAAAATTTCTTGCTTTTTCCGCCTGCCGCTCGTGTTGACAAAATTGGGAGCACCGCACAGACAAAACATATGTCTATTTCGTCTTGCTCTTTGCAGAGCGGCAATGCCAAGGGATATTCAAGAGGGAACGTCTTGGCACGCAATGTTTGCGCCCGTGCGAAGCACGATGTTCGCGTTGAGCGAACAAGCAAACTTGCACTTTCGGCTTGCCGAAAGAGGTTTTCTTGGTTACTTCTTTGACGTGCGTCAAAGAAGTAACCTCAAAAAACAGGCACAGCTCAGCGCGCGAAGCTGGGCGAGGCCGTAGAAAAAGTTGTTAAACATTTAGATCCCCCCACCCGAAAGGAACACACCATGAACTTTTTTGATGAACTGAAAAACTACGACCCCGATGTCTTCGAAGCCTGCGACGCCGAGCTTGCTCGTCAACAGCATAACATCGAACTCATCGCCTCCGAAAATATCGTCTCCAAGGCCGTTCTCCTGGCCGCCGGCGGCGTCCTCACCAACAAATACGCCGAGGGCTACCCCTCTAAGCGCTACTACGGCGGCTGCTATTGCGTTGACGTTGTGGAAAATATTGCCCGCGAGAGAGCCTGCCGCCTGTTCGGCGCCGAGCACGCCAACGTCCAGCCCCACAGCGGCGCGAATGCCAACCTGGCCGTTTTCTTTGCCCTGCTCCAGCCCGGCGACACCGTCATGGGCATGAATCTTTCACAGGGCGGTCACCTCTCCCATGGCTCGCCCGTCAATATCTCGGGCAAGTATTTCAACGTCGTACCCTACGGCGTTGATCCCCAGACGGAAATGATCGACTACGACGATATGCGCCGCATTGCGCTGGAGTGCAGACCTCGGCTCATCGTCGTGGGAGCTTCCGCTTATTCCAGAACCATCGACTTTGCCCGTTGCCGCGAGATCGCGGACGAGGTGGGTGCTTATCTGATGGTCGATATGGCGCACATCGCAGGCCTGATCGCCGCCGGCGTTCATCCCTCGCCCGTCCCTTACGCCGACGTCGTCACCACGACCACTCACAAGACCCTGCGCGGTCCAAGAGGCGGTATGATCCTTTGCCGCGAGGAGCTGGCCAAGGCCATCGACAAGGCAGTCTTCCCCGGCACGCAAGGAGGTCCCCTTATGCACATCATCGCCGCCAAGGCCGTGGCTCTGGGCGAGGCACTGACCGACGAGTTCAAAGCATATCAGCAGCAGATCGTCAAAAACGCCGCGGCACTGGCCGAGGCGCTGACCGCGGGCGGCATTAAGCTCGTCTCGGGCGGCACGGACAATCACCTCATGCTGCTCAACCTCGTCGATGAAGGCATCACCGGCAAGGAGCTGGAGCATCGACTGGACGAGGTGCACATCACCGCCAACAAGAACACCATCCCCGGCGACCCCCAGAGCCCGTTTGTCACCAGCGGCCTACGCATTGGAACACCTGCGGTGACCACCAGAGGGTTCAAAGAACCTGAGATGAAGTTGATTGCAGGCTGGATCATTGATGTGATTCGTGACTTTGAAAATAGCAAGGATAGAATTTCGGCAGAAGTTCAAGCTTTGTGCGAGAAGTTCCCCATTTATAATTAAGTTAACTTGAATTTTCCACGTCTTCTCCTTTTGACGATCATACTGCGCGATTTCATCGCGCGCTGATCTGTACCGGCTTTCATGTTCATTCTTTGTCATCCGACAAAGAACGAACCAAGAAAACGGACTAAGGGGTCTAATACCCCTTAGAACCCCGCAAGACTTTTTGCTTTCCCTATCTGCCGCTCGTGGTATCTACCGGCGAGCGATACACTTAAAACCCTTATGTCCTTCTCCCCAGCCCGCTTTGAAGAGCGGCAATGCCGGGGGTTCCCAGGGGGAACGCCTGGGCGCGCTTCTTGGTTACTTCTTGCCGCGTGGCAAGAAGTAACACAAACAGCAATAGACCGCTCAGCGCGCGATGAAATCGCGCAGTATGAGCGTCCGGCTACACAAGCTTTAAAAACTTTAGTCTCCCAAAAAAATCCACCCGAAAGGATCTACAACCATGTCCTACCTCTCCGACATCGAAATCGCCCAACAGTGCCAAATGCAGCACATCACAGGCATCGCAAAAAAAGCCGGCGTCGATGAAAAATACATCGAGCAGTACGGCAACTACAAAGCCAAGATTGACCTTTCCCTTTTGAACGAGGATCGCCCCGAGGGCAAGCTCATCCTCGTCACCGCTATTACCCCCACCCCCGCAGGCGAGGGTAAAACCACCACCACCATCGGTCTTGCCGACGGTCTGTCCCGCATCGGTAAGAACGTCACCGTCGCTCTGCGCGAGCCCTCTCTGGGCCCCGTGTTTGGCGTCAAGGGCGGTGCGGCCGGCGGCGGATACGCCCAGGTCGTCCCCATGGAGGACATCAACCTGCACTTCACCGGCGACTTCCACGCCATCGGTGCGGCCAACAACCTGCTCGCCGCTATGCTGGATAACCACATTCAGCAGGGCAACGCGCTCGGTATTGACGTCCGCAAGATCACCTGGAAGCGTTGCGTCGATATGAACGACCGCCAGCTCCGCTTTATCGTGGACGGCATGGGTGGCAAGGCCAACGGTGTCCCCCGCGAGGATGGCTTTGACATCACCGTTGCCTCCGAGATCATGGCAGTCTTCTGCCTGGCCTCCTCCATCACCGACCTCAAGGAGAGACTGTCCCGCATCATCGTGGGCTACACCTACGACGACAAGCCCGTCACGGCAGGCGATCTCAAGGCAGTGGGTGCGATGACGGCACTCCTGAAGGACGCCTTCAAGCCCAACCTGGTACAGACGCTGGAGGGCACGCCCGCCTTCGTTCACGGCGGCCCGTTCGCCAACATCGCTCACGGATGCAACTCGGTCATGGCGACCAAGCTGGCACTCCGTATGGGCGACTATGCCGTCACCGAGGCCGGCTTTGGCGCCGATCTGGGTGCGGAAAAGTTCCTGGACATCAAGTGCCGCATGGCAGGACTGACCCCCGACGCTGTCGTCGTGGTCGCTACCGTTCGTGCCCTCAAGATGCACGGCGGCCTTCCCAAGACGGCTCTGAACAACGAGGATCTCGTTGCCCTTGAAAAGGGTATTCCCAACCTGCTCCGCCACGTTTCCAACATCAAGAACGTATACAAGCTGCCCTGCGTGGTGGCTGTCAACCGCTTCCCGACCGACACCGACGCCGAGATCGACTTCATCATCGCCAAGTGCCGCGAGCTGGGCGTCAACACCGTGCTGTCCACCGTCTGGGCAGAGGGTGGTAAGGGCGGCGAGACGCTGGCCCGCGAGGTCGTGCGTCTTTGCGAGGAGGAAAAGGGCGACTTCACCTTCTCGTATGATCTGGACCTGCCCATCGTTGACAAGATCGAGGCGGTCGTTAAGAAGGTCTACGGCGGCGACGGCGTGATCGTCACCCCCGCGGCCAAAAAGCAGATCGATCAGCTGACCGCCCTGGGCTTTGATCATCTGCCCATCTGTGTCGCCAAGACGCAGTACAGCTTCTCGGACGATCCCACCAAGCTGGGCGCACCCGAAGGCTTTACCGTGACCGTCCGCAACGTCAAGGTCTCCGCAGGCGCCGGCTTTATCGTCGTCCTGACCGGTGATATCCTGACCATGCCCGGCCTTCCCAAATCACCCGCCGCCGAACGCATCGACGTGGACGAAAGTGGTAAGATTACGGGATTGTTTTAATGAATAAGGGTACGAGGGGGAAAACTTCTTTCGAGAAGTTTTCCCCCTTTCCCCCCTTTCAAGAACTTGAAGGGGGGATAAGTAAGTTCGCCCGAACAGATTCTCCTATCCCTGTCAGGGGAAGAACATCGCCATTCCGTAGAATAGCTACCGCGAGAAGTGGGGCCCCCGCCCCTTCTTCTCCAAAAAGTTAGATTCACCCGTAGGGGCGAACTGCGTTCGCCCGCGGGCTCTGTATGGGGAAGAGCGCGCGTTGTTCCACAGGTACTGCCGCGAGCTCATGGGGCCCTACCCACTCCGCTCCACAATGTTAGATTTGCCTGTAGGGGCGAACTGTGTTCGCCCGCGGGCGTTCGAAGAACGCCCCTGTGGAGATTGCAAAAATTTCTTGTTTTCTCCGCCTGCCGCTCGTGTTGGAAAAATTTGAAGCACCGCATATAAAGCCCATATGTCTCTCTCTTGTTCCACCTTGTAGAGCGGCAATGCCGGGGGTTCCCAGGGGGAACGCCTGGGCGTCTTTCTTGGCCACTTCTTGGGACGTGCCAAGAAGTGGCATCAAAAACGGCACAGCGCAGCGCGAAGCAGTATGCGCGTCAAAAGAAGAAGTAGTAGAAAATCAAGCTAAATGTCCCACAACTTTTTCTTTTCCCCTGTGCAACCGAGCGAGGCCATAGATACGGTCGTTAAACATTTAGCCCCCTTTTCTTAATAATTCCTGAAGATTTCCCGACCCTCATTGCAATATTTCCTTCCTTATATTATAATATCCCCAGATCAGTCAACGAAGGCTCTGATATCATCCAAAGGAGTTTTTTATGAATTTCTGGGTTAAATTACAACAAATCTGCGAAACAGAAATGCCACGCCCCGGCAACTACGGCTGGTTCCATCTTCTGTTCTTCGCGCTTTCCATCATAGCCGGCATCCTGCTGTGCGTCACGCATAAAAAAGGCGACGACAGACGCGTCCGCCGCGCCGTTTTTGTTACAGGCGTGATCGTCATCCTTTTGGAAGTCTTTAAGATGTTCGTTTACAGCTTTGTCATTGAAGGAGATCAGCTCGTTTGGGACTTCCAATGGTACGTCTTCCCCTGGCAGTTCTGCTCCATGCCCATGTATGTCAGCCTTCTCACAGGAGTCTTCAGAAAGGGAAAGATCCATAACAGCCTCATGGCGTTTCTCGCCACCTACGCCGTCTTCGCCGGCCTTTGCGTCATGTTTTATCCCAACGACGTCTTCATCGGCGAGATCGGTGTCAATATTCAGACCATGATCTGCCACGGCTCTATGCTGACCATCGGCATCTACCTGTACGGCTCGGGCTACGTCAAGACGGAGCACAAGACCATCCTGCGGGCCATCCCTGTGTTTGCGGTGGCCGTCGGTATGGCCGCATTGCTCAACGAGGTCGTCTACAAAAGCGGTATCCTGGGCGATGAGACCTTCAATATGTTTTTCATCAGCCCTTATTTTGACGGCACACTGCCCGTCTACTCCTCCGTACAAGCCGTCGTTCCCTTCCCCTGGTGCCTGTTTATCTACATCGCCGTTTTCTCTGCCGCAGCCTATGTCATGCTCCTTGGCGCCATGGGCATCAAAAAGCTGGCTTGCAAGATGAAAAAAGCGCCTGCCGAGCAAGCATAAAATCGCGCAAAAGCAAATCACCGCAAGGCATTCTTGCGGTGATTTTTTTGTTTTATCCCCTTGACATTCTCCCTCCCTCGTGCTATAATAGGCAGGTTGAAAATGAGAATGATTCTCAAATTGGTACGAGGAGGTGCAGATGAAAATGCCATATCAAACGCCGGCGCGCCGTGCGCTTTTGTCGTTGTTCTCATCCCATCCCCACCGTCATTTTACCGCCGAGCAGGTGTGTACCCTCTTGTGCCAAACCAACGACCAGGGAACGGCCCTCTTGGGCAAGAGCACCGTCTACCGCCAGCTCAATCGCCTGTGCGAGCAGGGCGCGCTTCGCCGCTTTGAGGACACTGACCCCGACGGGGGCGCGGTGCACGTCTATCAGTACGTCCTGCCCGAGCAGGATTGCGCGACGCATTTTCACCTCAAATGCCTGCGTTGCGGCAAGGTCACGCACCTGGACTGCGACAAGACCGATCACCTGATCGGCCACGTCCGCGCCTCGCACGGCTTTTCCATTGACTGCGGAACGTCTATTTTGTATGGCCTTTGCTCCTCCTGCGAGCAAAAAGAAGGCGGAAAGGGGTAATATTTATGTTTTTCCATCAACTGTGGCACGCATTGTTGCACGCCATAGAGCACACCTGGCCGCTCATCCCCTTTTTGTATCTGACTTACCTTGTGATGGAGCTGCTCGAGCGCCGCGCGGGTGAGCGGGTCGAGCAAGCCGTTTCACGGGCCGGACGGGCAGGCCCTGCCATTGGCGCACTGCTCGGAGCTCTGCCCCAGTGCGGTTTTTCCGCAGCAGGTGCCGGGCTGTACGCCGGTCGGGTCATCACCACGGGAACGCTGCTGGCCATTTTCTGGTCCACCTCGGACGAAATGCTGCCCCTGCTACTCTCGTCGGGCACGCGCCCCGGCATTATTTTGAAGATCCTTGCCTGCAAAATGGTCATCGCCGCGCTGTTTGGCTTTGCGGTGGACGCCATTGCTCGCCTGACGAGCAAAAAGGAGACGCACGAGCACCACATCGGCGAGCTTTGCCGCTCGGGTCACTGCCACTGTGACGATCGCCCCCTGTGGTCGGCGGCGTTATTCCATACCCTGCAGATCACGCTGTCCGTTCTCATCGTCAGCTTTGCCTTAAATCTCGCCCTGGAGCTGCTGGGCGAGGATTTCCTGGTCAGCATCCTCCGCTCCATCCCCTGGCTTGGCACGCTGCTCTCGGCCCTTGTTGGGCTGATCCCCAACTGCGCCTCCTCCATTGCCATCACCCAGCTGTATCTGAGTGGGGTTCTCTCGGCGGGTTCCCTTCTCTCCGGCCTTTTGGTGGGTGCGGGCGTGGGGCTTCTCGTGCTCATCCGCACCAACCGCCCCTTGAAGGATACTCTTCGCGTCGTTGCCATCCTCTTCTGTGTCGGCGTGGTCACGGGGCTTTTGTTTGACGCGCTGTCCCTGGGGGCGTTGCTTGGTATATAAATAAAACAGACTTTCACATTATGCAATGCTCTTATCGGGGGAATCACAAAATATTTACCTAAAGCACGGTAGGGGCGAACTGTGTTCGCCTGCGGGAGACCACAGGTCTCCCCTACGAAAACAAATGTTTACCTAATGCACGGTAGGGGCGAACTGTGTTCGCCCGTGGGAGACCACAGGTCTCCCCTACGAAAACAAATGTTTACCTAATGCACGGTAGGGGCGAACTGTGTTCGCCCGTGGGAGACCACAGGTCTCCACCTACGAAAACGCAAGATTTGCTCCATAGTAAACAAACAGAACCCCCCAACAGATTTTTCAAAGGTCTGTCGGGGGGTTCTGTTCGATAAATTGAAATTTACTTCTTCAATACTTTTTTGCACCAAGTGCGTTTGTTGCATTTAGGACACATTAAGTGACGGGTAAAGCCTCTGTGCATTGCCATCATTGCTTCTTTATAGGTAGGCACGATTTCGTAACCGCAATGTTTGCACTTGTAAGCACCCACACTGACCTCAAGTTTTACTGCATAGAAGCACGGTATTAAAAACACAACGCAAATACCGAGAATGGTGACAAGCTGCCACACTCCTTCGGGTATCAAAAATGCGGCAATAAAAATACCTGCAATCAGCGCCGTCATGCTTACGATCATAATCGCCCACATAGAAGACCAGATCGTTTTGTTTTTCTTCTCCAATTCCTTCGCCATATCAAGCATAAGCTGCTCGTTTTTCTGATTGGTGTTGTCCATACTGATTTTCTCCCCACTTAATAATTCGGTGACACTGATGCCAAGAATATCACAGAGTTCAAGCATGATCGACGTATCGGGCATTGCGATGCCTCGTTCCCACTTGGATATTGCTTTATCGGTGATACCCAGTTTTTCTGCCAACTGCATTTGTGTTAAGTTTGACTTTTTTCTGCACTCGGCAATAAATCTTCCGATTTTAATTTGATTCATAGGCTACCCCCTTTCGCATACAGTGTAACGGCTATTGCGCATTAAATACACCCACCGTTGGTTTAGTGAGGAGAAGTAAACCTATGGTAGAGTGAACATTGACCTCCAAATTCTTATTTATCGTTCTTTTTATCGCCAGCTTGGCCTTTTTATTACCGTGTTGCAAGCAACGCGGGCATAGGGCAAAGCCCGTACCCCTATTCCTCTACATATAATTCGTCGTAGTACCAACGAATAGGGTTTTCGTAAATATAATTCGATCGGGTTTCGTAATCCTTTTTATTCCGTATCACGTGTTCAATATAGGATTTTTGCCAAATAGATACACCAATCTTTTTTGTAGCCGCGCCTTTGAATTGTTTTACCATCCGTTCCACCGTAGGGGCGACCTGTGGTCGCCCGTATTCATCGGCGGAAATAACAACCATTATATGTAGGTGATTTGGCATAATCACATAAGAATACAATGATACCGCAGGATACGTTTGATTCCATCATTCCAGCTCGTCTAACACGATCTTGCCGATATTGGATAATGGCAGTTTTTGCGGGCGCACACAGTTCGCCCCTACGGAACACCATTTGAATACCTGCGGATCAATCTGCCCATTCCAAAAATAATTCTTTCTGTTTTTCGTGCAGATAGTTACAAAATATGCACCGGGAGAACTGTAATCATAATTCTTGAGCCGGTTATCTTTTCTTTTCGGCAAATCCTTTTTGTTATCCATATTCATCCCCCACACAATTATAACACAAATCGGCAGAAAAATAATTTTTCTGCCGAAATTTTTGTGCTTGCCATTTCTCCGTTAAGAACAACGGAGAAATGAAGGTTTGTTTTTTTCTTAATGATGATGGTGATGGTGATGATGTCCCGACGAGGGGGTGGTGTCCACGTGGCAATGTTCTTCGTGGCAATGCTCGCCCTCCTGCTCCAGCTCCAGCGTGACGTGCCCGATGCCGTGCTCTCCCAATTCCTTTCGCACCGCCTCTTTGATGTGGTGGTGGTCGCCGCTTGCGACGATATGCATGGTGGCGTAATTGGTCTGTCCATCCATGCTCCAGACGTGGATGTGGTGCACGTCGATCACGCCCTCGATCTCGCCAAGGTGCTCCTTGATCTCTTGCACGTCAACGCCGTGGGGCGTCTTTTCCAGGAAAAGGTCGATCACCTGCTTCAAATTTTGGACGGCATGGATCAGAATGAAGATGGCCACGCCAATGGACATCAAGGGGTCGATGATATAAAAATCGGTAAAGCGCATCACGACGGCACCGACGAGAACGACGATCCAGCCCAGCACGTCCTCCAGCATATGCAGGTTGACTGCCTTTTGGTTCAGCGAGTCGCCCTCTCTTGTCACCAGCGCCGCGCCGAAATTGACGATAACGCCCACCACGGCGAACACGATCATGCCGTTATAGTGGATCTCGGTCGGGTGAATGATGCGAATCGCGGCATTGTAAATGACCATCACCGAGCCAAACAGAAGGATCAGCGTCGTGATCACACTGCCGATGACGGAATACCTGGCATAGCCGTAGGTGTGTGTTTCGTCCGGCTGCCGCTTGCTTTTCTTTTCGAGAAAGAAGGAAATGCCAATGCTGGCCGCATCTCCAATGTCGTGGATAGCGTCCGAGATGATCGCCACGCTTCCCGTCCACAGACCGCCGATAAATTCGAAGATGGAAAAAGCCAAATTGAGCAAAAACGCGATCAAAATATTCTTTTCGGTTTTCATTTTTTTCGCTCCTCCACAGGTTCAGGTTCGATCCTGTCTAATTTTATTCACTTAACCGCCTTAAAATTACCAAACGTTTCGCTGACCATCTCGCAGAAGGAGAAGGTGTTGTCGTATTTTTTCAAGATGTTTTCAAAATCGACGATCTGATGCTTGTTGACCACGCAAATGAGCATCGACCGCTCCTCATGCCTGTAAGAGCCGACCGCCGTGATCTGGGTCGCGCCGTGCTTCAGCGTCGCAAAAATATCCGCCGTGATCTCGTCGGCATGAGACGTGATGACGGTGAACTTGCAGGCCGTTTTGGTACCCTTGATGATATAATTGCCGATAAAGCTGGAAATAAAGCAATACAGCACGCACAGGCAGACCGGCTTGTAGTCGTACACAAGCAGACCCTGGGCATCCTTCGTGGCATAGACAAAGAAGGAAATGGCCGCAACGATGGCATTGAGGGAAAAGGTCACCCAAAAGAAATTCAGGGTTCTGTTTTTCTTGCTGATGTACTTGGAAATGATATCCGTACCGCCCGTCGAGGCGTTCATACGGAAGCAAAGGCCGTAAACGAAGCCGGACAACACGCCGCTGAGCAGCACGGGAAAGACAGTGTCGTGCCCGTGGGCGTTGTATTGAAAGCGCTCCAATCCCAATCGCTGAAGAAACAAAAAGACGAACGAGTAGGTCAAGCAAAAGACGAGCGAGCGCTTGGCAAAGGTCCGATCGACCAAAAAATAGGCCATAATACACAGCGGCACGTTGATGATCAGCGACATATAACCGATACTAAAGCCGGTCTTGTACTGGATCATGGTGGCAATGCCGTTGAGCCCCGCCGGTGCAAAGCCGTTATCGACGATAAACAGCTGGTAGTTGAAGGAAAGCAGGACGGCGGCCAGCATGATGCCCACATAGGGCAACAGACTTTTGCAAACCTTATTTTTTTGAATGATCGAAGGGGCGTGCATCATATGAATTTCTCCATCGGGAATGTTGTCGTTTTTTACGGAGACATTATAGCACAACCGTTTGGGATTGTAAAGATGATATTGAAAGGTTGGATGATTTTTTTGCTCTGAATGGATACAAAAAAGGACGCCGAAGCGTCCTTTTTTTCAACCGTGTTATTCCCTATATTCGTACATACTCGCAGGATAATATGCCTGTGGCACCCGCGGATTTTGACGATACAAGACCATGTAATATTCATCGCCCTCATTCGCCATCAGATAACGGTCAGCACTCACCTTCGCCTCTCCGTATTGGGCAAAGCGTATGACCTTTTCTATATGTACCTGTCCTTTGACTCGTTTTTCCTTTTCCTCTTTGCCCGTCACCTTGTCCGTGACGACATAAAACGCACCGCTTTGGGCTTTTTTTCGATCAAACCACGCACCGAAAACCAGCAGCAGGCAAAAGAAACACGGCGACAAGCAGATCAACAGAGAAATCAAGTAGATCGCCCACTCAAATCCCCCCGGCGCATTGGGTTTCATTCCAAACGAATAAATCAGCCCAAAAATGCCGCCTATGACAATGGCGAAAGCAAAGAAAAGAAGGCCGTAGTGAAGCAAAAATCTATCTGCTTTTCTGACAAGATCAGCTTTTATCGTTTCTTTTGTTATGAGATTTTTGGTCTCTGTTTCTTCGCGCATAAGGTCACCGCCTCTCTGGGTTTATTATAGCATGGTTGGATGAAAATGTAAAGTGATTTTTCGGGTACTAGGGTAGCCTAATCCCGTAACGCAAAGCGTTACGGGGCTGGGTGAGAATCCGCAGTGCCACGGCCAAAAAGAAACACACAAACTGTGCGTAAGTGTAGGTAAAAACGCAAAAAAAGGTGCGTAAAGTCATATAAGAACGACTAAAAGTACAGCAAGTATAGTTGGTAAGTTGGACGTCATATCTTTTGAACTCTCATTTCAAATCAAGAGAAGTAAATCCTAAAGCGTTAAGCTTCTTTTGAAAGGCATAGAATTCGGAACGTTCCTTTGCGTACGGATTCCAACCGATCTTTTTCAAGAATCGTGTGAATGCCGTTTTCTTCAAGGTTATATAAAATCTTGTATGGTGAGTGGGCGTAAAAAATTCAAAAAAAGGAAAACATCTGCCGCCAATGCATTTTAATCTGCCCTCTCGTTGTTCGGGCGATATGCCTTGTGCCAAATCAAAGTTTTTAGCGCATTCGTCGAGATTGATTTTTTCAGTCTTGCCATAATCGTTTTTAAAAATCAATTCTTGCGAGGTGGTTTCAATGATATTTTCAAACGGTATTTTTATTACAGTAATTTCGTCTTCTATATGATATGCCTCTTGAATTGCTTTGTAAAATTCGTCCCAACTCATGTTTTCGCCGCCTTTCTATGTTATTATACCACAAAATTGTTAGTTTTTTAAGTGAAATATTCGGCGTTGCCGAATGTGAAATAATTCACTCCGTGAATTGTGAAATATCTCACTTTGTTCGATGTGAAATGAAATTCGCCTCTTCACATTTGCAAAGCAAATATTTCACAGCGTAGCTATTTCACATGGCGAAGCCATATTTCACTCGCCAAAGGCGAATTTCGTTGAAAAAAGCACTCATTGTCTTAGTAGACAAATGTGTGCTTTTTTCTGTCAGAGGGCTATAAAAAAGATATTTTCGCGCTTTTGTGTTAGAGATTTGAACCCTTGCGGTCATTCCGCGCAGTCGGTTCTCAATCTCTCGGTTGTTTCCAACCCGCCGATAAAT
>SVSH01000028.1 GCA_015064395.1 Oscillospiraceae bacterium
GACTTTTTCGCCGTTTAGAGTGATATATACAAGCACTCGGAGGTGAGCGTATGAACAAAGAACAAGGACGGGCGGAGCGTGACTACCGCCTGGTAAAAGCCGTTTTTATGACGTTGCGCGATAAAGGTATCATCACGGATGCAGAGCTTTCGGCACTCAAGAAGGAGTGCGTCCGCAGACTCAAGCCGATGGTGGGAGAATTGGAGGTGAACAGCATTGCCGAAATCGAGGACGGCAGACTTGTAAAACAAGCCCTCTCCGATCACACCGAAATCGATGCCGAGCTACGAGCAATTGTTGAAGAAATGGAGGTTGTAGCAGGATTGATCGAGAAAAGCATCGCCACCAATGCGATAACGGCTCTTGACCAGGACGAATATGCCAAAACCTATGAGAGCCTCACCGAACGCTACCAAGTCTTGCAGAAGCGTTATACGGCTCTCACACGGCAGAGGGAGGATAAGCAATTCAAGGCGGATGAGCTTAGCGGATTCCTCTTTGAGCTTGGTGAGCTTGACCTTCTTGACACCGAATGGAAGGACAGCCGCTTCCGCGCCACCGTTGAGCGCATCACCGTTCACAACGATGGACGGCTTGTGTTTACCTTCACAAACGGCAGCGAGGAGACGGTGATGATGTAATGAATAGCATTTTACGAAGAGTCGGCTATAAAGGTCGGCTCTTTTTTACAAAAACATATTGACAAACATCGAAGTGTATGTTATAATACATCTACAATCATCGATGTGTTGTAAGGAGGTATGGTAGATGGCATTCAAGCATAACGAGGGAATAAAGGTGTTCAAGGCTCTTGCCGACGATAACCGTTTGGAGATTATGGAGCTTCTGATGAGCGGCGAGAAGTGCGGTTGCGCTCTGCTCGAAGAACTCAAGATTGGACAGTCAACCCTTTCCCACCATATGCGTATACTGTGTGATGCAGGACTTGTCGACGCCTGCAAGGAAGGTAAATGGATGCATTATTCGCTCTCGGCTGAAGGTTCTGCAGAGCTTCGTGCCTTGATCGACCGCTACACACTATCTCCCGAAAAAGCTTGCTCCTACAAGAAATGTGATAGCTGCAAGAAATAAGTTTTTAAGGTCAGTGCTATATGTGCTGACCTATAAACAAAATCAACACATCGACACATATAGATATATAAATGTAATTGGAGGTAATTATGCAACAAGTATGGGATTTCATACAGAACCAAATTCTCGGTATGAAATGGCTGAATGAGTTGATAGGACGGCTTCTTTCTCTTTGCGGTCTTGATATTACAAGCCGTATCGGTGGAAGTATTCAGTTCTTCATCTACGACGTGATCAAGATATTCGTCCTACTCGGCTTTCTGATCTTCGTCATATCCTACATTCAAAGCTATTTCCCACCCGAAAGAACAAAAAGGATACTTGGCAGATTTCACGGTATCGGTGCGAATATCATCGGTGCGTTGCTCGGCACGGTCACGCCCTTCTGCTCGTGTTCGTCTATTCCGCTGTTTATCGGGTTTACAAGTGCGGGGCTTCCGCTTGGCGTTACGTTCTCCTTCCTTATTTCCTCTCCGATGGTCGATCTCGGAAGCCTTGTGCTTTTGATGAGCATTTTCGGATGGAAGGTCGCTGTTCTCTACGTTCTGTTCGGTCTTGTGATTGCCGTGCTTGGCGGTACGCTGATCGAAAAGCTCCATCTTGAAAATCAAGTCGAGGACTTTATCAGAAACGCAAAGAGCCTTGAAGTCGAGAGCGAAAAGCTCCGCTTCAAAGACCGAATGAAGTATGCTTGGGAGCAGGTGCTGTCCACCGCCAAAAAGGTGCTGCCTTACGTTCTCATCGGCGTAGGCATCGGCGCAATCATTCATAATTGGATACCGGAAGAATGGATCGTGGGCGCACTTGGCGGCAATAACCCCTTTGGCGTTATCCTCGCCACGGTTGCAGGCGTTCCTATGTATGCGGATATTTTCGGCACGATACCGATAGCCGAAGCTCTGCTTGCAAAGGGCGCACTTCTCGGTGTTGTGCTGTCCTTTATGACGGGCGTTACGACCTTGTCGCTCCCATCTATCATTATGCTTCGCAAGGCGGTAAAGCCGAAACTGCTCGGCATTTTTATCGCGATCTGTACGGTCGGAATTATCCTTGTGGGATATTTCTTTAATATCATTCAACCCTTGATCATCTGACGGAGGTAAAGATTATGGCAACAAAAACAAAGAAGCAGCCCGAGAAAAAGGATAATATGCTATGGCTAAAGATCCTCGTTCCTGTGCTGATCGTGGCGGCGATAGCAGTCATATTTATCGTAAAGAACGCATCCGAAGAAGATGCACCCGACCTGCCCGATGAGTTGTTCGGTCTGAACGCAACCACCGAGATCGACTTTGCATCTCTTGCGGAGTACGGCTTGCCCGTCATCGTGGACTACGGCGCAGACTCGTGTATTCCTTGTAAGCAGATGGCTCCCGTCCTCAAAACGATGAATGCGGAAATGAAGGACAAGGCATTTATCAAGTTCGTGGATGTGTGGAAGTACGGAAGTGCGGCAAATAATGTGCCGATTCAGATCATTCCGTCGCAAGTGTTCTTCAACGCCGACGGAACGCCCTACGTTCCGAGTGACAGTCTGAAAAAACAGATCGGCGGCTTTAAGCTCTATAACGGATTTACCGTTCACGAGGGCGGTCTGACCGAAGATGAAATGAGGGCGATCCTTGCAGAAATGGGGGTGAAATAAATGATTGACGCTTGGCTTTCGGAAATAGCCGAGGTCATAGCGAGTAACATGTGGCTTGCGCCCGTTCTTGCATTGGTTGCAGGCGTGCTGACCTCGATCACGCCTTGCTCGCTTTCAAGTGTTCCGCTGATCATCGGTTACGTTGGCGGTGTGGGCGAGAAAAATACGAAAAAAGCCTTTCTTTATTCTGCCGTGTTCTCGCTCGGAACAGCCTTGACCTTCGTGACGATGGGTATAATCGCAACCTCGGCAGGTAAGCTGATGGGAAAATCCTCACCTGTGTGGTACATCATTCTCGGTGTGCTGATGGTGCTGATGTCCTTGCAGACCTTCGGGATTTTTAATTTCATCCCCTCGGTAAACCTTGTGGGAAAGAATAAGCGCAAAGGAATGATCGGTGCGTTTCTTGCAGGAATCCTTGGCGGCATCTTCTCCTCGCCTTGCTCAACGCCCGTGCTGATAGCACTTCTCGCCATAGTTGCAGGCGAAGGAAATCTTTTGTGGGGCATTCTCTTGATGCTCCTCTATTCCATCGGTCACAGTGCGCTCGTTATGGTGGCAGGCACGTCGGTCGGATTTGTCCGCAAGATCAACGAGAGCGCGAGATATAAGACCGTGGCAGCAGTTCTCAAATACGTAATGGGAGCAGCTATTCTGATCATCGGACTGTATATGTTCTGGTTAGCATTCTAAAAAAAATTATTGGAGGTAAATATTATGGCACTCTTTGGAAAGAAGAAAAATGATGAGGTAAAGGCACCTGCTTGTGCTTGCAACTGTGGTTGCCCGACAAGTGAGGTAACGGATGTAGAGAACAGCTTCTGCCCCTGCGGTGGCGGTAAACTCTGCATTAAGGTTCTTGGTGCGGGTTGTCCTTCCTGCCACAAGCAATATGAAAACGCACAGGAAGCGGTCAAGAGCTTAGGGATTGATGCCGAGGTCGAGTATATCACCGATCTCGCAAAGGTAATGGAATACGGCGTGATGAGCGTTCCTGCCGTAGTTGTGAACGATAAGGTCGTGTCGATGGGCAAGGTGCTAAAGGTTAAGGATTTGCAAGATATATTGCAAAAATAACAACCTTGTAATATTCAGCAATTTAACGAATACCAATCTTTTAACGATAGAAAGGCACTACACCTTGACGGGGAGTAGTGCTTTTCTGCATTTTAAGGCTTCCGAGGCGCAAGATATAGGCACCGTATATCTCAAAATGCACCACCAAAGCAAAAAAGCCCTTGTAAATCAAGGACTTTCAGCCAATTTTTAACGATAAAAAGAAAACAGTAGGTCGATACGATTGTATCAATCTACTGTTCCTTATTTGGTTGCGGGGGTGGGATTTGAACCTCACGGCCTCCGGGTTATGAGCCCGACGAGCTACCAGGCTGCTCTACCCCGCGATATGAAATTGTGGTGCGCCGATCTCACGGTTGGTGCCGGCGACCGGGATCGAACCGGTACGAGACTCTCGTCTCACGGGATTTTAAGTCCCGGGCGTCTGCCTGTTCCGCCACGCCGGCAAAGCTTCCCGTGGAATCCATCCGATGGCGGTCTAAAACTGCTCCCTCATCGGTTCGCTTGGATATTATACCCCAATCCTCCCCGTTTGTCAACCCTTTTTATCAAAAAAGAAAAATAAATTTTCGACACCGTCCGCGACGCTCACAAAAAAGCCCGCTCCGTACAAGCCTTGATTACGTTGCACAGAGCGGATATTTTTTGTTGATTACCGTTTATCCGTCAACTGATCCGGCACGGGAGCCATCCCCTCGGAAAGGCCACGACACCGTCCACGGGAAGCACCGAGACCAGTGCCTCCTTGCATTTGGAAAGTAAGACCTTAAGCAACGCGGCCCTCCTTATGCGTCAAATTCATCAGCAGCGCAAAATTCCCAATGCGGCGCGCCCTCGGGGATCTCAAAAGCAGACACGGCGGGCTTGACGTAATACACCGCGTTCCGGATGGCCTTCTGCACCCATTCGTTGTAGAAGGAGCGGCACTCCTCGTGTCCCGGCTGGAAGTAAAAGACCTTACCTGCACTTCTCTTGAAGACAAGGCCGGAGCGCATGACAAAGCCGTCCTCAAACCAGGAGAGGAACACCGTTTCATCCGGCTCGCCCACGTAAAAGGGCTCGGCGTACAGCTCCTCGCTCTCCAGGCAAAAATGATCCGGAATGCCTGCGGCGATGGGGTGCGTGGGATTGATATTCCAAACGACCTCCTTTTGATTGCGTCCCCAGGACAAGTTGCCCGTCGAGCCAACCACCGAGCGGAACACCTTGGAATGATGTCCCGAGTGAAGCACGATCAGTCCCATTTTGCCCAGATACACCCGCTCACGGATGGCGGCGACCAAAGCGTCGTTCACCTCGTGGTGGACCATATGCCCCCACCAGATGAGCACGTCGGTATTGTTCAAAACCTCAGGAGGAAGTCCCTGATCAGGGTCGTCCAATGCGGCCAGGCGCACCTCTAATTCAGCATCCTTCGACAGTGTACTTGCAATCACTGCGTGCAGACCGTCGGGATAGATCGCGCGAATGCTCTCCTCCGATTTTTCGTGACGAAATTCGTTCCACACCGTAACTTTGATTTTTCCTGCCATGACAAGTTCCCTCCTTGGATTTTTTATTCCTATTTGTATTATACCTTACGAATGGTCATGCTGTCAACGGTCAAGATATAGTTTTTTCTGTTAAAAAAATGCCAAAGTTCACAGATAAAAAACATTCCTTTTTGTCTAAAAAGTATTTACTTTTAGACCGTCGTGTGTTATAATGGACAAAATGGGTGGAGTGTGCCCGTATCCGTCTCCACCCCCAAAAAACGCATCAAATAACAAGGAGAAATTGCCATGAAAATGACATTCCGCCATTACGGTCCCGGCGATCCCGTAACGCTGCAGCAGATCTCCCAGATTCCCGTCATCCGTTCCATCGTGTCGGCCGTTTACGACGTGCCCGCCGGTGGTGTATGGAGCTACGAAAGCATCGACGCAGTCAAGTCGGCCGCCGCTGCGAAGGGACTCGCCTTTGAGGTAGTTGAAAGCGTTCCCGTTCCCGAGCAGATCAAGCTGGGTGCCCCTGAGGCCGCCGGTCTGATCGACAACTACTGTGAAAATATCCGCCGCTTGGGCAAAGCCGGTGTTAAGTGCATTTGCTATAACTTTATGCCCGTGTTCGACTGGCTGCGCAGTGAGATGGAGCACCTCTCTCCCGACGGCTCCAACTCGTTGGCCTACGACGAGCAGACCGTCCTTGCCATGAATCCTCTGACGGGTGAGCTTTCTCTGCCCGGTTGGGACGAGAGCTACACCAAGGACGAGCTCCGCGGACTTCTCTCCCGCTATGAGAGCGTTGGTGAGGAGCAGCTGTGGAAGAACCTGCAGACCTTCCTGGAGGCCGTCATTCCCGTAGCACACGAGGCCGGCATCAACATGGCCATTCACCCGGACGATCCGCCTTGGGGCATTTTCGGCCTTCCCCGCATCATCACAAGCGAAAAGAACCTGGACAGATTCCTCAAGCTGGTCGATATGCCTGAAAACGGCCTGACCTTCTGTACCGGATCCCTTGGTGCTAATCCCGACAACGATCTGGTCAGAATGGCAGAAAAGTACGCAGACCGCATCCACTTTGCACACGTCCGCAACGTTCTGCACACGGGCGAGCGCAAGTTCCATGAGGTCGCTCACCCCACCGATTGCGGTTCTCTCGATATCTACGGCATCGTCAAAGCTCTGCACAAGGGCGGCTTTGACGGCTATATGCGTCCCGACCACGGAAGAATGATCTGGGGCGAGCGCGGCAGATACGGCTACGGTCTGTACGATCGCGCGCTGGGCGCTATGTACCTGGCAGGTCTTTGGGAAGCCATCGACAAAGAAAACCGTTGAGAAACAGGAGGAAACTTTGATGAATAACGTATGTGTTGTTACCGGTGCGGGAGGCATTCTGTGCGCCGCATTTGCAAAAGAAATGGCCAAGAAGGGCTACGCTGTGGCTCTGCTTGACATCAACGAGGCGGCTGCCTCTGCCGTGGCCGACGAGATCGTCGCCGAGGGCGGCGTGGCCAAGGCGTATAAGACCAACGTACTGGACCGCGAGGTGCTGGAGAGCGTCCACGCACAGGTCCTTGCCGATCTTGGCAAGTGCCAGATTCTGATCAACGGTGCGGGCGGCAACAATCCCCGCGCTACCACCACGAAAGAATACTACGAGGAGGGTGACATCGATCGCGATGACATCACCACCTTCTTCAACCTCGATAAGGGCGGTTTTGATTTCGTCTTTGACCTTAACATCAAGGGCGTTCTGCTTCCCACCCAGGTGTTCGCCCGCGACATGATCGGCGAGGATGGCTGTTCCATTCTGAACATCTCCTCCATGAACGCCTACACCCCTCTGACCAAGATCCCCGCCTACAGCTCTGCCAAGGCAGGTGTTTCCAACTTCACCCAGTGGCTGGCCGTTCACTTTGCCGGCGCAGGCATCCGTGTCAACGCCATCGCCCCCGGCTTCTTTGCCACCAATCAGAACAGAGCGCTTCTGTTCAACGAGGACGGCACCCCCACCGCTCGCACGGGCAAAATCCTGGCCGCTACACCCATGAAGCGCTTCGGCGAGGCAGACGAGCTGCTCGGCGCCCTCGATTTCCTGACCGATCCCGCAAAATCCGGCTTTGTTACGGGCGTGATCCTTCCCGTTGACGGCGGCTTCTCAGCCTACTCGGGTGTATAATCGGAGGACGCGATGAATCCAAATCTCAAACTCTGCGCCTTTGCCGACGAGGCCGATCCCAAGCTGGACGCCCAGATCGACATGATGTTGGCAAACGGCATTCCTTACCTTGAGATGCGCGGCGTGGACGGCAAAAACGTGGCCGACCTGACCGATGACGAGGTCAAGGACGCTGTGGCTCGCCTGAACGCGGCGGGACTGAAGGTCTGGTCGCTCGGCTCTCCCGCAGGCAAGACCAAGATCACGGACGATTTTTCTTTTGAGGAGCAGCGCTTTGAGCGTCTGCTTCACATTGCCGATATGACGGGGGCTCGGTGCATTCGCCTGTTCAGCTTTTACGGCACCGAGGGCAAGGACGAATACTTTGACGAGGTCTGCGCCCGTCTGTCCCGTTTCATTGAAATGGCCAAGGAGCACGACGTGGTGCTCTGCCACGAAAACGAAAAGGGCATCTATGGCGACACGCCCGAGCGTTGCATTCGTCTGATGGGGGCACTGCCCGAGCTCAAGGCCGTCTATGACCCCGCCAACTTTTTGCAGTGCGGCGTGGATACGCTGACTGCCTGGGACGCACTCGCTCCCTATATCTACTATATGCACATCAAGGACTGCGCCCCCGATGGTCAGATCGTTCCCCCCGGCGAGGGTGTGGGACAGATCGGCGCCCTGCTCTCCCGCTACGCCAAGGCAGGCGGCGGTGTTGTGACGCTGGAGCCTCACCTGACCGAGTTTGTCGGCCTTTCCGACCTGGAGGAGGAGGGCGACAAGAGCGCCGTCGGCGGCTGCCAGTTCGCTTCCGGGCGCGAGGCCTTTGATTACGCCACCAATTCCATCAAAAATATCATAGCCAATCTGGCATAAGGAGGACATCGGATATGATTATCGGTGCACAACTTTTCACGCTGCGTGACTATTGCAAGACCACACAGGACCTGGATGAGACCCTGAAGAAGGTCGCCGACATGGGCATCAAGACCGTTCAGCTGTCGGGCGTCTGCGCTTACGACCCCGCCTGGATGGCCGAGCGCCTCCGTGAGTACGGTCTGACGGCTGACATCACCCACTTTGATATCAACCGCATCACAAACGATCCCGAGGGAACCCTCAAGTTCCATCAGACCATGAACTGCCGCTACATCGGCATCGGCTGTATGCCCGCCGATTATATGCGCCCCTTCACCGAGGAAAAGCTGACCGCCTTCTTCGATCGCGTCCGTCCGGCCGCCAAGTATTTTGCCGAGAACGGCAGCAAGTTCATGTATCACACCCACCATTTGGAGTTCGCCATGCTGGGTGACAAGAACGTTCTGACCCGTATGTGCGAGGAGTTCCCTGCCAATGAGTACGGCATCACCTTCGACGTCTGGTGGGCACAGTACACGGGTGAGAATCCTGTGAAGTGGCTGTATGCTCTGGAGGGCCGCACCGACTGCGTCCACTTCAAGGATATGTCCCACAACGCCAACGCCGACATCATCATGGTCCCCAACGGTGACGGTATCATGGACTACGACGCCATCATCAAGGCCTGTGAGGACACCGGCGTTAAGTACGGCTACATCGAGCAGGATAACTGCAACGGCGAGGATCCGTTTGCCTGCATGAAGCGAAGCTACGACTTCTTCCGCTCCCGCGGTCTGAACTGATTTTAATTCTATTACATACCGAAAGGAAATATGATCATGGAAAAAGTAAGACTTGGTATTATCGGTGTCGGTAACATGGGTACGGGACACCTCTCCAACATTCTCGCCCGCAAGTGCCCCGAGATCGAGGTAACGGCCGTTGCCGATATCGATACCGCTCGCCTGGATCACGCACGCGACATGGTCGAAAAGGCTCGTGTTGAGCACCCCGAGATTCCCGAGATCGCAACCTTCACGGATGCCATGGAGATGATCTCCTCGGGTCAGGTCGATGCCATTCTGGTCGCCGTTCCCCACTATGACCACCCCCGTTACTGCATCGCCGGTCTTCAGGCAGGCCTGCACGTCATGAGCGAAAAGCCCGCCGGCGTTTACGCCGAGCAGGTGCGTGAATTGATGGCCGAGGCGGATAAGCACCCCGACCTCATTTACGCGCTCATGTTCAACCAGAGAACCAACCCCTTGTACCGCAAAATGCGCGACATCATTCAGAGCGGCGAATTGGGTCAAGTCCGTCGTTCCACCTGGATTGTTACCGGATGGTACCGTCCCCAGGCTTACTACGATTCCGGCGCATGGCGTGCGACCTGGTCGGGCGAGGGCGGCGGCGTTCTGCTCAACCAGTGCCCTCACAACCTGGACCTGTGGCAGTGGATCTGCGGTATGCCCTCCAAGATCGATGCCAAGCTGCACTTTGGTAAGTGGCACGACATCGAGGTTGAGGACGACGTAACCGCTTACGTAGAGTATCCCAACGGTGCAACGGGCACCTTCATCACCTCCACCGGTGACGCTCCCGGCTCCAACCGCCTGGAGGTCGTCTGCGATGGCGGTATGCTCATTTGCGACGGTGGTTCGCTGATTCTGCGCAAGCTGGAGACCCCCGAGCCCGAATTCTCCCGCACCAACAAGGTTCCCTTCGGTCAGCCCAAATGCGAGACCATCAAGGTCGACTGCTCGGGTTGCGGTGACAATTCCCAGCACGTGGGCGTGCTCAACGCCTTTGCCGGTGCTATTCTGCGCGGCGAAGATCTGATCGCTGACGGCCGTGAGGGTGTCAACGGTCTGACCATCTCCAATGCGATGCACCTGTCTGCTTGGCTGGGTAAGCCCGTGGACATTCCCATGGACGACGCCCTCTTTAAGGCTGAGCTGATGAAGAGAGTCAAGACCTCCCGCCGCAAGGAAAACGTCTCGGCTGTTCTGTCAGATACCGAGGGCACCTACAACGCTTGATTAAAAAAGAAAAGAGAACGAAATCACATGAAGCTGAAACAAATTTTGTGCGCCGCGTTGGCTCTTATGCTGACGCTGGGTGCATTCGGTTTGGTCAGCTGTGACAACGGCGGGGGCGACGACAAAGCCCCCGCTCCTGTCTATACGCTGAGCAATATCCGAGAGACCGCAACCGATTATACCATCATTCGTTCCGACGCCGCCACCAAGATGATCCGAGAGTCGGCAATGCTGGTCCGCTCGACCATAGAAGGCGTGGTCGGCACTCGCCTGACGCTCGCTGAGGACTGGGTGGAGGATCCCTCCACGTTAGATCCCGCCACTCGTGAGATCCTGATCGGTGACACAAACCGTCCCGAGTCCAAGACCGCCATGGCAGAGCTGTCCGAGCAAAAGCCTTACGCCGTCACACAGATCGATAGCAAGATCTGCATCGTCGGCTTGGATGAATATGCGGTCAGACGCGCAGTCTACCAGTTTTTGGCCATGTATTTCGAGTATGAGATCGCTAATTACAACTATCACAACGTCGTAGACTTCGGCGCGGAGGGTGACGGTATTCGTGATGAGACCGCGTCCTTCCAAGCGGCCATTACAGCCGCCGAGGCAGACGGTCTGCCCATCTACGTTCCCGCAGGCACCTATATCATCAACGACACGCTGACGCTGGACGGTGTCGTCATGTACGGCTACTCGTCGGGCGCATGGACCTCGGATACCCCCAATCTGCCCGTCATCATTCACAAAAATCTGGAATATCCCCTGTTCCACGTGGCAGGCGGCTCGCTGTCCGGCTTTGAGATCCGGGTCGAAGGCATCAAGGCGGACGAAAAGGACATGGGCTTTGCTCCCTCCGAGACCATTCGCGTCTCCAAGCCGGGAAGCCGCGTGAGTGATATAAAAATTTCCAATCCCTACATTGGCATTTCCACCTACTACGAGCCCGGCGCGACCGTCAACCCCGGCCGTTGCTTCATTGAAAATATTTTCATGGTCAACGTATTCCATACGGGACTGTACGTGCACGGAACGTATGACGTAGCAACCCTTACCAACATTGAGGTTTGGAATCCCAACACCTCGGGCGAGGGCAAACTGACTTGCCCCGTCGCGTACAAATTCGGCAAGAACGACGACCTTCGCGCCGTCAATCTGTTCGCCTTTAACGCTAAGGTCGGATTTTTGTTTGAGGAGTCCCACGTCGGCTATGACGACACCGGCGACAAGGTGTATGGCGGCTGCTGGGGTAGCTTTACCAACTGCTCCACCGACCTGTGCGAGACAGGAATGAAGGTCGGCAAAGGACAGCACGCGCTGACCCTCATCGGCGGCACCTATTGGAATCACTTCTACGGCTTGGACGTCACCTCACAAACGAGCCCTCTGACCCGCGTCACCATGTCGGGCTGTGAGCTCAAGACCAACGGCGCCAGCACCGTCAATATCGCAGGCGGCCAAATGGTCACTGTTACGGGCTGTAACATTTCCCGTACCCAGTCGGATCACAAGGCGATTCCCGTCAGCATCAAGGGCGGTAGCGGCGTTACGTTGTCGGGCAACACCATCTGCGCCAACGGTACGGCCGGCATTGATATTGCTTCCAACTTCAAGGGCGCGGCAACCATTACGGGCAACACCCTGATCACCTCCGCGACAAGTACAACGGGTGTCATTGTCAATGCCGCGTCGGGCAACAACGTGGTGATTGAAAGCAACGCTATTTTGACAAACTACGAGTTTGATTAAAAAAAGGATGAAGGCCTGTGGCCTTCATCCTTTTTGTTTTGTTTTATTTTTATCTTCTCTTCTCTGCGATCTCATCTGCGATCATGGAAAGGAAATCAGCGGCGGGCATCGCACCCTTCTCGCCCTCCTTGCGGGAGCGGACGGAAACCGTGCCCTCGGCAACCTCCTTGGCGCCGACGATGAGCATATACGGCACCTTCTCCTGCTGCGCGGCACGGATCTTGTAGCCGATGGTGTTGTTCGACTTGTCGATCTCCACACGCATACCAAGCGCCGTCATCTTATTCGCCAGCTTCTCGCAGTACTCGACCTCGCCGTCGCCCATGGGCAGGAACTTGGCCTGTACGGGTGCCATCCAGGTGGGCAGTGCTCCTGCGTACTTTTCGATCAGATATGCCAGCGTTCTCTCGTAGCAACCAAGAGAGGTGCGGTGGATGATGTAGGGCTTTTTGAGCTGTCCATCCGAGTCCACGTATTCCATGCCGAACTTTTCAGCCAGCAGCATATCGATCTGAATGGTAACGATGGTATCTTCCTTGCCAAAGACGTTCTTGTACTGAATGTCCAGCTTGGGGCCATAGAAGGCGGCCTCGTCGATACCGATCTCGTACTTGACCTCCAGCTTGTCCAGAATATCCTTCATGACGCTCTGGGCGTGCTCCCACTGCTCGGGCGTACCCTCGTACTTGATGCCGGCTCTTGCGGGATCCCACTGGGAGAAGCGGAAGGTGCAGTCCTCCAGCATACCGACCGTATCCAGACAGTACTTCGCCAACTCCAGGCATCCACGGAACTCTTCCTCCAGCTGCTCGGGACGAAGCACCAGGTGTCCCTCGGAAATGGTGAACTGACGGACGCGGATCAGACCGTGCATCTCGCCCGAGTCCTCGTTGCGGAACAGCGTGGACGTCTCGCCCAGGCGCATGGGCAGATCGCGGTAAGAACGCTTCTTGTTGAGGAAGACCTGATACTGGAAGGGGCAGGTCATGGGACGCAGTGCGAAGCACTCCTTTGCTTCGTCATCCGCGTCGCCCAGGATGAACATACCGTCGCGATAGTGATCCCAGTGGCCCGAGATGCGATACAGGTCACGCTTGGCCATCAGAGGCGTCTTGGTCAGAACGTAGCCTCTCTTTTGCTCCTCGTCCTCGACCCAACGCTGCAGCGTCTGAATGACGCGCGCGCCCTTGGGCATCAGGATGGGCAGGCCCTGGCCGATGACGTCGACCGTCGTGAAATATTCCAGATCGCGGCCGAGCTTATTGTGGTCGCGCTTCTTTGCTTCCTCGAGCTGCGTCAGGTGGGCATTGAGTCCCTCCTTGTTGGGGAACGCCACGCCGTAGACGCGCTGCAGCATCTTGTTGCTCTGGTCGCCCTTCCAGTAAGCGCCCGTGCACTGGGTCAGCTTAAATGCCTTGACTGCTCCCGTTGCATACAGGTGAGGACCGGCGCACAGGTCAACGTGCTCGCCCTGGCGATAGAAGCTGATAACTTCACCCTCGGGCAGCTCCTCGATGAGTTGAACCTTATAAGGCTCTTCTCTTTCGGTCATAAACGCGATCGCCTCGTCGCGAGGCAAGGTAAATCTCTCGATGAGCAGATTTTCCTTGACGATCTTTTTCATCTCGTCCTCCAGCTTTTTGAGCACGTCGGCCGAGAAGGGGGTGTCGCTGTCAAAATCGTAATAGAAGCCGCTCTCGATGGCCGGACCGATGGTCAGCTTGGCCTCGGGGAACAGTCTCTTAACCGCCTGCGCCAGCACGTGCGCCGCCGTGTGGTTGAACACGTGGCGACCGTCCTTGTCCTCGAAGGTCAAGAGCTTCACCTCGGCATCCGCATCCAGGACGTAGGTCATGTCAACCAGCTTGCCGTCGACGCTTGCCGCCAGGTGAGCGCGGGTCACCAGCTCTGCCGCACGTGCCGCGTCAAAGACGGACAGAGGGGCGTCAAAGCTCATTTCTTTTTCTGCAAATTTCACCGTAAACATGATGATCTCCTCCATAACATTAAAAATTCCGCACCTCGACAATCTCTTGTCGGGGTGCGGAGCATATCCGCACGGTTCCACCCGTGCTTTTTCTTCATTGATATTCAAATGTAACGATCCGGTGGTATATCGGGACGTTGCACAGGACCTCTCAGCACGAGTCTTCACCCGGGTCCATTCTCTGACTGCATCGCGCTCCCTTTACGTGTCCGCATCGCGGCAACCGCATTGCCATGCATTATTGTAACGCATCGCTCCGGGTTTGTCAAGAGCCAAGCCAAAATTATTTTTTGTGGCGCTGATTGTAGGCCGAGCGAGGATTGAAGATCTCGCGCCAATCCAAATCGCCGCGATCCAGTGCCGTGATGATCACCTCGGCGGTGGCAATGTTGGTTGCCACGGGGATGTTATACATATCGCACATGCGGAACAGCTCGTGCTCTACGGGATCGGTGGTTTCGGTGGGACGGGTGTCACGGAAATCCAAGAGAACGTCGATCTCGTTATAAGCGATACGGGAAGCGATCTGCTGCTCTCCGCCCTGCTCGCCCGCGAGCAGACGCTCAATGGTCAGGCCGGTCGCATCCGAGATATACTTCGCAGTAATGCTCGTCGCACAAAGATTATGCTTGCTCAAAATTCCGCAATACGCGATACAGAACTGGGCCATCAATTCTTTCTTTGTATCGTGGGCAATAATAGCGATTTCCATTCCAATCATCCTCTCCTTTAGTATAAACACATAGAATTATTGCCATCGCGCCGCCCTGTTTAGTCGAAACGCACAACAAAATTCCTCACTTATGACCAATTTTGTAGCTTATTATATCACATTTTTTGTCACTTGTCAACACCTACAGACGCTGTTTTGAAATTTTTAGGACATTTTTTATCTTCTCCTTATTTCACCCCACAAAGGGAAATAACCGACGGAAATCCGTCGGTTATTGGATCTTTATTTCAATTCCACGACGGTCACACCGCCGTCTCCCTCGCCAAACTGGCCCTGACGGAAGGAGGCAAGTCTCTTGTCCCCCTTGAGGAACCGCCACAGCGCCGCCTTGAGGGCTCCCGTGCCCTTACCGTGAATGAGCGAGACGTTCTTGATGCCGTGCATCTGCGCCTCGTCGAGATATTTGTCCACCGCGCCCCAGGCTTCCTCGCCCGTCATGCCGCGAAGATCGATCTCAGGCTTGAAATCGTGACTGATCTGCGCTCTGTAATCCGAGACCTTTTTCTGCTTTTTATCCTCTGTAATAAGGGTCGGCGTATTTTCCACCAGCTTGAGGTTCTTGACCTTGGTCTTGGTCGTGATAATGCCCGCCTTGACCATGACGTTGCCGCTACGGTCGGGATCGGAGATCACGACAGCCTGCTTGCCAATGTCCATCAGATAAACCTCATCGCCCTTACGAAGGGCACGTGGCAACACGTAATTCTCGTCCCTACGCTCGTCTACGGGGTTGATCTTGTCTTCGTTTTCGCGCAGATACGCCCGCACGTTGCGGCGCGTCTCCTCCAGTTGTGAGGCCAGACGATCCGTCTCCTGGGCGCGGCGCACCTTGTCCGCCTGCTCCAGAATATAATCGCTGGACACCTTGGCACTGGTCAGTATTGCCTGCGCTTTTTCTCTTGCCTTATTAAGTGTGACCTCGGACTCGCCAAGCCGCTTGTTGATCTGCTTCTCCGCGTTCTTTTTGAAGGTCTCGTATTCCTCGCGCAGAGCCTTGGCCGCCTCGCGCTCCTTTTCCATGGCAATGCGGCTGCGCTCCAGCTGTTCGATCACGTCCTCAAACTGCTTGTTGTCCGCGCTGATATATTCCTGCGCCCGTGCGACAATGGCATCGGGGAGACCGAGCTTGGTCGAAATGGCAAAGGCGTTGGATTTGCCGGGCGTACCGATGATCAGCTTATACGTGGGCTTGAGCGTCTCCACGTCAAACTCGCACGAGGCGTTGCACACGCCGGGCGTGGACAGCGCGTAGGCTTTGAGCTCCGCATAGTGGGTGGTAGCACCGCACATGGCACCCGCCTCTCGCACCGACTCAATGATGGCCACAGCCAGCGCCGCGCCCTCAACAGGGTCAGTACCGCCGCCCAGCTCGTCAAACAACACCAGCGAACGATCGGTCAGCTGACGCAGAATAGATACAATATTGACCATGTGCGAGGAGAAGGTAGAGAGCGACTGCTCAATGCTCTGCTCGTCTCCCAGGTCCACCAAAATGCGGTCAAACAGGCACATTTGGGACGGCTCGTCGGCGGGAATATGCAGACCCGACTGCACCATCAAGGCAAACAGACCCAGCGTTTTCAAGGTAACCGTCTTACCGCCCGTGTTAGGGCCGGTGATGATCAGGGTATCGTAGCCGCCCCCCTCGCCACATCCTGCGCCAAGAGAAACGTTGATGGGAACGACGCTGTTTTTGTCGATCAGCGGGTGTCTTGCCCGCAACAGCTTGACCGTTCGCTCGCCCGTCAGCATAGGTGCGATGCCCCGCATGCGCGAGGACAGCTCACCGCAAGCGAAAATGAAGGCAAGCTCGGTGATGTTGCGGTAGTTGAGGTCGATCACATCAGCAGCCTCGCTGACCTTGGCGGACAGCTCGGCCAAGATGCGCTCGATCTCGCGCTCCTCCTTGGCGTGAAGCAATCTCAATTCGTTGTTGGCCTCCACCACGGGCATGGGCTCAATGAACAAGGTAGCGCCCGACGCGGAGGTATCGTGCAAAAGGCCGGGCACGTCGCCGCGACACTCGGCACGCACCGGGACAACGTAGCGTCCGTCACGGGTGGTGACCAGGTTATCCTGCAGATACTTGCTGTAGGAGCCGCCCGAAATATATTTATGCAAAATCTCCTTGATGCGATTATTGGCTGCTCGCATATTGCGGCGAATGGTGGCAAGAGCCTGGCTTGCCTCATCCGCGATCATATCCTCGGCGGGGATAGCACGCTCGATTTCCGTTTCCAGGTGACGGTTGGGAATCAGGCGTTCGAACATCTCGTCAAGAGACGTTTCAAACGTTGTGTTGGTCGTACCGTAATCCTGCAGAGTGCGGGCAGTACGAAGCACGGCGGCAATATCCAACAGCTCGCGCGGATTGAGGACGGCGCCTTTCTCTGCTCGTTCGCAAGCACCGCCCACGTCCTTGACCATGCCAAAGGAGGGCATGCCCTTGGCGTCGCACATACGGCGGGCATCGGTGGTATGGCGCAGGCGGCGCAGGACGACGTGGATGTCATCCGAGGGTTCCAGCCTTTGTGCCAGCGCGCGGCTACCGTCGGTCATGGCACAGTCGGCCAGCATATCTCTCACGCGGTCAAATTCCAGCGTGGTCATTGTTTTTTTGGTGATTTTCATGTTATATCCTTTGAATTGGAAATATATCGATGGATTGAAATAACTTCTTCTACGGACGCTCACACAGCACAGCAAGCTGTGCGCGTTCGCGGGTCATATTGATGTTCATTCTTTGCCGCGCGGCAAAGAACGAACCAAGAAAACGCGCCAAAGGCTGCCGCCTTTGGAAACCGCTCCTTTGCCGCTCTACAAAGAGCAACAAGAGAGATCACATATAAGCCTTTAATGCTGTGCCTCAACTTCAGCCTCCACGAGCGGCAGGCGGAGAAAGCAAAAACTTTTGCCCTTGGGTGAGTGCGGCTTTCTTTAAGCCGCACTCGCAAAAGCTGAAGGTGCCTATCTTCGCGAAAAGATGAGTGAAGCGAGAGCGCAACGACCTTTTCGCGTTCGAGGGTTCCAAGGGACATTAGGTCCCTTGGTTCGCTTTCTTGGTTCGTTCTTTCTCGAACGAGAAAGAATGAACATCCACCAGCACACCGAACGCGCACGGCGCAGCCGTGCTGTGTGAGGCGGTAGGAGAAGTAGTAAAAAATTCAGCTTTTCCTACCCCTTCCCCTTCATCTGCTCATACATATGCAACGCCATACTATCCACGTCCAGATGATAGCGCAAAAATTTCTCTCCCGCCCGGGTGAAATCGTAGCGGTCCGGTTCTTCATCCAGTCGGAAAGACATCATCTTGCCAAGCGGCGTGGAAACAGAAAACCGAATGGCCTCCAGCGCCCCCTGGGAAAGCAGCACCCACTCGTGGCGTGGGGAATCCTCGTCTACCCCTTGCGCGGCACCGAACACCTCGCGGCGAGCGCGGCACTCTCCGCAAAACAGCTCGCCCTGCGCCACGTCCAAGGCAAATCCGCCGTCCTGCGTCTTGCCGCATGCGCGACAGGCGCCGATTGCAGGGGAAAGCCCCTGCATAGCAAGCACCCGCCACTCAAAGACGCCCTTGATAAGATCGTCCGGATACGTCTTGTTGGCCAAAAAGTAAAGCGAGTTGAGCAAAAGTCTCAAAAGCTCCTCACACGGCTCTCCCGGCTCGCTGACGGCGGCAGCCACCTCGCAAAAGTACATAGCCAAATTCAGGGCATCCAGCCGCGAGGTCACGCCGTAAAAGTTTTCCTTAAGCTCGCCCGTGCGAAGCCAATACAGGTCGCCCTTTTTGTACAGCTCAAAGTCGCCGTAAGAGAACATCTGGCTCATGGCCATCTGGGGTCCTTTGAGCGAGCGTGCTCCTTTGGCAATGACGGTAATCTTACCAAGCTCGGGCGTCAGAAGGGTGAGGATGACGTCCTTATCGCGCCTTTCGCGAATGACCAGTCCCATGCTGTGGCACTGCTCCGACATATCCTCACCCCCTCTCACGTGCTTTTATTAATCTTCCTGATAACCGAAGTTACCAACCGCGCGGGCACTCTCGCGCCAATTCTCCTTGACCTTGACCCACAGGTTCAGATACACCTTTTTCTCCAGCATCTTCTCCAGATCCGCGCGGGCGTACGAGCCGATGCGCTTGAGGCCCTCACCGCCTTTACCGACAATGATGCCCTTGTGCGATTCCTTCTCGCAAAAGATCTCGGCGCGAATGCTGACCAAGGTATCCTCTTCCTTGAATTCCTCAATGACAACCGCCACGCCGTGCGGGATCTCCTTGTCCATGGTGCGCAGGATCTTCTCACGGATGATCTCGGAGGCGACCTGGCGCATGGGCTGATCGGTCATCATGTCCTCGGGGAACAGCCATTCCGACTCTACAAGGAACTTCTCGCACTCGGACAGTAGCGCCTTTGTGTTCTTTCCGTTTTTGGCGCACAGCGGAACGTAAGCGTCGAAATCGTGCTTTTCCGAATAAGCCTTGAGGCACTGGGCGATCTCCTCGGGCGTTGCCAGGTCCGTTTTGTTGACCGCCAAAATAGAGGGGATACCCGCCTTTTTGATGTTCTCGATGATATTTTCCTCCACGCTCGTGATGCGTCCCGAGGCGTCGACCATCAAAATGACGACGTCCGAATCTCCCACCGACGCGCCCGCCGTCCTGACCATGAATTCCCCCAGCGCGTTGCGAGGGGTGAACACGCCCGGCGTGTCAAGAAAGACGTACTGGTCCTCCCCCTCGGTCAAAATGCCGAGGATGCGGTTTCGGGTCGTTTGGGGCTTGTTCGATACGATGGCGACCTTCTCGCCCAAAAGCGCGTTGAGAAGCGTCGATTTTCCCACGTTGGGACGGCCGACGATGGCAATATAAGCAGTTCTTGTATTCATTCGTTTATCCTCTTGTCTGTTGCTTCATTCATTGATTGTCTACGACGACCGTCTCCTCAAAGGTGCGCAGATCGGTCAGGTAAACGGAGACCAGCGATCTTCCCTCGACGGTGACGATAAAGTAATAGTTATCTCCCTTGACGTCATAGCGGTAAATGCTGACAACGTCCTCCATCATGACCGAGCGGGGATAGGGCTCAAAGTCCTTGACGGTCAAAAGGCTTCCCTTTTCCACAAGCGCCTGCATCTGCTCCTCGGTCATGAGGTTGTCGGGCTGCTTGGTCTCGCCATGTAAGAAGATACCGAAGGCCACCATGCCGGCGATGATCACAGCCATGCAGCAGATAAAGGTGACAAGCTTGACGTTGCGCGACCAGAAGGTCTCGGTCTTTCCTACCGTATCAACCACCTCGCGAGGGGGCGGTGCGAGCGGCTCGCTCTGTGTACTTCTCTTGCTTTTGTCAAATCCCGGATATGGCATACTCAATCCTCCTGTTTGTCCGACGGTTGCTGAACGGTCAGTCCCATGCGCTCCATTACGTCTCTCTGGCGAGCACGCATATCAGCCTCGTCCTCCTCGCCCGTTTCGTGGTCGTAGCCCAGCAGATGGAGCATGGAATGTACGGTCAGAAATGCGGCCTCGCGCTCAAAGCTATGTCCGAATTCCTCTGCCTGCGCCTGGGTGCGCTCCAGGTTGAGCACAATATCACCCAGCATATTCTGAATATCATCGACGGGGGGCTCGTCCGTCTCACCCTCAAAATCAAACAAGGGGAAGGACAACACGTCCGTCGGGGCGTCGATGCCGCGGAAGCGAAGGTTCAGGTCCTGAATGCCCTCGCCATCCGTCAGCGTCACGCTCACCTCGGCGTCGTTTTCGTATTGTTCATACGCCAGCGTCTCTTGGATGGCGCGGCGGATCAGCATCTTCAGCTTGTAGGTCACCGGATAGGTGCTTTGCTCGTTTTCATAATATACCGTCAGTCTCATGATGGTTCCCTTCCTTTGCTTTATTGATTTTTCTTGAATTTTCTGGCCGCGTAATGCTCGCCGCCCTTATTTTGCTCCGCTCGACTTTCGTTCTCAAAGCGGTCGTAGGCCTGAATGATCTTTTGCACCAGATGATGCCGCACCACGTCGCGCTCGCTGAAGTGGTGGATGGCAATATCCTCGATGTCGGTCAGAATGCGCACCGCCATGGAAAGGCCGCTCCTCGTGCCGCGCGGCAGGTCGGTCTGGGTCAGGTCTCCCGTGATGACTGCCTTGGAGTTAAAGCCAAGTCTTGTGAGAAACATTTTCATCTGCTCGGGCGTGGCGTTCTGCGCCTCGTCGAGAATGATGAAGGAATCGTCCAGCGTCCGTCCTCTCATATAAGCCAAGGGTGCAATCTCTATGGTCTGCTTTTCGACACAGTGCTGATAATTTTCCGGCCCCATCATTTCAAACAGCGCATCGTAAAGGGGGCGCAGATACGGGTCGATCTTGCTCTGCAAGTCACCCGGCAAAAAGCCCAGCCGCTCGCCCGCTTCGATGGCAGGGCGGGTCAGGATGATGCGGCTGACCTGCTTGTCCCGCAAGGCCTTGACGGCCATAGCGACCGCCAAAAACGTCTTGCCCGTACCGGCAGGGCCGACACCGAAGATGATGGTGTTTTTGCGAATGGCATCGACGTAGCGCTTCTGTCCCACCGTCTTTGCCTTGATGGGCTTGCCGCGGGTGGTCAGGCAAATGCAGTCATCGCCAAGCTCTGAAAGCGAGGTTTTCTCGCCCGCCGCCACCATATCGATGACGTATCGCACCGACTGCTCGGGCACAGCCTCGCCCTCTGCGGCGACTGCGCGGATCGTCTCCAGCACCCCGGCGGCCGCGTCGACCGCGCGGGAGTCCTCGCCCTCGACAGAAAGGGCGTCCTCACCGTCCCCGCCGTGGCGGTTGCGGATGACCACCGAAAAGGCGCGCTCAATGCGCTTGACGTTGGCGTCAAACGGACCAAACATACGCGCGGTGATCTCGGCGCTTGCTACGGGTATGATTTTTTTATATTGACTCATATCGGTTCCTTTCCTGATCGTTCTTGCATCGCCTCATCGTGTCTTCGCTCCTGTGCCATGGGCAAAGGGCTGGGGGCGGGCGATGTTCTCTATACAACGATACGTACAATGGATCAAGCAATGCTCCTGTGTGATCTCACAGCGAATGCTTTGGGACAAGAGGGTCTTTCCCTCTACCGCTCCTGCCAGCTCGTCAGACAAGGCCGCAAAGGCCTGCTCACTTGCCTCCTTCTCCGTCATGGTAACGGACTTGATTTCATAAGGAAGATACTCCACCGTCTCGATCGCCAACGGCAGGGGGACGGTGCCAAACAAGCAAACATTTTCCATCTTCTTTATTGTATCACAATTCCCCTCTATAATTCCAGTACTTTTTGTAATTTTTATCGGTTTTCCGAAAAAAAAGAGCGTTTTTTTTACCTTTTTTTGCCCCACGTACACTTTTTCCTCGCGACTCATTGGAATTTTGACCGTCAAGGTGTGCTCCGTCCTTGCCCACACCTCGCCCGCGGCCGCCATGACGTCATACGACCCGTCGCCCATATCCCGAACGCCCGAGATCAAAAGCTGACCTTCGCGGATCAAATCGCCCGGCCCTACCATGACTTCGCCCCGCACAAGACGCACCGATTCCACACGCCCGTCGCACAGGGCAACGAGATTGACGCCGCCCTCTCCCTTCTCTTGTTCTCCTGGGGCCTCGGGCTTGAGCAGCTCTCTGACCTGTACGTAGGCCACCGTTCCCTTGATATTGACCGACACCCAGGCCACTCCGTCCGAGCCGGTCAACAGGCGGCTTTCGATCGCGTCCGTGTCCAACGAAGAGAGCCGCCGTCCCGGCGCAAGACCGCACGACGCCAGTTCCTCTCGGATGCGGTCGGTATCCAGCTCACCTTCTCCCTCGACACGAACGTCCCAGATCACGCCCGAGGCAAGCCAAATGAGAAGAAGTGCCAAAACGCCCCCCAGCCAAAGGCCGGCACGAAGCCGATACCGATGAAAAAAAAGGGGCAGTCCTCCCGTTTTTAACCTGTATACGGTTATATTGCGCTGTGCGGCGGCCCGCTGTATTGCCCGCGCCGTCAGCAAACGGCATCGAATGCGCATGTCACTCTCCTCCTCCGAGGGCTGCAGAGGTGAATAAACGAAGCCCTCCCTGTGGCACAGATTCAAAAAGGCAGGGACGTCGTCCGCCTTCACCCCCAGCTCACAGTATCCCAACAAAAAAAGATCAGCCCTCATACTCGCGCTCCCCCGTCTCCTGTCCCTGACGGACAAACCGGACACATGCAATGCTTCCCTGCACCTCAACGGCATCGGGATGGTAGCTCAGGCACACCAGGCCCTCTCCACACACGATTACCCGCTCGATTTGAGGATCGCGCACCCGCAAGCAAATGCAGGTCTGTCCGTATTCCAAAATCTCCTCGCACCCCTGCAAGACAAGCCCACCGCCGCCCGCGACCTGGGCGCGACAGCACCGCCCCAGGGCGCTGTCGTATTCGTCCCGCATGCGCCGCCACAACGGCTTGCCCGTTTTTCTCTCCGATCGTGCCATCACGCGCTCTCCCTTCTCTTTCCTTTTGGCCTATGGAACATCCAAAGGCACACCGCAAAGGCAAACGATATGCCGCACAAATTACACCAAACGCGGGCGACTCCACCCGTCACCGCATGACCGATGGCCATGGTCTCTCGCCACGTCATGGGCTCGGGCAGGGCCAGCCCACCCATGCGCGCCCAAGCCGCCATCATGAGCGCGCAAAGCCCTGCCTGCAGAGCACGGGAAAGAAAAAACCAGCCCCGAGAAAGGGGACATCCCTGGCACACCGCGAAGATCTGGCAATGGACCGACAGCCCCGCCCAGCCTACCATGGCCGCACACAACACAGGCGATAGCGTCGCCGAGTTGAGACCGGCGGCGGCACACACCCCTGTGGACAACTCCAACACCCCCGCCATGATCGCCCGCCAAACGCCGCCTAACACCAGGACTTGGCAAAGGTGGGACAACACCCCCATCAGCGTGCAGAACAGCAACACCGTGGCACATACCTGGAGCATTCCACCGGCCGCCGAGGCAATCGACGCAGGCAAAAGCGGGCCATCCACCGCATCCCCCGATGTGGCAGGCAGTCGGCATCGCGTCCAATTTCCCGTCTTGGGCAACAAAAAACGAAACAATGCACCCACTCCCAGCGCCGCGATTAAAGACACCAAAACGAGCGTCCAGCCCATGCTCTCCGTTCCAAACAGGCAAAGTCCCACAGCGCTGACCAAAAAGGCCGAGCTTGGCACGTTACACATACACACGACGTGGACAAACTGCCGTGCAGTCAGACGTCCCGCCCGATAATAGCCTGCCGCCGCGCGACTTCCCACGGGGAATCCGCACAAAAAACCCAACAAAAGGGCACTCCCTGCCGCCTCGTTTAGTCCAAGCACCGGTCGGATCACCCGGCAAAGCGGGCGCGTCATGCGCTCTCCCACACCGCTTCTGACGATCACCTCAGAGAGCACCATAAAAGGAAACAGAGAGGGGATCATGGTGTGAGCGAGAAGGTGCAGTCCCCCCTTCATCGATTCAATAATCGTCGGTGCGTCCAGCATCAGACACAGCATCAGACTCAGTGAAGCAACGCCCAGCAAAAAGCGCCCCATTTCCCTTCGCTCCTGCGGACGGGGGTGCGACTTTCCCTCCGGCATGCTCCCTCACCCCCTATCCCGCATCATATCGCTGCTTCATTTTACGCGTCTCACCCCCGTTTTATGAGTTTCCCCTCTCGCTATCACAGAAAAATCAGCAAAAGTTCTTGTATCTTTCTCTTTTTTCGTCTATAATAAAAGCAAGATAGCTTAAGTGGAGGGAGGGACCAAGATGCAATACGTCATAGACGCACAGCACGACGGCGTGCTGCTCCGCACCTATCTGCAGGGGTACCTGGGGCTCTCCCGCCGCCTCCTGACCCGTCTCAAATCGCACCCTGAGGGCATACTCCTCGGGGGGAAGCCTGTGACGGTCCGCGCCGTCTTGCACGCAGGAGACGTGCTGACGCTTGCCATGGAGGACGATGCCACCACCAAGCGGGGCAACGTCATCCCCGGAGAGGTGCCCCCTCAGGTGCTCTATGAGGACGAGGATATTTTAGTCTGCAATAAGCCCGCCGATATGCCGACGCATCCCTCGCACGGACACTTTGATGACACGCTGGCCAACGCCGTTGCCCGTTATGAGCTGGAGCGCACAGGGCGCGTAGGCGTGTTCCGCCCCGTCAACCGCCTGGACCGCAACACGGGCGGCATCGTGCTCATCGCCAAGCACCAGCTTGCCGCTGACCGCCTCTCAAGGGCCATGCAAGGCGGCCGCATCCAAAAGCAATATCTGGCGGTGCTGGAGGGTGTCCCTCCCACCAAAAAGGGTGAGATCCACGCCTCTATCCGTCGCGCGCAGGAGAGCATTATCACCCGCGAGATCTGCCCGCCCGACGCCCCCGGCGCCAAGGAGGCACACACTCACTTTCGCGTGATCGCGCACTGGACGCTCCCCCAAGGACCCAAGCGCTCGCTGGTCTGTGCCCGTCCCGTCACGGGGCGCACCCACCAGCTGCGGCTTCATTTTGCCCATCTGGGCACGCCTATCGTGGGCGATGATATGTATGGTAAACACCTACCCATCCCCACACCCGATCATCACATCCTGCACGCCTTTGCGCTCACCTTCCCGCATCCCGCCACGGGGCAGATCATGACGCTGATCGCGCCGCCCGACCAAGCCCTGCGCGACCTGCTCCCCGATATTCCGATCAACCCATAACCATCCCACGGAGGATCTATGCGATTTCCCTTTCATAAAACCGAAAAAAAAGACACGCCGCCCCGCTCGCGTTACGAGCGTTTGCCGCGCGTGTGTATCGTTCTGTTTGCCCTGACGGCCTTCAGTGGACTTTTGACGCTCCTCTTTCGACTCATTCCCGCCTTTGCCGACTTTTTCAACCAAACCGTCAGCCAGGCGTTGCGTGTCGTGTTCGCCACCATCACCTCGCCCCTTCCCCTGTCCTTTGCAGAATTGTTGCTGCTCTCCACCCCCATTCTGCTGACGCTGCTCATCGTCTACGCCGTCCGCCGTCACACCGAAAGCTTCCGCGCCATCGGTATGTACGTGCTCAAGCTGCTCAGCGCCGTGTGCGTGTTCGCCATTCTCTTCGTTTGGATGTTCGGGGCGGGCTATTACGGAAAGACGCTGGCCTCTCCCGAAAAGTTGGATCTGGACCGTCAAGACGTCAGCGCCGAGGAGCTGTACGAAACGGCGCTTCACCTGTCCGAAAAGGTCAGAGAAGAAGCACAAAACGTAGAATTTCTCGAAAAGGACTTCTCCGTGATGCCCTATTCCATCAAGGAAATGAATCAAAAGCTGCTGGATGCCTACGACGCGTTTTGTCAAAAGCACGATTTTATTGCCAGCTTTAACAGCCGCGTCAAGCCTGTCATGCTCAGCAAGCCTATGTCCTACACCCATATCACGGGCGTGTACTCCTATTTCACGGGCGAGGCGAACATCAACGTCAACTTCCCCGACTACACTCTCCCCTTCACCGCTGCCCACGAGCTGGCCCACCAGCGCGGCATCGCCCGTGAGGACGAAGCAAACTTTATCGCTTATCTCGTCTGCCTGGAATCGACCGACCCTTACATCCGCTACAGCGGATATTTGAATCTGTACGAATACGTCGCGTCTGCTCTCTATCGCGCCAATCCCGACCTGTACGTTAAGGTGCGGGACACCTTGCCGAGTGAAGTACGCTACGAGCAGATCGCCTACAGCAATTTCTTTGACCAGTACCGCGATTCCGTAGCATCTGACATCAGCGGAGCGGTCAACGACACCTACCTCAAGCTGCAGGGCACCGAGGGCACGCGCAGCTATGGTCTCGTCGTCGATCTCGCCGTGGCGTATGATCAGAAGATGGCGAAAAAATAAAAAGGACGGTAAAGGCAGGTTCTCATAAGGAAGTTTGATTTCTCCTTGTAGGGACCGGCGTCCTCGATGGTCCGAGACATATTTTGCTATGCAGGAAACAAATAATTAACCCCAACAGATTTTACAAATCTGTTGGGGGTTGCTATTCTATAAATTGTGATTGGTTAGACTGATACACCTCCAAATACAACAGCACAAAAAAGTACAAATAGCATGAGAATCTCGACACTTGCTGCAGCTAAATTGATGATAGACAACACA
>SVSH01000002.1 GCA_015064395.1 Oscillospiraceae bacterium
GCTGATCGATACTAATAGACCGAGGGCTTGAACCTCCTAATAGGTCTCAAGTTCACACTATATTTCTTGAGTTTCTTCATACCAATCCATTCCTTTATTCGATTTTCAATGGGCATTGAACCCATTCACCAAAGAAGCAATTATGCAAAGTCCAAGCAAGACCGCCGCGTGGCGGTCTTTTTCTTTATTCGTCATGGTGAAAATAGATATGTGTCACTAAAAGGAGACATACTATCAAATGGGGTGACGGCTGAAAAAACAGGGGCTAACTGTTCAGTCTGCATTTTTGTGTTGACATTGCTTTGGGAAAGTGGTAAAATGAGGTATCCGGGCAAGACCCAAGGAAACGGAGGTGCGAGCATATGTCCATGGAATATGAGCAGGAGCTGTCCGTGTTTGATGCGGATGAGCTGCTGGACCTGCTGGACAACAAGCGCTATGCTGATTTTCGGCATCGCGTGAACGAACTCAACCCCGTTGACGTCGCGGAGTTCTTTGATGAACTGGCCGACGAGCGTCAACCCTCCGTATTCCGATTATTAGATAAGGATATAGCCGCCGAGATTTTTGCCGAGCTGGATGCCGACGTTCAGGAGACGCTGATCGTGGCCATGAGTGACCGCGAGCTGCGCGTGATGTTGGACGAGCTGTTTTTGGACGACGCGGTCGATATGCTGGAGGAAATGCCCTCCAACGTGGTCAAGCGTATCCTCAAGAATGCAACGCCGGAAACGCGGGCACAGATCAATCGCTTTTTGGCCTATCCGGAGGATAGTGCGGGCAGTGTCATGACGGCCGAGTTTATCGAGCTACGCAAGTCCATGACGTGTGCGCAGGCGGTCGATACCATTCGCCGCACGGGTGTGGACAAGGAGACGGTGTACGTGGCTTACGTGACCGATCCGGGACGCCACCTTGAGGGCGTCATTCGCCTGCAGGACTTGCTGTTTGCCCAGCCGGATGAGATTTTGGAAGATATGATGGATACCAACATCGTGTGCGCGACGACACACGACGACCGTGAGTCGGTGGCGGCGACCATCTCCAAATACGACCTTCTTGCTCTGCCTGTTGTGGACAAGGAGCAGCGTCTGGTCGGCATCGTTACGGTCGACGACGCGATCGACGTCTTGCAGGAAGAGGCGACGGCTGACATCGAAATGATGGCGGCAATTACGCCTACGGAGAAGGCATATCTGAAGACCTCGGTGTTCGAGACGTTCAAATCCCGCATTCCCTGGTTGCTTCTGCTCATGATCTCTGCCACCTTTACGGGGGCGATCATCACGCATTATGAGGCGGCACTGGGAACCTGGACGATCCTCACGGCCTTTATGCCTATGCTGATGGGTACGGGCGGTAATGCGGGAAGCCAGTCCTCCATTGCGATCATTCGCTCGCTTTCCCTTGGTGAGATCGAGCCGCGCGACGTTTTTCGGGTTTTATTCAAGGAATTTCGCGTTTCGCTCATCTGCGGCGTGGTCATGGGCGTGGCGACCTTTGCCAAGGTGCTACTCATCGACTTGCGCCTGGATCTTTCGCAGATGCTCGTTGCCGTAGTCGTCAGTGTCTCCTTGGTGCTGACGGTCATTCTGGCCAAGGTCATCGGAACGGTATTGCCGCTGGCGGCCAAGCGGATCGGTCTGGATCCCGCCGTGATGGCAAGCCCCTTTATTACGACACTGGTCGATGCGCTGTCCTTGATGCTCTATTTTGAGGTGGCGTCGGCCGCGCTGGGGGTATAACTGAAAATGAATGGAGCCATCACTGTTTTGTGATGGCTCTTTTGTATGCAGGAAAAAGAGGCGCCCCGCCGAGGCGGGGCGATAAATTATAGTGCTGCGAGACGTTCCTTGATACTCGTATAACGGCAATCGTTCTTTATCGACGTGAATAAGTTGTCGTTATTATTGAGATATCTCAAATAAGCGTGACCGAGCGTTTCCTCATTGCTCTTGGCAATGTTATTCTGACCGATTTTGATCTTGTTGACAAGCAAGGACGAATGAGCAATCTCCGTAAAGCCTTTATAATTCTCAAGGTGTATAAGTGTTTTTTCGAGTTCTTCGATCGCTCGTTCAAACTCTCCTGCTTTACCGCTTTCAAGAGCCATAAAGAAGCTGATCTTTGCCAGGCGGTCATTGTAGAAGCCAAAATCTTTATCTGTGAAGATCATATGGAACATATCGTAAAGAGAATTCCACATGGCGTGCTTCTCCTTGTGAGTGTATCCGGAGTCTTTGCAATCAATCAGATACTTCATATAGAGATACATCCGGTCGCAAACCTTCCAAAAATAATTTTGGCAATGCTCGACAAGCTCACCCCCTTTAAGCACGTGCAAATAAAGATCTTCTGCCGGAGGCATCATATCCGCATACTGTAATGCTTTGCTTCTATCGCCCTTATGCAAATAGGTAAAGCATAGACCGCGAATAGCCCCCATCTTATACTCCATATTTGTAGATTCCAAAAGTTGTTCGCCCAGCATGACTATCTCATCAAAGCTTTCGTCGATATAACCGTTCTGCAAGACTCTCATCAAATGGTAACGAACGGTTTCATCGTTTGGATACTTCTTTTGCATCGCGCGACTCAATTTCAAGCGCTCAGCAGTTTTGCCTTGACTGTGAAGCTCGGCGTACTTAGCAGTAAATTCTTTGATCTCGGTTTGCTTTTTGCTTTTGGCAATATCGATTTCAAGCAAAATATCCGCGCTAACTTCGAAGATGTTTGCAAGTATGGGGAGATGAGAAATATCAGGCGCAGTTTTGTCACACTCCCATTGAGAGACAGCATTTGTAGAAACACCCAACATTTCGGCAAGTTGCTCCTGCGTGATATTTCTATCACGGCGCAGTTTTTTGATTGTAGTTCCAATAGACATAACGATTCTCCTTTGTGATAATTCAAAAGCGCTTTTGTACACCAATTATACACATCTTTTCGGAAATTTTACACCAAGCATTTTGAGAATGCAATTAAAGTGGCACTTTACTTTTTACAGTTTTAGTTTATCATAGATTTATAAAAAATCAACATTCTTTTAGGAAAAGAGAAGCCCCGCACAAGGCGGGGCAACTATCAGATTTTAATGGGATAATCACCATATCCCATACAACAGGAAACGCCGTTTAGGGAATAGCGTTGCATCTCAAGTGTGGCAAAAAGAATACACAAACAGGTATGATACATCTCGTGAATCTCATAGGTCAAGCCCAAAGATTTGTGTTTGGACTTCTTTTCAATGACAATTCCTACAGCAATTAGTTCATCAAGAGATGCCCTTAAGGAGTTTTCGTCAAAGCTCAATTTTTCTTTCATCTCCTCAAAACTAATATCACTCATAGACATAATTGCTAAACAAACGAGGATGTTATTTCTTTCTGAAAGCGCAGGTAGTATTTTCTGTGCAAATGTCACGGTGTCCTGATTGATGTTTTCGAAAAAATCTCTTGTAATAATAGCACCATATCCTTTGCCGGATAGCAGAGAAACGCCGTTTTCACCGGTCAGATGGAGCGGCTCCTTGTGGACAGGGAGACGTAGTGCCCATCTGCCCAGGCCGTGTTGTGCAAATGCAAAAATGGTTAGGGCCTCTTTGTATGCTTCCGCAGTCATCTGCCCGTGTTGGGCTGCCTTGTCCCAAATTTTATGATAGATATCGCTATAAGCATAGTCCTGACCGTAAAACAGATAATCAACACTTACCTCAAAGTATTCCGCAATTAGTGGGAGTGTCTGCGTGTCGGGCAGAGAGGTGTTCGTTTCCCATTTTGAAACAGCTTGCGGGGATATATTCAGTGCAAGGGCTAATTGCTCCTGGGTGATGCCTTTTTGCTTTCTGAGATCAGCTATATTTTTGGAGACGTTTATTTCTTTCATATTTGCAAATTCCTTTCCGAAATTCACCGTGAGCTCGTCGATGTGCCCCAATTATAACACAAAAAAGAAGCAAAGTAAACAACTTGATCGGCTTGCTTATCAACTCGCAGTTGTTTGGCGCACAACGAAATCTATCGTTGGTTGTTTTATGGTAGCGGCAATAAAATAAGGGAGCCCCATTTTCGGGACTCCCTTTTATCATATTACATAGCAGAAAACCAAAAGAACGATCAGGAACGTAAAGTTAAAGGCAGAGAAGCGGGCGATATAAGAGCCGGCCTTGCCCGGGTTGTGAGACACGTACTCGCGGAAGGTGATCAGACTTGCGAGCGAGGCAATGAGTGTGCCGGCGCCGCCGATGTTCACGCCAAGCAACAGCTCACGGTAGTTGTCGGTGAACTGGGAGAGCAGAATGGCGCTGGGGACGTTACTGATGACCTGGCAGGACAGGGTGCTGAAGACCAGCACGCTGCGGTCGAGGAGTGCGGAAAAGAAGTCGCGGACAACGTCGATGCGGGCCATGTTGCCCGAGAAAATGAAAAAGCAAACGAAGGTAAGGAGCAGGGGATAGTCCACTTGCTTCAGCGCCTTGCGGTCGGCAAACAGCAGCACGGCGGGGATGGCGACAAGGCCAACGATATAAGGAATGGTGCGGAAGACGATGGCGATGGACAGCACGAACAGCGCCAGGTAAAGGGCGGTGCGTCCGCGGGGGAGGGGTTGTTCCTCGCGCTCGGACACCTCGACACTCACCTTGGGCACGAACAAAAGGCAGGCGGCGACGATCATCACAGTTGCCAGCAGAAAGGGCGGGGCCATGATGGTGACAAATTCGGAATTTGGAATATTAAAATGGGAATAGAGATACAGGTTTTGGGGATTGCCGAAGGGGGTGAGCATACCGCCGAGGTTAGCGGCGATGTTCTGCATGATAAAGGTGAAGGCCATATGCTTTTGCTGGCCGGTGCAGGACAGGACGAAAAAGCCGAGCGGCAAAAAGGTCAACAGCGCCATGTCGTTGGCGATGAGCATAGAGCCGAAGAAGGTGATCATCACCAGGGAAAGGACCGCCGTGCGAAGGTTGCCCGTTGCCTTGACGATGCGATGCGCCAAAATGGTAAAGAAGCGGATGTTTTTCAACGCGCATACGACAGCGAGGGTGCAAAACAGACAGCTGAGCGTTTTGAGATCCAGGTAGGAGAGATAAGCGGCATCGGGCGGGACGATGACGGAGGTGACAAGGGCCGCCACCATGGCGATGCAAAGCACGGCGTTTTTGCGGACCCAGCAAAGCAGGCCGGTGACAACGGGCAGGGAATGGTGACGGTGATGATGCCGAACGCGTCCGGCGGCGTGGGTCAACTGCATAAAAAAGCCTCTCCTTTTCTCAACATTCTGCGCATGACAGCACACGAGCAATAATATAGCACATTTGAACGAAAATTGCAAGAGCTTTTTTAACAAAATGACAAAAAATCTGTTCTTTTTTTCATGCTTTGGATAGGCAAGCGGCGACACATATTTTGAGACCGTCCTGCATAGGATGATGGTGCAAACGTATCATACAGGAAAGGCGGTTTGAATATGAAAAGAAACAGGGTCATCCGTCGGGCGTCGCGCTCTTTTTTGCGCGTGCTTTCGCTCTTGGCGGTGTTTTGTCTTTTGGTGACGCTTGGCGGGTGCGGCGCGGCAAAGGACGAAGGAGAGGGGCAGAGCTCCGATACCGCACTCACCCCCGCGCTTGACGTGCTGGCGGGGCGGACGGACATGGCAGTCGCCACGCTGTGCGGCAACGAGTATTATTTTTCGAGAGACGTATTCGCCCGGGCGCTCAACATGAACGTGTCGTCCTTGCAGTCCGTTACCATCACCTCGCTGCCCGGTGTGGAGGACGGGGAATTGATGATGGGGTCGCTCCGGGTCAGCGCAGGGCAGGTCATATCGAGTGCCAATCTCTCCATGCTGTCCTACGTGGCGGCGGACGACAGTACTCCGGGGGAAGCCAGCTTTACCTTCACGCCCAACGATGCGGGGTATGAGGTGGTGTGCAACGTCTATTTGCTGAAGGAGCTGAACTATTCGCCTACGGTGAGCATTGCCAGCGCACAGGCCTTGAGCGTCAGCACCTATCGCAACTATGCGGGCTATGGCAATCTGACAGCCTACGACCCGGAAGGAGACCCCTTGACCTACGAGGTGGTCACAGCACCCAAGCACGGGCTTTTGATCATGACGGATGCCGGATGCGGCGAGTACGTTTATCTGCCGCGCAGGGGGTTTAAGGGCGGAGATAGCTTCCGCTACGTCGTTCGGGATCTGTACGGCAACTACAGCGCGGCGGCCGAGGTCAAGGTGCAGGTGCTGGAGCCGGCGGTGTCGGTCCATTACGACGATATGCAGGGCAGACGGGACTACAATGCCGCGCTGGCGATGTCCGAGGCGGGCATCATGCAGGGAACGGCACTGGACGGCAAGACGTATTTTTATCCCGAGCAGACGGTCAGCCGTTTGGAATTTCTGACGATGGCCATGCAGGCAGTTGGCGTTGGCTCGGTGCCGACGGTGAGTGACACCGGCTTTGAGGATGACGCCGACATTCCTGCCGAGGCCAAGGGCTACGTGGCGGCGGCGTATTCGCTTGGATACATCAAGGGAAGCACGGACAGCGAGGGCAATCTTTGCTTTTTGCCGGGCGCTACCATCACCAAGGCTGAGGCGGCAGTGATCCTGCGACGCATGGTGGACGTGGATGCGGCACAGCTCACCCCCGCCTTTGCCGACTCGTCCGACATTCCCACCTGGGCCAGCGAGGCCATCTCCACGCTGGCGGCTATGGGAATCATGACAAGCACGGGCGGCGCGATCTCGCCCAACGAGCAGCTCACGCGCGGGCAGACGGCTATGATGCTGGCGGCACTTTCGCGAGCGGTCGCAAAATAACGAAAGAGCAGGCTCATCGATCACTCGATGAGCCTGCTTGCGTTGCGTCCATTATACGATATGAGTGTGCTTTACGACCCACTGCTTCATCTTGATGGTGAGCCAGAAGCCGTAAATGCCGAAGGTGATCAGAGTCAAAAGGAACCACTTGATGTAGTTGCCGAACAGCTGTCCGCCCGTGCCGTCGAAGGTGAGCTGACGGCCGTCAATGATGGTGTGCTTGGCGATCCAACGCTCTTTGACGCATACCGCCCAGGGAAGGCCGAGACCGAACGTAAAGGTGATGATCAGACCCTGCAGAATGCCGATGCCGATCATACCGAGCAGTCCGCCTGTGAATTTCGATTCCATAAAAATGTCCTCCTTTTTATTTGGATGATTCTATTGTAGCATGGAGGATTTCCCTTGTCAACAGGAAATGGGAAGAAAGGCTACAGGCAGGATCGGCGATTTTTTTGCTTGCTAGACAAGAAAATTGTACAATCCCCTTGTATCAATGGAAAATTTATGATAAAATAATATGTTAATATGAGTATTTTGCCGCATTGGCGTTTTTTGAAAGGACGACGTATATGAATCAACAGCAACTGGCGCACGAGATCGACCGCCGCCGCACCTTTGCCATCATTTCTCACCCTGACGCGGGTAAGACGACGCTGACCGAAAAGTTTTTGCTTTACGGCGGTGCCATTCAGTCTGCGGGATCTGTCAAGGGCAAGCAGAGCGATCATCACGCCGTTTCCGACTGGATGGAGATGGAGAAAAAGAGAGGTATCTCGATCACCTCGTCTGTCATGCAGTTTGAATACGAGGGCTATTGCATCAATATCCTGGACACCCCCGGCCACCAGGACTTCTCGGAGGATACCTACCGAACCCTGATGGCGGCGGACAGTGCCGTCATGGTCATCGACGCGGCCAAGGGTATCGAGCCCCAGACCCGCAAGCTGTTCAAGGTGTGCGCCATGCGCCACATTCCCATTTTTACCTTTATCAACAAGCTCGACCGCGACGCGCGCGATCCGTTCGATCTCTTGGATGAACTGGAGAGCGAGTTTGGCATCGGCACCTACCCCATGAACTGGCCCATCGGCTGCGGCATTGGATTTAAGGGAGTGTACGACCGCGAGGCGCACAGAATCCTGGCCTTTGGCGATTCCCACCGCGGCCGTGACCGTTTGTCTGCCATCGAATGCGACATCACCGACACCCAAAAGCTGGACGAGCTGATCGGACAGACCGATCGTGAGACGCTGACCGAGCAGGTGGAGCTGCTCGACGGCGCATGCTTTGATTTTGACATGGCGCAGGTGAGATGCGGTAAGCTCAGTCCCGTCTTCTTTGGCTCGGCACTCAATAACTTCGGTATCGAGACCTTCCTGGAGCACTTCCTTCGCATGACGACGGGGCCGCTCCCGCGCCGCGCCATCGGACAGTCGGTCAATCCCACGGATGAGCAGTTCTCGGCCTTTGTTTTCAAAATTCAGGCTAATATGAACAAGGCGCACCGCGACCGTATTGCTTTTATGCGCATCGTGTCGGGGCGCTTCGACCGCAACAGCGAATATCTGCACGTGCAGGGCGAGCGAACCCTGAAATTGTCCCAGCCGCAGCAGATGATGGCCCAGGAGCGAGCCGTCATTGACGAGGCGTTTGCGGGCGACATCATCGGTGTGTTCGACCCCGGTATCTTCTCGATTGGTGACACCGTGTGCGACCCCAAGGCCAAGATCGTGTTTGAGGGCATTCCCACCTTTGCCCCCGAGCGGTTTGCGCTGGTCGAGCAGATCGACTCCATGAAGCGCAAGCAGTTCGCCAAGGGCATGAACCAGATCGCCCAGGAGGGTGCGATCCGCATCTTCATCGAGCCCGATTCGGGTATGGAGCGGGTGTACGTCGGCGTTGTGGGTGAATTACAGTATGACGTGCTGGAGTCGCGTATGAAGAGTGAGTACGGCGTGGAATACCGCAAGTATCCCCTGCAATACAGCGCCATCCGCCGCCTGCCCGACGGAGTAGATCCCAAAAGCTTGCGCTTGTTTGACGTCAAGTGGGTGCAGGATTTCCGCGGCAAGAATTATCTTTTGTTCAACAACGAGTGGCACGTGGGTAACACGCTGCAAAACAACGAGGGACTGGTACTTGAGGAGTACGGTCAGGAGCAAACGGAGGAATGAGTAAGATGAGAACGATGATAAGAGTATTGGCTATGACGTTAGCCTTGGTAGCAGTATTGGCACTGGTCGGATGCGACAGTGGAATTGCCTTTGACACACTGCGCGAGAAGTATGAGGCGCTGGGGTACGTCTATTCCGAAGAGGCGCCGGAGGTTGATGAAAAGTTGGAATATTCTGTGCTACCCGAGATCCAAGAGGCATTGGCTGCGTCCGACCTTGAGTGCAAAGCGCACTATTTCTCAAAGGAATTTGAATACGGGGGAAATGGAAAGATCAAGGCCACTGCGTGGTTTGTGTTGCTGGAATACGATTCTGCCAAGACGGTCAAGGCCGTGATAGAAGAGACGGAGGGCATCGGCGCGATCCTGCGGGATCAGGTCGAAAATCAGATCGAGTCTTGGAATTATTCTTACGACAGGCTGGTGCGGGAGAAATATATTATATTCCCTATTCACTGTCCCCGCGATATGGCACAGGAAATGATGGATACGCTACAATCGTAAAAGTGGAAGATTTTGTGTCCGAAAAAACGGATTAAAAATTTGTTAAATCGCTTGCATTTTGATGCGGCTTCCTGTATAATGATAGTACCGTATTACCGAGCCGTGCGCGGCGCGGTGGCGGAGTACATCGAAGTGAGGTAACATAAAATGAAGAAAATGACGAAGCTTTTGGCGTTTGCTCTGGTAGCAGTTATGTTGCTGACCACGCTGGTATCTTGCGGCTCTGCCTTTGGGAAGATCAAGAAGAACTTTGAGAAGGCCGGTTACACCTACGCAAGCGAAGACAAAGACGGTAACTCGACAGCGAAGGCAATTACAACGGAACTGGAAAAGGGCGATCTGAACTGCACGGTTCACTTCTTCAAGACGGAAAAGGACGGCCTTTTTTTGGATTACAATTTGTACTGCATGGTGCTGGAGTTTTCTTCCGATAAGGAACTGGCTAAGGCCCTGGAGGAGGAAGGCTCTGCGACACTTAAGGGCATGATTGAGGATGCACAGGAGTCGGAATACGTCAGAGATAACTGCGTGCTGATCCCCTTGGCGTTCGGCGACAGCAAGGACGAAATGATCGAGGTATTTAACAAGTAATATCAATGAATTAAAGCGAAAACCGTCTTGCCGGTGCAAGACGGTTTTTGTATGAGGTATGAGCATGAAAAGCAAATGGATCAGACAGGTCGTTTTTCCCTTGGTGGCGGCCATTATTTGGGGTACGGCGTTTGTCTTTCAAAGCGAGGGCGCGGCGTACGTAGGGCCATTCACCTTCAATACGATGCGGTGCGCGATGGCGACCGTCTTTTTGGGGTTGATCCTACTCGGACGCGACCTTTGGCAAAAGAGGAAACCTCGCGCGGCGGATGACGCGCCGAAGGACAAACGCAACGTCAAGGCACTCCTTTTGGGCGGCCTTTTGTGCGGCGCGATGCTGGCGTGTGCTTCCAACCTGCAGCAGCTGGGACTTGGCGCGACCTCACCCGGTAAGGCGGCGTTTATTACGGCGCTGTACGTGGTGCTGGTGCCGGTGTTCGGGCTGTTTCTTGGCAAGCGGGCACGTCCCGTAGTGTGGATCGGTGTCGCATTGGCGGTGGCCGGGCTGTATTTTCTTTGCATTACCGGCAAAATGAGCGTGGAGCGGAGTGACTTTTTCGTTTTCCTGTGCGCGCTTTGCTTTGCCGTACATATTATGATCATTGATCGCTTTTCGCCTCATGTTAACGGTGTGGAGCTATCCTGCGTGCAGTTTGCGGTGGTAACCGTAGTGTCTGCGATCGGTATGCTGTTGACCGAGGCGCCCACGTGGGCGGCGATCTCGGCATGCCTGTGGCCGCTGTTTTACGTTGGCGTGTTCTCGGGCGGCGTGGCGTATACCCTGCAGATCTTGGCGCAAAAGAATGCGAACCCGACGGTGGTGTCGCTGTTGTTGTGCTTGGAGTCGGTATTCGCCGTGCTGGCCGAGGGACTGATGATGGCGCAGTGGCCGTCGGTCAGAGAGTGGATCGGATGCGGGCTGATGCTGACGGCAGTGGTGTTGGCGCAACTGCCGGAGGGGAAGGGGAGGAAGGAGTAACTAACTTTGTAACAACTCCTTCTTTTGACGCTCACACTGCACTTCGTGCGCGTTCGCTGCGCAGTTTATGCCTATTCTTTGCCTTGTCGCAAAGAATAGGCGAAGAAAAGACACTTAAGGGCCTAATGCCCTTAAGAAACCCGCAAAATTTTGCTCTTTCGCTATCTTTTGGTGGTTACCAAAAGGCGTTGTTGCATTTGCAACGTTTGCGAAACAAAATCCAAAGATTTTGTTTCTATTGCAAGCAGACGCTCTCCCCTTGCTTCATTCCGCGCCGCGCTTCAAAGCAAAAGACGAGAAAGACATCTGTATTTGAGATGCAACACCTGTCTTCGCTTATCACGCGCGGCGGGGAAAACCAAAGCAACAATATTTGCCTTAAAGTGAGCCCGAGTTTGTTTAACTCGGGCTCGCAAGCGTTGAAGGCGTTTGTTTTCGCGAAAAAATGAGTGGAGCGCAAGCGAAACGACTTTTCGCGCTACGGGTTTCCAAAGGGTATTAGACCCTTTGGCGCGTTTTCTTGGTTCGTTCTTTGCCGCGTGGCAAAGAATGAACATAAAAACCGGCACACCGAGCGCGCGAAGCTGGGCGAGGCCGGTGGAGAAGTATTAAAAAGACAGGAAATAAAGGTTGTCAAAATAATAGTAAGTGATAACACTTTGTTGGTAGACATGGGAAAGAAAGGAGTATATAATAACCTCACAATATTCAAAAGAGGTGAATTTTATGGAAAAATTATCAGATACTCAAATTCTTTGCCAAAACATCAAATACCTACGCCAGAAGCACAAGCTGTCGAAAAACAAAATGTCTCAAATCCTCGGCATCGGCACAAAAACTCTAACCCAAATCGAAAACGGAATTCTTCCTCCGCGTATGTCGTGTGAGCCGCTGTTCCGAATTCAAAGCCATTTTGGTATCCGTCCGCAACAGCTGTTTTCTATTCTTTCTTAAAAATAAAGAGGGCAGGCACACAGAAATTCTGTATGTCTGCCTACAACTTTATGCACAAAATAAGTTTTACAACTTACGCCTTCTTCATCGTGCGAAGGCAACGGGAGCAAACCGCAATGGACTTGGTATTGCCACCGACGGAAATCTTCACCTTGCGGATGTTGGGCTTCCAACATCTCTTCGTCTTGCGATGGGAGTGGGAAACGTTCTCACCGAACACAACACCCTTACCGCAGATACTGCACTTTGCCATTCTTGACACCTCCTTGGGCGGATATATCGATTTAATCTTAAACAACGGCTATTATTATAACACAAGTGTTTTGAAATTGCAAGTGTTTTTTTTGAATTTTCACCGTTTTTTTCAAAATAAAACAAAAAAACTCGCTGCTTGATGCTCTTGGCGGGCGATTTTTACACATTTTCAGCGTCTGAAGCTACCTCTCGTGTGGAATTGTCCTGTTCTTCGTTCACAAACGTTTCCTGCTTTGGTGTGATCAGACACAGGGTCAATCTGTCCTCTGCCGCGTTTGGATCAAAGGTATAAGCAAAAGATACGATGTCAGCCCTGTGCTCATCGCGATAGCGAAGCAGTCCCAGGGTGGTCGCCCATAGTGCCGATGGTTTGGCGGTGTTACCGACGACAAGACCGACGCAAAGATGGGGCGGCTGTCCTGAAAGCGGCAGAGCTGCCGCCTTTTGCAGTTGCCGGACAAGGGTGTCGAGATCCTCAGGGTTTAGGGGTGAGGCAAGGGACAGAGTGCACAGGTGCAAGGCGTGATTGCCAAGCAATGCGGTAGAAATATTCACGGTTGCCTCGGAGAGACGTGTGGGGTCGGCGCTTCGGGGAAGCGTCAGACTGATCGGCTGGGGGGTCAGAAGCAAGCGAAGATGCAGTGATTCAAAAGCAAACTCGGTTTTCCCGTGTGTGGTCAGCGTTAAGTGGCGGTCGGCGCTTATGCGGGCGAAGGCAGAGATTGAAAAGCCGAGTGCTCGTATATCGTCGCAGAGCTTGCGCGTGTTTTTCTCATCGGCGCACATCAGAATACCGGTTGGCAGATGATCGATGGCGACGTGGGGCGGCTCGTCGAAAAGCCCTTCGATAGAGGAAAGATCGACTTGCCAGCCCTCTGCCAGCGACAGGAGCGTGGGGACAAGATCGGTCTTCGTGACGGCGCACAGGCGAAGAATGCGGCGCTGCTGCTTTTTTTCGGAGAGCAGGCCGATCAAGGGGCGCATTGCTTGAAAGTCCGCATTCGGCGGGAGTTGGATCAGACTGCAAAGATCACCCTTTTTGAGGGATCGCGGGCGGTATGGCACGGTGGGAATGGTCTGTGCGACGTACCACGGCGTCCCCTCAATGCGGACAGCGTCGGTTGGGCGTTGTCCTTGTAAGGCCCGGGCCACCATATGGGGGAGAGTGGTCAGGCGCGGATAGCTCTGGGCTTTGCCTGTGGCGTGATCGCCCAGAGCCTCCCAGGCGTCACACAGCGTCAGCGTCGGCGGCTGCTGCGGCAGGGCGCCGCGGCAATGCGCCAGCACGTGGGAAAAGGCGTTGGCAAGGGCTCTATCCTTTGTCTGAAAGGCGGCGACATTCGCCAAGGTGGGATCGTGACGTCTCATCGCGAGCAGGGCATCCACAAAGCGCAATTCTCCTACGGAGGGATCGCGTCTCATATACAATCCGGCGCAAAGCACCAGCTCGTCAACGGACAGGCGCAGTTCCAGGCGATGTTTGAGGTCGGACAGCTCGCCAAGCGCGCGATCGGACCATTCGTGAAGAGTATGAAAGCGCTCGACGATATCGGTGTCAAGCGAATAGGGGATATCGCACATAGGATTCTCCTTTTGCATCAGATCAGTTGGCCATAGCAGCCGCTCAGATCCTCCGTTTTGGCGGTGGGGAGGACGAGGCGGGTGACGGCGTGCAGGGCGTGATCGGAGGGGACGCGCATTTCAATGAAATCGGGGGTGTGGCCGACGGCGATGCCGTCCTCGTGGGTTTCAAACAGGACGCTGACGGGCTCGCCCTTGTCGATCAGCTCGTCCAGCAGCTGCGCCCGAATATCAGCGGCCAGGGCGGACAGAGCCGCGACGCGCTGTTTTTTGACGGCGTTGGGGATCTGGTCGGGCATGGCGGCGGCCGGCGTTCCTGCTCGTTTGGAGTAGGGGAAGACGTGGATCATCAAAAATCGGGCGCGACGGGCGAAGTCCATCGTTGCCTCGAAGTCTTCTTCCGTTTCCCCGGGAAAGCCGACGATGATGTCGGTGGTGAGCTGTACGCCGGGGATGGCGGCGCGCAACCGCTCAATGGCGGCCAGTGCTTGGGTGCGGTTGTATTTGCGCTTCATGCGGGCCAAAACACTATCGCTTCCGCTTTGCATGGACAGATGAAAATGGGGGGCTAAGGAGGGGAGGCGGGCAATCCGCTCGACAAAGGCCGGCCGCATGAGGGTAGGGTCAAGCGAGCCCAGGCGCACCCGTCCAATGCCGGGGATGCGGTCGACGGCCTCCAAAAGATCCGCCAGCGTCACGCCGTCAAGATCCCGTCCCCAGGAGGCGGTTTCAATGCCGGTGAGTACGACCTCGCGACAGCCGTTTTCGGTCAGACACTCCACCTCGTCCAGCACCGCCTCCAGGGGCTTGGAGCGGATCTCACCGCGCGCCGCGGGAATGATGCAATAGGTGCAGTGACTCTCACAGCCGTCCTCGATTTTGATATAGGCGCGGGTGCGGCCGAAGCGACAAATGGACATAGTCTCAAAGTCGGCACCGTCAAGGGAGGGAACGTCTACGGTGGGCGACGTGTTTTTATGTCCCTGCTCGCAAAGGGAGAGCAGGGCGGACACGACGCTCATTTTGTTGCGGTTGCCGCAGATATAGTCTACGCCGGGGATGGCAGCAATGCCGGCCGCGTCCGTTTGTGCCAGGCACCCCGTGACGGCGACCAAGGCCTTTGGGTTATGGGACAGGGCACGGCGGATGAATTGGCGCGCCTTGCGGTCGGATTCGGCGGTGACGGTGCAGGTGTTGATGACGTAGACGTCACATACCTCACTCGGGGCGCACAGGGTAAAGCCTTGTGCAACCAGTGCCTCTCCGATCGCCTCGGATTCATATTGATTGACCTTACAGCCAAGCGTCAGGATGCCGACGGTTTTGTTCATAGATATCGTCCTCTTTGATCAATAAATCATCTTATTTTATCATGCTTTGGCCCGTTTGTAAAGTTTGAACGCGCGAATTCTTACTTTTTTCGGAGAAATACTTGAAAAAAAGGCGCGTTGCGTGTATAATCGTAGTACAGATCACAGAAAAGAGAGGAACGGTTATGAGTCAGCTTCATATCATCGATCATCCCCTGATCACCCACAAGCTTTCCATTATGCGCAACAAAAAGACGGGCTCGAAGGATTTCCGAGAGCTGCTTGATGAGATCGCCATGCTCATGGGCTACGAGATCACACGCGATCTTCCCCTGGAGGACGTTAAGATCGAAACGCCGTTGGTTGCTATGACGGCCAAGCGGGTGTCGGGTAAAAAACTGGCTATCGTTCCGATCTTAAGAGCAGGACTTGGCATGGTGGACGGGCTGTTGCGCCTGGTTCCCGTGGCCAAGGTGGGACACATCGGCATGTACCGCGACGAGGTCACGCACGAGCCGGTGGAGTACTACTGCAAAATGCCGCCCGACATTGCGGACCGTCTGGTCATTGTGGTTGACCCTATGCTGGCAACGGGTGGCTCGGCGGCGGATGCTATCACGCTGCTCAAAAACAAATACGGCTGTAACAACATTCGTTTGATGAACCTTGTGGCGGCGCCCGAGGGCGTCAAGCGGGTGCAGAATGAGCACGACGACGTGGATATCTACGTAGCGGCATTGGACGAATGCCTCAACGAAAACGCCTACATTTTACCGGGCCTTGGTGATGCGGGCGACCGTATCTTCGGCACGAAATAAGATTGTCAACGGGGCAGACAGTACGCTGCCCCTCTTTTCAGAGAAGGGAGGATGACCGACTGTGCGTATTCTCAAGGTCAATCAAAACGATGCGGGACAGCGTCTGGATAAATTTCTTTCCAAGGCGGTGCAGGGACTTCCCATGTCAATGATGTATAAATACATTCGCACCAAAAAGATCAAGCGTAACCGCGCCCGTACCGAGCCGTCAGTCATGCTGTGCGAGGGCGACGAGATCCAGCTGTTCATCCGCGAGGAGTTTTTTGCCTCCCCCGAGCAGGACACGAGCGCGCTTTCCCGTATTCGTCCCAAGATCGAGGCGGTATACGAGGACGACAATATCCTGCTCGTTCACAAGCGCCCCGGCGTGCTTGTTCACGAGGACGACGGTGCGAAGGATAATACGCTGATCATGCACATCAAGGCGTATCTTGCCCAAAAAGGGGAATACGATCCCGAGGCGGAGCAGTCCTTCTCGCCCGCCTTGTGCAATCGCATCGACCGCAACACGGGCGGCATCGTCATTGCCGCAAAAAACGCCGAGGCGCTTCGCGTGATGAACCAAAAGATCCGCGACGACGAGGTGCGTAAATTTTACTATTGCATCGTTCACGGGCAGATGCCCAAAAAGCAGGATACCTTAAGAGCGTATCTGCGCAAGGACAGTTTGCATAATCAGGTTGAGGTGACCGATACGCCCCTGCACGGAAGTAAGGAGATCGTTACCAAGTATCGCGTACTCGCGCAACGGGGCGGCAATTCGCTTCTGGAAGTCGAGCTGGTGACGGGGCGCACCCATCAGATCCGCGCCCATCTTGCGCACATCGGGCATCCGCTCCTGGGCGACGGTAAGTACGGCATCAACCGCGACGACGCCCGCCTGGGCTACAAGTTCCAAGCGCTGTACGCCCGTAAGCTGATCTTCCATTTCACTGACGACAGCGGCGCTTTGGGATATTTGCGCGGTCGCGAGGTCGCACTCCCCGACGATGCCGTTTGGTTCTACGATGACTTTTTCAACCGTCCTGTCTCGAATGAAATGCCTGTGCCCCAAAAGCCCCGGACGGCCCATAATACTCCCCGTACACACGGACAGGGTGGGCAGGTAAAATCAACAGCACCGGGCAAGGGACACAAGACGTCCGGTGGACACCAAAAGGGAGGTCGGAGATGAATCAGATCATACAAAAAACAGGCGCGCGCGCTTGGCTGCGAAGCCCCGTGGGCATGTGCGTCGTGTTGGCGATCAGCGGCATTGTACTCGGCCTTTGCGTGTCGTTTGCCTGGGGACTTGTCGAGTGGATCGCCCTTGTGCCCGCTTTGATGATATTTTTCTCGTTGGCTCGTGATGAGCGCGTGTCCTTGCGAAAAATGTACGGCTACGGCTTTGTGTTTAACTATGCGTTTTCACTGGTGCTGTTCCATTGGTTCTTTTATATGTATCCGTTGGAATTTACGGGTGTGACGCCCATTGCGGCTCTGGCCATTGTACTGTTTGCTACGCTGGGATTGGCCCTGCTTCAGACGCTGTTTGGCGCGCTGGTTCCGGTGCTGCTTGCCATCGTTTCGCGGGGACGTGTCGTGCGACGCTTTGCCTTCTTGCAGGTGATCGTCATGGCCTCCTTGTGGTGTGTGAGAGAGTGGTGCCAGACCTTGACCTGGACGGGCGTTCCCTGGGGGCGTCTTGCTCTGGGACAGGCTGATATGCCCATTATGCTCCAAACGGCGCGGTGGTTTGGCTCGTACGCCATTACCTTCGTGATCGTTTTGGTGAGCGGTTGCGTGGCTTATGCGCTGTTGCACGCCAATGCACGGCGGCTGTGCGCTTTGGTTGGCGTGGGTGCATTTGCTCTTCACGTTGCCGCCAGCGCAGGTCTTTTGCTGACGGATTCCTCTCGCCCGGGCGAGGGGACGATCACGGTTGCGGCCATTCAAGGCAATATCGGGTCGGCCGATAAGTGGAACACCGGCTCGAGCGAATGCTATGATATTTATTTTGCCCTGACCGAGCAGGCGGCAGAGAGGGGAGCGGACGTGATTGTCTGGCCCGAGACGGCAGTTCCGATCACGCTGGCGGACTATCCTGCGTACGTGACCGCGCTTGGCGATCTGGCAAGGGAACACGAGGTGGTCCTTTTGCTTGGCGTGTTTGCCGACGGCGAGGACGGCGCGGAATACAACGCGATGTGCGTCATCGACGAAAAGGGAACGCTGTGGGAGCAGATCTATGCCAAGCGGCACCTTGTTCCCTTTGGAGAATACGTGCCGTTGCGGTGGCTGATCGAGATCATATGCCCGCCGTTGCTCCAAATTTCACAGCTGTCGGGAGATACGACGCCGGGAGATGAGGCATCCGTATTTGACACGGTGTACGGGCGGTTTGGCTCGTTGATCTGCTTTGATTCCATCTACGAGCAGTTGGCCTACGACAGTGCAAGAGAGGGCGCGGAGCTGCTTTGCATCTCGACCAACGATTCCTGGTTCTTTGACAGTGCCGCGGTGCATATGCACAACGCACAGGCGAGATTGCGTGCCATTGAAACGGGGCGGTACATTGTTCGTGCGGCCAACACGGGTGTGTCGTCTGTGATCACGGCAACCGGGCGAGAGCTCGATCGCATTCCGGCCCTGGAGGAGGGCATTCTGATGGCTGAGGTAGAACTGCGGGGCGATACGACGCTGTATACCCGCATAGGAAACTACTTTGTTTATGACTTGCTGGCCGCCATGTTGCTGTTGTTGATGGAACGAGGTGTGTGGACGATCAAGGCGAGAATGAGCAAAAACGGAAAGAAATAAAAAAATTTGAGAAATTTCAAAAAAAGGCTTGCATTTTGAAAACAACTGTGTTATAATAGTGCCCGTCGGTTGAAAAACCGCTCGGAGGCATAGCTCAGTTGGTTAGAGTACTTGCTTGACATGCAAGGGGTCACTAGTTCGAATCTAGTTGTCTCCACCAGAAAAAAGCGTATTGCGAAAGCAATACGCTTTTTTCAACGAAATTTGCCCTTGCGGGCAAGTGAAATATTTCTGCGAAATGTGAAATACGCCTGCGGCGTGTGAAATATTCGCTTCGCGAATGTGGGCAAATTTCATTTCACATCGAACAGAGCCGAAGGCGACGTGAGATATTTCACAATTTCCGAGAGGGAAATTATTTCACATTCGCCGCAAGGCGAATATTTCGCTTGGAAAACGAAGGGATTTGTGCTATAATAAAGCCAACAAAACGGCGAGGAGGATACGGTATGTTCAAGCGGCTACTTTACAGGAAATATATAGGAAAAACTGCTTTGGTGGGTATTTCCGTTTATTCGAGTAGCGGTGAGTTGGAAGAAAGATACCAGTATTTTGGAGAGATTATTTCCATTGATCACGTTATCTCCATAAAAACGAGCGAGGGAAGTGTAAAGACATTGCCGCCTGATATCAAATCGTTCAAAAAAGCGCCCAAGGGAATATATACGCTAAAATCCAATGGAAAACAAATTCTAAATCCGGATTTTGTGACAAGCTGGAGCATAACAAAGCCTGCGGATTGAGAACGCCATTTACGCTTAAACAAAAAACGCACCTGCACAGCAGATGCGTTTTTTGTTTAATTCCGATACCTCCTCGGGTCGTCCGTTTCGCCCAGCAGATAATCGATGCTGGTATTATAAAATTTTGCTAATTGGATGAGGACGGCGGTGGGAATGTCGTTCTCGCCCGTCTCGTATTTGGAATATCCCGTTTGTGACATTCCAAGCATTTTGGCAATTTGTGTTTGATTCAGGTCTTTGTCTTCTCTTAGGTCGCGGATCCGATTGTATTTCATATAGCCTCCCAAACAGATAGCGTTCTCTGCTCTTATTATATTTTAATCTGTTTCAGGGTATTGACATTTAACCTAAACCAGGTTATAATATTTGTGGGCAGTGGAGATGCTTGAAAATTTCTTGACTTTCCGCTGATTTTCCAGTATAATGAAAATACCATATTACCACAAAGGAGAATACCATGGCACAATATGACAAGTACGGCGAACCGATCCAGGAGTACGCACCGGCGAAGCTGAAGACGAACAGAAATATGTGGAAGCTGATGATATTGACGATTCTGACGCTCGGTATTTATAGCATTGCTTTCTTTATGCCGCTTTCGTTTGATCTGGATAAGGCGGCGCCCAAGCCTGACCGCTCCAAGACGATGAACTACCTTTTTGCATATGTCATTTCGCTTTTTACGTTTTCCATCGTGTTGATTATTTGGAATTATCATATTGCAGAACGTATTGAAGAAGCGTTGGCACAGCGCAATATTGAGTATGAATTTAGTACAAGCGATTTTTGGATCTGGTATTTTGTCGGATCGTTTTTCCTCGTTGGGCCGTTTGTGTATTTCCACAAGCTGTGCCGCGCCATGAACCTCATTTGCGCGGATTACAACGAAAAGGTCGGCGCGAAATAAAAAAGTCCTTAGGTATAAGATACATTCCTTATCAAAAAGAAGGAGGACGAGGATGAAAAAACTGCTTGCGATGGTGCTGTGTGCACTGCTTGTATTGTCTTTGATTTCATGTATGCCGCAAAACAGCGAAACGCCGCCTGCGGATGAGCCGGACACGACACCCGAGGACGGGACGGAGGCCGGGGACGCGGATGAGGGTGAAGGCAAGGACGAAGGTAAGGAAGAGGGCAAGGATGAGGATCAGCCGAGCAAGCCTTCCGGGGGTTCCTCCAATACCGAACCTTCGGACAAGGAAGACACGTCTGATCAGGATGATCCCGGCAATCATCCCGGTCCTTATTCGCATGGATTGGAGTATTTTCCCTGGCGCGAGGATGATGGTAGGTACGTTTGTGCTGTTATGAGCATGGGAAGCTGCACGGATTCGGAGGTGGTGATTCCCGATCTGTATGACGGTTGCATTGTTGTGGGCATTTTGGAGGAAGCGTTCCGTAATCGCGGAAATATTACGTCGGTGACGTTGCCGTTTATGTTGACATCGATCGGCGACCAGGCATTTTGGGGCTGCACGTCACTCAAAACTGTTACCTTCAGGTCAACGGTGACTGATATTGGTAACAGAGCATTTTACAACTGCTCATCGTTGGGGACGATCGCGCTCCCCACAGGACTCCAGCGGATTGGAAAGGAGGCGTTTGCCGACTGTTCTGCTCTTACGTCCGTACGCATTCCCGATAGCGTGACCACGTTGGGAGAGGGCGCTTTTTTGAATTGTTCCTCACTCGCCCAGGTTACACTTTCGGAGAGTATGACGCGAATTGAGACAGAGACCTTTGCCACGTGTCCCGCACTGACTTCTATCCGTATTCCCGTTGGGATCACATATATTTCCGAAAATGCATTTTTCGGCACTGACGGTATGATGCGTGTGGAGAACGGGATTCATTATTTGGATCGCCGCGTGGTCGGATGCGATGCTGACGTTGAGCATGCCGTTCTGCGTGACGATACGGAAGTGATCGAAGCGCGCGCCTTCCAGGGAAATGGGCAATTAAAGGCTGTTTCCATCCCGGCAAGTGTAACGCGCATAGGAGAGGAAGCTTTTCTGGGATGTTCTGCCCTGGAGAGCATCGCTTTGCCGGATGATGTGAAAAGAATTGAAAAAGGTACCTTCCAGTGGTGCGGTTCACTTCGAACCATTGATTTTCCCAATGCTTTGGTTTATATCGGAGAGCGAGCGTTCTCCAATTGCGAGGCTTTGAGGGAAATCACGGTTCCCGCTTCGGTCGTATCCCTTGGAGAGGCGGTATTTAAGGAATGCTACGCACTGGAACGCGTTCGCTTACCGGATGGTTTAACGCGAGTTGAAAACAGTACGTTTGATTCTTGCTATGCGCTATCGTCAATTACGTTGCCCACGCAGCTCAAGGAGATCGGTCAGAAGGCCTTTTATTCCTGCGACGCTCTGCAGGAGATCGTTTTGCCCGACGGCGTGGAGCAGGTGGGTGAATATGCGTTTGCCGCTTGTGATGCTCTTGTGCACGTGACACTGGCTGATGGCATCACGAATATTGGGAGCTATGCGTTTTGGTGCTGTTTTTCCTTGGAGCGTATTGTTATGCCCAAGCAACTCAAAACGCTTGGAGAACAAGTATTTTCTAATTGCCAAAAGCTTCGGGAGGTCACCTTCTCTGACGGTGTAGAGAGCATTGGAGACTATGCATTTGCGGGAACGAATTTGAACTTTTTGATTCTTCCCAAGAGCATCCGATCGCTCAGTGATTTGATGTTTCGGGAAGGAGATTCGGTCACTTGTCTGTACTATATGGGTTCGGCTGAGGATTGGGCGCGAGTGACGGGCGGGCAAAGTGAAAGACTCGCTTCGCTCGTTGCCTTCTATTCCGAAACGCAGCCGCAAGGTTCGGGTCGTTTTTGGCACTGGGTAGACGGTATTCCGACACTTTGGTGAGATGATAAAGATACAGAAAAAGGACACCTCGGGTGTCCTTTTTTCTATTCTTTCGTGTAGCGATGTAGCCAATTTGCTTTTGACGTTAACGGCGGATCCTTTGTTGAGAGTGCCGAAATGAAAGAAAATACGATTTTGGCACTGTCAAGATATGCTTGTCTTTGTACAATAAGATCGTTACAGTGTGCCAGGGGAGTAGCCCGCGCTGTCTTGGGGCTGTGGCGAAATGGTCAAAAAGAAAGGAGAACATATGAAGACAAGTATGAAGAAAAGAGGAGAGACATGGGAGGTGGCGGCATGATCAAGGGTTTTGTGCAGGGACAGACGCTCAAGCTGGCCGGGGCGCATATCGTGTCGGACACGCTGGATTATTTGGTGGCGCGATTCTCATTTTTCGGCGACGACTGGACGGGACTTCACAAGTGGGTGCATCTGCAAAAGGGAGATCAGCTCTATGCCATCAAGCTGACGGATGATGCCACAAGAAAAGAGGATCATCTCAATTTGTCGGCCGGTGAGTGGTCGGTGTGGCTTCACGGCAACGAGACGGTGGACGGTCAGGTGATCGAGCGCATCACCACCAACGCATGCACCTTCACGGTCGAGCAGAGCGGTGCCTTGGAGGGGGAGGCATTTGAGCAGCTTCCCGCAAGTGAGGCGGAGCAGCTGGATGCCCGCATTGCGGCACTGGAGAATGCCGAGCGTGAGGAGCAGGATCTGCCGTGCGTGTCGGCCGAGGACGAGGGCAAGCTACTGGAGGTCGTGGACGGACAGTGGCAGGCGGTGGAGGTTCCGATCGCACACAAAACGGTGGAGGATGCCCTGAGTGAGGAGAGTGACAATCTGGTAACGAGCCGTGCCATCGCCGAGGCTTTGGAGCAATACGCCAAAAAGACCGGAGCTGTGCTGTGCGATGAGGCGCAAGAACTCACCGACGCGCAAAAGGAAAGGGCGAGAGTCAATATCGATGCGCTGGGGTGCCATGCGTTGCAGCCGGCCATCGACGAGGCGCTGGCGCAGGCAAAGGAAAGCGGTGCGTTTGACGGTCGTGACGGCGAGGACGGTATTACGCCGCTGTTGCGCATCAACGAGGAGAGCGGCGAGTGGGAGTGCTCGTACGATCAGAAACAGACGTGGCTATCGTTGGGGGTCAAGGCCACGGCGATGCCCGAGTTTTCGGAGCAAAACAAGATCGATCCCAAATACATCGACGCCGAATGGCTGGCGACGAAAGAGACCGTGAGCGGAGGTGACGAGGTGTGGTCGGAGCGTGAGCTGGCCTTTACCTCCAAGCAAAAGCTGCTGCCTTATTCGGGGCTTCGCGTGTTGCTCGGCATCACGTATGACGTTCATTGGAACGGCGTCGTATATCCTTGCGTGGCATTTGAACAGGACAGCGAGCTGTTTTTGGGCAACCGCGATCTTCTCGCGGGAGCGAGTGGAACGCTTGTTCCGACGGATGCGCCCTTCTGTTTCTCGGGTTACGGTGAGACCATCAACATGGTCACAAAAGAGACGAGTGCCGCGACGACGGTAACGGTGATGGTCGAGACGCATAAGGAGTATACCTACAATAAGCTCCCCCCGGAGTATCTGCCGGATGACATTGGGGGCTCGATTGACGTAACTGCCCAGCCGGGGCAGACGATCGTTGTCAAGGAGGTAGACGAGAACGGAAAGCCGACAGCGTGGGAGAGTGCTGATTATCAAGAGAAGATATGCTATACAGAGGTGGTGGAGGCGGACATTGTGCCCGAAACTACATTTACCGCATCTTACAATTCTGCGTTCGGAATGTACATATTCTCTTTGCCCGCGTTTGAACTCGAAGCGGGCAAGACGTACACCGTCGTTTTCGATGGAGTAGAATATGTCTGTGTTGCAAGATCCGGCGCAATGCAAGGAATCAATTACATCAGCATAGGAAATGAAATGCTTGTAGGTGGCGCAAATACCGGCGAGCCGTGTGCGGTATCTCACCTTACCGATATGGGCGTGTATGCCGTTCAATGTATGGACGAAAATGAACACACGCTTCGTGTGGCGGGCAAGAAGACGGTAAACCATAAAATTCCGCAGGAATACCTGCCCAAGAGTGATTTTTTGTTGGACTGCTCTTACTCTCCCACAGGCGGTTTTCCAATTCTGCGTACGCCTTGGGAGGACATCATTGAAGCGGCCAAAGCCGGAAAAAACATTTATGCGACTTTGGCTACGACGTCGTCAACGGGAGAGAGCAGCTATGCCATCGTTCGATATTATCGCTGTATTATACTGCAATACGCTACGGACGGATCGCAAGGTTGTTCCATCTTTCTCGTCGGCTGTGACGATTTGGGCAGTCAGCAATACATCGGATGGTATCGCAACGAGGAGGGAGAAACGGTCTTTGTTGCTTGATCATTGATGTGAGAAAAAGAGGAAGCGCTCGTTCTTGCATACAAACGTGACGAAACGGGGATTTTATACAGAAAAGGTTATCCAAAAGGAGGCACGCCCGTGATCACAGTCTTTATTCGCACCATACTCATTTATCTGATGGTCACGGGAGCGATGCGGCTGATGGGCAAGCGGCAGATCGGAGAGCTGGAGGTATCGGAATTGATCACCACGCTATTGCTCTCCGAGATCGCCACGTTGCCCATCGAAAACCCTGAGGTGCCGGTATTATACGCCGTTATCCCCATTGTCACGTTACTGACGACTGAGGTATGCATGGCGGTGCTTCTGTCCCGCTTTCCGAAAGTTCGGAAAAAGATCGAGGCGCCGCCCAGCATGCTCATCTGCGACGGGCACCTGGATCAGCGGGAGCTGCTTCGCAACCGCCTTTCCATCGAGGAGCTGATCGCCTCGCTTCGTCAGCAGGGGGTGGGGGATCCCAATGAGGTGGCATACGCCATTCTGGAGAAGAACGGGCAGATGTCGCTCATCCTCAAGGAGGAGCACCGTCCTGTGACGCTGTCGGATCTGTCGAGGACGCCCCGGCGCGAGGGCATGATGCATCTGATCATCAGCGATGGGGAGATCAATGAATATAACCTGAAATTGCTGGGGCGTGACGAGGCCTGGCTGTCTGCCTTGCTCCAAAAAAAGCACCTACGACAGAGCGAGGTGCTGTATCTGCTATGTAACGATGCGGGCAAGGTGTCAGTACTGAAAAAGGAGGAGTGAGATGCGGGCGTTTTATATATCTGTCGTTTTGTTTGTTCTCATGCTTTTGGTGATCGGGGGGAGCATGGCGATGAACCGCTACGTGTGCGGACATATGCAGGCGGAATTGGAAAAGCTGCCCGACGAGCCGAGTCCCGAGGCGGTAGAGCAACTGGTCTCATTGCAAGCGTTTTGGGTTCGTTGGCGGGGATGGATGCGCCTCTGTGTCAATCAGGTCGTCTGGCGAGCGGTCAACGATCCGATGATGACGCTTGTGCCATATGCGGCCCTGGGTCAGGAGGCAACGAACGAATACGTGGGGGCGCGTATCCAGCTTTTGTGCGCGATACAAGAAATGAGCCGCCCGGAACGGGTGGCTCTGAGTAGCATTTTTTAGATCAATCAAAGGAAAGAAAGATGACCAACGCAACCTGGACGGCCAGACCCAGGACGTTGACGACCCAGAAATACCAGTGGTTGGTCTTGTGGCGGAACAGGTGCATGGCGGCAAGAGCGCCGATGGCACCGCCAAAAAAGCCGACGCCGAGAAGCACGCTCTCGGGAATGCGCCACAGATGCTTTTTTGCTTTGGCCTTGTCGATGCCGTAAAGGGCAAGGGCGATGATGCTGATGATGATCATGGCGATCAAAAGAAAAATAGGAGGGGACATATGTGGATGCTCCTTATCGTAGAATAGTACCAGTATAATGCTGTTTTGGGGGTTTGTCAAGAGTGATTTGTGCCGAAAAAGGGTAAAAAACTCCTTTGCAGGATGGAAATTCCGAAAAATATGTTGACATATCAACATTCATGTGGTATAATAAATTTGCCTGCGCACTTGAAGGTAGGCAATATATTGCATGAAATTTTGGTATCAATAAAAATTTTGGTGAGGTAAAATATGAAGCCTTATGCATTGAATCCGACCTTTGAATACCGTGACGTCAGAGAGATGCTCAACAATTCTGCCGCAGTTTACGGCGATGACATTGCTTACTCGTATCGCGTTTCTCCCAAGGACAGCGAGGCGGTAAGAGTATCCTTCCGCACGTTGCTTGGTGAGGTTGACGACCTGGCCGCCGCTTTGGTTGAGCTGGGCTGTCACGGCAAGCATTGCGCCATCATCGGCAAGCTGACCTATCCCTGGATCAAGGTGTACTATGCGCTCTTGTCCATTGGCGCCGTTGTCGTTCCGCTTGACCGTGATTGGACGGGGAGTGAGCTTTCGACCACGGCTGCCTTTGCCGATTGTGAATTTGTTTTTGCAGATGAGGATCTCAAGGACAAGGTGGACATGATCTGCCAGAACGAGGAGTGCCACATTCTCGGTCGCTTTGTCATTGGCGGCGAGGGTGAGGATTCCGTTGCCGCGCTGGAGGCCAAGGGAGCGGCAATGCAGCAGCGTCCCGAATTTCCCGAGATCGACCCTGAGGTTTGTGCCGAGATTGTGTTCACCTCGGGCACGACGGGCAAGGGAAAGGGCGTTATGCTGTCTCAAAAGGCCATTATGACCGATATTGCGGGCGGTATGGAATACATTTCCGTCAGCAAGAAGACCATGGCGGTCCTGCCTCCGCATCACACCTTTGGCTCGACGGTCAACCTGATCGGACATATGCTGGTGGGTACTGAGGTATACCTGTCTTCCGGTCTGCGATATATTCAAAAGGAGCTCAAGGCAGAGCAGCCCGAGCACCTGATCCTGGTCCCCCTGTATCTGGAGACCTTCTATCGCAAGATCTGTGCCAACGTCAAGGAGACGGGCAAGGAGACCATTCTGTCCTACATGATGAAGGTAAGTAACGGCCTGCGTCACGTCAAGCTCGACCTGCGCGGCAAGCTGTTCAATTCGATCCTGTCCGTCTTTGGCGGCAAGCTCAAGCTGGTCATCTGCGGCGGTGCGCCCATGAACAGCGAGATCTCTCACGCCTACGAAAGCTGGGGCATTACCATTCTCAACGGTTACGGCATTACCGAGTGTGCACCGCTTCTTTCTGTCAATCGTAACCGCGAGCGCGTGCCCGGCAGTGTCGGTCGCGTATTGCGCTGTGTCGATCTGATCATTGCCGATCCAAACGAGGACGGCGAGGGCGAGATCCGCGTCAAGGGCCCCAACGTCATGATGGGCTATTACAAGGATGAAGAAGCAACGGTGGCGGCCTTCGATGAGAACGGCTACTTCCGCACGGGCGACTACGGCAGACTGGACGGGGACATTCTGACACTGACCGGCCGACTCAAGAATCTGATCATTCTTTCCAACGGTAAGAACGTGTATCCCGAGGAGATCGAGACCGAGCTGTGTGCCACGGGCGGTATTCTGGAGATCGTCGTCTACGAGGGACAGAGCCAGCGCGGCAGTGCGTATAACACCATCGTTGCCGAGGTCTACCCCGATAACGACTATATCCAGGCCAATGGTATCGAGGACGTGGCGGCATATCTGAAGGAAAAGATCGATGCGTACAACCGTACAGCCACGCCGTACAAGAAGGTTGGTCTGCTCAAGGTGAGAAAAGAGGAATTCCCCAAGAACACCTTGCGTAAGATCAAGAGATTTGAACTCGATCGCACCATTAAGTAATCCACAAGGGTAAGGGTAACTATGGAATCAGAGCGCTTTAATCAATTTGTGCAGTTGATCGAGAGCATTCACAAGAGTGTCAACAAGATCAAGCTGTCCATCGCACCTACGCTGGGTGTCAAGAGCGTACACGTGTTTTGGTTGTACGAGCTGATGGCTCATCCGACCGGATTGACGGCGGCGACGCTGGCGGCCAAGAGCAAGATCGACCGATCCCTCATTTCCCGCGAGGTTGAGGAGCTGCGCGAGCGAGGCTACGTTGAGGTTGCCGGCGGTGGGGGAGGAAAGCGAAAGAATTATAACTCCCGCATTCGCCTGACCGAGCAAGGAATGAACCTGGCCAAAACCATCACGGCATATGCCATGGCGGCGCAAAGCGCGGCAGATGCCGGCATTGGCGAGGAAGAGCTGGCCCACTTTTACGCGACGCTTGAGAAGCTGTCGATGAACTTGTCTCAGGTCGCCGAGAAGCCGGGCGCGTTGGAACAGGCGGTGGTATAATAAAAAAAGACAGTGAGTGGTAAAATTCACTGTCTTTTTTGTTTTATATCCTTGCTACCCCTGTTTCGTGCGCGGCCTTGATCACGGCGGCGGCAACGGCGGGGGCAACTCTCGTGTCAAGGGCTGTGGGTATGATATTCTGCTCATTCAGTTCGCTCTCGGGAATGAGGGCGGCCAGCGCATAAGAGGTGGCGACCTTCATCTGCTCGTTGATGCACCTTGCGCGGCAGTCCAAGGCCCCTCGGAAGATACCGGGGAAGGCGAGGACGTTATTGATCTGGTTGGGAAAGTCGGAGCGTCCGGTGCCCACGATACGGGCGCCGGCGGCAAGCGCCTTGTCGGGCATGATCTCGGGGGTGGGGTTGGCCATCGGGAAGACGATGGCGTCCTGGGCCATGGAGCGAACCATATCCTCGGACACGACGCCGGGAGCCGAGACACCGATGAATACGTCAGCACCCTTCATGGCGTCGGCAAGCGTGCCCGTCAGGTGGTCGCGGTTGGTGATCTTGGCCATAGACTCGTGGGCGGGGTTGAGTCCTTCCTGACCATCGCAGAGGATGCCAAAGCGGTCGACCATCGTGAGGTTTTGAACGCCCATATTGAGGAGGTGACGACCGATGGCGATGCCGGCAGAGCCTGCGCCGTTGATGACGACGCGCACGTCAGCTATATTCTTGCCGACGACCTTCAGGGCGTTGAGCAGGGCGGCGGCGACGACGATGGCGGTGCCGTGCTGGTCGTCGTGAAAGACGGGAATGTCGCAGATGTCCTTGAGCTTTTGCTCGATCTCAAAGCAGCGGGGAGCGGAAATGTCTTCGAGATTGATGCCGCCGAAGCTGCCCGAGAGCAGATAGACGGTGCGGACGATCTCGTCGACGTCCTTGGAGCGGATGCACAAGGGGAAGGCGTCCACGTCGGCAAAGGTCTTAAAGAGGGCGCACTTGCCCTCCATGACGGGCATGCCGGCCTCGGGGCCGATGTCGCCCAGACCCAGCACAGCCGTGCCGTCGGTGACGACGGCTACCAGATTGGAGCGGCGGGTCAGCTCAAAGGATTTGTCGGGATTTTTTTGTATTTCCAGGCAGGGCTCGGCCACGCCGGGAGTATAGGCAAGTGAAAGATCGTGGCGGTTCTCGATGGGAGCGCGGGAGATGACTTCGATCTTGCCCTTCCAGTCGTAGTGTTTTTGGAGAGATTCTTGGCGGATGTCCATGGGAGTACCTCTTAGTTGAATTTATACCATTTCTTCGGGGCGGAATACTTTGTCGAACTGCTCGGCGTCAAGATACCCGAGTGCGATGCAGGCGTCCTTGAGCGAGATGCCCTCGGCGTAGGCCTTTTTGGCAACACGGGCGGCGTTTTCGTAGCCGATGTGGGGGTTCAGGCAAGTGACGAGCATGAGCGAGCGGTTCAGATTGTCGCTCATTTTGTCGCGGTTGGCCTTAATGCCGCTGACACAGCGATCGTTGAAGGAGCGCATACCGTCAGACAGCAGGCGGACGGACTGCAGGAAATTATAGGCGATGACGGGCATGAACACGTTGAGCTCGAAGTTGCCCTGTGAGGCGGCCATGCCGATGGTCGCGTCGTTGCCCATGACCTGCAGGGCGATCATGGTGATGGCTTCGCACTGGGTGGGGTTGACCTTGCCCGGCATGATGGACGAGCCCGGCTCGTTTTCGGGAATGGTGATCTCGCCAAGACCCAGGCGGGGGCCGGATGCCAGCCAACGGACGTCGTTGGCTATTTTCATCAGGTCGGCGGCCAGGGCCTTGAGGGTGCCGTGAGCCGTTACAAGCTCTCCCTTGGAGGAGAGGGCATGGAATTTGTTGTCTGCGGTCGTGAAGGGGGTGCCGCACAGGTCGGAGATCTCCTTGGCAACGGCGGTGTCAAAGCCGCAGGGGGCGTTGAGACCCGTGCCGACGGCGGTGCCGCCCAGTGCCAGGGGGCGCAGATGCTCCAACGCGTCGCATATCATGGTAATATTCTTTTCAATGGAGGCACGCCAGCCCGAGATCTCCTGCGAGAAGCGGATGGGGGTGGCATCCTGCAGGTGGGTACGGCCGCACTTGATGACGTCGGCGTTTTCTTCTTCCAAACGACGGAGCGTGGCGCACAGGTCCTCGGCGGCGGGGAGCAGGGTCTGCTCGACGGACAGAATGGCCGCGATATGCATGGCGGTGGGGAAGGTGTCGTTGGAGGACTGAGACATATTGACGTCGTCGTTGGGGTGGAGCAGGGGGGCTCCCAGGCTCTGGTTGCCGCGATTGGCAATGACCTCGTTGACGTTCATATTGCTTTGTGTGCCGCTGCCCGTTTGCCAGACGACGAGGGGAAAATGCCCGTCCAGACAACCCTCGATGATCTCATCGCAGGCTTTTCCGATGATGGCGCATTTCTGGGCCGTCATCTTGTCAGGGCGCAGTGCCGCATTGGCGCGCGCGGCGGCTTTCTTCAGATATCCAAAGGCGCGAATGATCTCGCGGGGCATTTTTTCTTCTCCAATGGGAAAGTTCTCAAGGCTTCTTTGCGTTTGTGCGCCCCAAAGGCGGTCGCCCGGGACGAGGACGTCGCCCATGGAATCATGCTCGGTGCGATAGGCGATCTGCTTGCTTGTGTCCATGATAACTCCTTTATATTCAGTAGGAATATTCAAGTTTTTTCTATTGTAGCACAAAGTGGGACAAAAGGCAAGGGCGATCGTAAAATTATCCGACGCCTTCGAAAAATGTTTGGGAAAATTATACCGTTCCTATTGACATATATTTGATGTTGTGCTAAAATTGTATCAGGATACAATTTATGAAGGAGATTTGAAATGGCAAGGGTAGGACGAGGCAAAAATTATGAAGCAAACAAATCGAAAATACTGCATCTGGTGGCAGAGAAATTTTTGGCCCAAGGGTATCACAAAACGACACTTCGTGACATTGCCGCAGAGGGAAATATTTCATACAGCTCGCTGATCAATATCTTTGGAAGTAAGGAAGGAATCCTTTCCGAGCTGGTAGCCTTTGTGCTGGAGGGGCAATTCAATGCCACGGAAAAGCTACTTCGGGGAAAGACAGAGGACAAAATTCTTTTTTATGCTGCTGAAACGACGCTGCAGCTGTACATGGCGGAGAGTCACGAGCACATTCGTGAAATGTATGCCGTGTCCTATTCGCTCCCCGAGACGTCGCACATCATTTACGATACGATCACACACAAGCTGGAGTATATTTTTCACGAGCATCTGCCGGGCCTTGAAACCAAGGATTTTTACTGCCTTGAGTTGGCCTCGGGGGGCATCATGCGTTCCTTTATGACGGTGCCGTGCGATATGTTTTTCACCATGGACATGAAGGTGCGTACCTTTTTGCAGACGACCTTCCGGGTGTATCTTGTACCCGAGGAAAAGATCGAGGAGGCTATTCGCTTCGTTTCCCAATTTGACTTTAAGACCATTGCCCAGGGGGTCATTGACCATATGCTGACGTACCTGGAATCGAAGACGTAATATATACTATATTTACAGGAGGGTGTTTACATGAAAAAATGGATTTCGCTGATTGTAGCGATTCTGATGCTGCTTACGCTTTTGGTCGGATGCAAGGGACCGTCCGGTTCGGGACCGTCCGGTCCGGATACGCCCGGCCCGGGGCTCAAGGGCGCTGAGGCGGCCAAGCTTTTACTGGCCGGAGAACGACTGGACGCGCAACTGCTCAAGAACGAGGGCGATATTTTCGAAGATGGCGCCAAGATCTTTCGTGATCTGGCGGCGATCGCGCAGGCGAATTTTGCCGACGTCACGTATGCAGGCAACGGTGTGACCGTCGTTCCGCTGTCTCTTGGCAACAATGGGTACCCGGTCGTAGCACCGCTCGGCCTCGGGCAGTCGGCAGGCGGCAGCCTGAAGACCGTATCATCCACCAAGAGCTCCGACGGCAGTGTGCTTGAGATTGACGGCGACACCTATAAGTGGAGCAATTTTGCGGAATATTCCAATTCGCACGACTACTTCAGCAACATCACAAACAATGTAGTTTCAAATGCCGAGATGGCGGCTGATCTGATCGATCGGACCAAAAAGAACGTTCGTGTGGTAGATAAGTGGGTGGATATTTGGGGCGATCAATATTATCTTCACGTTGAGGATAATTGCGAGATCCTGTTCAACCGTCAGGACGACTTTCTGAGAATCTGCAAGCGCTCGAAAAACGAGCAGGGCGTCAACGTGTATGAGGTTTATCAGACGAGCCCGTCGGCAGAGATGCGCATGACCTATATTCCGGGGCGGAAATATGAGTATACGATGCGAAGCTCCTCGAACGATACCGGTCATAACTTTATTGCCGAGAACACCAAGGGATTTTGGGAGGTTTTGGACGTAGGGGGACGGGCACCTTATTACAACGTTTCCCTTATCGTGCTTAAGGATGACATTTGCTATGATGCTTTTTACAATCCGAACGAGGATGGACGCGGCCTTGGCGGGCTGCAGGTCATCAGTGCAGACAGGAAAACGGATATTTTGCGCGCGACCGGTATTTTGACCGAAGAGAGAGGCATGGTCGAGCTATCGCTTCAATCGTTTGACGGTATCAAGGAGATTCGGATCGAGGTTGAGCCTGATAAGATCATAAACGTAACTGAGCAGGGCTTTGACGAGGAGCTGTACTATCTCGAACAGGACGGTCAGCGCTACTATATGACCTCCGGTCTCAAGAGCGCAGAGGTCGTATTGAACAATGGTATGGTGCTCAGGGATGGAGACAGATATCTGGACGGTCGGGTGGAGGTTCGCCGCACGTTGGTGAGCTTTTCCAATAAGGAAAACGGCTCCTGCGGCTATACGTCCGCGATGGATATGGAAATCATTGCCGACACCTACGAGAAGCGTATGGAGACGCTGCGTGAGTTTTTGGCTCTCACGGGGCTGGTCTGCAAGCGGGACATGGATTACGTCCGGGCAGGCATTACCCAGGCCTATGCAGAGCTGGACCAGCTGGTGAAGTACAAGCAATGGAATGAAAGCCCTATTCTCACGGGTGAGGATATTGCCAAAGGCTGTGAAAATCTGGATGCCAAATATTCGGCATGGCAGGCAACGTACGACGCGATCAAGGATGCGGAGATGATCGATTTTTCCAACACGGAGATCATGGAGCTCAACATTCATTTTGCACCGATCACAGCACAGAAGGCTACGGTTGTCAAAAACGAGGGGCTGCTCGTTTCGGTAACGGAGCTTGCACTGACGGTCGAGGATACGACGCTGTTGGTTGAAAACGAGCCCTATATGGTCAATTTTGCGCTGGTCGGCACCGGCTCGCAGGGACTCACTCACGTGACGCTGGGCGAGACCCAAACGGCAAGCTATGACGGTGGCTCCACCTTTACCGTTACCCAGACGACCACCTTTGAGATCCCTGTGCTGGTGCCGGGCGATTACACGGTGGTGGCCTACATTTCCACGGCAGACGGCATTCGCATGAGCGGATACACAGACGTGGTGTTCACAGAGGTTGCACCCTACGAGGGCACGCAAGCCAACCTGGCCATCAAGGTGGGTCAGGGCAGTGAGGGTCAGCTGGCGGTGTCCTACGAGTACATTCGTGAGGTTGAGGTCGCGGTGACGTTTGAGAGCGAGCAGGTGACGTATGCGGCGATGCACGTGGCGCTCTCCGAGGCGGCGTATACCTATGGCTTTGCCATGGAGGAGGCTATGGTTGAGGTGAAGGGCGAGGGGGACACCTGGACTTCACTGACGGGGCAGGAGGAAGCGCTGGCGTCCGGCACGTATCGTCTGAAGTATCAGATCAACAACGGCGAGACGCACATCGAGGGCTACGTTTATACCCGATACGGCCAATGAAATACCAAGCGGGGGCACGAATATTCGTGCCCCTTTTTGTGCTTGATGGAGGGGAGCGGCAAACAACGGAAAGTTGCACAAAAACAACCGACGGCATTTGTGCATATGTCCGATTTGAAGTGGGAACTTTTGGCATATCCCTTGCAATTCAAGCAAAATTGCGGTATGATATAACGTGATGAGGCAGATGTCTCAAATGAAATTTTAACATTCCGGAGGATGGAAACATGGCAATTGGAGCGAATGAAAAAGTAAGGATCGGTATCGTGGGCTGCGGCGGTATTGCCAACGGCAAGCATATGCCCTCGCTGGCAAAGCTTGACAACGTCGAGATGGTTGCTTTTTGCGATATTATCGTAGAACGTGCCGAGAAGGCCAAGGAGCAATACGGCACGCCCGATGCGGCTGTGTATGAGGACTACAAGGAGCTGCTCCGGGATGAGACCATCGACGTCGTTCACGTCTGCACCCCTAACCGTGCACACAGCTTTATTACGGTAGACGCACTGGAGGCCGGCAAGCACGTCATGTGCGAGAAGCCCATGGCGATCAATTCCGAGGAGGCCAAGAAGATGCTGGATGCCGCGGCACGCACCGGCAAGAAGCTGTCCGTCGGTTATCAGTCCCGTCAGCGTCCCGATGCGCTGTATATGAAGAAGGAGGCGATGGACGGCACGTTTGGCGAGATCTATTATGCCAAGGCAACAGCCCTTCGTCGCAGAGCCGTTCCCACCTGGGGCGTATTCCTCAACGAGTACGAGCAGGGCGGCGGTCCTCTGATCGACATCGGCACCCACGCGCTTGACCTGACGCTGTGGATGATGGACAACTACAAGCCCAAGTACTGCATCGGTACGGCCTATCACAAGCTCAACAACGACACCAAAACGGGTAACGCGTGGGGCGACTGGGATCCTGCCAAGTTTACCGTCGAGGACAGTGCGTTTGGTATGATCGTCATGGAAAACGGCGCGACCATCATGCTGGAGTCCTCCTGGGCGCTGAACATGCTGGACACCCGTGAGGCGATCACCACCATTTGCGGCACCAAGGCCGGTGCCGATATGCTGGACGGCATTCGCATCAATGGCGTTCGCAACGGTTGCCAATACGTGCTCAAGCCCTCGCTGGCTGCCGGCGGTGTTGCCTTCTACGACGGCAACGGCAACGAGGCCCCCGAGGTTCGTGAGGCGCGTCAGTGGATCGACGCCGTGATCAACGACAAGGAGCCCTGCGTCACCCCCGAGCAGGCTTACACCATCACCCGCATTCTGGAGGGCATCTACACCTCGGCGAAGACGGGCGAGATCTATTACTTTAACTGATCCCCGGAGGTAACATAATGAAATTGAGTGTTCTTGCCAATCTTTATGGCGATAAGTCGCTGGACGAAACGCTGGCCATTCTCACCGGTCTTGGTGTCCACACCGTGGAGCTGGGCGCGGGCGGTTATCCCGGAAAGGCACACTGCAATCCGGAGGAGTTGTTGTCAGACGAGGCCAAGTACGAGGCCTTTATGGCAACGCTGAACAAGTATGACGTCACCGTCTGCGCGCTGGCCGCGCACGGCAACGCTCTGCATCCCAATGCCGAGATTGCCGCACAATTTGACAAGGATTTCCGTAACGCCGTTCTATTGGCTGAGAAGATGGGAGTAGATACCGTCATCACCTTCTCGGGCTGCCCCGGTGACCATGAGGGAGCCAAGTATCCCAACTGGGTGACCTGCCCCTGGCCGGGAGATTTCCTTGAGATCCTGGACTGGCAGTGGAACGAAAAGGTCATTCCGTACTGGAAGGAGGCAGCGGCCTTTGCCGTTTCTCACAACGTGCCTCACATCGCCTTTGAGATGCATCCCGGCTTTTGCGTTTACAATCCCGAAACACTGCTTCGCCTGCGCGCGGCAGTAGGACCGGCGATCGGCGCGAACTTCGACCCCTCTCACCTGATCTGGCAGGGTATGGACCCCGTGGCGGCGATTCGTGAGCTGGCAGGGGCTATTTACCACGTGCACGCCAAGGATACCAAGGTGGATGCCTACAACACGGCCAAGAACGGCGTGCTGGACACCAAGCACTACGGCGACGAGCTGCACCGCTCCTGGGTCTTCCGCACGGTTGGCTACGGTAACGGCGAGACCTACTGGCGCGATCTGGTCTCCAATCTGCGTCTTTGCGGCTATGACCGCGTGCTGTCCATCGAGCATGAGGACAGCCTGATGACCATCGACGAGGGCCTGCGTAAGGCGGTCGATTTCCTGAAGGGTGTCATTATCGAGGAGAGCAAGCCTACCACCATGAGCTGGGCATAACAACAGAATAGACGGAACACCATCCGGCCGATATCGGTCGGGTGGTGTTCTTTTTTTATGCTTGGCACACGCTGACGCCAAAGGACACTGTTTGGCACAGGCCTTTGTGGTATGATGCCGGCGTACAGGAAAGAAAGGAGGGAACTGTGATGGAATGACGGAGCAAAGCAAAACGGAGCGCAAGTGCGGGCGCAAGCATCTTGCCCGTATTGAAGGTATGTTTCGGACAGGCAACATCATCGGGCAGGCCGAGAAATACGTCAATGACTGTCTGGAGGGACCGGCAGAGGGGGAGCGGGCACAATTTCCCAATCTGGCGGGGCTTGGACGGGTCATGGGCGTCGGTCTTGGCGAATTGCAACGACTGGGTGAAAAATACCCGGCGGTGTATGATGCGGTGCTGGCCGTGCTGGAGGACGGCGCACTGAACGCGCAGAAAATTCCGGGCAAGTCGGCCCTGCTCGCCATGAATTACTTTCGACGGCGACTGGGGTACGAGGTGCCTCGACCGCTCCCGCGTGAGTCGGGAGACAAGGAGGTCAGCATCGTGTTTGAGCACGACATCGGGGAGGACGGCAAATGAGGCAGGTGGTACGCATTGGCGGTGTGCCTAACGAGAGGCAGGCGGAATTTTTTGCTTCCAGGGCGCGCTATACCGCTTACGGCGGCGCGCGGGGCGGAGGTAAATCCTGGGCGCTTCGGCGCAAGCTGATCGGGCTGTGTCTTTGCTATCCCGGTATTCGATGCCTCCTGGTGCGACGCACGCTGACCGAGCTCAAGGCCAATCACATCGCGCCGCTTTTGGGCGAGTATGGCGAGATCCTGCGCTTTTCGGCGGGAGAGAACGCCTTTTTGATGGACAACGGCAGTCGCATTGACTGCGGCTACTGCGACAGTGAGCGAGATGCTCTGCGCTATCAGGGGCAGGAATATGACATCATTGCCATTGATGAGGCGACCCAGTTGACCGAGACGCAATTCTGCGCCCTTAAGGCGGCCTTGCGCGGTGTGCGGGATATGCCAAGGCGCATGTACCTGACCTGCAATCCCGGCGGTGTGGGGCACGGCTGGGTCAAGCGTCTGTTTATCGATCGCAACTATCGGTCGGGAGAAGTCCCGGGGGACTACCGATTTATCTCTGCCCGGGTGTGGGATAATCGTGTTCTGATGGAGGCGGATCCCGAATACGTAGCGGCGCTCGAGTCGCTCCCGGAGCGTTTGCGTGCCGCCTGGCTGGAAGGGCGGTGGGACGTGTTCGAGGGGCAATTCTTTTCCGAGTTCGATGAGGACAGGCACACGTTTGCCGACGGTGGGGACAGAGGCGAGGAGGTGTGTTGCTTTGTCGGTATGGACTACGGATTTGACCGACTGGCGCTTCTTTTGGTGTGTGAGGACAGAGAGGGTCGGCTTTGGGTGGAGCGGGAATATTGCTGCTCCGAGCTGACGCTGAGCGAGGCGGCCGAGCAGCTTTCCCGCTTTATCGCGGATTTGTCTTTTCGGGTAGAGTACGTCGTGGCGTCTCCCGATCTTTGGAATCGGCGTCAGGACAGCGGACTTTCCGGTATTGCGGTCATGATGCGCGCGGCGGCGCTACCGCCCTTTCGTCGGGCGGATGACCGACGGGTAGCGGGCTGGCGTCTGCTTCGCGAATACCTCCATGGCAAAGAGGGAGAGCCCTGTTTGCGAATTTCAAAGCAGTGTACTGAATTGATTTCCTGTATGCAGTCGCTGCTGTACGATCCCCACACCCCCGAGGATGCGGCATCGCATCCCCATGCCGTGACGCACGCCCCTGAGGCGTTGCGGTATGCGGTGATGAGCCGCACGGGAAGGGGCGGACAGGAGGATGCCGAAGGACCATCCCCGTTCCGCTTTTCCCATCGGGGGGAATGGGATTGAAGGCGCAAGAAAGGAGAGAAAAAATGCAATATGTAAAAAATGGCGAAGGGGCGACGCAGGCTGTGATCGATCGCTTTTGCGGGCTGGACCGCTTGGGTCCTCTGTGTCGTGAGAGCGCCTTTGAGCTGCGCAATTTGCGTCTTTTGCCGGATGGCTCGCTACAGCGCCGCGAGGGGGCAAGGCCGCTTTTGCAACTGTCGAATGTCATAAGAGGGGCGACTTGCATTCAGCGCGGCGGCGCGCAGGAGAGCTATCTGGTGGCCGGTCAGACGGTTTACTTTTTGGAGCGAGCGCAAGAGACGTATGTCGCACAGGCCATCGGACAGATCGGCACTTCGTCGGGCAGAGTGGAATTTTGCTATCATGGCGGCATTCTCGTTTTGATGGACGGGGAGGAGCTGTGGAGCGTGACTCCCTCGGGCGTGGCAAGAACGGAGGCGTACATTCCTCTGTATGGCAAGGACTGGGGCTACGAAGCGGCGGAGGAACGGGAGATATACGAGACGCCGAATCTGCTCTCCAGGCGCTTGCGCATCCAATACCGTTTGACGGAGGAGAGCAACACGGTCAGCACACAGCCGTTATACCCGGTCTCGTGTGATCGGTTGTTTATCAACGGAGAAGAGATCACAAGCATCAGCTATTCCCAATCGGACGGGCTGATCTCCCTTGGGAGACATCGAGCTGCGGGGACGGTGGTGGAGGTCTTTGTCACCATGCCGGCAAGCTTTATTTCCCAAAGGAAGACCATATGCCGTGCGCGGCGTATGACGAGTGTGGGCGACCCTATGTCGGAAAGAGTCATGCTATATGACGCTCCCGACGAGGCGCAGGTGTGGATCAGCCGGGCCACTCGGTGGGAGGATCGCCTTCGGATCCGTCAGGTGTTTCCCGGTTGCTGTATGATCTATCTGACGGAAAACGACAGATACTCGATCGGCAAGGGCAACGTCGAGGTGACGGGGGCTTGTCACCATTACGACCGATCGCTGATCTTCACGGCAGGAGAGACCTGGATGGCAGACGGTGGCGAATATGAAAACGGCACCTTGCGTATGATCACGGTCAATTCCACACAAGGATGTACGTCGCGGGATGGCGTTGCCACGTTGGGCAACACACCCTTGAGTGTGTGCGGCAATCGCATATTGGCTTGGAACAGCCGCACGGATGAGCGAGACGAGTGCAACGCCGCGAGCATATCGTTACCGATCGAGTCGCTGCTTGACGAGCGCTTTGCCACAAAGGGCGCTCTTTACGCGGATCCCATCCGCAATGAGCTGTGGTGCTATCTTCCGGGAGAAGCGGCCCGTATTCTGGTCTGGCAGGCGGACAGCAAGACCTGGACCAGCTTTGACGGGTTTGTGGCAGATCGCGTGTTCTGTCTGGAGGGGCGTGTCGGCTTTTATCACGGCAACACGCTGTACTGCTTGAACGAGCAGGTCGGTGTGGATACGGACGAAAGCGGCGAGACGAGACCTATCGAGGTCGAATATCTCAGCTCGTATCTGGATTTTGGAGAGCCGGCGGCTACCAAGCACGTCAGCAGTGCGGACATTTTAGCGCAGTGCGAGTCGGGAGAGATGACCCTTCTTTTGCAACGGGCGGACGGAAAGAAAACGGCCGTTTGCATGCAGGGAGAAGGTGGCCGGCTTTCTCTCTTGCACCGCCGTGTCAACGTGGGAAGATTTCGGTTTTTACGCGCTGGCTTTCGCACCTCTTGCAAGGGGGCTGTGCGCGTGTTCGGCCTTCACGTCACGGCGCGGCATTGATTCTTTGAATCTGGATGAAAGGAGAAAAACAAATGAACAAAACGAAAGCCTGGGAGCAATATGAGGCGGGGCAGGCATACAAGCGTCGCATTGGTCTTTACGAGACGGTCGGGCGCAATCAGCGCTTTTACTGTGGCGATCAATGGGGCGACAGCCGCACCGAGCGTGCGCTCCCCAAGCCGGTATTCAACGTGGTGCGCCGCGTGACGGATTATCTGATCGGTGCTGTAGCGGGCGGCAAGGTCTCGGTCGGCTATGAGGATAATTCCTCGATGGTGCTTGCGGATGACGTGCTTGCTGCGCGTATGCGAGAGGGCATCGCCATGCTGAATCATCACGTGGCGTATCGCTGGGAAAATTGTCACATGGATCGCCTGATCTACCGTCTTTTGCTGGATGCGGCGCTGTCGGGCGACGGCGTGCTGTACTGCTACTGGGACAGCGCGCTCCCCGGTGCGGATGCCTTTGGCGGTGACATTCGGACGGTGCGTTGGAGCAACTGCGAGCTGTATGCGGCGGACATGAACCGCGCGGATATTCAGAGCCAGGAGTACATCATTTTGGCGGGGCGCGAGAGCGTTGCCAAGCTGCGCCGCGAGGCCAAGGAGGCAGGGCTGGATGAAGAGCAGATCGCACGTATCCGATCGGATGCGACGTCGCTGATGGCGGCGAGCCGCCCCATCCCGGAGCTCGAGGATGAGGAGCAGGCCAAGGCGACGGTGCTGTTGAAGTTCTTTAAGCAGGACGGTGTGGTGTGGTTTGAAAAATCCACCCGCGAGGTAGTCCTTCGCCGCGTGGAGACGGGCATGCACCTGTATCCCGTTGCCTACTTCAACTGGATGCCCACCTACGGCAGCTTCCACGGAACGGCACCGGCCAGCGGCATGGTGGCCAATCAGAAATTCATCAATCGGGCGTATGCCATGATGATGAAGCACATGACTGACACGGCCTTTTCCAAGGTCATCTACGACAAGAGCCGCATTCCCGAATGGACCAACGAGGTCGGAGAGGCCATCGCGGCTGTTGGCGGTAATTTGGCCGATGCGGTGCAGGTGGTCGGTACGGGCCATATGCAGGATGGCTACATGGCGCTGATCGAGAGTGCCATCAGTGTGACCAAGGAGCTGGCGGGAGCGACAGACACCGCACTCGGCTCGGCGCAAGCCAGCAACACCAGTGCGATCCTTGCTCTGCAGGAGGCGTCGAGGACGGCGCTTCTGCAGGTCAACACCGCCTACCAGCAGTGCCTGGAGGATGTGGCTGACATTTGGGCAGATATGCTGTGCGCCAGCTGCAATGGAGAGCGACTGCTGCCCATGCTGGCTGACGGCGAGCGCCGCTTGAGTCGCATCGACTTTGAAGCACTGCGACAGGGCATTTTGCACGCTCACGTGGAGATCGGCAATCTGACGCAGTACAGCGCCAGCGGTACCCAAAACACGCTGGAAAAGCTGCTTGACGGCGGACATATCACGCTGGAGCAGTATCTGGAGCAGCTGCCCGCAGGCATCTTGCCGATGAGAGGGCTGTTGCTCTCACAATGGAAAGAACAACGAGCAAAGGAGGAGAGTGACGATGGACGTGGAGCAGATCAGTCTGGAGCTGCCCGAGACGCTTGAGGCGGCACAAGCGCAAGCATCGGAAATGCAAGATATTCACCAGGACACGCAAGAGGAGTCTTGCGATGAAGCCTGCGAGGAGACTTGCGAGGCGACGCAAGAGGCGCAATCGGAGATGCAGGAGACGATCGAGGCGCTGAACACGCGCATTCGTGAGCTGGAGGGAGTGCTGGCCGAGAGGCAGGCGCTGGCCGATCGCATGACGAGAGAATGCGAGGAGTTTGAAGCGTATTTCCCCGAGGTGTCCTTGAGAAGGCTGCCGGACGAGGTTTGGACACAGGTTCATGCGGGCGTTCCGTTGGCGGCGGCCTATGCCTTGTACGAGCGAGGCCTTCGCAACCAGACCGAGGCGGCACAGGAGCAGAACGCACGCAATGCCGCTCACCTTCCCACAGCTCCCGCTCCGGCGGAGTCTCGCTATTTTTCCCCCGCACAGGTCCGGGCGATGAGCCGCCGTGAGGTGCGGGAAAATTATGACCGCATTTTTGAAAGCATGCGGCATTGGCAATAACATAACAACAAAAAAGCCTGAAAAAAAGGCAAAAAATCAAAGGAGGAACAAACAATGGCTATTACGAATTTTATTTCTACGGTATGGAGTGAGACGCTGGCAGGGGCTTTGGACACCCGCTACGTTGGCGTTGCTAACTGCAATCGCGCCTACGAGGGCGACATCCGCGAGCAGGGTGCTGTTGTCAAGATCTGCGGCATCGGCGAGGTCACGGTAGGGGATTATACCAAAAACACCGATATGTCCACCCCCCAGACGCTGGATGACCGAGCACGCGAATTGCGCATCGACCAGGCAAAGTATTTTAACTTCCAGATCGACGACATCGATCGTGCCCAGTCCTCGCCTGCGCTGATGAACGAGGCGATGAGAGCGGCAGCTGCTGCACTGGCCAACACGGCGGATTCTTACGTCTTCGGTCTTTACAAGGATGCCGGCTCCACCTATTCCAGAGACATCACCACGCCCGAGCAGGTCATCGATATGCTCATCTCGGGTCGTACTGCACTGTATTCTGCCGGTGTGACGGATGCGTCTGATATCGTTCTGGAGGTCTCGCCCGAGGTCGCGGCCCTTATCCTGAAGGCTAAGATCGCGCTGTCTACCGACAACGGTGAGGCCCTGGAGGCAGGCTGCCTCGGTAGCCTTGGCGGCTGCAAGATCTACGTCAGCTCCAACATCGTCAAGGAGGTCGAGGGCGAAAAGGCATATCACATGTGCCTGGCAAGAAGCAAGCGCGCGATCGCCTTTGCCGAGCAGCTGTCCGAGATCGATGCTTACCGTCCCGAGAAGCGCTTTGCTGACGCGGTCAAGGGTCTGCATCTGTACGGTGCAAAGGTGGTATATCCCACCGAGCTGGTCGTTATCAAGATGGGTATTCCCGTATAAGGTGAGTCCATGACCAACCGCGAGATTTACGATGCGGCGCTGGCGTTGCTCGCCGAGGAGCAGTACGAGGATTGCGCTGACTACGAGGCGCGCGCCCCGTATCTGTTAGGTTCATTTTTGAATGAGTGCAACGAGGCCGGTGCTTTTTATCGCAGTGCGCACGGCCAAAGCGGAGATGGGGAGGAGACGACGCTGTGTCCGGATCTGGACGGCGAATTTCCTTTGCCCGCCCGCTTTGCCACGGCGGCCGCCTTTTACGTTGCGGCACTGCTGATCGAACGAGAAGACGAGAGCTTTTCCGATCGGCTGTTTGCCCGCTATGCGGATGACGTCACCCGCATATTGCGAGACGGCTGCCCCGGTGTGTCGGTGAGCATCCGAGACGTTTACGCATAAGCGTCCCATCATACAAAGAAGGGGCTGTCGCATCTGGCGACAGCCCCTATCGTTATTCTTGGATATTCATTTGATCGAGCAGATGCTTGTTGAATTCCTCGGCGGTGTTATATCCCATGCGCTTTTGACGATTGTTCATAGCGGCAATCTCCAGGATGATGGCCAGGTTTCGTCCGGGGCTGACCGGAATGGTCAGCGAAGGGAGCTTGAGCCCGAGAATTTCAATCGTCTCGCCCTCAAGACCCAGTCGATCGTACATTTTTCCTTCTTGCCAAGGCTCCAGCTTGACGACAAGGTCGATCTTTTCGGTATCCTTGACGGCACCCATACCGAACAAGCGGCGGATGTCAACGATGCCGATGCCGCGTAACTCAACGTAGTGGCGGATGAGATCGGGCGCCGAGCCGACCAGGGCCTTGGAGGAGACGCGCTTGATCTCGACAGCATCGTCTGCGATCAGTCGGTGACCGCGCTTGACCAATTCAATGGCGTTTTCACTCTTACCGACGCCGCTGTCACCCAGGATCAGGATACCCTCGCCGTACACCTCGACGAGAACGCCGTGGCGGGTGATGCGGGGGGCAAGATGGACGTTGAGCGAAGCGATCATAGCCGCCATCAAGGGGCTGGTCTTTTCGCTGGAGCGCAAAAGGGGGACGCCGGTGGTGCGGCAGGCCTCTTCCAGCGCTTCAAACACGGGAAGGCCGGAGGTAATGATGATGGCAACGGGGCGCGCATTGACAAGCGCGCGCAGACGGGTGGCGCGATCCTCCTCAGAAAGCGAGCGCAAAAAATAGGTTTCGGCACTGCCGATGATCTGGATGCGGGCACTTTCAAATCGCTCATAATAGCCGCCAAGCGCCAGGCCCGGACGGTTGAGCTCAGGGGTGGTAATGAGGATAGACTCATAATTTTCCGGCGTGGTGATACTTTCCAGGGAAAATTCAGTCGCGATGGTATGTAAAGGGATGGTGTATTTTGCCATGATCGATCCTCCTTTTACTCTTTTCTCATAGTATACCACGAAAATCCCGGCTTGTCTACCCCCGAGGGTCTATTTTTTGTTTTGGCATTTGTCAAACGGGAGGAGGGAGGCATATGCTGACAGTGAAGTGCCGGCGGTTGTCCGGCAGAGAAAGGAGGTCCATATGAAACTGGATCAAAATGCGGTACGGCGACTGTTGTCCTTGAACGACGCGCAGCTGCGGGTGCTGATCACCCGTTTGGCGGGAGAAAACGGAATTGACTTGGCGGGGTTTACCATTCGCCCCGACGATATTGCTTCGGTGCGTCGCGCGCTGGAGATGGCTACGGATGAGGACATCAGTCGTGCCGCGCGGCAGATCGAGCAGATGCGGCGGGATCGGTGATGGAGGGAGATATGCAGGACAGGGCGGGACACAGCATGCTAGAGGAGCTTTTGGCATCGGTCGAAGCGGATGAGTCTTTGCGTGACGCGGATGGCACGAAGGGGGAAGATGCTCCGGATGCTACGGCAAAGGCGGGGGAGGGCAATGAAGGGCTTGGGGCTTTGTTTTCCAATCCCGAGCTGTTGAGCAAGCTGCCTGCTCTGATGCGGGTGGTGCAGACGATGACCACGCCATCGCCCCCTTTGCCCGACAAGAGGCCGCAGACACCCGAGGCGTTGCTCTGCGCCTTGCGTCCGTATCTCGGCGAGGGGCGGCGGCAGGCGTTGGATGCCATGATCCGCATCTCTCGCTTGAGTGAGTCGTTGCGATCCTTGCAGTGAAAGGGGGAGGGAGTATGTATACACAGCGACCCATACCGCCGGGGGGGATGTCCATTCCGCAGAATTACGGAGGCAACGCCTTTCGCTACCCACCCATCGGCGGATTGGAGGAGGCGGCTCCCGCAGCCGAAGAGGAGCTGCACTGCCATGAGGAGCCAATCGTTGCGCAAGAACCGATGGTGATAGAGGAGGAAAAAGAGACTTGCGGCACGAACGAAAAAGTGCCCCGTTCCGCACTTTTATTCGGACGCCATCGCGGCGAGGAGGAGCTACTGCTGATCGGTCTGTTTTTGCTGTTGGCGGGCGACGGCGTGATCGGCGGGGGGCATGAAAAGCCCCAGGGAGATATTTTACTGTACTTATTGTTGCTTTTCTTTTGCGGATAAAAGGGGACTGTCGCATGACAGTCCCCGGGGAAATTATTTCATAGCGACGAGATCGATGGATGTTCCGTAGTCGTTCCATTCGACCTCGATCTCGCGGCGGTAGTCGGTCAGAAGTGCCTCTACCTGGGCGTATTGATAGGATTGCAGGAGCTTTGTGACGTTGGCGGTGATATAAGCCTCGTCGAGCGGCTGGCGGGAGATGATATAGAAGCCCTCGTCACACTCAACGACGCCGCTGAACTGTCCGATCTCAAGCGCAAAGGCGGCCTCCTCGTAGGCGAGATCCATCTCGCCGCGGGTGAAGTGATAAGGGACCCTGCCCTCGCTTGTGTCCTCGTTGTACTTGGAGCCGATCAGCTCCTCGATCTTCTTGCCTTCGACCATCATCCCGTGTACCTGCTCGGCCAGCTGGCGATTGACGTCAACGCTGTCGCCGGCATCGTTGCCGATGAAGATATGATAAGTGGCGCAATAGTTTTCGTCATCCAGGGCATAGGGGAGAAAATCCTTTTCGCTCTCGATGATCAGATCCAGATCCATCATCGCGTAGACCATTTCTCGCTCGCAGATGTCCGTTGCCAGGGAGTAGCGGACGAAATGGTCGGTCATATACAGCGACTTGAGCATATCGATATAGTCACGTCGCTTGCCAATGGCGGCGACCGTCTCGTCGATGCGCGCTTGCACCTCATCCTGGATGGCCTGCTCGTTTACGTCGATCTGGAAGGTCTTGGCCATGGCCACGATGGAGCAGTTGATCTTGAGCGCCTCGGTGACCTTTTCCATGAGCTGGGGAAGATATTTTTCCGTCAATGCAGCATCTTCCCAAATGGTAGCACCATAGCGGTACGCCAGGTCTTCCTTGTATACCATGGTGACGTAGCGCAGCTCCTCATAATAGATGTCGACTCCCTCACAGGTGGCAACGACCTTCAGATCCTGCTCGGAGGGCTTGATGGGCTTGGAGGTAGAGGAGCAAGAGAGAAGGGACAGGGTAAGGAGAGCAAGGCAGAGAAAAAGGCAAAGGGATCTCCTTGCTGCGGTGGTTATTTTGAATGATTGATACATGATGAACCTACCTTAAAACGGATTTACCCCCACATTATACCCCCTTTTTGTGACCGTGGTATGAATATCGGGCGGAAATTTTTATATTTTTTCAAAAAAAGCGAAAAAAGACTATACAAAAACAAGAAAAAATGATATAATGGTTACGATTTGGATCAGGAGAGTGGCAGTGCCACGGAAAGTGCAGGATAGCGAATGAAGCATATATATTTGATCAATCCCGCGGCGGGACGCAGCGATTCGACCGACGTGCTCAGCGAGCAGATCCGGGCGGCTTATGAGGATGGGGAGCACGAGGCCGTGCTTTACCGTACCGCCGGTGTGGGCGACGCGACGCGCTACGTGCGTGAATATTGCACCGAGCATCCCGACGAGGAGGTCCGCTTTTATGCCTGTGGCGGTGACGGTACCTTTAACGAGGTAGCGGCCGGTGCACAAGGATTTGCACACGCGGCAGTGGGACTTATCCCCGTTGGCACGGGCAACGATTTCATGCGCAACTTTGTCGGCGGGGAACAGTTTATGAATGTGTCCGCGCAAAAAGAGGGCGAGGTCATGGAACTGGATCTCATTCGCTGTAACGAATATTATGGCGTCAATCTGCTCAACACCGGCTTTGACTGTGAGGTCGTCGTTAAAACATCCGAGATCAAGCGCAGTCGCTTAGTCCCCAAGGGCATGGCCTACGGCATGGGCGTGGCGATCGAGCTGATCCGCAAGCCGGGCGTTACGGTCGAACTGTCGGTGGACGGCAGTGAGCCCGTAAAAAAGGAACTGTTGCTTTGCGCGGTCGGTAACGGTGCGCGTTATGGCGGTGGCTTTACGCCTCTGCCCTTTGCCAGCCTGCGCGACGGGCTTTTGGACGTATGCATCGTCAAAAACGTCAGCCGCCTGACCTTTGTCAAGCTGGTTGGCTCTTATAAAAAAGGAGAGCACGTGATCCCTCGAAATGCTAAAATTTTGGAGTATCTGAAGTGCCGCAAGATACATATGAAATTCCCCCAGCCTCAGAACGTCTGCATGGACGGCGAGGTCAGACAGATGGAGGAGTGCGACATTGAGGTCATTCCCGCAGGGCTTCGCTTTGTGCTTCCCGTCGGATGCGCGCCCATCGTCCGTCCCGAATACCGTGAGGATTGGAGCGAGCGGGAGATCTTGGTTGGCGCTGGCAAATGAAGGAACATTTTGAGGCTTTGGTTCTCTCGGATTCCCACGGACGGCGGGATGCCGTCGTGGCAGTCCTGTCCCGGTTGAATTTCCGACCGCACGCCCTGCTGTTTTTAGGCGACGGCTTGCGGGATCTGTCTGCGATCACGAGCGATGACCGGTATGCGGATCTTTCCGTTTATGCCGTGGCCGGTAACTGTGACGGCTCTATGATCTTTCCCGCTGACGAGCCCAAGGTTCGCATGGTGCAGTTGGGAGAGGTGCGGGTGCTGATGATGCACGGGCACACCTTCGACGTCAAATGGGGTCTTGGGGAGGCTGTCGCTTATGCGGCTAAAAAAGGGGCTGACGTGCTGCTCTATGGGCACACGCACGCGCCGTATGAAAAGACGTTGCCCCAAGGGGAGCGCCTGCGCGACGGCACGGTCCTGCAAAAGCCCCTTTTGGTGGCCAACCCCGGCAGTCTTGGCGCACCGCGCGATGGGCAATCCCCAAGCTTTGGTGTCTTGACTGTGAAGGGGAAGAGCGTTCTCTTTTCGCACGGTACGCTACTGTAACAAAAAAAGTGCCGCCGAAGCACCCTCGACGGGTTGCTCGGCGGCGATTTTCGCGCACGGGATGGGAATGGGGTTAACGATCCGCAACGGCGGGTGCGCGATGCTCGAATGACAAAGATCGGAACGAGAGAGCGGTTCCTGCTTTATCAAACGTTCAGGGCGGGCTCCTCCGCGACGACGTCAGCCGTCATCGCCTCCTCCAGCGCCATCTCAGCGCGGCGTGCCTCCTCGGCGGCCAGCTCCTGCTCGTAAGCGGCGAGAACGGCCTCCTCTAAAGACGTGCGGAAGTGCGAGTTGATGGGGTGGACGATGTCACGATAGGTGTCGTCCGGATTCTTGCGGCTGGGCATGACGATAAAGAACTTGTCGCGTGCGTTGATGATCTTGATGTCGTGCACGGCAAGCTGGCCGTCAAAGGTGACCGATACGATGGCCTTCATAGGGCCTTCGTCGAACAGCTTTCTGACCTTTACGTCGGTAATTTGCATGTTTTTGTCCTCCTTGGTTAGATGATCGTTGATGATATTTTTCCTTTTACAGCATTATTATAAATGCGAATTGTGATAATTATTCAACGGGAATTGGTTTTTTTTGTGAAACTTCGCGCGATATGGAAGCTTTGCGTAAATAAAGTATGAACTTTTTTCGCACGGTGCTGTGAAAAAATAGAAAAGAGGGAATGGATGTCCACACCCAATACACACTACGGAGCAGAGGCTCTGTGCCGACTGCTCGCGGACAAAAATTCAATATATTTTCTTGGCATCGGGGGCATCAGTATGTCCTCGTTGGCCCTGTTGACGCACCGGCGCGGCCTTCGTGTCGGGGGCTATGACCGCACGCGAAGCGAGGTCACGGGGCGCTTGGAGGCGAGCGGCATCCTCGTCCACGACACGCCCGACCCTGCTCATTTGGATGGCTTTGAGGCCGTCGTGTACACGGTGGCGATTGCCGAGGATCATCCCGAATACCTGGAGGCCAAGCGTCGCGGCTTACCGCTTGTCTCCCGCTCGGACTATCTGGGATACTTGATGCTGGATTATCAGTCGCGTATTGGCGTGGCGGGAAGCCACGGCAAGAGCACCGCGACCTGTATGTGCGCCCAGATCCTGATGAGTGCCTTGTGCGATCCGACCGTCATGTCGGGTGCCCCCATGCGCTCTATGGGCGGGGCCTTCCGCCTGGGCGGTCGCAACAGCATGGTCTTTGAGGCCTGCGAATATAAGGACTCCTTTTTGGATTTCAATCCCACCGTGGCGGTGGTGCTTAATTGCGAGCTCGACCATGTGGACTATTTCAAGAGCATGGAGCAGATCCGCGCCTCCTTTGCGGCCTTTGCTGACCGTGCGGGCAAGGACGGATGTGTCGTATACAACGCCGACGATAGAGAGACGTGTCTTTCCATGTGTGACGTTATCCCGCGTCGAGTGACGTTTGGCATCGAGAACACGACAGCGGATTATCGCGCTACGGGCATCGATCTGACAGGCGGCTACGCCTCCTTTGATCTGTGGCATCACGATCGCCCTATGGGGCGCGTTCGCTTACGCGTGCCGGGACGGCATAACGTCTACAACGCGCTGGCGGCGGCCGCGGCCACGCACGAGTGCGGTCTGTGCTCCCGCGATATTGTGCGAGGCCTGGAAGAATTTGAAGGTGCTGTGCGTCGCATGGAATACAAGGGAAAATTGAACGGTGCTGTGGTGTTTGACGATTACGGCCATCATCCCACCGAGGTCAATGCGACACTGCGTGAGTCCCGCCTTTTGGGTACGGGACGGCTGATCTGCGCCTTCCAACCCCATACCTACAGCCGGACGGCAACGCTGTTTGAGGACTACGTCAAGGCACTTACTCTTGCAGATACGGTCGTGGTGGCTCCCATCTACGCGGCGCGTGAAACCGACGATCGCGGCGTCAGCGCCACCAAGCTGGCCGAGGCTGTCAATGCGGCGACAGGCAGGGAAGTGGCCAGAGGATGCGAGGACATGGCGCTGGTGGTCGGTGCTTTGTGTGAGCTGGCTCGCCCCGGTGACACTGTCATCGTCATGGGCGCAGGCAACATCGATAGTGTATACGTCGGACTGCCGCTGGAAAAGTAAAGAGAAAGAACCGCATCCATGACGGGTGCGGTTCTTTTCGTATGCCGTTGGTGTTAGAAAATCGGATATCCTGCGTTTGTGTGCGCCTCGATGAGGTCGTTGCAAAGGGATACGATCTCGTCGGTCGAGAGCTGTGCACCCGTGTGAGGATCCATCATGGCCGCCTGGTAGAGATATTCGATCTTGCCCGTGCGCGCGGCCTCAATGGTCAGCATCTGGGGATAGATATTGGAGGCGTTCATGGCCGCCAGCTGAAGGGGTAGGTCACCGACGTAGGTGGGGGTGATGCCGCATCGATCGACAAGGCAGGGAACCTCGACGCAAGCCTCTCGTGGCAGATTGGAAATGCAACCGTTGTTGATCACGTTGCCGCCGATCTTGTACGGGTTGCCCGTGACCATAGCCTCCATGATGTAGGAGGCGTACTCTCCCGTGCGGCTGTGCTGTACGTTGCCGCCGTTCATCAGCTCCTCGCGCTGCTGTTTCCAGCCTGCGATCTGGTTGATACAGCGGCGGGGGTATTCGTCCAGCGGTATATTGAATTTTTGGATCAGATCATCGCGCCCCGCCTTGATGTAGAAGGGATTGTACTCGGCGTTGTGCTCGCTGCTCTCGGTGCAGTAGTAGCCCAGCTTTTCGATGTAATCGTAGCGCACCATGTCGGGGTGTCTTCCCGCGGCGTTGCGCTCCTTGGCGCGGCGACGGATCTCGGGGTAGAGGTCGTTGCCGTTCTTGTCGAATACCTCGAGCAGCCAGCCCATGTGGTTGATGCCGGCGATCTTGGTGCGACAGCCCTCCACCTTGTCGCCCATACCGAGCGTGTGCAGTAGCGTCTCACCGCAGAATTGGACGCTGTGGCAAAGACCGACCGTCTTGATGCCGGTGTAGCGTTGCATATAGCCCGAAAGAATGGCCATAGGGTTGGTGTAGTTGAGGAACCAGGCGTCGGGGCAGACCTCCTCCATGTCACGGGCAAAATCCTTGAGAACGTGGATGGTGCGCATGCCGCGCATGATGCCCCCGATGCCCATGGTGTCGGCAATGGTCTGGCGCAGACCGTACTTTTTGGGCACCTCAAAGTCGATGATGGTACAGGGATCGTAAAGCCCGACCTGAATGGCGTTGACTACAAAGGAGGCGCCGCGCAGTGCCTCTTTGCGCTGCTCCACACCAAGATACTTGCGCACGGTAGCGCGTCCTTCGTTGATGCATCGGTTCATGGCGGTGATGAGCAGATACGACTCCTCCAGGCGCTCGGCGTCAATGTCGTACAGGGCAATCTCGATGTCGTAAAACAGCGGGCAGAGCATAATATCGCCCAGCACGTTCTTGGAAAACACGGTGCTACCCGCGCCCATAAAGGTGATCTTGATCATGGCTTGCATCCTTTCTCCGCCCACGGCGGCTTGGCTTTTTTACAGTATAGCATATTTTTTGTGCAATTTCAACCACAAATTGTGCCGATTTTGGGAAAAAAGTTGACACAAGGGACAAAGCGTGATATAATGAAAGTGGAAAAGGTTTTTGACCGCAGGGACGCACTGTTTGCGCCCGCGGGAGACCGCAGGTTGCCCCTACGAGAGAAGATGGAGAGTATATGGAAAGGAGAACCCCATGAAAAAAGCGCTACTGATTTTTTTAACTGTGGCAATGCTGCTGTCGCTGTGCGCGTGCCGGACAGGCTTGAATTCAGACAATTTTTGCGGCACGGATACGCGCACCTATAATGCCGAAACCTTGGATGATTTTTTGCGGGCGATGGTAATGTCTAAAAAAGGATGGTCGGTGAATTACTCCGAATCAGAGTGGGAAGTGATGACCAACATGGATTTATCCGGCATCCAAGAGTTCATCACGTTTGATCTTTCTTCGCTTGGATTTAAGTTTTTGCGATTGGAAGTAACTCCATCGGACATTGGTTACTATTACATCCCACTGGATGCGGATAAATTTAATTATGAAACGGGGTACACGATCACCGTTTCCAGAGAAGAAGGTTCTTTTGCAACAATTATGTCCCGAAAAGAGCTGAAACCCGATGGAGGCATGGCGTATGATGCTTCGTGCAACAAATGGTTCGTCGATTATCACGGAAAACGTGTTGCTATCGGGCTTCCTGACGATGTGACGATGGACCGTGCACAGGTGGAGAAATTGTATCTTTCGGGCACGGAATACCGTTTTATGGATCAAGAACCTTATCCGTGGCACGAGCCCCCAATAGAAGAGTTCTTTGCCCAGGATTTTTTGTGTGCCCGAAAAAGGTCGACGACCGATTTTCCTTGTGCCATGTTCCCTATGCTGAAAGAAGATGAGCAAGCGTTGAGAAAGATACTGGATACGGCGCAGTGGCAAGAGGGGACATGGAAATTCGGAGCAACGTTTATCCTGTCTTGGTCTGATCTTCAGGTTTGGCTTGTTTGCGAGCCCGATTTGAAACAAGAGTCCGGTGACCCTTGCTGTGTTATGGACGTGGCGAATAATCGCTGTTTTGATGTGAGTGAAGAGCAATGGAACGTGATGAAGGAGATACTGAAAAAGTATCCCATGCAGTCAATTTCCAGTGAGAAAAATCTTGTGGCATACGGAAGCAAGCAAGCGGAATTGCCCTCGGAGTTCGTTGATTGGTTCAACGAGCAGCTGGCGGTGGCACAATGGACACCAGGCGAAACTAAAACAGTTTGCGAATATAAGCTGCTCTTGAATGGTACGGTATTGGAATATTCTCCCAAAGGCCATCTTCACGATATCACCAACGATCGTTATGTGGTGCTCACAAAGCAGCAGAGTAACGAGATGTATGCTGTGATTGAAGATTTGATTGGCAAAATCGATACCCGTTTCCCGGCTACATAACTATAGGCGAGTAACCAAGAGAGCCCCAACGCAAAAACTGCGTTGGGGCCATCTTTTTCCCTTGACACGCGCGCTTTGTTCTGTTATAATAAGATGATTACGTGTAGGTAGACGGGAGGTGTAGGCATGGCGTTTGATGCGTTGATCGGAAGCGAAGATTTGCGCGAGCGACTCGCGACGGACGTGCGCGAGGGCAAACTCTCCCATGCTTATATCATCGAGGGTGCTCACGGCAGCGGCAAGCGGACGCTGGCGCGCGAGCTGTGTGAAGCCCTGGCCTGTACAGACCGTAAGAGCGGCCGCATCCCCTGCGGGAATTGCCTTGCCTGCCGCAAGGTGTATGAGGGAAAGTGCCCCGATATCATTCGCATCGGTCGCGGCAGCAAAGCCAGTATCGGCGTGGACGACGTTCGCTTTTTGCGTGCGGACGTATTGACGCCCCCCAACGATCTGGACAGTAAAATTTACATCATCGAGGATGCCGATACCATGACGGTGCAGGCGCAAAACGCGCTGCTGCTCACGCTCGAGGAGCCGCCGTCCTACGTGCTGTTTTTGCTCTTGTGCGAAAACGCAATGAGCCTGCTGGAGACCATCCGCTCCCGCGCACCCAAGCTGACCATCTGCCAACTTCCAAAAGAGGACGTTCGCGCCTATCTTGATCGGCACGAGCGGGCGTTTGCCCAGCTTGCACCCCGAGAGCAGGAGGCGATCTTGATGATCGCGGACGGCAGTATCGGACGGGCGAAGGAGCTGCTCGATGCCAAGGAGAGAAAGCCTTATCTTGCCCGTCGGGAGTTGGCAACGTCCTTTGTCAGCGCTTATTTTGGTGGACGCGACAGCACGGCCATGCTGGGGCTGCTGAGTCGCTTTGGCACCAAGCGCGAGGAGGTCCTGCTTTTGTTGTCGGACGTACAGTACGCCCTGCGCGATCTGATGCTGCTCAAGCGGACGGAGGGAGCACCGCTGTGCTTTTACACCGACACCGAGGCCGCGATGACGCTGTGCGATGCGACCTCCATGCAGGCACTGCTGTCGCTGTTTGAGGCAGTCGAGGCCTGCCGCCGGCAACTGCTTCGCAACGCCAACGTCCGGCTTTCGCTGACGTCGCTGTTTTTGATGTCGTAACGTAGAGGATACCACGAAAGGAAAGAAATAAAGATGGAACAACAAAACAACAATAAGGATAAAAATCCTGCAGGAGGTTCGTCGGGCGGCAGAAACCGCAACCGCCATCGCGGCGGACGCGGCCGCAATCACGGACAGAATAAGAGCGGCGAGCAGGAAAAGAAGGTAGCGGCGGTCCAGGAGACTGCGCCCGCGCCTAAGGAACAAAAGCAAGCCCGGCCTGCCGTGCAAAACGGTGGAGGAGAGCAGGGTGGCAGAAGCCGCAATCGCCATCGCGGCGGACGTGGCAGAGGTCGCTCGCGCGGTGAGGCGCAGACCCCCAACACGGCACAGGAGGTGACCGAGCAGGTCTCCCGCGAGCCGGTACAGGATTTCTTCGTATCTCCCACGCTTCATCGCGCCGGTGGAGACAAGTGGCTGGACGATACCTTCGCTCCCTTGCACGAGGTGGAGGTGCATGATCCTGCGGCTGAGGAGGCAGCACGCCGCCTTTTGGACGAAGAAGGACCTCTTTTGTTCCGCGAGGAGCCGGTTGAAGTGAAGGAAGAACTCGTTGAGACCACCGAGGTGGTCGGCATCCGCTACAAGGTACCGGGCAAGGTGTATTATTTTGCCCCAGGAGATCTCAAGCTCAAATGCGGTATGCACGCCATCGTCGAGACGGCGCGCGGTCCCGAATACGGTGAGGTCGTGATCGCCAACAGCCACGTGTCCACGGATAATATTGTGCCTCCCTTGCGTCCCGTGCTTCGCGCGGCGACCGAGGAGGACGCCCGCCATCAGGAGGAAAACAAGAAAAAGGAGCAGGAGGCCTTCCGCATCTGTCTGGAAAAGATCGCCGCGCACGGTCTTGACATGAAGCTGGTCGAGGCGCAGTATACCTTCGACAACTCCAAGCTGCTGTTCTACTTTACCTCGGACGGACGTGTCGATTTCCGCGAGCTGGTGAAGGATCTGGCAGGTGTGTTCCGCACTCGTATCGAGCTGCGTCAGATCGGTATCCGTGATGAGGCAAAGCTCTTGGGCGGTCTTGGTACCTGTGGCAGACCCCTTTGCTGTGCCGGATTCTTGTCCGATTTCGGCCAGGTGTCCATCAAAATGGCCAAGGAGCAGAATCTGTCTCTCAACTCGACCAAGATCTCGGGCTGCTGTGGGCGCCTGATGTGCTGTCTGCGCTACGAGCACGAGACCTACGAAGAGGAGATCCGTCTGACCCCCACGGTCGATTCCGTCGTGGAGACGCGTGACGGTCGGGGAACGGTCGTAGGCAACCATCTTCTCAAGGGAACGGTAACGGTCCGTTTGGAAAGCCAGGAGGGCGAGGCGCCCCGCACCTACCACCGCGACGAGGTCAAGGTGCTCCGTGCCAAGGGCGAGCGCAGAGATAAGACAGATACCGCCGATAAAGTCGAAGAATAAGGAAAAATGACGAATTTTTGACAAATGTTGCGGAAAGTACAGGAATTTTTCAAAAAACGGTTGCAAAATTGAAAAAATGGTGATACAATAGGAACAATCACATTGACAGGAGGTAAATATCCATGGCATACAAGATTACCGATGATTGCATCGCATGCGGCGCATGTGCTGAGGAGTGCCCCACCGGCGCGATCAGCGAGGGCGACGGCAAGTATGAGATCGACGCTGAGAAGTGTGTAGACTGCGGCAGCTGTGCAGACGCTTGCCCTGTTGACGCTCCCAAGGCTGACTGATCGTACATAAACCCAATAGGCTGACGGAGCAGAGCGGCGCGTGCCGTCTGCTCCGTTTTCCTTTTGATCGGAGGACCTATGTTGGATTTTGAACAGATACCCCTTGCGGCCGACGAGCGGCTGGACAAGGTGAATGAAAATATAATGCTGATCCAAAAGAAGGACGGCCTGACCTATGGCACGGACGCTTATTTGCTTGCGGCCTTCGTGCGTTCCGATAAAAACGCGCTGTGCGTCGATCTCGGCAGTGGCACGGGCATTATCCCGCTTCTGCTTTGCCGCCGTGACAAGGTCGCGCGGGCGGTCGGTGTGGAGGTGCAGACGGACTTTGCCGAGCTGATCGGCCGTAATGCAAGCCTTAACGGCCTGCACGAGCGGCTGACGCCCCTTTGCCTTGACGCGCGCGACCTGACGCAGGTGACGCTTGGCAGGACGCTGGGGAGCGAGCAGGGCGTATGCGCGGATGTTGTCGTGGCCAATCCTCCCTACATGAAGGTAGGCAACGGTCGACGCAACGAGGCAGACGCCAAGTATATCGCGCGGCACGAGGTGTGCGGCGGTATTGGTGACTTTTGTGCCGCGGCGGAACGTATTTTGCGATACGGCGGCAGCTTTTACGTGGTATATCGTCCTGATCGCCTGGGTGAACTGATGGCGGCGCTGAACGAGCAAAAATTAGAGCCCAAGCGCATGACCTTTGTCCACGCGGATGCCGAGAGTGAGCCCGGTATGGTGCTCGTTGAGGCGAGGGCAGGGGGCAAGGCTTCGCTTTGCGTGACCCCCCCGCTGATACTGCACGATGCGGAGAGTCGGGGGATGTCCCACCGTCCCTTGACGGAGAAGGCAAAGCGTGTTTATGAGGGGATGAGCTTTGAAGACTAAACTTCAAACTGCTACTCCTACAGCCTCGCCCAGCTTCGCGCGCTCGGTGTATGGTATTGATGTTCATTCTTTGCCGCGCGGCAAAGAACGAACCAAGAAAGCGCGCCAAAGGGTCTAATACCCTTTGGGAACCCGCAAGACTTTTTGCTTTGTGTGCCTGCTGCTCGTGTTGGCAGGCGTTGAAGCAGTGTGCGGAGTTTTTTCTGTTTATCCTGTCTTGCTCTTTGTAGAGCGGCACGGAAGGGGGATCCAAGGGGGAACGCCTTGGTGCCCTTCTTGCGCCACTTCTTGGGGCGTGCCAAGAAGTGGTATCAAAGTCTGTACAGCGCGGCGCGAAGCTGTACGCCCGTCAAAAAAAACGGTTGTGCAAAAAACAGATGAACCCTGCCGCGGCTGTGCGGCTATCAAAGAATATAAAAGGAGGCATTCCTTTGGACAACATAAAAAGAGTTTTAAGCTTTACCCGCCGGGCCGTCGACGATTACCAGATGATCCGCCCGGGCGATAAGATCGCCGTAGGCATCTCGGGCGGTAAGGACTCGCTGACACTGCTGTGTGCTCTGGCCGAGCTGCGCCGCTTTTATCCCGTGCCCTTCGAGGTGGTCGCCATTACCATCGATATGGGCTTTGCCGAGCCGATGGTCCTGACCGAGGTTGCCAAGCTGTGTGAGCAGTTGGACGTGCCGTATCACGTGGTCAAGACCGAGATCTACAAGATCATCTTTGAGGTGCGCAAGGAGAGTAGCCCCTGCTCGCTGTGCGCCAAAATGCGCCGCGGAGCCCTCCACAATGCTGCTAAAGAGTTGGGATGCAACGTCGTTGCGCTGGGACACCACTTTGACGACGTGGTGGATACCTTTATGCTCAATCTCTTTTTTGAGGGGCGCATTGGTTGCTTCCAGCCTGTGACCTACCTGTCGCGTAAGGATATTACCCTCATTCGTCCCATGATCTATATGCCCGAGAAGGACGTGCGCTATTTTGCCTCGCGGGCAGAATTGCCTGTGGTCAAGTCGACTTGCCCTGCTGACGGCAACACCGAGCGAGCCGAAATGCAAAAGCTGCTGACGGGTCTGGAGCGCACCTATCCCGGCCTGCGTTATCGCATTTTCGGAGCGATCCAGCGCGGTGAGATCGACGGCTTCCATCAGCCTAGCAAGGGAAGAATGCCGGGCGAGAAGGATTATGCCCAGGAAGAACAGAATTGATGTCATTGTGCACAAAAGAACGGCACTCATTTTGTCAAAATTCTCCGAATGTTTGCTTGACTTTACAAAACAAAAGGAATATAATGTCACAGGATCGATAAGTGTCGATCCTGTGACGTTTTTTGTAGCATTTTTATGAAATATAAACGCTCTGCGAAAGCAGGGAAGGAGTTATATCATGGAAGTTTTGTTCAGTATTTCACTCGCGCTTGTCGCCGGCCTGTTGGTGTCGCGTCTGATCAAGCCGCTGAAATTGCCGGCCGTGACGGGCTACCTCATCGCGGGTATCCTGATCGGACCGTATTGTCTGGGTCGTATCAGTCTGCCTGAGGGCTTTGACCTGATCGGCATGCTGCACTCGACCGAGGGTATCGAGGCCTTGGGCATCATATCCAAGGTGGCGCTCGGCTTTATCGCCTTTGCCATTGGCACTGAGTTCAAAATGAAAAATCTGCGCAAGATCGGTAAGCAGGCTATGGTCATCGGTGTTTTGCAGGCCGTCGTAACCATGCTGGTGGTCGACGCCGCGCTGATCGGTCTGCACTTTATTCTGGGCGAGGACAAGCTTCCCTTGTCGGTTGCCATTATTCTTGGCGCAATCGCAACGGCGACCGCCCCTGCCGCGACCCTCATGGTCGTCAAGCAGTATAAGGCCAAGGGCCCTCTGACCAGCATCCTGTTGCCTGTCGTTGCACTGGACGATGCGGTAGGTCTTGTTGCCTTTGCCGTTTCCTTTGGCGTGGCGCGCGCGCTTCAGACGGGTACGCCCGATATCGTTTCCATGGTGGTCAATCCTCTCATCGAGGTGGTCGGCTCACTTATTTTGGGTGCTCTGATGGGCTTTTTGTTCACCTGGGTGGAGGACCACTTCCAGTCCAACTCCAAGCGCCTGTGTCTGTCCATCACCTTCGTGCTCATGGCGGTGTCGCTGTCCATGCTCAAGATCGAGATCGGACGCGTACATATCGGCTTTTCCTCACTGCTTGTCTGCATGATGCTGGGCACCATCTTCTGCAACGTGTGCGACAGCGCGGACGAGCTCATGGAAAAAACGGACAAGTGGACCATGCCCATTTACATACTGTTCTTCGTGCTCAGCGGCGCCGAGCTGGAGCTGTCCGTCTTTACCAGCGGCATCATTGTGCTCATTGGTGTGGTCTATATCATCTTCCGCTGTGTGGGTAAGTATTTTGGCGCGTTTTCCAGCGCGCTTTTGTCCAAATGCAACCCCAACATCGTCAAGTATCTGGGCATCACGCTGTTCCCCCAGGCAGGCGTGGCGTTGGGTATGTCTATCATCGTCAAGGAGCAGATGGGTGCGATCGAAGGCTCGCTTGTCCGCAATATCATTTTGTTCTCGGTGCTCGTTTACGAGCTGATCGGACCGTTGCTTACCAAGATCGCATTGACGAAAGCCGGCGACATCACCCCCAAGCCCGAGGCGACCAAGCAGCATAAGTCCATCGCCGAGGTGTTTGCTGACGACGGCGACGACGAGGAATAACCCTTTTTGCCGTTTTGCTCTCGCAAAACGGCAAAAAACTTTTCATTTTCACGGAAAATTTTGCTTTTTCTCTTGCTAAATGGGGAAAAATATGGTATAGTAATGTTTGGTAAAAAATTATCAATAAGAAAGGCGGTCTCAATTATGACTTACAACAAGAAATCCATTGAAGACATTTCCATTGTCGCAGGCACCAAGGTGTTTGTTCGTTGCGACTTCAACGTTCCCTCCAAGGACGGCGTGATCACCTCCGACAAGCGTATCGTCGAGGCGCTTCCCACCATCAAGTACCTGCTGGAGAAGGGCGCTAAGGTGATCCTGTCCTCCCACATGGGCAAGCCCCACAGCATTTTCACCCCCGGCTACAAGCTGACCAAGAAGGAGCTCGCTAAGATCGCTGAGCTTCCCGAGGCTGAGCAGGAGGCTGCTACCGCTGCCGCTTACGCCAAGGCAGAGAAGGACGTCACCAAGTTCTCCCTGAAGATCGTTGCTGACAAGCTCAACGAATACCTGGGCGGCAAGGTTACCTTTGCCACCGATATCATCGGCGAGGATGCACAGGCTAAGATCGCCGCTATGGAAAACGGCACCGCCGTGCTCATCGAGAACGTCCGTTTCGACGCTCGTGAGACCAAGAACGATCCCACCTTCGCTAAGGCTCTGGCAGACCTGGCAGGTGAGAACGGCGTTTACGTCAACGATGCCTTCGGTACGGCTCACCGCGCACACGCCTCCACTGCAGGCGTTGCCGCATACCTGCCCGCTGTTTGCGGCTACCTGATCGGCAAAGAGATCGGCGTCATGGGTAAGGCTCTGTCCAACCCCGAGCGTCCCTTCGTTGCCATCCTGGGCGGTGCGAAGGTCTCCGACAAGCTCAACGTGATCAACAATCTGCTGACCAAGGTTGATACCTTGATCATCGGCGGCGGTATGGCTTACACCTTCCTGGCCGCTAAGGGCTACGGTGTCGGTAACTCTCTGCTCGACGCCGAGAAGATCGACTACTGCCGTGAAATGATGGCCAAGGCTGAGGCTAACGGCGTCAAGCTGCTTCTGCCCGTCGATACCACCGTTGCTGCAGGCTTCCCCAACCCCATCGACGCTCCCATCGACGTAACTGTCGTTGACGCTGACAAGATCCCCGCTGATATGGAGGGTCTTGACATCGGTAACAAGACCATGGAGTTGTACGCCGAGGCTGTCAAGAGCGCCAAGACCGTTGTTTGGAACGGTCCTATGGGCGTATTCGAGAACCCCACGCTGGCTAAGGGTACCATCGCTGTTGCTGAGGCTATGGCGGCATCCGACGCGACCACCATCGTTGGCGGCGGTGACTCCGCAGCTGCTTGCGAGACGCTGGGCTACGCGGATCGCATCACCCACATCTCCACCGGTGGCGGCGCATCTCTCGAGTTCCTCGAGGGCCTGGAGCTGCCCGGTATCGCTTGCCTGCAGGATAAGTAATTGCTCCGCAGGCTCAAGAACCTTTTTGAAAAAAGGTTCTTGAGAATCTCCAAAAACTTTACTCAAAAAATTCCTTTCAAGTTTTTTGAAAGGGGCGCGGGGGAAACCTTTTGTACACAAAAGTTTCCCCCGCATCCATAAACTACTACTAATGAGGTGTTATTATGAGAAGATATGTGATCGCCGGCAACTGGAAGATGAACTTCACGCCTTCCCAGGCAACGGCATTTATCAACGAGATCAAGCCCATGGTCGAGGGCAAGGACAACTGCGACATCGTGTTCTGCGCTCCCTACGTAACCATCGCCGCCGCTATGGAGGCTGCCAAGGGATCCAACATCAAGATCGGTGCCGAGAACGTTCACTTTGAGGCAAAGGGCGCATACACCGGCGAGGTTTCCGCCGAGATGCTCAAGGAGATCGGCGTTGAGTACGTCATCATCGGTCACTCCGAGAGAAGACAGTACTTCGGCGAGACGGACGAGACCGTTAACAAGAGAACCAAGGCGGCTCTGGCTGCCGGCATGAAGGTTCTTCTGTGCCTGGGCGAGGTCAAGGAGCAAAGACTGGCCGGTATTACCAAGGAAATCGTCTCCATGCAGACCAAGCTGGACCTTGCCGGCATTTCCGCCGAGGACATGAAGAACGTCATCATCGCCTACGAGCCCGTTTGGGCCATCGGCACGGGACTTACGGCTACGCCCGAGCAGGCAGACGAGACCTGCGGCCAGATCCGTGAGGCACTTGCCGAGATCTATGGCGCTGAGGTTGCTGAGGCGACCATCATCCAGTACGGTGGCTCCATGAACGAAAAGAACGCAGCTGAGCTGCTCGCTAAGACCAACGTCGACGGCGGCCTCATCGGCGGCGCATCGCTCGTCGCTGAAAAGTTCACCGCGATCGTGGACGCTGCACAGTAAGGAACGAGAACTAAATAATGGGCGAGGGGAACTTTTTTGAAAAAAAGTTCCCCTCGCGCTCCCTTCAAAAAACTTTAAGGAAAAAAGGATAAGAATAGATTTTGAGAAAAAGTGCAAATCCTTGCAGTTCTGAAGATTTCTTGGAGGGAGGGGCCGTAAGGGAACCTTCTTTCAAGAAGGTTCCCTTACGGCACAAAAAAGAAAAAAGGTTTCCCCCGCACCCCTTTCCAAAAAACCTTAAGGAAAAGGAAATGGCTTGCCCGTAGGGACTGGGGAACGGAGTAAATCCGCAAAGTGGATCTATGCCGAGCGGAGCGAGGAGAGCCTCCCGGACGATCCGTAACAAAGGCAAAGCCCCATGGAACGGACGGTCGAGGAGGCCAGCCCATAGCGAGATGGTATAAAATCTACGCAAACCCGTAGGGGCGAACTGTGTTCGCCCGCTAGAAAGGAAAGGCAACAACCACACGGGCGAACACAGTTCGCCCCTACGAGAAAGAATGAAATTGAAACCGCCCTCGGCACACGGCCGGGGGCGTATTTGTCGTTATTTCGTAAAATCAATGTCGTACCGTTCGCCGTGGGAGAACAGCACGCCGCTCGTCAGGCGGATGCGCAAAATGATGGTGTTGGGATCCGATTCGTTGGTGTGGCCGTTGTCGTACCATTCGGCAAAGGCCGTGCGCAGTTTGTCGGCCATATCCGCGTTTTCGGGGGAGAGAATATGTCCCATGCTCTCACCCAGTCCCTGCGCCGTGAACCAGTCCCCGCAGATGGCGATCTTTGGGTTGCTCTGCAACTGCTGTATCTTGTTTGACAGTGCGTGGGTGACGACGTAAAACGAGCCGTCCTCGTAGTATGTATTGACCGCTCTGACAAAGGGCGTGTGGTCTTGCTCGGTCGCGATGGCGATCAGATTGTCATGTCCAAAACGACGGGTCATCAGCTCCTGCACGTGCGCGTCTTGCGAGAAATTTGTTTTCATTGTTTGCTCTCCTGCTATGTATTTTGAATGTCCGTTAAGGACATGGATATTATACTCTCTATATAGACAATCGTCAATAGCATGAGTATAAATTAAAATGATAAAGGGGTGAATTTATGATTTCATACGCACCGCTTTACCAAACGATGAAGGCGAAGGGAATTACGACATATAAGCTGGTCAATCAGTATCATTTGAGCTGTAGCTTGTTGGATCGGCTCAAGCATAATAAGCCGATCAGCACGGTGACACTCAACGATCTTTGCACGATATTGGATTGTCGCGTGGAAGACGTTTTGGTGTATTGTAAAGACGAAAATTCAGATCTTGATTAAGCGAACGCCCTCGGCAAACAGCCGAGGGCGATTTTGTAGATGTTACTTTTTCAGAGCGGCTTCGATGGTATTGGCAACGCTCTCGGCATCCATGCCGTAAGCACGGATCAGATCGTCAAACGTACCGCTGCGGCCAAAGGCGTCCTTGACACCGATGCGGGTCATGGGCGTGGGGCATTTTTCGCACAGCACCTCGGCAACAGCCGAGCCAAGACCGCCTGTGATAAAGTGGTCCTCGGCGGTGAATACGCGGCCTGTCTTGTTGGCGTAGGAAACGATGAGCTCCTCGTCGATGGGCTTGATGGTGTGGATGTTGACAACGGCCAGATCAATGCCGCGCTCAGCCAGCATCTCGCGGGCCTTGAGCGACTCGCCGACCATAAGACCGGTGGCGAACATAACGGCGTCCTTACCGTCAGCCATGACGACGCCCTTGCCAACGGTAAATTCGGCATCGTCCTCGGTGATGACGTCCAGCGCCGAGCGGCCCATACGAACGTAAACGGGACCGTCGATCTCGAGTGCCGCCTTGATGGCGCGGCCGGACTCGGGACCGTCACAGGGGGAGAGCACCGTCATGCCGGGCAGCTCGCGCATGAGCGCCAGATCCTCCAGGCACTGGTGGGTAGCACCGTCCTCACCGACGGAAAGACCTGCGTGCGTCGCACCGATCTTGACGTTGAGGTGGGGATAAGCGATCGAATTGCGTACCTGCTCGTAGGCACGACCGGCGGCGAACATGGCAAAGGTGGTAGCGACAGCGGGCGTGCCCGTGGTGGCGATACCGGCCGCGACGGACATCATATTCGCCTCGGCAATGCCGCATTCGATAAATCGATCGGGGTATTTTTCTGCAAAAAAGCCGGCGCGGGTGGCGTCAGCCAGGTCGGCACAAAGAACGACGAAATCGCGCTCGGCGCCCATCTCCTCCAGCGCACGTCCGAAGGCGTCGCGGGGGGCCATTTTTTTCTTAGGTACATTCAGATTGCTCATGGTGCATCCTCCGTTGGTAATTACTCCTTTATTATAAGCCATGCACCTCGAATTGTCAAGGGCAAAAGGGGGAGAAATGCTACCCGGTGGCAATTTTTATCCGTCCGTCAGCGGAACCATCCTTGCAGTGCTTCAAGAAATTTGAAGCGCAATTTGTATTTCGTATTTTCTGTTTCCGTGATGATGGCATATTGGTCCGGGTTCAGCCCCACGGCAATAAATTCCTCTTCCGCCTGCTCCTTTTGCACCGTCGCGGCGGTCATGCAGAGCGGCGGGAACAGCACGCACCAGAAGTTTTGTCCCTCGGCCTCTCCGATCATCACGCGAAGCGAGAGGTATTCTCCCGCGGGAAAGCAAAACGATTCGTAATTGCGGGTCGGATAATCCTCTTGTGACAGGGTGACGATCACGGCGTCGTCGCATCCTTTTGCGCGCAGTGTTTCCTCGGCCGTTTCGGTGAGGCTGGGAATGAGAGCGGTCAGTTGTGTTGCCGCCTCGTCGCGATTTTGACAGCCCTCCAATGCCTCGCTTGCCACGGTCAGGACGGCGTCCCGCACCTGCATTTTCAGGGCCTGATCCTCGGCGCTGTCCGAGTTGGCCAGCACGTGCAGGCGGATGACGGCGTCGTAGATGTCCTCCTCACCATGGACAGGCAGATAGGTTGCGCCCAGCACGATCAGCAGGGCGAGTGTAGCAATGGTGGCAATGAAGCCCACCCGCTTTTTTGTTTTGATATGCATAGAAAAAATCCTCCTTTGGGGCCATTGTTGCCAAAAAAAGGAGGATTTATTCGGTCAGGCAAGGGACGGTTCAATCTCCTGCCTCGGGTGTGGTGTCGGCGTAAGCGTCGCGAGCGTCCGATTCGTCCGCGGTTAGGTCCTCGTCGTCGGTGCGGGGAGACTCCTCTTCGATCTTGTGAAGGAGCGACGCAATATGAGCACCGTGCGCCAGCGAGGTGTCGCGGATAAAGGTGAGCTCGGGGGTCATACGCAGATTGAGGCGGCGGGCCAGCTCAGAGCGAATGAAGGAGGCCGAGGAGCGCAGACCGCGCGACAGCTCCTTCTCGTCGCCGCGCAGAGCGGAATAGTAGATCTTGGCGTATTTAAGGTCGGGAGTAACCTCAGCGCCCGTGATGCTGACGAAGGCGTCCTTGACGCGCGGGTCCTTGACCTCGCGCAAAATGGAGGCGACCTCGCCCCGCATCTCGTCGTTGATTCTGCCGCGTCTGTATTTTGCCATGGATGATTCATCCTTTCGTTTCAAATTTCTGCCTATAGTATAGCATAGTTTTGGGGGATTTACAAGGGGGCGGGGCGAGTTTTGAGAAAATTTCAGCGTATTTTGACGTCTGTGGCAACGTTTGGGGCTGTTCGCTTGCCAAACGCATTTTTTTGTGATATAATTTTGGTATCCCCCGATAAAAAACGCGCAAAAAGCGTAGTATATGGGTGAGGAGGTGAGCGGTGTGATACAGGACGAGTACATTATTTCGTTATTTTTTGACCGCTCGGAGCGAGCGATCGAGGCCTTGGCAGATGCACATGGACGAGCCATGCGCGCGGTCAGCCTGCGTATTGTACAAAACGAGCAGGATGCAGACGAGTGCCTCAACGATGCCTACTTAGGCGTATGGAACGCCATCCCACCCGCGCGCCCGACAGCCCTCGGTAGCTTTGCTTGCCGCATCTGCCGTAACATCTCTTTGACCCGCTACCACTACAACAAGGCGGCAAGACGGGACACGGCGGCCAGCGTCAGTCTGGAGGAGATCGCCGATGTCCTGCCTGATGACAGAACGGTCGAGCGCGAGATGGACAATGCCGCCATCACGCAGGCGCTGAACGATTTTTTGGGCGGTCTTAATCCGACCAACCTCTACGTTTTCATGCGCCGGTATTGGTTTTTTGATGCGGTACGGGATATTGCCGGTACGGTGGGACTGACCGAAGCGGCTGTGTATCTGCGTCTTGACCGCATGAAAAAGAGCCTTGCCAAGCACCTGAAGGAAAGGGGGATACTGATATGAAGGATACGCAAAGAATCAACGAGGCCTTCTCGGACGTGGATGACAAATACGTCACCGCCGCGATGACCCCGCCCCGGCGTCTTGGCAAGTGGGCACGCATCGCCCTTGTCGCCGCTTGCATCGCCCTTTTGATCGGGGCATATTTCCCGATACGCAACGCTACCTTTGTCTTGCCGTATATGGGCGGCGCGACCTTTGTGAATACGGAGCAAAAGAAGCCCTCCTTTTCCTTGGGCGCGCAAAAGCCGGCGGAGATATCCCTGCCTTGGGACGATGCCTTGTATCTGAAGGGCGAGGTGGATACAAAGCGCTACAAGCCGGGCGAGGCGATCGAGCTTTCGTTTGAGATCGGACTCAAAAACGATTATCCGGGCGATGGCGCGTTGCGCCTGACGCTCAAGGCTCCCGATTTTGATATTGCGGTCAAGGGCTATGCTTGCGAGAATGGCGTTGTGACCATCGATGATGCGACGCCGGAACGTTATTCTGTCGAGCGTCCGTTGGCTCTCAAGGTGATACTGACACCCACCTATGCCGAGGACTATGCGATGGGAACGATCTCACTCTCGGTCGGCTTCGTGCCTGACGATATGAAGGCACTGATGGACAAAATTGCCGCATCCCACGTGCCGAACGCGAATGAAACGTGGCAGACGGCATTTTTTGACGGTGGCGCTCTGCGCTTGGGTAGAGCGGAGCTGGATTATGCCGCCGATACCGTGGAATTGCGCTTGGATACCTCTCCGCGCGGGGCAGTGGATATCTGGGAGATCATGCTCGCGGAGCATTACAAGATGCGTAAGATCAGCGGACGTGAATTTGCGGATATGTATTTCGACTATTCTTACCGCAACAGCATCTATGCCTCGGTTGACAGTTATATGACTGTGGAAAAAACGGTGCGGTTTTCCTATATGAGTCAAAACATTCGCTATGCCAACAAGGAATATGTCGATGCCCCCGAAATATGGGAGCGGTATGAAAAGGTGCGCGCCTTCGAAATGGGAGATTGGGAGGATTATGACAGCGCCGAGGCCAACGCCGCCCGCCGCGAGCTGGCCGGGTATATCCTGCTCTATATGAAGGAGCAGGGCATCATCACCGCCGAGGAATACGAGGCGGAAACCGCTCATATGGCCAACACGAAAAACGTAGGCAACTGGGGCGTCGGCTTTGACCAGAACGTCGCCCGTTACAGCCGCGTGCTCCAGAAATATATGTATACCCACTGATATGGCGTCCCCCGACACACGCGGGGGATGCTTTTTTTCAAAAATTTGTCCAACCCGTTGCAAAGAAAGCGGCTGTATGGTAAAATAAAGCATCGAAGTTCGAAAAGGAGTACGAATATGAAACGAAATCGACGCTATTGGGTACCGGCACTGCTGGTCGCGCTCCTGGCGCTGTGTCTTGTCGGCGTGTGCGGCTGTCGCAAAGACCCGCCGCACAAGAACGAAGAGGACGTGCCGCCGGACGACGGAGAGCTGGTGACGGTGACAGGTCTTGATTCATACAAGGTGATCCGCCCCGATAACGCAAGCACCGGCGTTCGCACGGAAGCAGGACTGTTCTACAATACGCTCAAGGCTCTGTTCCCGAGTCTTTCCATTGACGTTGACTATACCAAGGACCCCAAGCCCGTCGTCAATGACAACTACGAGATCCTGATCGGTGCGACCAACCGCAAGGAGAGCGAGGACGCACTGGCCTTTGGTAACGCGCAGGCAGGCGACAAGTGGTACTATCTTGGCGTTCACGGCAACAAGATCGTCATCACGGGTGCGGACGATGAGGGTGTCCTTGCCGCCATGCGTTATTTCTTGAGATACTATGCTGCAGCAAAGGGGGACAACGCCTTGGAAATGCCCAAGCAACTGTGCAGAGCCTACGATCAGTATGAGCCCCGGGTCATCACGACCGCCACGGGTGACGCCTTCGTGACTGCTGCAGACGTCAGCGCAATGCCCTATATGGCTGATCTCACGGGTAAGCGTGACGCCGGCGACATCATCCAGCAGGCGATGGACGACGTTGCCGCCAAGGGCGGCGGTGTGGTCTATCTGCCGGCCGGAACCTACCGCATCACCAAGCAAATGAAGGTTCCCGCCTACGTCGTCCTGCGGGGCGATTACGTCGATCCCGACAAGGGCGACATGGCCAAGGGTACGGTGATCCTTCTGGACGGTGAGGGAACGCACAAAAACCAGAGCTCGTTTCTGCTTGCCGAGACCTCTTCCGTTGAGGGGCTCACCTTCTACCACGAAAAGCAGAACGTGACCTCGCCCATCGCCTATTCTCCCACCGTGGAGCTGGCAGGCAGTATGATCACCATCAAGGATTGTAACTTCGTCAATAGCTGGTACGCCATCTACGGCGGTGCCCGTCCCAAGGGCATGATGACGCTGGACAACGTCAAGGGAACGGCACTGTGGCGCGGCATGGACAACGATCAGAGTGCCGACATTTGTGTGACCACCGACCTGTATTTCTCGCCTACCTACTGGGCGAAGGCCGGGGCTACGTTTGCCTCTCCCAAGGAGGAAGACATCCGACGTGCCATGGCACTCAACGGCTCGATCGGCTTCTCGCTGGGCGACTGCGACCGCGACACCTATGAGGACGTGCTGCTCGACGGCTTTGCCACGGGCGTCTATAACCGCGAGCCCACGCGCGGCGGTGTGTGCGGAAGCTGGTATAACGTGGATATCATCAATGCCAAGACGGGCATGGATATGTACGGTGTCAGCGGCGCTTACGGTCTGCTGATGACCAACTGTACGATCTCGGCCAGTGGCACGGCTATCTGCAATGAAAGTGCGGCCATTGAGGATGACAGAAACTGCTTTATCTATCTGCTGGGCTGCACGGTGGAGGGCTCGGTCTCCTCCGGCGTGAAGACGATGGACATCGACGGAATGGACATCGACAGCGATTACGCGCCTGTTACCAATCGTCCTACCATCACCGCAACGACGCTGTACGACGTCTCCAAGTACGGCGCAGATGCGACGGGCGAGACGGACGTGTCACAGGCTCTCCAGAAGGCATTGAACGACGCTTCTGCCGCAGGCGGCGGCATCGTTTATCTGCCTGCCGGACTCTACCGTCTGGAGCAGCCGGTGGAGGTGGGTGCCAACACAGTGCTCATGGGGGCGTATCAGGCACCGCAGAAGGGCAATGACACCTTCAAGGGCACGATCATCCTGGCCACCTACGGCCGTGGCGGAGACGAGAGTGCCAAGGCCAGCATCACGGTCACGGGTAATAACAGTGGCGTTACGAACATGACGGTCTACTACCCCGAGAACGGCGTCAGTATGACCCAGACGATCGACAAATCCCCCGTGGAATACTCCTATTTCATCCGTTGCACGGGTAAAGCAACCTTTGTCACGGAAATGTGCCTGATCGCGGTCTCCCGCGGCGTTCATTTTGAGGGTGCTGACAACTTCATCGCCGATCGCCTTTCTATGACGGTATACGATATCGGTATCCGTGCAAGCATGACGACGGGCGGCGTTATCAGCCGTATTCACACCAACGGAACCTATCACAATATCGGTGCCAAGGCAAGCCGGGTGTTGGGAGACGACTGGATGACCGACTCCTCCCGCGTTTATGATTTGATCGACACGCATCTGCGTCCCCGCATGACGCTGATCAAGGTGGACGATTGCGAGGGCATTCAGATCCGCCACGCCTTCCATTACGGTGCGAAGACGTTTATGGACGCGACCCGTAGCGACATCTTTTTGCTTAACTGTGAATCGGGACACATCGACGAGGGCAAGACCTTTGTCCTGGGTCAAAAGTGCAACATCCGCTCGGTCAACTTTATCCGCGAAAATCCTGCCGAATACATCTCGGAGGAGGACAGAAGCAACGTACTCCGACTGTATCTGTTTGACTGCGCCTACACCCCGACGGTGCACGTCATTCGATGATCGCATATTCTCAAGGGCTCCGTTGCGGGGCCCTTGGATTTTTTGAGGAAAATCGCAAAAAACTATTGCAATACAGCGGAAAATGTGTTATACTGTGAGCGTAGAAAATCAAATGAATTCTGATCTTATCAAGAGTGGTGGAGGGACTGGCCCTGTGAAGCCCGGCAACCCGTCGAAGACCGTCGATAACGACCGTCGAAGACGAAGGTGCTAAATCCCGAGAGATGAGACACGGTAACGCCTGCTTCAGACCTCGGCTGCGAGGTTTTTTCTTTTGCCCGGACAGAATTCAAAAAAGAAAGGAAATCAATTAACGTTATGGCAAACAAAATGCTTTTCACCAGTGAATCCGTGACCGAGGGACATCCCGATAAGATCTGCGACAAGATCTCGGATGCCATCCTTGATGCGCTCCTGGAGCAGGACCCCATGTCTCGCGTCGCTTGCGAGACGGCCTGCACGACCGGTCTTGTTATGGTCATGGGTGAGATCACCACCTCGGCCTACGTCGATATTCCCACCATCGTCCGCGAGACGGTAAGAGAGATCGGCTACACCCGCGCAAAATTCGGCTTTGACTGCGACAGCTGTGCCGTCATCAACTCCATCCACGCTCAGTCGCCTGATATCGCGATGGGTGTTGACAAGTCTTACGAGGCCAAGAACGGCGACACCGATGCCTTTGACATCGGCGCCGGCGACCAGGGCCTGATGTTCGGCTACGCTTGTGACGAGACGCCCGAGCTGATGCCGCTTCCCATCTCGCTCGCACACGCGCTGGCCAAGAAGCTGACTGAGGTGCGCAAGAGCGGTCTGCTCGATTATCTGCGTCCTGACGGTAAGTCGCAGGTGACGGTCGAATACGAGGACGGCAAGCCCGTTCGCGTGGATACCGTAGTCGTGTCCACCCAGCACAGCGATGCCGTGGAGAGCGCACAGATCCGCGAGGACATCATCCGTGAGGTCATTCGTCCCGTCGTTCCCGCTGAGCTGCTCGACGAAAATACCAAGTTCTATATCAACCCCACCGGCCGTTTCGTCATCGGCGGTCCTGCGGGTGACTCGGGTCTTACGGGCCGTAAGATCATTGTCGATACCTACGGCGGCTACTCCCGTCACGGTGGCGGTGCATTTTCGGGCAAGGACCCGACCAAGGTCGACCGCTCGGCCTGCTATGCCGCTCGTTACCTGGCCAAGAATATCGTCAAGGCCGGCCTTGCCTCCAAGTGCGAGGTGCAGGTGGCGTATGCCATCGGCGTTGCCCGCCCCGTGTCCGTTTTGATCGATACCTTCGGCACGGCCAAGGTGGACGAGGCGCTCATCTCCGAGGTGGCGCTCCGCCACGTGGATCTGCGTCCGGCCGCTATCATTGAAAAGTTCGGTCTGCGCCGTCCCATTTACTGTCAGGTCGCCGCTTACGGCCATATGGGCCGTGAGGACGTGGCCGCCCCCTGGGAGGCAACCGACTTGGCTGACGTTTTGCGCGCAGAGCTGCTGGGCGCCTGACGTCTGACGATCAAAAACAGCTCCTTTGTACCATCCCTTGGCAGTCCACATAGACTGCGAATAGGAGGTGCTTACGATGGAGCTGTTTTTTGAGATTTTCCTTGCCGCCATGGCTGTTTTTGGGCTGTGGTGCGCCCTTCGATTGCTTTCATACGGGATATTTGGATCGCCTGCGATCGGCACCGTTATCGAGGTGCTTGACAAGGAGACGGCTGCTCGCCTGCCTTCGCTTTTGGAGGAGGTGCGGTATGCGCCCTTTGGGCGCAGAAAGGCCCCTTTGATCGTGCTGTACAGCGCAGACCTGTGCTTGGAATACGGCACGCCCGATGAGCACGAGCAGGGGCTGATCGCCCATTACGGCGGGCGATGGTATGTAGTAGAAGGAAAGCGTAAAGAAACGGATGCCGGGGGGACCGGCGAATAAAAACGTACAGAAAGGATGGTGAACCATGCAGGATTTTTTGGCGGCGGCAGAGGATGCGCGCCTCAGTCAGCTCTCGGGCAGTATTGAGCGAGTGATCTATGCCAACGAGGAAAACGGATATGCCGTGTGCGATCTCGGCACGGACGACAACGACCTGGTCACCATCCAAGGAACACTCCCGTATATCGCCGAGGGCGACGGGGTGACCGTCTATGGCCGCTGGGTTCATAATCCCAAATACGGCAGACAGTTCTCGGTCGAGAGGTACGAGCGGGTACTGCCCGCCGACGTCAACGCGATCCTGCGGTATCTGGCCTCTCGCGCCATCAAGGGCATCGGTCCCAAGACGGCGCAAAAGATCGTGGATGAGTTTGGCGAGGACACCTTTGACGTCATCGAAAATCACCCCGACTGGCTGTCCCAAATCTCCGGTATCTCCCGCAAAAAGGCGGAGGAGATCTCAGAGGATTTCAAGCAAAAATCGGGCATTCGCTCGGCCATGATCTTTTTCCGTGATTATTTCGGGGCGGCGCTGACCATGCGTATCTACAAGAAGTGGGGCTCGTCTGCCATTGACCGCGCCAAGCAAAACCCCTATATTTTGTGCGACGAGGTCGAGGGCATCGGCTTTGAAAAGGCCGACCACATGGCTAAATCTCTTGGCCTTTCCGCTGACAGTCCCGCCCGTCTTTCCAGCGGCATCGTTTACGTGCTGCACGCAAACGCCCTGCAAAACGGACACGTCTGTCTCCCCGAGGATAAATTGCTCACGGCGTCCGCCGCACTGCTGGGTGGCACGCCCGAGCAGCTGCACTCGGCGCTGGATATTCTTCTGTATTCGGGGCGGCTGAAGAGCTGCACTTGGGACGGGGAGACTTATATCTATGAAAAATACGCATACGATTGCGAGAGCTATATTGCCACCAAGCTGAAGCTGCTGGATCGGCTGTGCGTGGCGGTCAACGCCCCCGACGTTCATGCCTTTATCACGCGCGAGGAGCGCAGTCACGGTCTGGATTACGCCCCCCTGCAGCGCAAGGCGATACACGACGCCCTGCAGAGTGGCGTCATGATCCTGACGGGCGGTCCCGGTACGGGTAAGACGACGGTCGTGCGGGCGCTGCTCAATATTTTTGAGAGCATGGACCTCCGTGTCGCACTGACCGCTCCCACGGGACGGGCCGCCAAGCGGTTGTCCGAGTCTACCTCGCACGAGGCCAAGACCATTCATCGCCTGCTCGAAATGGAGTACGGCGACCGCGAGGGTGAGGGCGGGGCACACTTCCGTCGCGACGAGGACAATCTTCTCGAGGAAGAGGTCATCATCATGGATGAGGCCTCTATGATCGGCAATTTTTTGATGTGCAGTCTGCTCAAGGCCGTCAAGCCGGGCGCGCGGGTCATTATCATCGGGGATGCGGACCAGCTGCCCAGCGTCGAGTCGGGTAACGTCCTGCGCGATCTGATCGACAGTGGGTATTTTCCCACGGTTTGCCTGACCGAGATCTTCCGCCAGGCCAAGGAGAGCCTGATCGTCACCAACGCACACGCCATCAATCGGGGAAACATGCCTCGCCTGGACGTCAAAAACGGCGATTTCTTCTTTTTGCCCCGCGAGACGGAGCGTGAGATCGTGTTGACGGTGGCGGATCTGTATAAAAACCGACTGCCCAGGACCTATGGGGAAATGGCGCGTGACGGTATCCAGGTCATTTCTCCTTCCCGCAAAGGAGAAGGGGGGACGGAAAACCTCAACGTGCTCCTGCAGGATTGCCTCAACCCGGCAACCGGATCGAAAACCCAGTATCGCTACCGGGATCGGGTGTTCCGCGAGGGAGACCGCGTTATGCAGGTGCGCAACAATTACGACGTCGCCTGGGAGCGGGAGGATGGCAGCACCGGTATGGGCGTGTTCAACGGAGATATCGGTATCATCGAGGCCATCAACCATGCCGGCGAGTGCATGGAGATCCGCTTTGACGATCGGCACGTCGTGTACGATTTTAGCCTCTTGGAGGAATTGGAGCACGCCTATGCCATCACGGTACATAAAAGCCAGGGAAGTGAATATCCCATCGTGATTATCCCGTTGTACCGTGCGCCTTATATGCTATTGACAAGACATTTGTTCTACACCGCCGTGACGCGGGCGCAGAGCATGGTCATTCTGGTGGGAAGAGAGGACGTGGCACGCACCATGGTGCAAAATCATCGCCAGGCGATGAGATACACCGGACTTGCGCGCCGCTTTGGAGAAGGAATATGACGATCAAAGATGCAAAGCAATGGGTGATGAGCCTGTTGTTCCCGCCCATTTGCCGCGCCTGCGGTGAGCGGCAGAACATATTTGCCCCGCGACAGGTCGGAGTGCTCTGCACCGCCTGCCACAAAACATGGCAAGGGGAGAGGGGAGAGTCCTGCTCTGCCTGCGGTAACGGTCACGAGAATTGCTCCTGTATTCCGAGCGAGCTGCAAAAGATAGGCGTAGAGACCTTCGTTCATTTAGCACCCTACCGTCCGGGAAAGCCGGGGGCGGCATCGGCAATGATCCTGCGCGGCAAGGACAACAACGACCGGGAGATGTTCCGCTTTTTGGCGGCCGAATTGTCCGAGCCCGTCCGTCGAGCGCTGGGTGAGGACGGGGAGGCCGTCGTCACCTACGTTCCCCGTCGGCGTGCCGCCGTACAGGCAACCGGTCACGATCACGCCAAGCAGATCGCAGGAGCACTGGCCGACGAGCTGGCGCTTCCTTTGGTGATCGCTCTTCGCCGACGCCCCATGACCCGTCAGCAAAAGGAATTGAGCGCGGCACAGCGCGAAAAGAATGCCGCCCGCAGCTTTGAGCTGGCAGACGGGCAAGCGGTCAAGGATAAGACGGTCGTGCTGTTTGACGACGTTTGTACCACGGGAACGTCGCTTGGTGCTTGCGCCTCGCATCTCTTGGAGGCGGGAGCGGGTCGCGTTGTGTGTGCTGTGATCGCCAAGACGGAGTCGGGTGAATAAAGAAAAAGGACAGAGAAGAAACGTCTCTGTCCTTTTTGTTACTGTCCCGCAAGGCCGCCCCGCGCCATGTAGTCTGCCAGCAGATCGCGGGCAAAATAGTCGGCGTCGTATTGCTTGACGACAGTCAGGCGGTTGGGGGCGTAGGAGGAGGTATAGCTGTCAACGACGATATAATAGGTCGCGTTGGGGTCGATATTCTGCTTGACCGATGCGCCATACGCTCCATAGTGGATGAAGTAACTGCTGTTGCTTGTGCGGAAGAATTTACTGTCCAGATCTCGCCCCTTGACGGAGCAGAGGGTGAGCGTGTTATCAAAGGGAAAAAGGCCTTGCAGCTGTGCGTAGGTGATGTCTCCCGCCGGCAAGTGCCCCGGACTGCGAACGGACAGAAAGCCACCGCCGAGCACGATGTTGTATTCCGTGCCCCATTGCTCGATGCCAAACTCATAGTACAGCCGGGCGATCAACTGGCGCAGGGTGTTGCCGTCGCGATAGGCGGCGTTGTGCCCTACGACTTGCTGACCGACGGAGATCTGCTCCTTGTATTTTTGAAGCAAGGTCTCCACCACGGGGTCGTCGGAAAGGGCGGTATAACGATCGGAGGAGATAAACTCCCCGACGTTCATCTTCCAGGTGTCGTTGAGGGGATTGACGGCGATCTCTACGTGGCACAGCCCCTTGTTATCGCCGCCGCTTTGCAGGTGGTATACGCCGTGGATATCTTTGAGCACGTAGCGCTGGTGGGTGTGACCCTCAAAGACGAGATCCACGTAGCCATCCGACAGAGCCACGTCGTAGTAGGAATTGATTTTAGAGGAGGGAATGACGCTGACGTCGTCGTAGCTGCTTTTTTCGTAGCCGTCGTGCAGGGAATAAACGATCAGGTCGGCTCCCAGGGCGCGAAGGCGCTGAGACTCCTTCTTGACGAGCGCTGTGAGCTCCGCCCCTGTTTTGAAATAGATATCCTGTGTTTTGTCAGGGGAAATGGAGGAATAGCAGTCGCCGATGGCACCGATGATGCCGACGGTCAGGCCTCCCACGGTGACCAGCACAGAGGGCTGGCAGTATTCGACGCGCTCGTTGGTTGCTCTGTCGTAAATGTTGATGCCAAGGAAGGGAAACTCGGCCGCCTTTGCATTTTGCTCAATGGCCTCCTCTCCCCAGTCGTACTCGTGATTGCCCAGCGTCATGGAGACGAAATCCAGCGCGTTCATCCAGTCGGTCAGGATCAAGCCTTCGGTCAGATTGGACTCGGAGCTGCCCTGCCAGGTGTCACCCGACGAGAGTAGCAGGGCGTGATCGTCTGCCGCTATGGCCATTTTCAGATAGGTGGTGATCTCGTCCACGCCGGGATGGGAGTCTCCGTCGGCCAATTTGCCGTGCAGATCGTTGATGGCGTACAGGTCGAGCAGGATGATGACGGACAGGCCGCAATCGTCGCAGTGACCGTTGTCATCCGCATCCGTATGAGAGCAGTCCCCCGGGGACGGGCGAGTGCCGGGCGTGCAGGCGGTGACAAGGCACAACATTAAGAACGTTACGCCAAGGCGTAACAGATGACTTCGTAGCTTCATGATACTCCCTCCGACGGGTGTTTTTACCAGTATACCAAATATTTTGTCGAATTGCAAGCGCTAAACATGGGTATACCCGGAAAAAGTTGTTGCAAAAACTTGAAATCTGTGCTATACTGTGGCAGATTTGTTGAAGGAGTGTGAGTATGAGCGAAAGAAGTATGCAAAGAAATGTATGGTTGGATCTGTTTAAGGTGTTTTTGTCTTTTTTAGTTATTTGTATCCATTTTGTAGGTGAAAGTTATACTCATCACCCGCTCTATCGTTTGGCAGTGCCTATGTTTTTTATGATGAGTGGTTATTTTCTCTACCGCCCCGACCATGCGACGTGGCAAAAAAATGCCCTGGCGTTCATCAAGCGCAATGTGCATTATATGATCATAGGCTTTGGCATTTACATCGTTTATGACTTCATTATGTGCTATGTCAACGGTAACGGTGTTGGTTATTATTTTACAACGCTGTTTTACGATGATATTTTTTTGCAGTTCTTTATCTTGAATCGTCCGATCACCTACAGCGGCTATCAGCTTTGGTTTCTGATCGCGCTGTTTGTGGTGTCTCTCATTCATTACCTGATCGTCCGTTTTGAAAAAGAGAACTGGTACCGCGTCATCATCCCCGTCTGCGTTGCCATCTATCTGTTTTTTAGCGGCTATATGCGACTGTTTCAGTACACCGATATGCCCATCCGCTACACTCGCAACGCGCTGTTCTTCGGGCTTCCGCTGTTTGCGCTTGGCTTTTGTATGGCGAAATACAATTTCAACAAAAAGCCTTGGATGAAGTATGTATATCTGCTGTTCGGTATCGGGTTCTTTTTCTTACAGATATATGAGAGCCGTATCGTTGTCATGGAAATGTATATCTCTACCATTCTCGCTGCCGTTTGCCTGTTGCAATTTTTCATGGGCTTGCGCGGTGTAAGATGTGATTGGTTTTATCGTTGGTTTGGGAAGGACATGGCGTTTTACATTTATATTTTCCACGTTGCCGTCGGTATCACGCTGGGAAGGGTAGTTGAATTTCCCAATCTATATCTGAAGAGTACGGTCATCTTGCTCGTATCTATGGGCATTTATGAGGTTTGTTTCTTGGCCGGAAAAGCGATTGAGCACTTGAGAAAAAAAGAGAGGATATGAGCTGTCGCGTGCACGGAAGGTCATCCGTGCACGCGGATCTTTTTCCGTTTTTATTTATCTGTTTTTTTCGCATTTTCTGTTTTTGGATCTTGTCAAACATTGACAGACAGGGGGATATGTGGTATACTGGAAAAAAGAGATACCATAATAAAAATACCGTGTACAGGAAAGGGGTGGAGATATGTCGGAGCAGTTGCAGCCGATCCAAAAGCCGGAGGTGACACAGCAAACTGCTGTGCCTGCATGGAATCGTAAAGAGGTCAGCCGTTGTCTCTTGCCCGTGCTTCGCTTGGTGGATGGGGAGCGGGACGATTCGCTTACTGACGAGGAGCAGGATGCCCTTTTGCACAAAGCCCTTGCCTCTTGCCATGCCCGTCCCGAGGCTTACCGTCAACTTGCGCACGTATTTACCGCCGGTTCGGAGGCGACGCTGGAGAAGTGGTTTGGCGGTATTGATTGCGACGACGAGCTGTTGGAGTCGGCCTTTGATTTCATCAACGCCGAGTTAAATGGCGATTCTCCTTACGAAAGGCCTCACGTTTCCTTGGAGCAGGACATGTATTTTGCCGGACTGTTCCGTATTACGGAGGAGGGTGCGCCGGTCGATCTTTCCTATCCCTTTGAACAGTATTATTTTTGCGATGAGGTGATCTATCCGGACTGTCAATTCCGCCGCGCGGAGTTGGCCGACAAATGCAAGGCATGGATCCGCCGCTATCGGCAATACTATGCCCATATCCGCGCCTGGTACAGGGAAAACGGTGACAGGGACTGTGCCGTGAGCCCGGAGCACCATAGCTATATGGAGCTGTATGACTATTTCCTGGATCGCATCGAGTACGAGGACGGCCTGAAACGCGACCGCGAGGCACTGGAGTACGAGCGTGGGGGACTGGGCTGGTTCCACTTTTCGCGCAAGCGCGAGATCAAACGCGAATTGTACGACCTGGACGTAGAGGAGCTGGGTATGCGCCTGGTCGATGCGACGGACAAGATGGAGGCGTATGCGGCACAGTTTGAGCGGCAACGAGCCAATTGGCAATACGAGCTGGCTCATGCGCCCCTGACCGCCTTCGGACGAAAGAAAGAGCTGAAGCAAAAGCTTGCGGCGATGGAGCAGAGTATCCGAAGCTATCGGGTTGAATTGAAGCTGGACGAGCTGCAGGCAGAATACAATAGATTGACCAAGAAAAAGCAGACAAGGAGAAAAGAAGACGCATGATCGCGAATTATCACACCCACACCTACCGTTGCCATCATGCCAGCGGAACAGAAAGAGAATATATCGAAAAGGCGATCGCCGAGGGACTCACCGTCATGGGCTTTTCCGATCACGTGCCCATGCCCTTTCCCGACGGACATGAGTCGAGCTTCCGCATCCGCATCGAAGAGCTGGAGGACTATATCCGCACGCTGGAGGCGTTGCGTGAGGAATATCGTGACCGCATCCAGATACTGATCGGCTTTGAGGCGGAGTATTATCCTGCCTATTTTGAGGATATGCTCCGACTGCTTGAGCCTTACGACTATGATTATATGATCCTGGGGCAGCACTTCATCGACAACGAGACTGCTCCCTACAATGCCACGCCCATGACAGATGAGGAGGCTCTCTGCCGCTACGTGGATCAGGTGCTGGAGGGACTTTCCACGGGCAAATATACCTATCTGGCACATCCCGACGTGTATAATTTCGTGGGCGATGAGGCAATTTACGAGTACCATATGCGCCGCCTGTGCGAGGGCTGTCGGCAGATGAATATTCCCATTGAGGTCAATCTGCTGGGCCTTATGGGTGGCCGTCACTATCCGTCCGATCGGTTTTTCCGCATCGCGGGGGAGGTAGGCAACGTGGCCGTCATCGGGTGTGACGCCCACCACGTAAAGGACGTCGCCGATCCTGCGGCCTTGCGCGCGGGGGCGGAGTTTGCCGCGCGGTACGGACTTGACGTGCTGGAAACGGTAGAATTGAGAGATCCTAAGAAATAAAAAGAGCAGGGGAGACCTTGGACGGTTTCCCCTCTTGCCATGTAAAACGAGAAGGAGAGCGCACGGTATGAGTGCCAAAAGACGCCATTATCATCATCGCGGACGGGGCAAAAAGCCAAGCCATGGCAGGCAGATTTTGCAAAGCGAGCTGGAGAGCCGCGGCTGGAGCGTAGAGATGCGCAAGCGCCTCTTGCCGCCCGCCGGACGGGTCAACGTTGCCGACGGTCAGGGTGGGGCGCACAGCGAGCGCTTCTGGTGGGAGCGCGACGTGCTGGCCACCGAGAGCAGTGACCAGTTCCGTCAGATGCTGACCCAGGAGCTGCAAAAGAAAAAGCGCCGCGAGCGCCAGATGGAAGAGTTTTTGCGCCGCATGGAGCAGATCTCCCCCACATCCGCCCCCAAGGACGAGTATCCCATGGCACGCGCCATGCACAGAACCTTTATTTTGCATATAGGACCCACCAACAGCGGTAAGACCTACGAGGCCATCGAGCGGCTCAAAACAGCCGAATCGGGCGTGTATCTGGGGCCGCTTCGCTTGTTGGCTCTGGAGATCTACGACCGCCTGCAGGCGGAGGACATCCCGTGCTCCATGGTCACGGGAGAGGAGGCCTTTATCGACGAGGAGGCGGGCATTACGGCCTGCACCATCGAAATGATGGACACGGCCAAAATGTACGACGTAGCCGTGATCGATGAGGCGCAGATGATCGCCGACCCCTTCCGCGGCCACAACTGGACGCGGGCGATTTTGGGCGTCTGTGCGGACGAGATCCACGTGTGCCTTGCGCCCGAAGCCGAGGACATCGTGCTCCGTATGATCGAGGAGTGCGGCGACGAGGCCCGTGTGGTGTACCACGAGCGCAAAACGCCGCTGAATTTCCGCCCCGGACGCTTTCATCTGAAGGACGTGCGCCAGGGCGACGCGCTGATCGTCTTTTCCCGCCGCTCGGTTCTTGAACTCGCGGCTGAGCTCGATCGCATGAAGATACGCGCCAGCGTCATCTACGGTGACTTGCCGCCGGCCTCTCGCCGCGAGCAGGTGCGCCGCTTTATGGCGGGCGAGACGCAGGTGGTCGTCAGCACCGACGCCATCGGTATGGGCATGAATCTGGCCATCCACCGCGTCATTTTTGTGGAAAGCCGCAAGTTTGACGGGGTAGAGTACCGACTCTTAAAGCCGGGCGAGATCAAGCAGATCGCCGGCCGCGCCGGCCGCTTTGGCATCTTTGACGAGGGCATTGTCATAGCGATGCAGGATGCTGACGTCATCCGCGAAGGTCTTGCGGCCCGTGCTGAACCCATCACAACGGCCTACCTTGGCTTCCCGGAGATCCTGATGGGCATGGAAAGCTCGCTTCGCCGTATTTTGACCGACTGGTCGCAGACCGAGACGGCGGGATTTTATCAGAAAATGGACGTGGGCGAGATGCTGACCCTGCACGACGCGCTGTCCGCAGCCGACCGCGTGACCTTTGGCGTGTTGGACAAGCCGACGCTGTACCGTATGATCACCTGCTCGGTCAACATCAAAAACGAGGCCATGGTCGCCCAGTGGATCACCTATTGCGGCGAATATCTGCGCCAGATGGAATTGACCCCGCCCACGCCCTGCGGGTCGCACGACCTGCGAGCGCTGGAGACGGAATATCGCTGTCTCGACTTGTACTTTCAGTTTGGGCGCCGTATGAAGCGACATTACGATTACGACTATCTCTCCCGCCGCCGACGCGAATTAGAGGACGCCATCGACGAGCAGCTGCAAAAGGGCAAGCGCCGCTACGCCAAGCGGTGCGTCCAGTGCGGTGGCATTCTGCCCTATGGCAGCAACCAAAAGCTGTGTAAGGCTTGCTTTGAGAAAATGTACGGGGTAGGGGTGTTGAGGTGAACAACAAAAAAACAGGGCTGTGAAGCCCTGTTTTTTCTATCTCACGCCATATTTTCGCTCAGCTTTTTGCCACCCAATACGTGGAAGTGCAGGTGCTTGACGCTCTGACAGCCGTCCTCGCCGACGTTGGTGATGACGCGGTAGCCGTTCTCAAGCCCCGCAATTTTGGCGATCTCGGGGATGGCGGTGAACACGGCGGCAACATTTGCTGCGGTGTCGGCTGTGATCTCGTCGGCAGACGCGATGTGGACTTTAGGAATGACGAGAATGTGGACGGGCGCTTGGGGCGCGATGTCGTAAAAGGCGTAGACGTTTTCGTCCTCGTACACCTTCTTGGAGGGGATGGTTCCCTCGATGATCTTACAAAACAGGCAATCGTTCATGATGTTTCTCCTTTTGCGCCGCCGCTCTTGCGCGACGGCGGATTTTGTGCTATAATAGATAAAACAAGTATACCACGCTGCGTTCGAAATGTCAACGGGCGGCGGCAAAATCGGGAGGGATGAGGCATGGATCTGTGGCAAACGCTGGCCGCAACGGACAAGACGATCGTCATGTACGGCATGGGCAACGGCGCGGACAAAATACTGGCGGTGTGCGAGCAGTACGGCATCGAGGTCAAGGAGTTTTTCGCCAGTGACGATTTCGTCAGGGGTCAACAATTCCACGGCAAGACGGTGCGCCGCTTCTCGGACGTGTGCGAGCAGTACGGTGCGGAAAACCTTGTCGTGCTCGTGTCCTTTGCTTCCTCGTTGCCCGACGTTATGAACAATATTGCTCATGTCGCAAGCGTCTGCGAGACTTACATTCCCGACGTGCCCGTTAAGGGCGACACGCTGTTTTGCGAGGCCTACGAAAGGGAGCACGAAAGGGAACTGGAAAAGGCCTGCGCCGCTCTTGCCGACGAGCGCTCACGCGAGGTGTTTCGGGGCGTGGTCGAGTTCCGTCGCACAGGCAGACTGGATGTGCTGCTTCGGACGCAGGATGATCGCGAGAGCGTGATGCGGGAGCTGTTGCATCTCGACGACTACCGCGTGGCGATCGATGCAGGAGCCTATGACGGTGACACTGCCCGCGAGCTGATCGAATGGTGTCCCCGGATGGAGTGCATTTGGGCATTTGAGCCTGACCGCCGCAACTTCCGTAAGCTGGGGGCTTACGCCGAGGGAGAGGCGCGGGTGAAGCCCATCAATGCCGCCGTTTGGAACGAAACAACGACGCTGATCTTTGAGGACAGCGGCAACCGCAACGCGGGCGTCGACACCGACGGACGAGCTCGCCGCACGATAGAAGTCAAGGCGATGGCCATTGACGATCGGAAAGTAGAGGGACGTGTCGACTACATCAAATATGACGTGGAGGGAAGCGAAAAGGAGGCCTTGGAGGGTAGCGCACGCACCATTCGCGAGGACAAGCCCGACCTGCTCATCTCGCTGTATCATCGCACGGAGGACCTGCACGAGCTGATTTTGCAGGTCAAGGAGATGTGCCCCGAGTATCGCCTTTACGTAAGAAGATACCCTTATATCCCCGCCTGGGACTTGAATTTGTACGCGACCGCGCGATAATTGAAAGTTTTGGTCAAGCTTTTTCAAAAGCTTGCGAAATCCAAAGGCAGCGCCTTTGGTCGCGCTCCGCAGAGCGCGAAAAACTTTTGCGCGTTTCTCTTTTGCAAGCTTTTCTCTTTGCGCCTCTTGTGCCAAAGAGAAAAGCGGCTAACAAATCTTGCTATGCCTTCCGGCTATCTTCTCCAAAAGCTTGACCAAAACTTTTGTGGAGGCGGCTCGCCGATGACGTCGGCGGGCTTTTTTTGTTTTTCGGGAAATTTTTACGGGCGCATTTTCCGGACATATTTCTCGGGGCAGATCTCATATAATTGAGGTATCAAACGAGCGAAGGGGGCGGAGTATGGGGCAGGAGGTATATGCCGATCTTTTGTTTCTGGTCAATTTCAGCATGGATTTTCTCGGCTTTTATCTGTGCGCCCGTCTCCTTCACCGACCGCTCTCGCTTTGGCGTGCCGTGTTGGCGTCAGCGCTGGGGGGCGTTTATGCCGTAGCAGTGCTGTTTTGGACCGTTGGACGGGTGCCTGCCTTTTTGCTCGATGCGGCAGTATGCGTGGCACTGTGTGCTCTGTGCATGGCCGAGCGGCGGGAGCGGTGGTCCTCGCTCCTTCGCTTGAGCGGGCTGTATTTGCTCATTTCCATGCTGCTGGGCGGGGCGATGACGTTGCTTTATTCACAGCTCAACCGCATCCCGGGGCTTACCGATCAGGTCAGCGAGGAGGGACTGTCCACCTGGCTCTTTTTCGGTTTGGCTTTGATCTCGGCGGTACTGACCACGTTATGGGGCCGATGCTTCAAAAAGGCAACGGTCGAGCGCCGTGTGACGGTCATTGTGGAGGAGGGCGGACGCCGCGCCGAGCTGTCCGGCTTTTGTGACTCGGGAAATTTGTTGCGCGAGCCCATCAGCGGCCGCCTTGTCATTCCCGTTGAGTGCTCCTTACTGCAAGAGGTGATGGCATCCTCATTGCTGCAGGCAGCGGTCTCTCCCCACATCAGCGAGGCGGTCGAAGCGCTCCCCGTGTCTCTTGCCCGCCGCGTGCGATTGATCCCGGCGAGGACGGCACTTGGCGAGCGGCTGATGCTGGCGATCGCCCCCGAGCACGTATATTTGAAAGAAGAACAAGAGGATGAGGCGCACGAGGTAAAGGCCCTGATCGCCCCGACGGGACTGACCGACAGGGCAGATGGCATTGCGGCCTTGGTGCCGAGTGAATTGATGATAACGTAACGGAGGAAAGTACCATGTGGAATTGGATATGGAAGCTGTGGCGGCGCATTCTCGTCCGCCTGGGAGGCCGGCGGCAGGAGACGACGGGCATTTATTACATCAACGGCCCCGACGTTCTCCCCTCGCCCCTGTCGCACGAGGAGGAAGCCCGGGCCATCGAGCGACTGGGTACAGACGAGAGCGCCAAAACGCTGTTGATCGAGCACAATCTACGCCTGGTGGTGTATATCGCCAAGCGATTTGAGAGCACCGGCATCGGCCTTGAGGATCTCATTTCTATCGGTACGATCGGGCTGATCAAGTCGATCAATACCTTCCGCGCCGATAAGAACATCAAGCTGGCGACCTACGCCTCGCGCTGCATCGAAAATGAGATCTTGATGTACATACGCAAGAACAGCGGTCAGCGGCTGGAGGTCAGCATCGACGAGCCGCTGAACACCGACTGGGACGGCAACGAGCTGCTTCTCTCGGACGTGCTGGGCAGTGACGAGGTGGACGTCATCACCGAGATTACCGAAAGAGAGGAGCGGCAGGCCATTCGTGACTGCGTATCCCGCCTGGAGGATCGCGAGCGGGTCATCATTGAATTGCGCTATGGCCTCTCCGGCGGCGAGGAAATGACGCAAAAGGAGGTTGCCGATCTGCTCGGCATCTCGCAGTCGTATATCTCGCGACTGGAAAAAAAGATCATCGCAAAGCTCAAGGAGGAGCTGGAGCAGGTGTTGTAAAAAAAGAAAAAATATTTTTCGAAAACCTCTTGCAATTTCAAATGATTTGTGATATAATGTCCGTATTCGTGAGCAATTCGAGAAGTTGCAGAAAAGTGCGATGTACGAGCGGCGGCAGTCCTGTATAGGATGTTCGCGGTTTAGCCATCAGGCTTTCCTGACCGAGGTCACGGAGCAGCACAAGCAAATTCAGAAAGGAGAGCTATCAAAATGCAAGCAGGAATCCATCCTAAGTACGAGGAAGTTGTTATTAAGTGCGCATGCGGTGAGACTGTTACCACCCGTTCTACTACGGCAGGTGAGATGAGAGTCGAAATCTGCTCCAAGTGCCACCCCTTCTTTACCGGTAAGCAGAAGTTCGTTGATGCCGGCGGTAGAGTGGATAAGTTCAAGAAGAGACTGGCTGCCAGCGGCAAGTAATTTGGCGCCCGGCTGTCTGTTCGATCGAACCGACACAGCATTGGACAGAACACGCGATCGGGCGTGCTCTGTCCAATTTTTTATGCAAGCGTTTTGCAGAAAGGAGCTTTATGGCCTTTTTTGAACAACATGATATCGTAAAAGATCTTGAGGGAGCCCCCTTGGCGATTTTGGTTGGCGTCAGCAATCGCGACGTCTCGCCTGAGGAAGCCGAGCGGGGGCTGGACGAATTGGAGCGGCTGCTGGACACAGCGGGCGGGCAGGTATTTGCCCGTGTAATGCAGAACAAGCAATCAATTGACCCTGCTACCGTCATCGGATCGGGCAAGGTGGAGGAGATCGCCGCCCTTTGCGAGCAGAACGGCATTGAGCTGGTCATTTTTGACATGGAGCTCTCGCCCGCCCAGATCCGCAACCTGGAGGACGGCATCGGTAAGGGAATACGCGTGATTGACCGTTCCATGCTCATTCTTGATATTTTCGCTCTGCACGCCACCACCATGGAGGGTAAGGTGCAGGTCGAGCTGGCACAGCTCAAATACACCGCCCCTCGCCTGTCCGGCCACGGCACTGAAATGAGCCGTCTGGGCGGCGGTATCGGCACGCGCGGCCCGGGTGAATCCCAACTGGAGAGCGACCGTCGTCATATGCAGCGTCGCATCCGTGCGCTGGAGGATCAGCTCGAGGAGATGGATAAAAACCGCCGCACTATGCGTGCGACCCGTCAGCGCAGTGGCGTTCCCACCGTCGCTTTGGTGGGCTACACCAACGCAGGTAAGTCCACGCTGCTCAATCGCTTGACCGACGCCGGCATTTTGGCCGAGAACAAGCTGTTTGCGACGCTCGACCCAACGACGCGGCAGTATACGTTGCCAAGCGGCGACAAGATCCTTTTGACCGACACGGTCGGCTTTATCCGCAAATTGCCCCACCACCTCATCCGCGCCTTCCGTTCGACCTTGGACGAGGCGGCGCTGTCGGATATCTTGCTCGTTTTGATCGACGCGTCCGATCCCGAGTGCGGAGAACAGCTGTCCTGCACCGAGGCGCTTCTGGAGGAGCTGGGTGCTTCTGATAAGCCCAAATTGTACGTGTTCAATCAGTGCGACAAGCCCGAGGCGCAGGCCGCGTTTGCACTGCCCGGTAAATCGGCAGGGCAGAAGGAGGCCGTCTTTATCTCGGCCAAAACGGGTATGGGCCTGGACGAGCTGCAGGACAAGCTGACTGCCCTCATTCACGGAGGAAGAACGCGCGCGACCTTCGTCATTCCCAACGCCAAGCAGGGAATGCTGAGCCGACTCTACGCAGGTGGCGCGTCCATCGAGGACATCGACTATGGCCCCGAGGCGGTGACCGTCACGGCGGTGGTGGATGCCCCGACGAGAGGTGCGCTTCGCGACTATGATACCTGCCCGCCCAAAGCGAGCGAGGATTGGGAGGACTGAAATGGCAGAGACCTATACGACCATAGCGCAGGTGGCCGAGATCGAGTTTGTCGAGCGCAAGTCGGTCTTTTACGGCTATGCCGCTCCCGTCAAAACGGAGGAGGAGGCACTGGCGCTGATCAAGGAGCGCCGCACGCTTATGCCCGACGCGACACACCACGTGTTCGGCTATCACATGAAGGGGGGCATCCTCGCCCGTTATTCGGACGACGGCGAGCCCCAGGGAACGGCGGGAATGCCGGTGCTGGAGGCCATCCGCAAATCGGGCGCGGACGACGCGCTGGTCGTCGTGACCCGCTACTTCGGCGGCATTCTCCTGGGTGCGGGCGGCCTGGTTCGTGCCTACGCGCACACGGCGCACCTGGCGCTGGAGGCGGCACAGATCGTCACCTTTGAGAGCTACGCCGAGCTCGAAATCAAGTGCTCCTATTCCGACTACCAAAAATATCTTGCCCAGTTGCCTCGTTTCGGCGCGGTCATGGACGACACCGACTTTGCCGATCGCGTCACGCTCCGCTTTGCTGTCAAGAAGCACCTGACGGATGATGTGCGCACCCTCGTGCGCGAGATCAGCGCAGGCAATGACACGCTGGTCGTTCGCGGGGAGAGGTTTGATTATCGGTAAGGAACATCGCGCGGGAAATTTCCGGAAATTATGATGGAATATCTTGACAAATGCTATGCTTTGCGATATAATAGCGAGGTAATATCGCAGGCGTAGTTTAGTGGTAAAACATCAGCTTCCCAAGCTGAATTTGCGGGTTCGATTCCCGTCGCCTGCTCCAAAAAGATAAGAGGCACATCGGTGCCTCCCTTTGACTATGTAACGAAGAGAAGACCTGCCGATGATAATCGACAGGTCTTTTGCTTTATTTGTTTGCGGCTTGCAGCTTGAGATAGGCGTTGATGAAGCCGTCGATCTCGCCGTCCATGACAGCGTTGACGTCGCCTGTTTCAAACTGGGTGCGGTTGTCCTTGACCATGGTGTAGGGCATGAAGACATAGGAGCGGATCTGCGAGCCCCACTCGATGTTGGCGCGGTTGCCCTTGATGTCCTCGATCTTGTCCAGTCGCTCGCGCAGCTTGATCTCCATCAGCTTGGCCTTGAGCATTTTCATGGCCGTTTCCTTGTTCTGGAGCTGGCTGCGCTCGGTCTGACAGCCCACGACGATACCCGTAGGCTTGTGCACGATACGGATGGCCGAGTCGGTCTTGTTGATGTGCTGACCGCCCGCGCCGGAGGAGCGGTGAGCGGTGATTTCCAGATCTTCTTCGCGTAATTCAACCGAGTCAACGTTTTCAAATTCGGGCATGACCTCGATGGATGCGAAGGAGGTCTGTCTGCGGCCGGCCGCGTCAAAGGGAGAGACGCGAACGAGGCGATGAACACCGTTTTCGCTCTTGAGGTAGCCGTAGGCGTTCATACCCTCGACCATGATGGTCGCGCTTTTGATGCCGGCCTCGTCGCCGTCGAGCCAGTCGACCAGCTTGTAGGTGAAGTTGTTTCGCTCGGCCCAGCGGGTGATCATGCGGTACAGCATTTGTGCCCAGTCCTGTGCCTCGGTTCCGCCCGCACCGGGGTGAAAGGAAACGATAGCGTTGTTTTTGTCGTATTCGCCGCAAAGCAGAACGCCGATGCGCTGCTTTTCCGCTTCTGTCGCGATGGCCTCCAGCTCGCTCTGCACCTCGGGAATGCTGTCCTCATCGGACGCCTCAATGGCGATCTCGGCAAGGGCAATGGCGTCCTCCAGGCGAGCGACCAGGCGCTCGTAGTTTTCGATGGTCGTCTTTTTCTGCTTGATGCCCTGCAGGATGCGGGAGGAGCGATCGGGATCGTTCCAGAAGGAGGGGTCCAGCGTTTGCTGCTCCTCGTCCTCGGCGGCGGCGCGCAGCTCCTCTACGCGCAAGGCACGGCCAAGCTCCTCTAAGGGCTCACGCATACCGGTCAATTTATATTTTGCTTCTTCCAGTGCAATGATCATGTCTGATTTTCCTTACTTGCGTTATTTTACAGGATATAGTATACCACAAAGGAGGGAGGTTTGGCAATAGGTTTTTGGAAAAATGTTGGCGGCTGAATTTTATAGCGTGTGCTTCTACGGACGCGCATACTGCTTCGCGCTGCGCGGAATGCCTTTTGATGTTACTTCTTTGTCGTTCCACAAAGAAGTAACCAAGAAAAGGAACTCGGACGTTCCCTCCGAGGCCTCCCTCCCGTGCCGCTCTTCAAATAGGAACAAGAGAGATTATATATGAGTTGTTACTACCGCGCTCCAAATTGTGTCAACACGAGCGGCAGATGGAGAGGGCAAAAGTTCCTGCCCTTCAGTGAGTGCGAGTTTCTTTAACTCGTGCTCGCAAGCGTTGAAGGTGTATACTTTTGCGCCACAATCAGGCAAAATTTATTTTGCCGTGGCGCACGGTGGGGGATCCAAGGGGTATCCCCTTGGTGCCTTTTCTTCGCCTATTCTTTGCGGCAAGGCAAAGAATAGGCATCTGTTATCCGCTCAGCGCGCGGCTTGCCGCGCAGTATGAGCGTCCCAAGAAGAAGTTGTTTGAAGTCTTGGACAACCTTTTCCCCCCACGCAAAAACCGCACACAGGAAATCCCCATGCGCGGTTTTGTGATATTCAAATCAGAACTGAATTCTCTCCTCAATGTAGCTCTTAAGCTCGGAAATCGGGATACGAACCTGCTCCATGGTGTCGCGGTCGCGGACGGTGACGCACTGATCAGCCTCAACACCCTTTTCGGAATCGCCCACCGTCTCGAAGTCGACCGTGATGCAAAGAGGTGTGCCGATCTCGTCCTCGCGGCGGTAACGCTTACCGATCGAGCCGGTTTCGTCGTAGTCCACCATGAAATACTTGGAGAGCTCCTCGTAGATCTCGCTTGCCTTGTCGCCCAGCTTCTTGGACAGGGGGAGTACTGCCGCCTTGAAGGGAGCCAAAGCAGGGTGCAGGTGAAGAACCGTGCGGACGTCACCCTTTGCCTCGTCGATGACCTCCTCGTCGTAGGCCTCTACCAGGAAGGCAAGAGCCACGCGGTCAGCGCCCAGCGAGGGCTCGATGACGTAAGGAACGTAGTGTGCGTTGGCCTCCTGATCGAAATAGGTCATATCCTTGCCGCTGTGCTCGGCGTGCTGGCCCAGGTCGTAGTTGGTTCTGTCGGCAATGCCCCAAAGCTCGCCCCAGCCGAAGGGGAACAGGAACTCAAAGTCGGTCGTTGCCTTGGAGTAGAAGGCCAGCTCCTCGGGATCGTGGTCGCGCAGACGCAGGTTCTCGTCCTTCATGCCCAGATCGAGCAGCCACTTGTGGCAATAGTCCTTCCAGTAAGCGAACCACTCAAGGTCAGTGTCGGGCTTGCAGAAGAACTCCAGCTCCATCTGCTCAAACTCACGGGTACGGAAGACGAAGTTACCGGGGGTGATCTCGTTACGGAACGACTTACCGATCTGTGCGACACCGAAGGGCAGCTTGCGGCGGGTCGAACGCTGGACGGCAGGGAAGTTGACGAAGATACCCTGAGCCGTCTCGGGGCGCAGGTAAACGGTCGATGCCGAGTCCTCGGTAACGCCCACGAAGGTCTTGAACATCAGATTGAACTTTTTGATATCGGTGAACTCGTGACCGCCGCAGTCGGGACAGCCGATGTTCTTTTGCTTGATAAAGGCGGCCATCTCCTCGAACGACCAAGCGGCGGGATTGTCGTCGGTACCGTTCTCAAAGGCGTACTCCTCGATGAGCTTGTCCGCGCGGTGACGGGCGCGGCACTGCTTGCAGTCCATCAGAGGGTCGGAAAAGCCACCCACGTGACCCGAGGCCACCCAGGTCTGGGGATTCATAATAATGGCGCTGTCAAGGCCGACGTTGTATTTGCTCTCCTGAACAAATTTTTTCCACCAAGCACGCTTGACGTTGTTTTTGAACTCAACGCCCAAAGGACCGTAGTCCCAGGAGTTGGCCAAGCCGCCGTAGATCTCGGAGCCGGGGAAAATGAAGCCGCGCGTCTTACAGAGCGCTACGATTTTGTCCATTGTTTTGTCGCTGTTTTTCATCATAGTTTGACGATCTCCTTTCGGTTGCCTTGGAATGAAGCAACACGATGTTTTATGATAAAATATTATACCACAAAAAGGTCTTTATGTCAAGGATATTTTTCTCTGCAGTCCCAATTTGGGGCGTCTTTGAACGAGCGCGATCTTTGACGATCGGATCAGCAGTCGAAAAGGCACGAGGTGGGGGAGACGGTGCCGAAATTTCGCGGAATTTTCTTTGAAAAATGCGTATAATTTTATTGACAAGCCCAATATGTTGTGGTATAATGTAAACAGCGTATACACGATGCGTACTCGCGGCGGTCTTCCGCTTTGAACACGCACCGTCAAGAACATAAAAAATCAGGACAGAAAAAAAGGAGAGAAAACATGAAGAAGATCCTTTCGTTTGCACTCGCACTTTTGATCGTAGGCTCTATGGTCGCTTGCAATAATAAGAAGCCGGATAATGAAAATCCGGATAACCAAAATCCCGGCACAACGGAACCCGGTGACAACCAGAACCCTGATGATAATCAGAACCCTGATGACAATCAGAACCCTGATGATAATCAGAACCCTGATGATAACCAGAACCCTGATGATAATCAGAACCCTGATGATAACCAGAACCCCGATGATAACCAGAACCCCGGCGAGAACGAAAAGCCCGAGATCAAGTTCAACCCCGTAAACGAGAAGGTCTATGCGCTTGTTACGGTTGAGCTGCGTACCGAGCCTGCGGCTGACGTTGCTAACGTCAAGGGCGAGCTTCGCGTGAACGAGGTCGTGACTCGCGTTGCCGTATCGGAAGACGGTGAGTGGAGTAAGGTCCACTACGAGGCGGCTGGCTTGGAGGGTGACTACTACGTGGCATCCAACTGCCTGAGCCTGTATAACGGTACGGACGAGCCCGGTGACGATCTGCCCGGCCAGGATGATCCCGTAACGCCTCCCGTAACCAATCCCGATGATAATGAGTTCGTTACCATTACTCCCGAGTACGTTTACGTAACGACCGCCTCCTTGAATTTGCGCAAGGCGCCTTCCATGAATGGCGAGGTCGTAGCACAACTGTCCTTCGGCACTAAGCTGGAGCGCGTGGCAAAGAACGCTGCCGGCTGGAGTGTGGTCGTCTACAACGGCAACCAGTACTATCTCTCTTCTGACTACGTGACCACCGACGACGTGACGGGTAGCAACTTCACGACGTTGGATCAGCCTGTCAACAAGACGGTCACTGCATACACGCTGAAGATCCGCAAGTCTCCTTGGATGGACCCCACGGATGAAAACGTCTTTGGCTATTTGTCCCGCGGTGACGTTGTCAAGTGCGTCGCTATTTCTCCCGACGGCGCATGGTATCGCATGGAGCATACGGACGGCAACTACTACTATGTAGGTGCTAAATATCTGACCGGCTACACCGGCCCCACTACGCCCGGCACGCCCGGCGAGGATACCCCCACCAAGCCCACGGTTACCTTTACCCAACTGGCTGCTCCTGTTGTAATGTACACCATCAACAAGACGGGCGGCGTTCGCGTTTACTCCTCGCCCGATATGCTGACCACTCCCGCTACCACGTTGAACGCTTCGACGGCAGTCTACTGCACCGAGATCTCGACCGACGAGGTTTGGTACAAGGTCACTCTGGCAGGTCAACCTGACACCTACTACTATATCCTGGTAGCAGACCTGCAGACCGGCGGTAAATAATTCAAAACGATCCCAAGAGGGCTGCTGTGAGCGGCCCTCTTTGTTTGTCTTAAATCCACTTGACAAAGAAGGCACTATGTGGTATGATAGTAGCATCAAATAAACGGAGGCATCTGATGATGAAAAGAATTTTGGCTTTTGCCCTGATCCTGGCGCTGCTTCTGACCATGCCGTTCTTGTACGCCTGCGACGACACGACGGATGATCAACCCGGCGACGGCGAAACGGGTGACAACGAGCCCGGCGAAAACGAGGACCCTGGCGAAAATGAAGAACCGGAGGAACCGAAGGATATGACACTCAGAATTGGTAGCTTTAATATCAAGAACGGTACGGATGTTGGACACAATATGAAGCTGCTGGCAGACGAGATCCTGCGCCTGGAGCTTGATATCGTTGGTCTGCAGGAGGTTGACCGTTTGGCCGATCGCTCTCAGTACCTGGATACGATGGAAACGCTTTCTGAACTGACCGGCTATGAGTATTACTACTACTCCAAGGCAATCAATATTACCGGTGATCCGGGAAAGTACGGTCAACAGGGTGAATACGGCACGGGTATTCTGTCCAAGTACCCCATCGTCTTCGAGGAGACTACTAAGCTTTCCTCGGGCGGTTATGAGCAGCGCGTTCTTGGTAACGTTATCATCGAATACGAGGGCGTGCAGATCAATTTCTTCAATACCCACCTGACCTATAACACTCTTGAGATGCGGGAAAAGCAAATGGAAGAGATCAATGGGCTGATGGGTGACGCTAAGTACTGCATTCTGACCGGCGACTTCAACATTGAATCGATCGAGGAATTCAAGAATTTCACCAACCTTACGGGCGCGAGCAACGAGGATAATCCTCTGGAGTCCTATCCCGGTTGGAAAACAGAGCCCTGGCCGACCGGTAGCTTGGACAACGTTCTGTATTCCAAGGAATTTACCTTGAAGGACTGCGGCGTGTCCAAGAAATCCCTCTCCGACCACTATCTCTTGTGGGCAGAGCTTGAGATCATCACCGAAACTGAAGAATAAGAAAATACATAAAAACGGTCGTTACCGCGCATGGGTAACGACCGTTTTTTAGTTCATCCAACGGCGCAGGCGCTGTTGGTATTTTCGCAGATAGAGGGTGATCAGGCGGGTCAGGGCGATGTCGAACAGATGCAGGGTGACGCTGCCCAAAATGAACAAAAGGGCATTGTACCAAAAGGGCATATGCTCGACACCCACCAGGAAATGGGAGGCGAGGATGATGCCGATCTCGCCTGCCGCGAACACGATTTCCTTCAACAAACGGCAAATGGGACGGGGCAAGCGCTCCAAATATGCTTTGACAATGGGGTAATAGCCAAACAAAAGATAGACCGCACCGGGCATTTTGTAGGGAAGCAACAGCAAAGACAAAATAGAGGTCGCGGCCCAAACGGCCCAAGGATAGGCGCGTCCGTATTCGATGACGAGAGGAAAGAGCAGCATGGCGGCCAGAGCCGCTACGCAAAGCTCCAATATCTCCAGAAGTGCACCGAAATACAGCATGACGACACCGAGGGCGATGAACATAGCGCACAGCGTGATGCGCTTGATACGACGCCGCCTGTCGTGGCGATTTTGGAGAGAGGGATGTGTTGGCATAGCAGTACCTCGTCCTCAGCGATTGCCGCAAAAGCAGTCGCAGCAAAGGTCGGCGCAGGCCAGCGTCATGCAAATGTCGCAGGTGGAGCAGGCGCAGCCACTGGGGGAGGAGGAGGTGGTGCGGTATCCGCCGGCTGCTGCCGCTGTCTGTGCCCGGAGACGGTCACGGACGGTACGGTATTCTGCGTTGTAGGGGTCAATACGGCAGGCAGTGTCTAGATGAGTTTGGGCGTCAATGATCTGCCCGCGCCGGAGTAGAACGCACCCGATCAGAAAATGCCATTCCGAGCCGCGCTCGCCGTCCGGCATGCCGATCAAAAGGGCATAGGCGTCGTCCAGTGCTCCGTTATTGATGTGCTGACGAATACGGCCGAAGGTGGAGCCGCTATCTCGGCGCTGGCCGTTTGCCCCCTCGAAGGGGTTGCCATAGGAGGCGTTTTGCTGTGAGTGCTCACCACCGCTGCGTCTTGCCTGCTGGATCTGCTCGTAGGCGGCGTTGATCTCTTTCATTTTTTCGTTTGCCATTTCGGCAAGGTCGGTATTGGCGTATTTGTCGGGATGATACTTGCGGACCAGCGCCCGATAGGCTTGCTTGATCTCCTCATCCGTTGCGCTCGGGCTGACGCCGAGTATTTTATAGGCATCCATCATATTGATTTGCTCGCTTTCTTTGGGGACTTGCAGTCGTGTTCACTCTTGAAAATGACCTGATGCGCCTTTTGGGGAAGGGCCACTTGTAGCATATGATACAAAAGAGGCGACAATTCCACGCCGCACCGGTCGGACGGAATGTCGATCAGATCCAGCGCGTCGACCGCTTTTTGCAGCTCCAGTGCTAAGGCCGCCTGCAGATCGCTTCGCCTTTGGTCGGTGATCCCTTCGTCACCGTACAGGCGGTGCAAGGGGTTGGGGCGTCCGCGGCGGACGTCCTCCTCATAATCGTCAATGGCGTCGATCAGATACAGCCAGCGCCCGACGTGAAAACCGATATGATGGGCAATGCGAGCGGGGGCAGGATCGAGACCGTAGGCAAACAGAGCGGCCAGCACCTCGCCAAAGGCCGTGGCAGGCTCGTCTGCCGAGGCGAGTTCCGACGTTTCCATTTGATGCAGCCGCTCCATATGCGGGAGGATGCAGTGGGATAGCCCGGGGTAGCGGCGCTCCGCCCGACGCATAAAGCGGGCAAAGGAGGGAAGGGCAAGACGGGCGCGTATCCGTTTGCCGCCCGTTTCGTCCGTCTTGTCATCCAACAGCTTGTGGTAGTTCAAAACGGCGGCGGCGCAGGCGGTATAATTTGTGACGTCGCCCGGTTGCAAAGAAAGACGGGGACGCAGGGGGTGGACCAGGCATCGCCGACGGTCAAAAGCGACGGGACGGGTGCCCTGTTCGCCCTTCGGATTGCCGCCGGCCAAAGCAAGCCTTGTCAGGGACAGAAACACGAGGTCGTAGCTCAAGGCAAGGCGGGAGCACTGCCCAGTGCAACGCCCCATGGCACGGCACAGACCGCAGTATACGCCGCGATAGTATTGATACTCCCGCAGCTTAAGCTCGGGCGTGTGCGGACGAATGTAGCCGATCATGCAAGTCCCTCCTCTCTGTCAATCATTCCCTTATATCATACCCTAAACTTGCAAATAAAGCAATGCTTTTTTGTAAATTTTCCAAACAAACGGGTGCTTGTTGGCTATCGGTGATTCGGCAAAGGAGGAGCGTGGTGCGGACGCGATGATAGAGCAAACGGAAAAAAACAGGCCTTACATATCGCCTTGATTTTTCAAATCCGACAAAAATTCTAATTATGTAAAATATGTAAAAAAATGTAAATTGAACGTTGGAAAAGGGAAAAGAAAAAAGGAAAGACGAAAAATGGCGGAAAACCGAGAAGAAAATCGAAAAAATCTCGTTTTCAATATGTAGAAAATTCACCTTAAAATTTGGTTAAGATGCACAAAGATGATTGCCGAAAACAAGTTGCGGTCGCAACGAGATTTGAATGGACCGGGTAATTGAATTTTACCGTTGGAAGGGTGTTTGGAGGAGGATGAGGCGAAAAGGGGCTGACAGCGGCAAAAAAAGAGGGAAAATTGCGAGGAAAGCTCAAAAAAGTAAATATTAATTACCATTTGTATTTGTGCAAATTCATCACGTAGATTATTTGAAGAACGCAAGTTTTTCGGGGCGTGTACCCCGGGGTTTTCGGCACACTTGGAAGACAAGTCCAAAGGCGGCGGCACATGGAATTTGTGTTGACTTTTGGGGGTGTTTGTGGTATGATATGGTCATCAATTTAGGGGAATTTTGCATCTTTAGTATATATACGGGTGCAAGAACGCCTTATTTTTGTGTGACCGTATGCCACTCTGGCATAGGTCGCTTCACGGGCATGGCCGCAAGGCTTTGCCGGTGCTGTGCCGAGCACAGGCGAGATAATACAACAGCAGAATGCAAGAGATGCAAGAGGGCGGTGTGGACGGCCGACCTTTTTCATTCGCTTTCTTTCTGTCGTTGCTTCTGCGACAAACCGCGTCGCGGGAGCAATGGCAGAAGGGGACGGCTTTTTGCCACCCCGGCTTCGGGTTCGCTTGTTTTCGGTATCGCACGACGTGAAGCAAATACGCCGCGACGCTGTGTGATGCAAGATCTTTTCTCGCCTTGCTTTTCCTGCGCCGTGAAAATCTTTCAGGAGGAACGTTACAAATGAGAAAAACGAAATTTCAAAGAGTAGCTTCCTTGCTGCTTGCGTTGTTGCTTCTTACCTGCGGCGGTACGATCGCCGTTGGCGCGGAGGAAAACGGGGCAGTAAAGAACGAAAGCGTGACTGACAAAACGATCGCTGACTACAAGGAAGAGCTCGAGTCGATTTCGTACGCAGAGTACGAACAGAATTTCGGCACCCTCGCGGATGCGACTGAAACTGTCATCATCGACCCCATCGCAAGCCTTGACAAGGACAAGACGACGATTGGTGAGCTGACGGCAGAGCAGTGGGCGCAGCTGTCGGCAGATCCTACCCTTGCGGGTAAGCTGGTCGGCTACTACACGGGCGCTGAATATGACGGCAAGAAAGGCCTGTACACCCCCGGTGACGGAACCGTCACCTTCACTCTCAACGATCTTGCGGAGGGCCTTTACAGTATCCGCATCATCTACTACCCCAACGAGGGTAAGTCCGCGTCCATTGAGAGAGAATTTTACATCAACGGTAAGGCTCCCTTCAGAGAAGCCCGCTCGCTGACGCTGCCCAAGGTATGGAAGAACACCTATGAGGATTACGCCTTCAAGGTGCCTGCCAAGGCAAATGCCGATGATTACGAGAACCGTGCCAAGGAGTTGAAATTGAACGTCACCCGCGAGAACCGCGAGGACGGTACATACCTCATCTTCGAGATGCCCAAGGCTTGGACCACGGAAGTCTCCGACTTCTTGCTCAATGAGATCGGCGCTCGTTTCTTCAAGATCGATAAGAATAACAACGAGATCCGTCCCGAGGTCGCTCAGACGCCCGAGTGGCGCAGCTACGACCTGATGGACAGCCAGGGCTACTATACGCAGTCCTTCAAGTATGCGCTCACTCCCGATGAGAACGGAGAGATCTCCCTCTCGCTCAAGGGTATCAACGAGCCCATGTCCATCTATCAGATCATTCTGATGCCTCAGCCTTCGATCCCCACCTACGAGGAGTATCTGGCAAAGTACAAGGACGCCCCCAAGGGCACGTCCATTGTTAAGATCGAGGCCGAGATGCCCACTGAGATCTCCACCAATACGGTTTACCCGGTAGAGGATCGCGCGTCCGCCGCAACCTCTCCCGCCGACACCTCCCGCATGATGCTCAACGTCATCGGCGGTGAGAAGTGGCAGACCCCCGGCCAGGCAGTCTACTACTCGTTCCAGGTGGACTCCACCGGCCTTTATTCCATCGATATGCGGTTTAGACAGAATGTGCTGGACGGTCTGTTTGTCAGCCGTTCCATCAGTCTGTATAGCGATGGCTTGAACCCGAACGAGGACGGCTACTACGCCGGCTATCCCTTCCTTGAGGCTGCACAGGCTCGCTTCAACTACTCCGGCTACTGGCAGTCGGGCGGTATGAACGACGGCTCGCAGGAAGACGTGTTCGAGTTCTACTTCGTTGAGGGCATTACCTACACGCTTAAGCTCGAGGTAACGCTGGGCACCATGTCCGATACCATTCGCCAGATTGAGGATGTCCTTAATCACATCAACGATGACTACCTGCAGATCATTCGTCTGACGGGTACCAAGCCTGATGACTACCGCGACTACAACTTCAAGCGCGTTATGCCCTTGACGCTGATCGACCTGCGTCAGCAGTCCGGCCGTCTGGACGGTATCGCAACGCATTTGAAGGAGATCGCCGGTACGGCTTCCTCCACCGTTGCAACGCTGGATAAGGTCCACCAGCTCCTGGAGCGTATGGTCGGTACCAATAAGGAAGACGAGATCGCAAGAAACCTGGATACCCTGAAGTCCTATATCGGTTCTCTGGGTACCTTCCTGACGGACGCCAAGACGCAGCCGCTTCAGATCGACTATATCGTGATCCAGCCCGCAGCACAAGAGGATCCCCAGGCAGAGCCCGGCTTCTTCGCTAAGCTCTGGCACGAGATTACCTCTTTCATTCAGTCCTTCTTGCGTGACTACAACTCCATGGGTGCTATGGAAGAAACGCTGGAGGATCCTCTGGAGGTTTGGGTTGCTTACGGTCGTGACCAGTCGCTGGTCATCCGTAACCTGGTTACTAACGACTTTACTGCAAAGACGCAGATCCCCGTTGACCTGAAGCTGATCACGGGCGGTACGCTTCTGCCGTCCATCCTGGCAGGAATGGGTCCCGACGTGTACTTGGGTATTGGTCAGGGTGAAGTAATCAACTACGCAATTCGTGGCGCTCTGGCAACGCTGGACTACGACTCCGAGGGCAACAAGCGAGAGGACTTTGATGAGGTCGCTGACCGCTTCAGTGAGGCCGCTATGCTGGTTCTCGGCATCGAGAACTCGGATGGTGAGCTTCGCCACTACGGTCTGCCTGAGACGCAGTCCTTCCCCATGCTGTTCGTCCGTATCGACGTTCTGGCCGAATTGAATATTGAGATCCCCAAGACCTGGAGTGATATTTACAAGGCACAGACCATTCTCGAGGGTAACAACATGGAGATCGGTCTGACCACCGACTACAAGATGTTCCTGTATCAGAACGGTGGCGAGCTGTTTGCTGACGGCGGTATGAGAATCAACCTCGACTCCGAGGAGGGCTTGAACGCATTTGAGACCATGTGTAACCTGTTTACCATGCACTCCTTCCCCTATCAGTACGACGCAGCAAACCGTTTCAGAACGGGTGAGATGCCCATTCTGATCGCCGACTATACCGGTCTTTACAACCAGCTTAAGGTATTCGCAACCGAAATCGACGGTCTGTGGAAGTTCGTTCCGCTGCCCGGTGTTGAGGATGAAAACGGTAATATTAATAATGTATCCATTTCGGGCGTTAACGCTGACGTTATGGTCGGCGGTACGGATCACGAGGACGAGGCTTGGGAGTACCTGAAGTGGTACACCGGTGCTTCCTGCCAGACCGCATACGCAAACGAGATGGTAGCGATCATGGGTGACTCCGCAAAGCATCCTACGGCAAACAGAGAGGCCCTGGCCTCCATGCCTTGGACGACGGAGGAGTTCATCGAGGTACAGAGACAGTTTGCAGCCCTTGCATCCGTTCCTAACTACCCCGGTGCTTACTACATCGACCGTTACACCGGCTTTGCATTCCTGGATGCTTACAATAACGGTGCAGACCCCGTAACCGAGCTGCTGAGCTACATTAATACCATTAACAAGGAAATCACCCGTAAGCGCGAGGAGTTCCACCTGGAAACCCTGCCTGAGAAGACGGGAAATTTGGCAATTAAGCGCGGCAGACAGGCCCAAGAGGCAATCGAAGCCTTGCGCGACATCGTGGGCGACAGCATGAACGACCTCTTTGCGGAGATCAACGTCGCCATCGCAGACTCCAACATCGTCCTCCTGGAGGAGTGCTCCGGTAAGATGATGGAAAAGCTGGCCGGTGCAGATCCCACTGCCTATACCGTTGTGGTATTCAAGCAGGATCAGAAGAAAGACTACGGCGGCTATGACATCGACAAGCTGTCTGAGCAGCAGCTGATCTACTTTATCGCAGAGTGCCTCAAGCAGGCAGCGAATGCGCTGAGTCAGTATTGATCTGCGCGATACACTTGATTCTATTCAGAAAAGGAGAGAGCAAAAATGTCACGTAACACTGATGAATTGAAAGCTGTATCGCGCAAAGACATTACCTACCGTGAGTGGATATGGAAAGAGATGAAGAAGAATAAGGTCGCCTACGTTATGGTAGCGCCCTATATGATCCTGTTCACCATCTTTACCGTCCTGCCGGTCGTTCTGTCTGCCTTTATCAGCTTCACCGACTTTAACATGATTGATATTGCCGGTACGGAGTTTGAATTCTTCAACAACTACATCAATCTGTTCTTCGCTGATGATATCTTCCTGATCGCTTGTAAGAACACGCTGATCTTTGCAGCGGTCGTTGGCCCTGTATCGTATCTGATGTCCTTCCTGGTCGCTTGGTTCATCAACGAGCTGTCCCCCCGTGTCCGCGCGATCGTTACCTTGATCTTCTATGCGCCTTCCATTTCCGGTCAGGTCTATCTGATCTGGGGTACCTTCTTCTCGGCGGACGCATACGGTTGGGCAAACGCAGCCCTGATCGAGATCGGTATGATCACGGAGCCTATCGCATGGTTCAAGGATACCAAATACATCATGCCCCTGTGTATTATCGTTGCACTGTGGACGTCCCTTGGTACCTCCTTCCTGTCCTTTATCGCAGGTCTTCAGGGCGTTGACCGCTCCTGGTACGAGGCCGGCGCCGTTGACGGTATCCGTAACCGTTGGCAGGAGCTTTGGTACATCACACTGCCTTCCATGAAGCCCCAGCTGATGTTCGGTGCTATCATGGCAATCACCGGTGCCTTCGGCTTCGGCGGCGTCGTTGACGCACTTTGCGGCTTCCCGTCGACCGACTACGCGGCACACACCATCATGCACCATCTGAACGACTATGCCGGCCAGCGTTATGAAATGGGTTACGCTTCCGCTATCGCCGTTATCCTGTTCGCCATCATGATCGGTGCGAACATGGTGGTCAAGAAAGTTTTGTCAAAGGTAGGTACGTAATCATGGCAAAATTAAGAACAAGAAAGCATAAGGTCGTCTTGTCCCGTTCGGCGGGCGGCGACGCGGGTATCACCGTTCTTCTGTCGATCCTCGGCGTGATCATGTTCCTTCCTATGGTCTATGCGGTGTCGCAGTCGCTCAAGCCGCTGGATGAATTGTGGATGTACCCTCCGAGATTCTTCGCTAAGAACCCCACCTTCACCAACTTCCGCGATCTGTTCATGCTGATGAACACCTCGTGGGTTCCGTTCTCTCGCTACATCTTTAATACGGTGCTGATCTCCATTGGCGGAACGCTTGGACACTTGCTCCTGGCCTCCATGGCGGCGTACGCACTGGCAAAGATCAAGTTCCCCGGCGGCCGTGTTATGTTTAAGACGGTCCAGACCTCGCTGATGTTCCACTCGACCATCACCGCCGTCTGTTCCTTCATGATCATGTCGGCCTTCCATATGATCGATACCCTGTGGGCCGTGATCGTCCCCGCCTGGGCATCGACGCTGGGTCTGTACCTGATGAAACAGTTTATGGATACTAACGTTCATGATACAGTGCTGGAAAGTGCACGTCTTGACGGTGCTAACGAGTTCCATATCTTCTGGGTCATCGCGATGCCCATGGTTAAGCCCGCGTGGCTGACCCTGATCATCTATTGTTTCCAAGGTCTTTGGAACGCAGGCGCTTCCATCTACATTTACTCCGAGCAGTGGAAATCGTTCAACTACGCGATCGGTCAGATCACGGCGGGCGGTATCAAGCGTGCGGGTGCATCGGCGGCTTCGCTGGTGCTGATGATGGCAGTCCCGATTCTCGTATTCGTTATCTCACAGTCGAATATCATTGAAACCATGGGTTCCAGTGGTATGAAGGATTAATATAAGGAGGAAAACTTGAATATGAAAAAGTTAATATCTGTTCTGGCGATTCTCCTTTCCGTGGTGTGCCTGCTGGGTATTTTGCCCGCAGGTGCCTCCTCGGCCTATCAGACCTACACCTATTCCATCGACGGAACTCCTCTGTATTCTCCCGATGCTTACTCCGCGTATCAGTCGGTGGGTGCTGCGGATATGGGTCTGGACGAGTTGGGTCTGAATGACCCGGCTGACCTTGTCACCGACGACGAGGAGAACGTCTACATTGCCGATGCGGGTAACAACCGTATCATCATCCTTAACCGTTACTACAAGAACCCCAGATATATCACCTCGTTTATCAACGAGCACGGTATTGACGACAGCCTGTCCAACCCTCAGGGTGTGTTCGTTACCGAGGACCGCATCTGGATCTGCGATACCGGTAAGGCGCGTATCGTTGTGTTTGACCGTGACGGTAACTTCATTAAGACGCTGGAGCAGCCGCAGAGTGCGCTGTTCGATGAAAACGCCGTTTACCGTCCTGTTGCCATGGCGGTGGACGACTGGAACCGCTTGTACGTTATCTCCTCGACCACCTATCAGGGCGTTATCGTTTTGACTGAGGACGGCGAGTTCGTTAAGTTTATCGGTGCACAGGCAGTTACCATCTCTGCATGGGACATCATCTGGAGAAGACTCCAGTCCGCAGAGCAGAGAAAGAAGGTCGCTAACCTGGTTTCGACCGAGTTTAATAACATCACCTACCGTCCCAGCGAGGATGCCACCAACGGCTTTATCTACGTTACCACCTCCTCCATCGACGAGGCTACGGTATCCGCACAGATCCAAAGCCGCTCTACGAAAGGTGACTATCTGCCAGTTAAGATGCTGGATAGCTCGGGTGACGAGGTTATGAGCCGTCTGGGCTTCTGGCCTCCTGCCGGTGAGATCGACTTGTTTAACACCAAGTACGCCAACAAGAAGGGTGAGACCGGTCCTTCCCGTATCATCGACGTCGCTTGTGGTCCCGAGAAGACCTGGTCCATCATCGACGCCAAGAGAAGTAAGATCTACACCTATGACTCCAAGGGTAACCTGTTGTTTGCCTTTGGTGATAAAGGTACCATGCTGGGTGCTATTGCCAACATTGAGGCGATCACCTATCAGGGCGATACCATGCTGATCCTGGATAAGTCCAACGACTGCATCGTCGTGTACGAGCGTACCGAGTACGGTGATCTGCTCATCGAGGCGATCACGGCAGAGAACTCGCTGGACTACACCTACGCGATCCAGTGTTGGCGCTCGGTTCTGCAGCACAACTCCAACTTCGATGCCGCATATATCGGTATCGGTAACGCCCTCTACCGTGCAAACGAGTATGAGGCGGCTCTGGAATACTACGAAACGGCTTACGATACCGCCAACTGGTCCAAATCGTACGCCGAGGTTCGTAAGGCCTGGATGTCGGATCCCGTCCACTTCCTGCTGATTATCTTCCTTATTATTATAGCCATCGTCGCCGTCGTTAAGTTCTTCGGTTACACCGGCAAGGTCAATAAGAAGGCGGCAACGGACGGACGCGCCAAGAAGACCTTCTGGCAGGAGCTGATGTATGGCTTCTATACCATCTTCCATCCGTTCGACGGCTTCTGGGATCTGAAGCACGAAAAGCGCGGCTCCTTGCGGGCGGCACTGGTCTACGTTGGTCTGACCGTTATCGCGTTCTTCTACCAGTCCATCGGTACGGGTTACGTTCAGAATCCCACTCGCTCCTTCTCGACCATTTGGTCGCAGGCACTGGGCGTTCTGGTTCCGCTTTTCCTGTTTATCATTGCAAACTGGTGTCTGACGACACTGTTTGAGGGTGAAGGTAGCTTTAAGGACATCTTCATTGCTGTTTCTTACTGCCTGTTGCCCGTTCCCATGCTTATCATTCCCGCAACCTTCTTCTCTAACTTCGTTACCGAGGCGGAGGTTGGCCTGATTACCTTGGTTGTCAGCATCGCATTCGTCTGGATGGGACTTTTGGTCTTCTTTGCAACGATGGTCACTCACGACTATTCGATGTTCAAGAACATCATTACCTTCCTTGGAACTATCGTCGGTATGGCGTTGATCATGTTCGTGGCGATCCTGTTTACCACCCTGATTGGTAAGATCGTCAGCTTGATCACCAATATCGTGACCGAGCTTGAGTATCGAGTATAACCTACAGAGAGGAGAAGAATCATGAAAATATTTATTAGATCGATGTCGACTCTCCTGGCTGTGTTGATGATGCTGGGCTCGTTCGCCGTTCTGTCTGTTCTGAACGTCAGCGCTGCTGATGAGGAAGAGACGGTCACGGTTCAAAAGGCTGCTGATACCATCAATTACGTTAAGGAAGTCTTCAATAATCCCAACGACGCCCTGCAGTGGATGACCCCCTATCTTGAAAACGATAACTTCGTTATGTATTTCAACAATTATACGGGTGCATTTGCTGTCAAGAACAAGAAGACAGGGCAGATCCAATTCTCCAACCCCTACGACGTAGCAAGCTCCAAGGGTTCGGAGAAAACCAAGAGCGATGTTCTCTCGCAGATCATCGTGAAGTATACCGATAAGTCGACCGGCAACAGCACTGATCTGTATTCCTACAGAGATGCGGCACTCAGCGACCAGATCAAGGTCAAGCGCATCAAGGGTGGTGTCCGTGTCGAGTACATCATCGGTAACGAGGCGACCCGTAAGCTGGTCCCCCGTCTGATCTCCGAAACCAACTTCAAGGAGCTGATCTTAGCTCCCCTGGAGGAGGCAATCGGCGGCACTCACAACTACAACCGTTTCAAGGCATTCTACGATTTCAACTGCTTGGAGGACCAGAAATCGGATAAGTCCAAGCTGTCCCTGATCGCTCGTTATCCCATCGTTCAGAAGATGAACGTGTATAACCTGGATACGACGGCTTCTACGGTTGAGATCAACTTCCTTGAGGAGCTGATCAAGGGCTATTGCCCCGACTACACCTTCGACCAGATGGACGCTGACCACGAAGAAACCGGCTACGAAGCAGAGAATGAGCTGTCTCCCGTGTTCAAGCTGGCTCTTGAGTATTCGCTCAACGATGACGGCTTTACCGTTCGTCAGCCTACCAACGGTCTGCGTTACAACACCACGCTGTACAGCATCGAAAAGCTGGACATCCTGCCCTGGATGGGTGCAGGTAACAGCTACAACGAGGGCTATACCTTCTATCCCGACGGTTCGGGCGCACTCTTCAGATTTGAGGAACTGGCAACGAAGGGAACCTTCACCGCAACCCGTCCCATCTACGGTAACGACTACTCTTACCAGAACATCGACCGCTTCGGTAAGTACCAAAAGCCTTTGCGTATGCCTGTCTTTGGTATCCAGTCCAACGACACCTATTATACCTTTACGCTTCTGGCTAACGGTAAGGACGCAGAGACCGGCGAGACCAAGCAGATCGAGATCAAGGAGCGCATTTCTATCACCGTTCTGCGTGGTATGAAGGTGCCTACCGTTGACAATGATATCACCTTGACCGATGACGAAAAGGACATCGCCAAGCTGGAAAGACTGCTCAAGGAGCTGCTGGCGGCAGCAAAGGTCGGTGACTTTATTGACCGACTGGATGTTGTCACTTCGCTTTCTTCCGAGGAAATGGATGCGCTTTTGGTCACCCTGGGCATAGATCCCAAGGCAGATCGCACCACCGCATTGATAAACCCCATCACCAGCCACACCGACATCAAGCTGGATAGTGAATACAACGGCTACTTCGCCATCATCGAAGAGGGCGAATCCCTTTGTGAGCTGTCCACCTACCACGCAGGTGCACTGAGTGACTATCACACCATCAAGACCTCGTTTAACCCCCGTCCTAAGGACTCTTACGACTTGAGTGATTCGATTTCTGTTTCGGGCTCCAAGACCCAGACCGTCGTATCCGACCGTAAGTATACGGGTAACCTCAAGATCCGTTACGTCATGCTCAGCGACGAGACGTTGGCCGAGGAGACGGAATATGATCAGAGCAATAGTTACTACAAGGCCGACTATATCGGCATGGCTCAGGCTTATTCCAACTACCTCGCCAAGAAGAACATTCTGACCCGCCTGACCGGTGACGATGTGACGGCAGATATCCCGCTGTACATCGAGTCCTTCGGTTCCGTTGAGGTCGTCGAGACGATCATGTCGTTCCCTGTAACGGTAGATAAGCCGCTGACTACTTTGACTGACGTTGGTACCATGTACGACGAGCTGTCAGAGGAAGGCGTCAAGAATATCAACTTCCGCCTGACCGGCTTTGCCAACGGCGGTATGTATTCCGTCATGCCCACCAAGATCAAGTGGGAAAAGTCTGTTGGCGGAAAGCGTGATATGCTGGAGCTGTTGGAAAAGGCACAGGGCATTAACAAGGGCGAGGGCAATCTGACTCTGTATCCTGAGTTTGAGCTGCTTTACGTGCTCAATACCGGCGCCTTTGACGGTGTCAGATTCAAGCGCGATATTATTCGCACCATCGATAACAGATATGCCTCTCAGAAGGAGTATTCCGCGACCTACCAGACCTGGATCTCCTACTACAGACTGGCACTCTCTCCCGCTTACATGGATAATTTCTATAACAAGATGCTCAAGGCCTATGATCCTTATCTGGAATTCGGTTCCATGGGTATTTCCATGTCTACCATGGGCACGGACTTGAACTCCGACTTTGATGAGGATGAGCCTTACAACCGTGAGGACAACAAGGGCTTCATTAAAGAAGCACTGGCTGCGATCTCCTCCAAGGAGGGAATGGCAGGCGTGATGACGGACGGCGGTAACGCATATACCTACCAGTATGTCGATCACCTGCTCAACGTCGCTCTGGACTCCTCTCGCTTCATGAAGTCCAGTAACGCAATTCCTTTTGTCGGTATGGTTCTGCACGGCTACGTTCAGTTTGCCGGATCGCCTCTGAATATGGAGGGTGACATCAACTACGCCATGCTGAAGGCCATCGAGAACGGCGCGTCGCTCTACTTCATGCTGTCCTATCGCAACACCAGCTACCTTAAGGAATTTCCGGATCTGTCCCAGTACTACTCCGTTAACTACAACATTTGGAAAGAAGACGTAGTCAAGTACTACAACGAACTGAACTCGGTCATGAAGGACGTTCAGACCAGTCTGATCATCAATCATGAGTTCATGTCCGGTACCCGTGTCATGGATATTTCCGAGATCGAGGCTGCCATCCGCGAGGAGATGCAGAAGAATGACGACTATGAGACGGCATTCGACGAGATCACCATGATGGAAAACATTGCTGAGATCGCTGCTGCAAGAGCTGCTGCTAAGCGTGCTGTTCGCGATATGGAAAAGGCACTGGCACAGTTGACGCAGGACGAGCTCGACATCTATGATCTGTTCGGTAAAGTAAGAACCAACCTCAACACCTGTGATACTGCTTACAAGGCATGGCAGGATAGCCTCAACGACTTTGCCGCCAGTGAGTACGAGCAAGAGCAGAAGAAGACCGAGTACGGTACGAAGGTCTATATTGCAATGACGTATGCCAGAGACGCGATCGGCAAGGCAAGAGCCGCAACCGAGCTGTATGAAGAGATCTCCGCTTTGCTGGAGACGGCACAGAAGGCTGTGACGCTGCTGAGCAGTGTGGAAAATCCCAACCAGGATCTGATCGACGATGCAGAGGCTCGTGTGGCTGAAGCAGAGAAGCTGCTGGGTGACATTGAAGCAATGGCAATCAAGTGTGCTGAGTACGAGCAAAAGATCTTTGACGATGTGAAGAGCAGAGAACAGAAGTATACCGAGCACTTCACTAAGAAGGACATTGATGACCTGCTCGACTACGGTGAGAACGATGAGGACGAGGAAGAGATCGTAGAGGAAGAAGAAGATTCTATCTACATCAACGATAACGGCAACATCGTCGCTGTCACCTACGGTGGCAAGAACGGCAACGACAACGAAGCGTACAAGACGTTCATTCTGAACTATAACAACTTTGCGGTTACTGTAAAGTATGAGGTGAATGGCGAGACTCGTGTCTACACCATTCCCGCTAACCGCTACGTTGTTGTCATCCACTAAGAAAGGGAGGTGCAATCATGACAAATGAATTGAAACTGGATCGTTTGCTCAACGGCAAAGGAACACAGCCCAAGAAAAGAAAGATCGCATCTCTCGACCGCCGCAAGGCGCGCGCAGGATGGTTCTTCGTTCTCCCCTTTATCATCGGCTTTATTCTCATTTATCTCCCGATGGTATTCGACTCCATCAAAATGAGCTTTAACGAGATGAAGATGCTGCCTAACGGTGGTTACGAGCTCATCCCGGTTGGCTTTGGCAACTATTATGAGGCCTTGTTTGAGGATCCCAACTACGTGCAAACGCTGGTCACGGGTCTGAAGCAGTTGGTCTTTGATATCCCTGCGATCCTTATTTTCTCGCTGTTTATGGCAGTTATGCTGAACCAGAAGATGGTCGGCCGTGCGGCCTTCCGTGCGATCCTGTTCCTGCCCGTCGTTATCTCGACCGGTGTATTCGCTTCCAACCAGATGTCCAACACGCTGGATGATTACATGGGAAGCACCGACGGTATCGACGACGGTTCGGGCCAAAGCTCTGCCGCTGAGATCGTCTCGGCAATGGATATCGAAAGACTGTTCGAGGGCATGAAGATCGGTACGGAATTGAAGGATTACGTCGTAACGATGGTTAATGATATCTTTGATATCGTTAACCGTTCGGGCGTACAGATGCTGATCTTCCTGGCCGCTCTGCAGTCCATTTCTCCCGCCATCTACGAGTCCTGCCGTATCGACGGTGCGACCTCGTGGGAAACCTTCTGGAAGATCACGCTGCCCATGATCAGCCCTATGATCCTGGTAAACGGCGTCTACACCGTCATCGACTCGTTCACCTCCTCGAACAATACGATCATGCGATTTATCGCACAAAAGTACGTAGAGGCAGATGGACAGACGCTCAGCTCTGCGATGGCGTGGATGTACTTCCTCATTGTCATTCTGATCGTTGCCGCCGTCGCAGGTATCTTCTCGATGTTCGTCTTCTATCAGAAGCGCGATATGTAAAGAAAGGAGGATCAAGATATGAATATTCAAGATACGCAGCCTAAGGTCATGCGCGAGTCCAAGAATAAGATTCGTGTTGAGTTCGACAGAACACCTCTGATCGAGCGTTTGAAGGCAAAATTCCTGTCGGTTTATTTCCTGAAAAACGTCGTCTGGTACGTCTTCCGTCTCTGCCTTTTGATCGGTATTGCATACGTCGTTCTGTTCCCCTTCTTCTCGCAGATCGCGAGCTCCTTCATGGGACCTGAAGACTTTGTCGACGTAACGGTCCGTCTGATCCCCAAGCACTTTACCTTGGATACGTACAAGGCAGTTCTCAGCGAGCTGGGCTACTGGCAGGCGTTTGGTAAGACCTTCGTCCTGTCCTTCAGCTGTGCTGTGGTTCAGATGTTTATCTGTAGCTTGATCGGTTACGGATTTGCGAAGTTCCGCTTCAGAGGTAACAATCTGCTCTTCATGCTGGTGATGCTGACCATGATCATTCCTCACCAGACGTTGCAGCTGTCCATGTTCATGACGTTCCGTTACTTCGACGTGTTCGAGATCTTCGGCTTCTTGGCCGGCGGCGGCATTACGGTGTTCGGTGAGACCTTCCTTGAGGGTGTCATTGACATCACCGCTCTGTTCCCGGCAAGAAGTAAGATCGCAACCATCTGGACGGAACATGGCTTGAACCTGTGTAACACTTACGCGCCGCTGATCATCATGTCCTTTACCGGTCTGGCGTTTAAGAACGGTCTGTACATCTATATGCTCCGTCAGTTCTTCACCGGCGTGCCGGATGCACTGGAGGAGTCGGCATATCTGGACGGCGCGGGAACCTTCCGCACCTTCCTGCAGATCATTCTGCCCCTGTCCGTTCCCATGATGATCACCGTGTTCCTGTTCGCATTCTGCTGGCAGTGGACGGATGACTTCTACACCACCATGTTCTTTACCTCGACCAAGAGCATTCTGCTCTCCAAGGGCTTCATTGCGATCCCTTCGTCGTTGAAGCTGGAATATGCGGGTACGGATCTGTACAACATGGCGATCCGAAACACCTGCGGTCTGGTCATTATCCTGCCGCTGGTTATCCTCTACCTGTTCTGCCAGAACTTCCTGGTACAGGGTATCGAGCGCTCGGGTCTGACCGCAGACTGATACAAAACAATATCCAACTTTCGTTGGAGCAAAAAGGGAGCTGTCGCTATATGCGGCGGCTCCTCTTTTTTGTCGCATTTTCTCCTCAAATGCTCAAAATTTCTTGACATACAAGGAAAAACGTGATATACTAATATGAATTTGTATGACTAATTTCCTTTGAAAGGATGGATGTTTATTATGAAGTGGACGTCGCTTAATGAATTGCGCGAAAAGTATCTTGCTTTCTTTGAAAGCAAGGATCACTTGCGCCTGCCCTCGTTCCCGCTGGTGCCCATCAACGACCCATCACTGTTGCTCATCAACTCGGGTATGGCACCCATGAAAAAGTATTTTACCGGCGAGGAAGAGCCGCCCCGCAACCGCGTCTGCACCTGCCAGAAGTGCATCCGCACGCCCGATTTGGAGCGCGTTGGTCACACGGCAAGACACGGTACCTTCTTTGAGATGCTGGGTAACTTCTCCTTTGGCGATTATTTCAAGTACGAGGCCATTCCGTGGGCGTGGGAGTTTCTGACCGAAACGCTCGAGATCCCCGTAGAGCTCCTGTGGCCCTCCATCTACGAGAACGACGAGGAGGCCTATGACATTTGGGTCAATAAGGTAGGTGTTGTGCCGGAGCACGTCGTTCGTCTTGGTAAGGCGGACAACTTTTGGGAGCACGGCACCGGCCCTTGCGGCCCTTGCTCCGAGATCTACTTTGACCGTGGCATCAAGTACGGCTGTGGCAGCCCTGACTGTAAGCCCGGCTGCGAGTGTGACCGCTTCATGGAGATCTGGAACAACGTATTCTCCCAGTTCAACAACGACGGCAACGGCAATTACACCGAGTTGGCGCAGAAGAATATCGACACCGGTATGGGTCTTGAGCGTTTGGCTTGCGTCATGCAGGGCGTTGACAATATGTTTGAGGTCGATTCCATCCGCAAGATCCTGGATCACGTTTGCACCATCGCCGGCAAGACCTACGGTGCGGACAAGAACAACGATATTTCCATCCGCGTTATCACCGACCATATCCGCTCGTCCATGTTCATGATCGCCGACGGTGTCATCCCCTCCAACGAGGGTCGTGGCTACGTCCTGCGCCGCATCATCCGCCGCGCTTGCCGCCACGGAAAGCTGTTGGGTATTGACCGCGCCTTCCTGTGCGAGCTGTGCCAGACGGCCATCGGCGAGTCTTACGAGGCATACCCCGAGCTGGGTGAGAAGAAGGACTACATCCTCAAGGTTCTGTCCATGGAGGAGGAGCGCTTCGCCGCTACCATCGATGCAGGTCTGAACATTCTCAACACCATGATCGAAGGCACCAAGAACGAGGGCAAGACCGTCCTCTCCGGCGACGATACCTTCAAGCTGTACGATACCTACGGTTTCCCCGTAGACCTCACCCGCGAGATCGCCGAGGAGGCAGGACTTGCGATTGACAATGAGCGCTTTACTGCCCTGATGCAGGAACAGAGAACTCGCGCCCGCGAGGCTCGTGCCAACATCAGCGGCTGGGCCAATGCAACCGGCTCGCTGTTGGCTGACCTGCCTAAGACGGAGTTTGTGGGTTACACTGCCCTTGAGGCAGAGGCCAAGGTTATAGCCTTGATTGTGGATGATATGCTGGTGAACGAAGTTTCCGAGGGCGACGTGACCGTTGTTCTGGACAAGACCCCTTGCTACGGCGAGGGCGGTGGCCAGGTGGGCGACCAGGGCCATATTTCCCCTGATCTTGAGAATACCGTCTTGGTTGTTAACGACACTCAGAAGTCTGACGGCGTATATCTGCACATCGCAACGGTGCAGATGGGTGCGATCAAGGTTGGTGACACGGTTCACGTTTCCGTGAATATTCCTCGTCGCCGCGCCATTATGCGCAACCACTCGGCAGCACACCTGCTGCAAAACGCGCTGCGCGAGGTGCTGGGCACCCACGTCGAGCAGGCAGGCTCGTATGTTTCCGACACCGTTTGCCGCTTTGACTTTACCCACTTTGCGGCTCTGACGCCCGCTGAGATCGCTGACGTTGAAGGTCTGGTCAATCAGGAAATTATGAATGCAGGCGAGGGCTCGATGACCGAAATGCCCATCGACGAGGCCAAGAAGCTGGGTGCGATGGCCTTGTTCGGCGAGAAGTACGGCAAGACTGTCCGTGTCGTTCGTATGGGCTCTTCGTCCATCGAGCTGTGCGGCGGTACGCATGTGGACAACACGGGCAAGATCGGTCTGTTCAAGATTGTGAGCGAGTCCTCGGTTGCGGCCGGTGTTCGCCGTATTGAGGCTGTGACCGGTACGGGCGTGCTGGCTCTCTTGGCCGGCAAGGATGCCCTCTTGCACGAGGTGGCACGCGAGCTGAAGGTTCCCAACGTATCCGACGTTGCCAAGAAGGCAACCGCTCTTCAGGGCGAGATTGCCAACGCCAAGAAGGAAATCGAAGCACTCAACGCAAAGCTCGCCGGCGGCAAGCTGGATGCTATTTTGGCAGGTGCTGTCGATATGAACGGTGTAATGCTGGTAGCCGCTCGTGCCGAGGGTATGAACGTTGACATGGCACGCACGCTGGTGGACGACATCAAGGCGAAGCACCAAAACGCCGTAGTCGTTTTGGCCGTTGAGGCCGACGGCAAGCTCAACTTCGTTTCCGGTGCCGGCAAGGATGCGGTCGCCAAGGGCGCACACGCAGGCAAGCTGGTCGGTGCGGTTGCGGCTGTGACCGGCGGTAAGGGGGGTGGACGCCCCGATAACGCTATGGCAGGCGGACGCGACGCATCGCAGATCGACGCCGCACTCGCTGTCGCCAAGGCTACCTTGGAAGGTATGTTGAAGTAAATGAAATAGAGAGCAGGGGGAAACTTTTTCGAGAAAAAGTTTCCCCCTGCCCCCTTTTTTAAGAACAAATTTATTGCTTTATTTTGTCTTCAATCTCCTTTGCGTACCCCAATGCCTGCTCAGCCTCTACGTCATATCCGTTTTTACGGTGGATATCCGCAATTTCCAAATAAACCTGGTATGCTTCCTTGAATTTTTCGAGCTTTTGATAGCAAAGCGCGATATCATATTTTTCGTCGCAGAAATATGTTCCGATTTCTCCTGCCTTTTCGAGCCATGCGATTGCCTCGTCGTATTTTTCCATGCGGTAGTAGATATCACCCATGCTGATATACAGCTCCCAATTATTCGGGAATTTCTGTAGTGCCTCCGCACATGCGGCAAGAGCTTTTTCGTATTGATGTGCATTCTCATACGCTTCAATCAGCAAGAACCATTCACGCTCGTCAAGATTGCCGCACGCTTCATCCATGGCGCGTTGCCGCTCTGCCAGAATCTCTTCGCCCTTGCCCATGGAAAAAAGCATAGACATTTTCATAGATGCCGCTCTTCTGTAAGGTAAAGAATTTTTGTCCGACTTGTCTGCTAAAACTTCGTCAAAGTATTTGAACGCTTCATCTCTGCAAAATGTCATCATTGCCTTATGGATCCAGCCGTAGTTCCATTTGTCATACAAGGATAGTTCGCCTGCTTTCATCAGCTTTTGATATTCCAGACGACATCTAAAAAAATCCTCGGGATCTTCGCTGATCTCATAGAGTGCAGACAATCTTTGCGCATAATTATCGTAAGCTACCGACTGTTTCTTAAAAAGGTCATCCACTATAACGCCGTAAAGCTTGGCAATTTCGGGAAGAAGAAGTACATCGGGCAGAGTGTTTCCACACTCCCATCTTGATACACTTTGAGCAGTTGTGCAAAGCTTTTCTGCAACATCTTCCTGTGTGTATTTTTTTGCCAACCTGAATTTTTTCATATTTTCGGAAAATACAGTTGAGTTCATATTAATAATCTCCTTTTGGTTTTTCGTAAGCTTACAGTGATATTATAGCAGTGATAAATGGGAATTGCAATATCTCATTTTATGATTAAACTCTCATTTTGTGCGTAGTAAAGATGATAAATAAAGCCGAGAGCAACTATTTGGTCGCCCTCGACTTTGAAATATTGAAGTTTTACCGATACAGCGCCGCACCAATAACGGTACCGTACTGTGAGTTTTCGGGAATGATAAAGCGCACGCCGAAGCTGTCCTGCAGCTCCTCAAACACGCGGCGGACGGGGGCGAGAGTGGACAGGTTGCCGATGAGGACAATGTCCTTCAGGCCAAACGAGCGGGCGGCGAAAATGGCCATCATAAAGATGGTCTCGGCCACCAGGTTGGCCACGCCCAGGGCAATGTCGCTCGGGGTTGCGAGGTCGCTGACCTTGCCGAAGTTGGAGGCGGTCAGCTTTTCGTTCATATTGGGGAAACGGTCACGCGAAATGTCGCCGACCCGCAGGTCAACGTTTTCGATGTTACCCTCGCGGCAGATCTGCTCGATGTGCTCGATGGTGGCCACGCCCGTCATGCGCTTGGTAAGGCCGATGAGTGTACCGCCGCCCACGCCCGTACCGCCAAGGTAGTCGATGACGGTGTCCTCTTCATTACTGACCATGGGAGTGCCGCTCTCATCAAGATTTTTCGCCTTGGCGTGGATGAGAGCCGTACCCGTGCCCATGCTGACCACAATGGCCTCTTGCAGCCCCGAGAGATACAGACCGCCAAGACCCACGCAGGTAAATTCAGACACCTTGCGGCAGGGAAGACCGTAGATGGGATTTTGAGACACGGACGAGCCCACGCCCGTCATCATGACACGGTCAATGTTGTCCAGCGTCAGTCCATTCTGATCGGTAAACTTGCCGAACGCGCCGTACATAGAGGTCACGGGGTCGGTCGCCCGAACGAACTGGGGCGAGATCAGGACGGGTTTTTGATCGTTTTCAAACTGAAAGCCGACGATTTTGGTCGTGCTTCCGCCGATATCAATACCAATGACGGTCTTTTTCATAGCAACCTCCGAGGGTGAAAAAAATCTTACTGTAACAATTATATCATCTTCTTGTAAAAATTGCAACTATGTGATATAATATTTTTCGGTGACGTGTGCACTGTAAAATTTGTGTGAAAGACAAAGGATATGACGAAAAGGCAAGACATAACCGCACAGAAGTCCTGCTTGAAGGACAAGAAGTGCTTTATTTTTGATATTGACGGAACGGTAGCGTTGGGGACGCGTCCGCTCCCCGAGGCCGTTGACTTCATTTTGCGCTTGCGTAAAAATGGAAGACGAGTGATTTTTTATACCAATAACCCTAACCGCTCGCACGGGGAGATGGTCGAATATCTGGAAAAGATGGGCTTTGAGCCGCGCGAGGATGAGATGATCTCGGCGGGAGACGTGACCATCGATTATCTGAACAAGAACCACCCCGAATCGCGCGTGTTTTTGGTAGGGGTTCCCGAGATGGAGCGGCAGTTTGTGGATGCCGGTATCCACGTCGTGCCGGCCACGTCGCCGACGGCGGACGTGGTCGTATCGGGCTTTGACAAGACGCTCACCTTTGACAAGGCCGCGGCGGCTTGCCGTATGATCGAGCGCGGTGCCAAGTTTATTTGCACGCATCCTGACCGTAGCGTGCCCATCGAGGACTGCCTTTTGCCCGACGCGGGGGCTATCGCGGCCATGATCGCGGCGGCCACGGATACCTCGCCTATTTTCATGGGCAAGCCTATGCCGGAAGGTATGGCATTGATCGAACAGCAAACGGGGCTTCGCGCCGATCAGATGTGTATGATCGGTGACCGTCTTTACACCGATATTGCCTTTGGCAATCGCGCGGGGGCTACCTCGGTCCTGGTATTGACCGGGGGAACGAGCGCCGCCGAAGGTGCGGCGGCTGTGGGCGACGAGCATCCCGATGTGATCGTCCCGCACCTTGGCGTGCTGGCCGAGTTGTTTTGATGCATAGAATGATTTTGATAGAAAGACTAACTATAAAAAGTCAAGGCCACAAATGAAAAAAGTTGAAGAAAAATTATCCCCGAAAGACCGCCGCCCTTGACAAACAGCAAACAAATGCAGAAGTCCTCACAGCGAGGGCGACGGGG
>SVSH01000029.1 GCA_015064395.1 Oscillospiraceae bacterium
ACACTCCCATGCTCTCGCATGGGAATTCTTGCTTTGTACTTCTCTCTTTGTTGTTCAATTTTCAAGGACCAAACTCGCTGCCCGTCGCGCGGACAGCCTTGATATTATATCACTGACCCTTTCATTTGTCAATACCTTTTTGAAAACTTTTTTGAATTTTTTCAAACTTTTTTCAAGGAGGTCAAACAAACGGTCATCCTCGCGCAAAGGCGAGTGTGATTATTATAGCATTTTTTCGTTGTTTGTCAATAGTTTTTTGCAAAAAATATCGTTTTTTCCATTTTGGCGGTTTTTGACATTTACAGCCCTGTTTTTTTGAACAAAAGTGCCGAAGAAACAGCAAGCGCTCCTTCGGCACAATCCCCATTGAATTATGTTGGAAACAAGGCTTCATCTCCTCGAGGTCAAGCAGTTGCCCTCACTCGTGTCAAAAGTGCCCGACGATAGATGTCGGGCACCTTCCGAACCAATTTAATGTTATTTGGCATAATAATTTTCTTTTACATTAGAACCAATGTTTATTTCTTTCCACTCGCGTATGTCTTGACTATTTTTAAACGCTTCTTCAACTTGCTTGTTGGTTAATCCCGCAGTCCACCCATTAACAGTAAACTTGGTTAAACACGCACCTATAGGCGTATACATTGTTTCAACCCTAATACTTGCCTCGCGTTCTTCCTCAGTTAATCCATCGCGTGTAATTGCCTTTTCCCAGTTGTTTGTTTTGCGCATGTCCACTTGATAATATCTAAAGCCTTCTTTGCTTTTTTCAGCATATGTAATAATTTGATTGTCGTAATCTATATTTGCCACAAACACATTTGGTGTTCCCCATTGAGTTTTGTCTAGTTTAGTGCTTCCCATACCTAGTTGCGCAATAAGGTCATGCCTTATCACGCTTTTGTGCACAACAATAGGCTCATATTGCTTGTCCATCTCTTGTACAAAAGTACGTATACGAAAATCACCATTAAGTTTAACAAAAGTTTCATAATCTTCAGCATCCAAGTCATATCGTAGCAGCCATACCCCCACATATATATGGTCGCTTGCTTGATTGGATTTAACATGATCGCTTTGATATTGAACTAGCAAATACACTTCGTTATCAGTAGTAGTTTCATCAACATATGCATGGCATATTAGTGGACGATACAATTCGTCAGGTTGTTTGCCATTAACAATTAGCCCATCTTCAGTATTGATTAACACATTTTCTTCTTGCAAAAAGGTTAAAGGCAAGCCCATATAGTCAAGACGCCCCCTATACCCATCTAGCAATGCATCATAATACATATGATTAAGATCCTTAATTGCTTGCCATACATCACCCTTTAAGTAATCCACATTGCTTTGATTAGGATGTTCTGGTATGGTGCCATTAACTTCATTATCAGTAGTATCGCCGGTTGATGGCGTGGTGTGAAAGTTGTCAGGCAACTTATTGATAACCTCATTTAGCTCATCTCACGCAGTAGTGTTAGCCAACATAAGCGCTATAAGCCCAGTGGCAACAATCCTTTTGTAACCGTCCTTCATATTGACCCCCCGTTTTTATATTTCGTTTTCCAAGTGCTCATTCTGCGCAAGCCACAAATCGGCGACCGCATCCGTCGGCATTTGCCACGCGCCGCGAGGCGAGAAAGACACGCTACCTACAGCAGGCCCATCGGGCAAGCAAGAGCGCTTGAACTGCTGGGCAAAAAATCTTCGGCAAAAAACACGTAGCCAATGCAAGATCACGTCATCGGCATACTGCCCTGCAAAGGCAAGGCGAGCCAGACGATAGATCTTAGCGGGCGACTCTCCCGCGCGGACTATATGATAAAGGAAGAAATCGTGCAACTCGTACGGGCCGACCAGGTCCTCCGTCTTTTGGGCAATATTTCCCTGAGCGTCCGAAGGAAGCAATTCGGGCGACACGGGCGTGTCGAGGATATCCCACAGCACACGGGCAAGTGAGGACCCGAGCCGTTCCGCTTCATACTGAACGACGTAGCGGATGAGCGTTTTGGGCAAGCCGGCATTCACACCGTACATCGACATATGGTCGCCGTTGTAGGTCGCCCAGCCCAGCGCCAGCTCGGAAAGATCTCCCGTGCCGACGACCAGTCCGCCCGTCATATTGGCGATATCCATCAGCACCTGCGTTCTCTCGCGGGCCTGCGCGTTTTCGTAAGTCACGTCAAAACGATCTTCGGGCTGTCCGATGTCGGCAAAATGCTGGCGGACCGAGGCCCGGATGTCAATCTCACGCAGAGTAACGCCCAGATGCTCGCACAGCGAGATGGCGTTGGACTTGGTGCGTCCCGTCGTCCCAAAGCCCGGCATGGTCACAGCCAGAATGTCCTTGTGCGGCCTATCCAACAGATCCATCGCGCGAACGGCCACCAAAAGAGCCAGCGTGCTGTCCAGTCCACCCGAAATGCCGATCACTGCCGTCTTGGCATTGGTGTGCGCCAGGCGTCTTGCCAAACCCTGCGACTGAATGCGAAGGATCATCTCTGCCCGCTCCCGGCGCTCGTCTACGTTGGACGGGACAAAGGGCAACGGGTCCACGGGCAAGGTGAGCGCGGTCTCGCGCAGGGATTGGTCAAACCATACGGTTTCCTTGGCTCCCTTGGGTGCAAAGGTATTATTCTCGCGGCGATCGTGCAACACGCGCGAAACGTCGATCTCGCTAACCAACAGAGATTTTTGTTCAAAAGGACGGCTCTCGCTCAAAAGCTGACCGCGCGCGGCGATCAGGTGGTGCGCCGAGAAGACGGCGTCCTGGGTCGATTCCGTCGGTGACGCATTGGCAAGCACGTAGCCACAACGCAGACGGGCAGAGGTAGACTGAACGAGTAGTCGGCGGGCCTCGGCCTTGCCGACGATCTCACTCGACGCAGACGGATTGACCACGATCGTAGCCCCCGCACAGCACATATCCTGTGCCGGAGTGGCAGGCACCCAGGCGTCCTCACAGATCTCCACACCAAAGGCATAGCCCTCCAGCGTGCGGTGGCGGAACACCACGCCCGCACCAAACGGGGCGCGACAACCGGCCAGCTCTACCGTGCGAGGAGTGTCGCCCAAGCAAGCGGCAGAGGTAAAATAACGCGGCTCGGACAAAAGACCGTAGCCCGGCAGATGCGTCTTGGGAACCACGCCCAAAAGCTTGCCGCCGGCGGCAACGATGGCACAGTTATACAGCTTACCCTCGCAGCGCAGGGGCATACCGAACACCACCACCGGATACAGCGTCGTGGTCGCATGAACGATCTCCTCGGCCGCATGAAGTGCGGCTGTCAGGAGCGTATCCGAGAAGAACAGATCTCCACAGCTATATCCCGTCACGCACAATTCGGGCAGTACCAGGAGGTTCACTCCCGCCTCATCTGCCTCGCTCATGCGACCAAGAATTTGCTGCTTATTGTATTCGGGGTCTGCCGGGCGAACGGGAATACTGCCCGCCGCGACCTTGATCCATCCATCCTTCATGGTAAACACCTCCGCTCACAGATCATTCGGTTAAATCCATGATTCACTACGTGCATTATACTTCTTTTTATATTTTTTGTCAATAGCGAAGGAAAAAATGGCCCTGTCTTGACAAATCGAGTATTTTCCCGTATACTGGAGCTATCACACACGGGAGGTGTCCTATGCCACGCGAATCACAAGCAAGCAAAAAAAGACGCGCCGCCGACATTGTCGAGCTTCTCAAGGCGCGGTATCCCGAGGCGGAATGCGCCCTGCAATACGAGGGCGAGCCCTGGAGACTGCTCGTCATGGGACGCCTGTCCGCGCAATGCACCGACGCCCGTGTCAATATCGTGTGCCGAGATCTGTTCGCTCGCTTTCCCACCCCCAACGCCCTCGCCGACGCCCCCATTGAGGAAATCGAGGCCATCGTGCGTCCCTGCGGGCTGTACCGCACCAAGGCGGCCAACATCAAAGACGCTTGCGCTCGCCTTGTCGAGGTCTACAGCGGTGTCCTTCCCGACGACATGGACGAGCTGCTCACCTTCCCCGGTGTGGGCAGAAAGATCGCCAACCTTCTGCTCGGCGACATCTACCACCGCCCTGCCATCGTCGCCGACACTCACTGCATTCGCATCAGCGGTCGGCTCGGGCTTGTCCCGACGGGATGCAAGGACCCTGTCAAGGTGGAGCGCACACTCGTTCCCATCATCGCCCCCGAGGAGCAAAGCGACTTTTGCCATCGCATCGTTTGGTTTGGCCGTGAGGTCTGCACCGCCCGTTCCCCAAAATGCAAGGAGTGCCCTCTTTCGCACCTGTGCCCGTCAGCAATATAACACACGCAAGAACCCTCCCGGCGAGGGTTCTTTTTTATTGTCCAAAGCCACGCAACCACCTTCCCATATTCTCTAACATTTGCGCCGAGGTCATCTCACCCCCGCTCACCTCGGCGATCCCCTGCCCGATCCGCCACAGCCAAACGCCAAAGAGCGCCATGGCCACGCCGCAGCACACGACCCTCCAAACGCGCAAGCCGATGTGCGCGATGGTATTGATCTGCCGTTTCAGCTTCACCTGCCAACTACGCCTGCTCATATCCATCCCTCCCGTCATACAAGCATATGACGAAAAAAGGGCACGCATGCATCAGGACAGTGTCGCCGGCCCCACCAATGCCCGATTGATGGCGCGGGCAAGCACGGTGGCCGTTCGCCTCGTGATGACGTCGGCCTCCTTGGGAGACACGTAAAACCGACGTCCATTCTCCAAAATTCGCTGTAATCGCTCGTCCACCCGCTCGATCTCGGCCCGCGCCAGGGCGTCGTAGACCAGCGTTGACGAATCCACCACGGTCGGGATACCCAGCGCGATCACGGGGATGCCCATGCTCTCGCGCGTCAGGGCGCATCGGTCGTTGCCAATGCCCGATCCCGGCGCGATACCGGTATCCGACAGTTGTACCGTGCAGGCAAGCCGATCACAACTGCGCGCCGCCAGGGCATCGATAGCGACGATGGCGTCGGGGCGACTCCTGCGCACTGCCCCCGCCACCACCTCCGCCGCCTCCATGCCGGTCTGCCCCAGTACGCCGGGGGCTAGTGCCGAGACGGCACAGCAATCCATACGGGCAAAAATGTCCGGCTCCCGATCCTTCAAATGGCGGGTGACCAGCAATTCATCAACCGCCGCAGGGCCTATGGCGTCCGCTGTGATCTCTCGGTTGCCAAGTCCTACGACCAGCACCGAGAGTCCTCCTCCGATCGCTTTACCCGTTTCTCGCCGAAGCATCTCACAAAGGACGCCTGCAATTTCCTCCTCCAGCGTACACCTTCCCTCGCTTGACATCTCCCATATCTTGCCGCAGTTCACCGTGACGTATTGCCCCCGTGGACGCCCAAACCGTCTCGCCGCATCCTCGCTCGTGATGGTCAGCGTCTGTACCTTGCCGCCCGACCAGGCTCGCTCCAAGGACTCCGTCCCCTCCGACAAGGGACGACTTCCCGACCACTCGCAGGCAAGGTCCGTCCGCGTATACTCCATTTCTCCCTTCTTCCCCATATCTTCCTCTCAAAAATTAACAGTTCGTACATCTTTTTCATCGCTTTTTCTCTTGCATTTTTGCCCATTTTTTAGTATCATAAACATAGCGTGATCTTTGCCCGGCATCCCGGGCAAATTATGTTCCTTTTGCACATATTTTACACGTCAAAATTGTGCACATGTCCAAAAGTGCAATGTGGGTGCGAAAATTCATTGAACCGAGGAACATTTTGTGATATAATGTAGAAAGCGGCACTGTGTGCCATTCGATTTTCAAACCAAGAGGAGGATTTTCCAAATGATGAGCAAGCGTATTTTGGCTCTGCTTGTGTGCCTTTTGATGTGTCTTTCGACACTGCTGGGCTGTTCTGCCGGTATTCCCGCAGACGCTGAACAGAAGGGCGCATACGTCACCATGTATTTGACGGATGAGGTGTATAACTTCGACCCGGCCTATGCATATATGAACGAGGAGTCAGAGAGCATCGTCAGTTTGCTGTTCGCTCGCCTGTTCACTCTGAACGGCCGCGGCAAGCTCGAGGGTGATCTGGTAGAAGAATACGAAACCAAAGAGGACGAAAAGAACAAAGAGTACACCATGACGCTCACCCTGCGTGATGCATGGTGGTCGGATAAGATCAAGCTCACCGCAGACGACGTTGTCTATGCGTGGAAACGCATCCTGAACTCGGAAAATGCTTTCTCCTGCGCTTCCCTTCTGTTCGACCTGAAGAACGCTCGCGCCGTCAAGGCAGGTAACTGCTCCATCGACGACCTCGGCGTTTGTGCCCTGAACGATAACACCGTTCAGATCACCTTCGAAAAGCCCATTGACTACGACCAGTTCCTCTTGAACCTGTCGAGCCTGGCGCTGGCACCGCTGCGCGAGGATTACGTTTCCAAGGGTGACGACTGGGCTAAGAAGCCCGGTACCATGGTAACCAGCGGTCCCTTCAAGCTCAACAAGATCAAGTTTGACGTCAGCGAGACGACCAGATATCAAGATATCAACGGTACGGATGACCACGGTAACCCCTACACGGAGCCCTCCAACGAAAAGGAAGCTACTTACAACCTGCTGGTGCTGGAGCGTAACGCCTGCTACATGCGTGATCCCGAGGATAAGGATCTTGACCTGAACAAGTCGGTCGAGCCTTACCGTATCATGATCTACTGTGCCCGTTCGGATGAAGATCTGCTGGCTGCTTACCGCGGCGGCAACACCCTGACCGTCGATATGGACGGTGATAGCAAGACCAAGGACGATATCTTCAACGTCTGCGGCGACATCTTCTTTATGGGCTCTATTCCCCTGTCCCTCCGTTCCGATGCATCCCTGATGAAGAAGGCCGACATCACCGACGCCCTCTCCACCAAGGTGTTCTACATGAACCAGAATGCGCTGATCAAGAATCAGTCCACTCGCGAAGAGGTTGCCCTGTTTGCCAATGCTGACGTGCGCCTGGCGCTGTCGCTGGCGCTCGACCGCGAGGAGATCGCGCAGACGCTGGTGCTGGCTGAGGCCGCAACGGGTCTTGTCCCCAACGGCATCTTCAACAAGGATAAGAAATCCACCTCCTTCCGCAAGGCCGGCGGTGCTCTTCTGAACACCAGCGACAACATGGCCGCCGCAGAGGAGGCGCTGGGCAGAGCCGAGATCAATGGCAAGCCGGTCAGAGCTTCGGATTATTCCTTCTCCATCACCGTCAATGCCAACGATGCCGAGATGATGGCAATGGCCGAGGCCGCTGTAGCTGCTTGGACGACGCTGGGCTTTGACGTCAGCATCGTAAAGCGCGGCACCATCGTCAACAACGACTACTACAAGCCCACCGAGACGGTTCCCGAGGATATTTGCGACGATCTGTACGCAGAGGATATTCTGGGTAGCAACTTCGAGGTCGTAGCGCTTGACTACTGTGCTTACTCCGCAGACGCTTACTCGATGCTGTCCTCCTTCGCCTTCAACTTCTCCGGCATGGTCGACGACGATTTCAACATGGTCTCCCACCTGACCGGCTACAACAGCGAAAAGTACAACGCTCTCATCGAGGCGATCTACTACCTGCCCTACTACAATTCCATCTCCGCTAAGGATTACGGCTCGTTCATGATGTACGAGTCCGAGGAAGTCTTCCAGGCAGTGCTTGACAGCGTTGGCGCCGTTTACAACGAGTACGGCATCAACCTCTCCAAGCAGGCAGACGCAAGAGCAACCCTGCTCCACAAGGCAGAGGAGCTGCTCATGCAGGAAATGCCCGTCATTCCCGTTGTCTTCAACAAGAACGCAACCCTCAAGTCCAAGTCGCTGTCCGGCGTTGACACCGACTACTACACCGAGTATCAGTTCGAGGGCGCTAAGCTTAAGAACTACGAAGCATTCCTCGTCCACTTCGAGGAGTACATTTACGCAGCAAAGAAACTCAAGTAATTTGCAAAACAAACACCCGAAACCGCTTGGTTTCGGGTGTTTTTTCATGCTTTCCTCTTGATTTGTTCACAACTGGCGTGCTATAATATACAATATAAAGGTAGATTTCGATAGGATCCGGAGGTCGTTATGCTCATCCAATACCTTCTCATCGCCCTGGGCGTGCTCGTTTTTCTGGTTTTAATCGCAGCATTCGTCTGCTTCTATATCGTGTTTTATTCCAAGCAGCGCCGACCTCTGGGGCCGGACGAGTACAACATCCCACCCGGTAGCGTCTACGAGGCCTATCGCGACGATATGATCGGCTGGATGAAGCAGATCCGCCGGATGCCGCACGAGAATATCGAGATCAAGTCTTATGACGGGCTGACCCTGCGGGGTACATATTACGAATACGCCCCCGACGCGACGGTCGAGCTGTTGTTCCACGGCTACCGCGGTAGCGCCGAGCGCGACCTGTGCGGCGGCATTGAGCGTTGCTTTGCGCTGGGACGGAGCGTCATCATCATCGACCAACGAGCCGGCGGCAAGAGCGACGGCCACGTCATCACCTTTGGCATCCGTGAGAGATACGATTGCCTGTCCTGGATCGATTATGCCACAGAGCGCTTCGGAAAGGACAGAAAACTGGTCATCGGCGGCGTGTCCATGGGCGCGGCGACCGTCATGATGGCGGCAGGCGAGGACCTGCCCGACAACGTCGTGTGCGTCATGGCCGACTGCGGCTACAGCTCGGCCAAGGATATCCTGCACACAGTGATCCGGCAGATGAAGCTGCCCGTCAAGCTTTTGTATCCTTTTATCCGCCTGGGCGGCCTGCTGTACGGCGGCTTTGATATCGAGGAGACCTCCCCCATGGAGGCGGTGCAAAAGGCCCGCGTGCCCATTGTGTTCATTCACGGCGATACCGATGATTTCGTGCCCTATGACATGAGTGTGAAATTGCACGAGGCCTGCACCTCGCAAAAGAAAATGGTGACCATCACGGGCGCGGGCCACGGCCTGGCCTTTCCCGCCGACCGCGAGGGATACGTAGAGGCACTTCGCGAGTTTGAAGAGGAGTGTGGGTTTTAAGATAAAAGATCACGGCGATTAGCTTTGTGCCCTTAAGGACACAAAGCATCGATATTCGCCTGCGGCGATCGATATGCACTTCGTGCTCGATATGTCCTTGCGGACTCGATATGTGCTTCGCACAAGAAGAATGCAGGCGAATATCATATCGAAGCCGACCGTAAGGGCGGTTATATCGAATTTGCCAAAGGCAAATATATCGAGCCGAGCATAGCGAGGCATATCGACGAAACGATATAATCTGCATTTGTGCCTACAAATACAGTGCTTGTCAAGAAAAAAGGACGAGGAATTTCAACAATTCTTCGTCCTTTTCCTGTCGGTGGGTAATGTATTCTATTGAATTTAGAAAACTGTCCTTTAGAGTACGCACCATTTGCCGTGATCTTTTTGTTTTATCCCTTCGAAGCTCTCCTCTGCCTTGCCTCTTGCTCTTTTCTCTGATAGATGATCTCGGTCGCGAAGGCCAGCTTGGTGACCACGTTTTGTTTGGTCGGGAAGCAGTAGAAGGAGTCATTCTCGGTGGAAATATCCACGCAGTCAAAGGGCTTGATGTGTGGGAAGTCGTATTCCACGTGCAAAGAATTGATCTGCAAGGGCTCGCGCTGAATGCGGTAGTCCTTGCCGCGGTAGTGACCTGTCAGGACAAAGCCGTTTTCGGGGTCGTGCGTCAAGGTCGCTTTGCCCAACGGCTCAAATTTCCAGCAGCGGGGCAAAGAATGCACGTCCACCTCGTCACAGAAGCGGTATTCGCCCCGTTCGATCTCGGCCCGCACCTGCTCGCGCTCCCAGGCAAACCAATCGGGCACGTGGGTAAATTCGGTCTCTCCCTCGGTTGCTGTCAGTGTGCCGTCCTCTCTGAGCGTCCAACGCTTGCCGCAATCATGGCAGAAGATGTCCGTGCCCTCGGAGGCCATACCGACCTCGCTCTTGCAGTGGGGGCACTGATACAGGATCTTGTGCATACCCTCGGCACGGAAGGGCTCGGTGATGCGGATGCCGTTTTCCTTTTGGTAGCGGTAGTCGTCGTATGTAAAAGCCTGACGCAGAGCGGCGTTGACCTCGTCGGTGGACATGGTCTTGATCTGCTCGGGCGTGAGGGTCAACGTCAGCGTGGTGTGCATGGCCACTTTTCGTTTGTGACGGAAATCCCAGAAAGGCGCGTGCAAATAGTTGCCGCGGTGAATGGCCACCACAACGGGCACCTTGCACATACGGACGAGCGCCCCCAACGAATCGGGCAGGTAGGAGGTCGTGCCCGAGGGCGAGTAGCGCGCCTCGGGGTACATACACAGAATGTCGCCCCGCTGAAGCACCTTGCGGATGGACTTGACCAAGTGAAGGTCGGTCGTGAACTTGCGGGTGCAGATGGCGCCGATCCATTCGAGCAGCCACGGTCTCATATAAAAGCCATCGATATTGACGACGTTGTTGACACGGTGGGGTCTCGTTGCCAGCGCCACAAGCTCGAAATCCACAAAGGACATGTGGTTGGACAGAATCATGTAAGGGGGCTTGAGCCCCTCCATGCCGATCTTCTCTACCTTATGCGGCTTGAACATGAGCATGATCTTGGACAGAAGCCAGATTAGCCACATCAGATACCACGGCTGTCGAATGGGATACTTGGCAGTTTTATATTTCTTTGGATTTTTGTAATTGACGTCCATATTTTCGTTTCCTTATGCTTATTTCACCCCATTATACACGAATTATATCAAAAAAGCAAGGTTTTTGTCAAAAAAAGAGGAGGAATTCCTCACTGGGAATTCCTCCTGTGCTATTACAACAGATCCACGCCGTTCTCGCGGCAAATGCTTCGAACCTCGGGCGGCCAGTACGAGGACTGCACCTCGCCAATGTGGGCTTTGCGCAAGAAAAACATACACATACGCGACTGTCCGATACCGCCGCCGACGGTATAGGGCAGTTTCCCTTCCAAAAGCGCCTTGTGGAAGGGCAGCTCGGCGCGATCCTCACAGCCGCGAATAGACAACTGGCGACGCATAGCCTCCTCGTCAACGCGAATACCCATAGAGGACAGCTCCAGGGCGATATCCAACACGGGATAATACACCAAAATGTCGCCGTTGAGGGTCCAGTCGTCATAGTCGGGGGCGCGGCCGTCGTGCGGCTCCCCACTCTTCAGCGCGCCGCCGATCTGCATGAGAAATACCGCGCCGTGCTCTCGGACGATGTTGTATTCTCTCTCCTTGGGCGTCGCATCGGGCCAGCGATCCTCCAGCTCCTGGGTCGTCACGAAGGTGATATTCTCGGGCAGCAGCTTCTGTACGAAATTGTAGTCGTCTGCAATATAATTTTCGGTATGCTTGAGTGCCTCGTAAATATAACGGACGGTCTGCTTGAGGTATTCCTCCGTTCGCTCCTCGCGAGCGATGATCTTTTCCCAGTCCCATTGGTCCACAAACATGGAGTGAATGTTATCCGTCTCCTCGTCGCGGCGAATCGCATTCATGTCAGTATAGAGTCCCTCGTGCATGGCAAACTTATAGTCCTTGAGCGCCATACGCTTCCACTTGGCCAGCGAATGAACGATCTCCAGGTTGTCGCCCGTCGCGACGTCAAAATTGACCGGGCGCTCCACGCCGTTGAGATTGTCGTTCAGACCGCTCTCGCGCGATACAAACAGCGGTGCCGATACACGGGTCAGATTCAACTCGACCGCCAGATTCTTCTGAAAGAAATCCTTGACCTTTTTGATGGCGATCTGCGTCTGGCGCAGTGTCAAAAGCGAGCGATATCCCGTTGGTATCATGATTTGCGACATGAGTGCCCCTCCTTCTTTGAACATGAATATCCTATTATATCACGGGCACGAGTCCTTGTCAAGGGGCGTCCTTCTCTTCCATAGCCTCCAAGGCTCGCGCGAAGGCACGGAAGGCGGTGGGCAGAGCGTATTGCCGGCGAATCTCTTGCGGTGTCACGAAAACCAGATCAGACTCCCACGGCACCTCGCGGCAATGGATAGCATACCCCTTCATATGCCACTCGACGTGAGTAAAGATATGAACGGCATCGGCAAGCGGGCGGATGCGAGAGCACCGGATTCCCTTCTCTTCCAATAGGTCTGCGGCTTGTGCTTCATCCAGATGGCATTCCTCGCCGGGGAATTCCCAAAGGCCGGATAAAAGCCCCTTGTCTTCCCGTCTGCGCAGGGCTACCTTGCCCTCATGAAGCAGCAAGAAGACCGTGCGCTGTTGGATGCGCCTACTCTTTTTGGGGGCACGGTGAGGAATGACGTCGGTCAGCCCCTTGGCGCGCGCAAGGCAAGTCGCTCCCAGAGGACAGCTCTGACAGCGGGGGGCGCCGTTGGGGATGCACACCTGCTCGCCCAGCTCCATCAGGGCTTGGGTCATAGCGGCGGCACGGTCGGGTTCACTCGGATAGATCATCCGAAGCCGGTCACTGACGCGGCTACGGGTGGTTTGCTTCATAACATCGTCCTCGTCCGCGCAAAGGCGGGTGATGACGCGTAGCACGTTGCCGTCCACGGCAGGCTCGGGGAGTCCGAAGGCGATCGAAGCGATCGCGCCGGCTGTATACGCCCCGATGCCGGGCAAGGACAACAGCGCCTCATAATCGGCCGGCAGTTGCCCACCGTAGCGCTCCACCATGACTCCCGCCGCCTTTTTCAGATTGCGGGCGCGGCTATAGTAGCCCAGCCCCTCCCACAGCTTCATCAGCTTGTCATCCTCGATTTCTGCCAGCGCGCAGACAGTCGGACAAGCCTGCAAAAAGCGCTCGTAATAAGGGATCACGGCCTCAATGCGGGTCTGCTGGAGCATGATCTCGGACAGCCAGACATGGTAAGGGTCGGGGGCCTCTCGCCAAGGTAAGGGACGTTTGTTTTGCTCGTACCAGGCAAGAAGAGGTTCGACAATGGTGGATAGATTGATGTTCTGTTGCATAATCGTCCTTTGTTTGATTTGAATTTTTAACTGCTTTTTCTGCACGGCTCACTGCAGGGCACCACGAGCAACAGGCAAAAGAAAATGGCCGCAGTGAAAAAAAGAGAGGAAGCGCTTCACCTCTTGCGATAGTGATCGCGCAGAACGACGAGTTCACTCGCATGGGAGGGAGAACTTGCCAAGACATCATTTCTTTTTTGTAAAGTTCTTTGGGGGCGTGGGGGACTTCTTTCAAGAAGCCCCCCACATCGTGACCTCGTCGCCCTTTACAAGCATCGCCCGAAACTTGCGTTCCGGGCGAGCAAAAAAACTTCAATTACAGTCCCAAAACGGCCGCGCCGACGATACCGGCGTCGTTGCCAAGAGTTGCGATGCAGATCTTGGTCTGCTCAACCGCGATGCCGCCGTAGCACTCTTTGCTAACGATCGGAAGGAGCGCGTCGATCAGCGTCTGACCCTCACCCGAAATGCCACCGCCGATGGAAAGGATCTCAGGACGGAGGATATTGACCAGATTGGTAATACCGCAAGCCAGATAATGGATATAGGTATCGACGACCTCACGGGCAGCTTCGTCTCCGGCGCGCATCGCATCAAACGAGGTGCGTCCCGTGACTCTTCCCTTCTTGGCGACCATATCAGTCATCAGCGTTGCGCGGCCGGTAGCGGCACACTCGTCCAGCTTTTCCTTGGTCATACGGATCAGCGCCGTTGCCGAGGAATAAGCCTCCCAACAGCCCTTGCGTCCGCAAGAACAGGGTTCACCGTCAGCCACAATGACCATATGACCAAGCTCGGCGCCTGCGCCGCCCATGCCGGAATAAACCTTGTTTTCGATCACGATACCACCGCCAACACCGGTACCCAACGTGATCATGACGGAGTTGGAAGTGCCCTTGGCAGCACCGGCGATCGCCTCGCCCCAAGCGGCTGCATTGGCATCATTGTCCACGAAGGTAGGAATATCGCCCAGACGCTCCTTGAGAAGCGGAACGATGGGAAAATGATGGAAGGGCAAATTGTTGGCATACTCGACGTAACCGTCGCGGCTATTGACCGTACCGGGAGCGGCAATGCCAACGCCGCCCACATCCGAAAGGGTCAGTCCCTGCTCCTCCAACACACGACGGCACAGCATGGCAATATCGTCCACGATCGCCTCGGGTGCGCGATGAGCCAGCGTGGGAACGCTCGCCTTATGTACGACCTGGTAATTTTCATCCACAATACCGACGGCTATGTTCGTACCGCCAAGATCTACACCCAAACGAACCATAATCATTTCTCCTTTGATGATCGGGAACACCCGATGAAATTCTGCTTTCATTATACTCCGTTTTCCCCTCCAAGTCAACAAGCAAACTCGCTTTTTTTGCCGGTTTTATTGCAAAACCACCGCGGTTTATGTTCAAAATTTCAAAAAAGACTTTACTTTGCCAAAGAGATGTGTTAAAATAATACAAAGAGCGCCCCAAAATCGGCATTTGGAAAGGAGTACTTGACCGATGAAGGATGACACGCGCAACCCCCGTATGGATTTTTTATTCAAAGGCATTTTGACCCTGACGACCCTTGAGGACTGCTATCACTTTTTTGGTGACCTTTGCACGCCGTTTGAGCTTCAGGAGATGGCCCAGCGTATGCAGGCCGCCAAGATGCTCAGCGAGGGACTGATCTACAGCGACATTGCAGAGCGGACCGGGCTTTCCACCGCAACCATCAGCCGGGTCAATCGAGCCCTGCGCTACAGCACCGACGGCTATGCCAAGGTTCTGGAAACGCTGAAAATTCAGGAGATGCGCGAGCGGCGCAACCGATAATCATTCATCACAAAAAAGGATTCACCATGACACCAAATAACCATAAAAATGATGCGCTGGATGCCTACGGCGCCATCGCGCGGGTATACGACCGACTCAATGCCGAGATCGACTACGCCGCTTGGGCTGACTTTGTGGAAGCCTGCTTTTCCCGTTATTTTGAGCACAAGCCCGAGCTGTTGCTCGACCTTGCCTGCGGCACGGGAAGTATGACGCTGGAACTTGCCCGCCGCGGCTACGACATGATCGGCGTGGACGGCTCTCCCGATATGCTGTCCGTCGCCTACGAGCGAGCCGCCGAGAGAGAATGCGAGGGAGCTCTGTTCCTTCTGCAGGATATGCGCACCTTTGAATTGTACGGCACGGTAGGCGCTGTCACCTGCTGTCTTGACAGCATCAATTACCTTCTGCGCGAAGAGGACGTTGCGCGCACCTTCTCTTGCGTGCACAATTATCTCGATCCCGACGGGCTCTTTCTCTTCGACGTCAACTCGCCCTATAAGTTCGAGCACGTCTATGGCGACAACGCCTATGTTCTGGAGGATGAGCTGACTGACGAGGACGGAAACGCGCAAGCCGTCTTTTGCGGCTGGCAAAACCATTACGATGCCACCACAGGTCTTTGCACCTTTGATCTGTCTCTGTTTGAAGAGCGGGAGGACGGCGGCTATGATCGCTCGGATGAAGAGCAATGCGAGCGCTGTTACTCGAGAGAACAACTACAAGAATTATTAACCCAAACGGGCTTTGAGGTCCTGGGCTGCTTTGGCGCCTGGGATTTTTCCGAGCCACAGGAAAACTGCGAGCGCTACTATTTCGTCGCTCGCGCCAAAAAGTAAGTACACACAAGGAGTTCACGATAAAACATGGCAACATCCACCATTCTGCGCGGCATGACGCGCGACGGCAGTGCCCGCATCCACGTGATCGATTCCCGCGCCATCGTCGACGAGGCGATCGCCATTCACAACACCACCCCCACCGCCAGCGCAACGCTGGGGCGCTTGCTTACTGCCGCTTCCATCATGGGCAGTATGCTGGGCGAGCAAAATGACTCGCTGACCGTGACCCTTGGCGGCGACGGCCCTGCCGGCCGCGTCCTCGCCAGTGCCGACTACTATGGCAACGTGCGAGGCTATATTCAAAATCCCGAGGTCGATCTCCCCCTGCGATCCGACGGCAAGCTCAACGTGGGCGGTGCTGTCGGCCGTGGTCTTCTCACCATCATCCGCGACAACGGCACGGGCGAGCCCTATTCCGGCTCGATCCCGCTCGTCACAGGCGAGGTGGCCGAGGATATCGCCTCTTACTATGCCCAAAGTGAGCAGATCCCGACCGTTTTGTCCCTTGGCGTGCTGGTCGACGTGGATGGTAGCTGCCGCGCGGCAGGCGGTGTGATGATCCAGCTGCTTCCCTTTGCGGACGACGAGGTGATCACCCAACTGGAAAAGAACATCCCCCTGCTTGCCAACGTGTCGCGGCTGTTTGACGAGGGCCGTAGTCTGGAGTCCATCGCTTCCCTGGCTCTGCGGGATATTCCGTTTGACATTTTCGACGAGTTGGAGGTCGAATACAAGTGCACCTGCAGTCGTGAGAGAATGCTGGGTGCGATTGTGGCACTTGGACAGAAGCAGATTGAGGATATGCTGCACGAGCAGGTGGCAGAGGGCAAGGCAGAGGAGTTGGAGGTTGCCTGCCGGTTCTGCAATAAGAAGCATGTTTTCTCGGCGGAGGAGCTGAGAGGGTTGTCAGAGTAAGTTTTTTACAACTTCTCCTTGGGCCTCACACAGCGCAACAAGTTGCGCGCGTTCGGTAACAGCATAATGCCCATTCTTTGTCTTGTCGCAAAGAATGGGCGAAGAAAAGACACCAAGGGGACACCCCTTGGAACCCCTACGTCCCGACGGCTTTTCAATAGCCGTCGGGGCTTTTGCTTTAGCAAGCCTCCTCCCTCTTGGGCGCATAAGCGCACGCCCAAGAGGGGTATAGCCCCAAAGCTCTTGCTTTCCTCGTCTGCCGCTCGTGATGACAAAACTTGAAGCACCGCATAAAAGATTTTTATGTCTATCTCTTGATACGCTTTGTAGAGCGGCAATGCCGGGGGTTCCCAGGGGGAACGCCTGGGCGCGCTTCTTGGTTACTTCTTGGCGCGCGCCAAGAAGTAACATTCCAAAGTCGGCACAGCGCGGCGCGAAGCTGTACGCGCGTCCGTAGGAGAAGTAGTTAGAAAACGATAATCAAAAAACAAGGCCGCCCGAAAGCAGCCTCGTTTTTCAGTTCTTATGTAATTACTTCGTCTTCTCCGCAATAAAATCCAGAACCGTCTGCATCGAAGGAATGCCCGTCGAAGCACCCAGTGCCTGCACGCAGTGCGCACCAACACCGTTGCCAAACTGAGCGGACTTGACCATATCCCAATCGTTTGCCAGACCCGTGAGGAATCCGGAGCAGAAGGAGTCGCCCGCGCCCGTCGTGTCAACAGGGTGCTCGACCAGGAATGCAGGAACCAGCGTAGGCTCCTCGCCGTGAGGAGAAACCAGAGCGCCGTCCTTACCGACCTTGACCACGATGTTGGTAGGGCCCATGGTGTGCAGCTTCTCTGCGATCTTGTAGGGATCCTCTTCACCCGTGATCTTGGCAGCTTCCTCGATGCTGGGGATGAAATAATCCAGTTCGGGCAGGCAAGCCTCGATCTTGGGCAGCCATACGTCGTCAAAATCCCAAGCGGTATCCAGCACCGTGTTCTTGCCCATCTCGCGTGCGCGCTTCATCAGCTTGCGGGTAGGCTCACCGTCGAAGCTGGTCAGAAGCATCGCGCCGCCAACGAAGACAATGTCACAGTCAGCCAGTACCTCATCCGAGATATCGTCGATGGTAAAGGCAGCCGACGATGCGGGGTTATACAGGAAGGAACGCTCGCCCGACTCATAGATGCAAACGACCGAAACGGTGGTCTGCACGTCATCGCGCTGAACGATACCCTTGGTGTCAACGCCGCAAGCGGTCATTTCCTTCTTAACGAAGTCGCCCATCATGTCGTTACCGACCAGGCAGGAGATGGAAACGGGAACGCCCAGCTTGGCCAGGTCATTGGCGCAGTTGGTCGCACAGCCGCCGACCAGGGTGGACACCGATTCCACGGCGCGAAGCGTGCCGGGAGCGGGGACGGTAGAGGCAGGCTTGACGATAATGTCAACGGTTACAGAACCGATACAGAGAATCTTTTTCATTGCAAGTACTCCTTTTGCAAAATTCAAGTGATATACATCTTTATTATATATCATTTGCGTCGGGAAGTCAAGGAAATTCTTTTCATTCAGAACAAAATACGGCAAAAATTTAGCAGGGATCACACAAGGACGACCGATCCCATTGACAAGCGGGCATTTTGCGTTTATAATGTTGGTAGAACATCATACGCTGCACGCAAGGAGAGACCGATATGAAAATTTTCTTTGGCACTGACCTGACCCTTGATAAAAATAACGATCGTATGGACGGCGAGGACTTTGTCGTCGAGCGCCTGCCCGAATGGCAGGAAAAGGCATTGGAGAGCAGCGCTACCGCGCTGGACGGTCTGCAGGCAAAGGCCAAGCTTCCCCTACCCCTTCGCATCCTGTACTACGTCTGTGGATTTGCCGCCATTATTCTTTTCGTCAGCATTTTCCGCGCCCTGACCGAGGTGCCGCTGCAACAGGCATATGCCAACGCGCCCGTTCTGTTTTGGATCGTGCCCGTCACTGCCGCCATTTGGGGCGGATTGGCTCTGGTAGCCCGTCAGCGCAAGCAGAAAATCGAGCAAAGCGACGAGGCCAAGGCCGCACTTCAAAAATCCGAGGCGCTGATGAAGGAGTGCTACGAGACACTGGGCGTTCCCAAGAACGCCGCCGACATGGACGTCCTGTGCGGTCAGTATCGCGTCAAGGACGGCAAGGTCGTCAACAAGCCCGTTGCCACCTATACCTTTATTAACACCGCGCTCAAGGTCTTCGTTCAGGATGGGGCGTTGTGCTTTGCCGACATCAACCAAAAGTTTGCCATTCCTAAGGATGCCCTTTCGTGCATCCGCACCGTCAACAAGGCCATTTCCCTTCCCACCTGGAACAAGCAAAAGCACTTTGGCGAAGCCCCCTATGACAAGTATAAGCTCTCGGCCAACCGCTACGGATACTCCTCCAAGCCCTACTATGCGCTGTGTATCCGCACAGAGCCGGGCGTCGACTACGAGCTCTACTTCCCCTGCTACGAGCTGCCCATCATCCAAAAGCTCACCGGCCTTTCCCCGATTGAATAACGAAACAAAAAAGAGTCTTGTGCATCCGCACAAGACTCTTTTTTTACAGCAATCGCTCAATTTCTTCTTTGGTTGCCAAGGAAAGCGACGTAGCCGTCGCGCCGCCTGCGGCAACACCCAAGCGAAGCGCATATTCATATCCCTGCCGGACGCCCGACAGAAAGCCTGCGACCATTGAGTCACCCGCGCCCACCGTATTGACCGGCTTGCCGCCAACGGCAGGTGCACGGTGTACTGCTCCCGTCTCGTCAAGCAACAGCGCCCCGTCGCCACCCAGCGAGACCAGCACGTTGCAAGCGCCCATCGTTTGCAATTCTCGGGCAGCCGCCTCAATATCAGCGTCATGAGTCAGTTCCCGCCCAACGAGAGCGGATAATTCGTCCCGATTGGGCTTGATCAGAAACGGACGGTACTTAAGCACGCTTCGAAGCAGCTCTCCCTCGGCGTCCACCGCCAAGCGAACACCGCGCCCCGCCAGACGGGCGCCGATCGTCTCATAGATATCGCGCGGCAACGTGGCAGGCACACTGCCGGCCAAAAGAAGCGTATCCTCGGCCGTCAGCCGATCCAGCTTTTCGTACAAGGCCTCCAGTGCCTGTTGCGGAATATCCGGGCCGGCGGCATTGATCTCGGTCTCCCGCTCGCCCTTGATCTTGACGTTGATGCGGGTCATGCCGCGTTCCAAACGGACAAAGTCACAGCACACCCCCGTCTCCTCCAGCATAGCACACAGGGCCTCTCCCGTAAACCCGGCCACAAAGCCAAGCGCCGTCGTGGGCTCGCCCAACTGGTGCAGGACGTAGGAGACGTTGATGCCCTTGCCGCCAAAATCCATCCGCTCCCCGGTGGAGCGATTGGTCTTGCCAAGTGTGAGCGAGGACGGATAAACGGCGTAATCCAGGGCAGGATTGAAGGTCAGCGTGTAGATCATATCACACGTCCTTCTTTTGGTTCACGGGTCTTCTGCGTCTGCGGCGGAAGAACTTGGAGCGGAACAGAATGACGTTCATCACAACAAAGAACAGAAGGAGAATCACCCAAGTCGTTTTGGGCTTGACCGGTGCCAGCGTTGCCAGCAGCATCAGAGGGAAGCCGAACACGATGGCCGGCAGATTCTGATAGACCAGATTGTCCGCCACGGGCGTCTTGAACTCGGGGTCCACCTCGCGAAGCAGGATCATACCCGTGCTGGCCGTGCCCGTCAGCATACCGTACATCGCCATGAATTGCTGCTCGCGGTAACGCGGGAACAGTTTTTTCGCAACGAAACTATTATACCAGTAGGTGGAAACCAGACCAACGATGCCAAGAATAAGCAGAACAAGCCAGTACTGCTTGATATAATCCAGTCGAATCGCGGCAATACCGGCCACGATCATCAGATCAAAGAAGAAGCCGCCCATACGGTTCATCAGGAAAGGATTGACGTAATCTTTCTTCACGATCTTGGCGCGGCGTAGCATATCCAGCGCCCACTTGACCGCCGTTGCCATCAGAACACCGATAAGGAAGTTAAAGCCGTAGAGCACCGATTTGAAGCCGGGCAAAAGCCGGGCCAAAAGATAGATCGCGCCGTAAGCCAGCATATAGATAGCCAGAATGATCGCGATCTGAATGGTCATCTTGTCGATGCTTCCGTTCATGGGGATCTCGTCGGGACTCTGAATCTCCTCCGCGCTCATGGACGCGGCATCCTCGTCCTCTGCAACCGTGACCTTGTCCTTCTTTTTGAGAATATTCAAGTGAATAACGCCACCAAGCGCCGCGCTCAAAAAGCCGAGCGCCGCCACAGTCAGACCAAAGCTGCGTCCGCCGACAAAGCCGAAATCATTTTCATAGATACCGCCGTAGTTGAGTGCCTGTCCCGTACCCTGTCCGAAACCAAAGGGGAGCAAAATACCGGCCGCCGCAAAGAAATCGTCAGCAAACAGGGCAATGATCAGCGTAATGCCCATGCCCAGCACACCCTGCAACAGGTAAGTAGCCACCGTGGTCACACCGGTGTTAAACACCTCAACCGTGCGTCTCATGCCCTTATGTCTCCGCTTGGAGCGGAAGGTCGTGGCGATGAAGCCAAACGCCAGACAGTGGTAGGTGATGATCTCCATGGTAGCCATACCGTTGCCGCCAAAGAAAGCGGTATCAAACAGCAGCTTTCCCGTCACGGACTGATACACGATGGACAAAATCAACAGGATCACGCCGCCCAGAACCGACGTTGGGATCAGCGACATACGCAACGGCTTGATCGACTTTTTCAACAGGTTGGCAAGCAGCAAACTGAGCAGTAAAACCGCGATCAGATTGACAAAGCCCCAAACCTTAAAGTCCCAAAAATTCTCCATTTGTTTCTCCTTTTTGGACGTTAGTATAGTGGTAATAGAAATTCATGTACTTGACAGCGTTAAACCTCTTGCCGCCCTTGAGCTGATACAGCTCCTCTCCGATATAGATGTTGAGCTTATTTCGACCCAGCACCGACATGACGCTCACCTCTCCAAAGGGGAGCGCAATATCCACGCCATCCCCGACCAAGTGCATACGGTCACCCCACAGGCGAACCGTCACCTTGTCGGCGATCGCTTCCTTGCGCTGATACAGAATGACACGGGAGAGCGATACCACGTCCTCGTAGACGACACGATCGGTATAGTCCTCGGGATGCAATTCGCGGATGAATGTTTCCTGATAGCGGTACCAGTCCTTGACGTAAGCGAAGGGGAAGGTATGATCCAGACCCTCCAGTCGAAGGTCGGGCAGGTAGCGCACCCGCTGCCCACACTTGCGGCAGGTGATGACGTCTCCCCGGCTTTCCCATTCGGACAGTCCGCAATTGGGGCAAACGTACATCACGCGCTCCAGATACTCGGCGCTCTTTTTATGGTGATATTCCCCACCGATGGTGGTATCGTCCCAATCCAGGCCCTCGTGCAAGGCATCGAGCAGCTGATCATCCGTCATTGAGGCGTATTCCTCCGGCTCAATCACGCGAACAACGCCGGCCTTCATACGTCCCCGACGGATGACGTCGCTCCAGCGAGGATGCACGCCATAGCCGCCCTCGATGCGGAAGATGGCTACCGGCAAGCGAAGCAGACGGACAAGCCCGACGATGGAGGGCTTGATGCTCTCGGTCACACCGCTGTAGGTGCGATTGCCCTCGGGGGCGATGGCAATGGTGCCGCCCTCGCGCGCCACACGGACGCAGGTCTTGACTGCCTTCATGTCAGTCACCGACTTTTTGATGGGAATAGGCGCCACCACGTGCTCGATGATGCGGGAGAGCCATCCCTTGGAAAACAGATCCTCCGAGGCCACGTAATAGACCGGCGTGCGGAAGGCCATCTCGACAAAGAACTGGTCAAACGCCGTCTGATGGTTCATCAGCACAAAAAACTGTTCCTTCTTGGCTCGCTTGAACCGTTCCACACGAATGCGATAGGCCAGACGGGTGTAAATGAACACCGCCCACTCAAACAAAATGCGGTAGATACGGTGACGCGCACGACGCCACGGCTTTTTCTTTTTCTTGTTGGCCTGTTCCATATCTGCCTCCTTGTCTGCACACAAACTGATGGAAATACACAAAAATTATACCGCTTTTTTACCCTCTTGTCAAGAAAAATTGACCGATCAACATCAAAAATCTTAAAATTTTATTAAGGTCCATGCACAAGAAAAAGCACCCGCTAAACGCGGGTGCCGTTCGCAATATAGGTTAGGATTTCTTTCCGATCTTGAAATATCGCTTGATGATCAGAAGCCAAACAATGCCAACCGCGGGGAAAATCGCGGCGATCAGCATGCCCGTCTTCATTCCGAGTTGTTCGGGCGAGAGGGGGCCGACAAAGCTCACTAGTCCTGCCTCGTCAGCAACGGTGTCAACGATGATGCCCATCAGCTGGGGCGCGATCGAAGCCCCCAGATCTCCGCCCGCCGCCATCAAGGCGTAAGCGGCAACGCCAAGACCGGGCATCTGCTCCTCCATCAGAATGAGCGAGCCGGGCCAAAGCATAGAGGTAAAGCAACCGGTCAGCACGCAGGCAATGAGCGCCACGATCGCATTGGGCACAAGGCCCACGGCAAGATAGCACAGCGTCGCGCCAATCATGCCGATGAACATCATGCGCCAGATGTTACGCCCCCACTTGGCATACAGCGTGCGGGTACTGCCCAACAGAATGGCAAACAGCGCCAGTCCCACAATGTCGCAGAATTCCTTAGGGATACCCAGCGACACCTCCATATATCCCGAGATCCAATTGGTCATGGTGTTCTCTGCCGCACTGCCCAGGAAAATGCAAATAACGCATAGGAACAGCCCAATATTGCGCTTTTTGGCAACGGCCTTTGTCTCGTTGTGCGACACCTCAAAGCTCGGAATGGGAGAGAGGAAGAACAAAAGGCTGGCGATCAAGGGCAATACGGCAAGACCCAGGATCAGATACGCCCAATTTTGGGTGCCGAACAAAGCAAAGAAGGCCGTGCCGATGGCTACCATCAGCACCACGCCCCAACCGTACAGCGAATGGAGCAGGCTCATATCCCGTTCGGGGTTATCCGAGGGCAACGCTGCCACAGTCGGACTAAGCAACACCTCGCCAAGTCCCGCCGCGACCGAGAAGATGACCGTTCCGACCAAAAGACCCGCATAAGCGTGCTGTGGCCACAGCATGGGAACGAGCGCGTAAACGACAAGGCCGAGTGAAGTCAACAGCGGCATCAGGCGGACGGTCAGCTTGATGTTAAAATGCTTGGAGAAAAAGGAAAAGATCAGGTCAATTCCCAGTTGGGTGCAAAAATTGACCGCTACCAGTGTACCAAGCAGGGTGTATGGAATGCCATAGGTCTCCTGAAAGGTCACAAACAGCATAGGCGGCAGGCAAAAGACAGATGCCGCCGCAACGTAGGCAAAATAGCAGGCCCTACGGGTTCGGGTATAGTTGGGTTGTGCCATATGTTCCTCCTTGCAGACAAACAAAAGGAGAACGCACCGGGCGTTCTCCTTTTTTGCGTTTACGCTCCGTATTCGTCGCGTATCTTTATGGATTACTCCTCGACAACGGCTTCTTCAGCTGCCTCTTCGACAGCCTCAACAGCTTCCTCTTCGACGACTTCCTCGGGCATAGCCTCAGCCTCTGCCTGCGCCTCATCCAGGAGTGCGCGGATGGACAGGCTGACCTTCTGCTTCTCGTAGTCGATGTCCAGGATGCGAGCATCTACCGTCTGACCGATCTGGAGAACGTCAGCGGGCTTCGCAATGCGAGTCTGAGCGATCTGGGAAATGTGGATCAGACCGTCTACACCGTCAACGACCTCTGCGAATGCACCGAAGGGCATCAGGTTAACGATCTTCACGGTAGCCGTGTCACCGATCGCATACTGCGAGGTGAAGATGTTCCAGGGGTTGGTATCCTCGGTCTTGTAGCCCAGAGAGATTCTCTTCTTCTCTGCGTCAAAGCTCTTAACGAAAACGGTGATCACGTCGCCGATCGCAACGACCTCTGCGGGAGACTTGATGTGCTTCCAGGACAGCTCGGTTGCGTGAACCATACCGTCAACGCCACCCAGGTCAACGAATGCACCGTAGCTGGTCATGCTCTTGACAACACCGGTGTACTGCTTGCCCTCTTCGATGGTTGCCCAGAACTCTGCTTCCTTTGCGATTCTCTCATCGCGCAGAACGGAGCGGATAGAGCCGATGGCCTTCTTGCCGGGCTTGATCTCAAGCACGCGGAACTTGACCTCGGTACCAACAAGAGCGGTCAGATCGCCGTCCTTGGGAACACCGGTCTGAGAGCCGGGAACGAAAATGCGGTTTGCGTTGGACAGAACCAGAACGCCGCCCTTGACAGCCTCAACTACCTTGCCCTCGAGAACCTCACGGGTCTCAGCGGCAGCAACGATGTTCTGCCAGTTCTTGTCAGAGTCAACTCTCTTCTTGGAGAGCTCTGCAACGCCCTCGATATCGCTGACGCGGATAACGAACGCCTCGATCTCGTCGCCCTTCTTATACAGGGCTGTCAGCTTGGCCGAAGGATCATCCGTGATCTGCTCGGCCTTGATGTAACCCGTTACGCCTG
>SVSH01000003.1 GCA_015064395.1 Oscillospiraceae bacterium
GCTGATGGACGCTCGCACTCATACGAAAGAATATCGTCCTTGCCAAGCAAGGCGCGGGTGTCCAGCCCGCGAGATATTCTTTTTGACCTCGCGCTCGCGCGAGGTCGGGGTTCGATTCCCGACGGCGGATACGATTTATTCAAATACGATCGTTATGTTGCCGCCGTCCCCAATATGCCGTTTTGTAAAAAAAACGGCATATTGCCAAAGAAAACGGTTAATAGAGGCAAGAGGAAAGTCCTTCTCCAATATATCTTCATCGGTGGTTTTTTCTGTTTTAATATCCATTTCCAATCCGCTTTGTTGAAATGCGCCAATGGGGAGCCTTATAATTTGTGCAAACAGAATATTGACAGATCGATAAGTTTCTTGTATAATGAAATAAAGTCAAATGAACGCAATAACCAACCAAGAAACGAAAACGCAAAACATCGGCTGCTTCTTATCTGTTAGAGTTTCTTTGATCAGTATGCCCCGACAAAAGAAAGGAGAGAACATATGAGTTCTTTACCAGGCATCACATTACACGCCATCAACAAAAAGGGAATACAGCAATTGGTCAAGCAGGGCATCAAAACTTTGATTTTTTACGGCATAACCATGACGTTTCTATGGTTAAGTGAGGATTTCAGAGGCAATCCGATCCATGAAGCACAGCCGAATGTTTTTTGGGTCGTGTTCTCGGTTTTGCTGATTTTACCCATCCTATATTTTAAGTTTTACCGTTTTCTCTTTCGCCCAACTTTTTATGCTAAGGTAACAAAATTGGAAAATGACAGCCGACTTGGCGGACGAAAAGGAGACATTCGCGGATTTATTGCCCGAGGACATTTCGTAGAGATGGGGCGGATCGATATTTGCTTTGTTACCGTCGAAACCAACCGCGGCAAGCAATATACATTCACCTATCCAAGAGAAAAAGCCGCATTTTCCCGCAACTACTACCAGGTGGGCGACGATGTGTTTTATCCCGCGCTTGCCAATTATCCTTTTAACGAAAGTCGTACCCCCGAAAAGCCGTTTTGCTTGTGCTGCGGGGAAATTGCCACGGTCGATGAAACCGAATGCTCAAAATGCAACGTCCCGCTCATTCAATAAGAGATTCATTTATATCAGGAGGCATCATCATGACACAGACCCAAAGCGCTACTCTTTATCAAAACATTGAAGCCAACATCAGCCGCGTGCTGTTCGGCAAGCAAAAGACAGTTCGCCTGATGCTGTGTTGCTTGCTCGCGGGCGGACACATTTTACTCGAGGACGTTCCCGGCACGGGTAAGACCAGCATGGTACGTGCGCTCGCCGCGTCGCTGGATGCGCAGGATAAGAGAGTACAGTTCACGCCCGACCTGCTTCCGTCCGATATTACGGGTATCAATTTCTACCGCCAGCAAACAGGGGAGTTCGTGCTTCGTAAAGGTCCGATCTTCACTAATCTCTTTTTGGCGGATGAGATCAACCGCGCCACGCCCCGTACCCAGGCGGCACTGCTTGAATGTATGGAGGAGGGACAGGCAACGATCGACGGAGAAACAATGCCTCTGCCCGAGGTTTTTATGGTGTTGGCAACCATGAACCCCATCGAATTTCAGGGAACGTTTCCGTTGCCCGAAGCCCAGATTGACCGCTTTATGATGAAGCTCCATCCCGGCTATCCCGACGAGGCAGATGAGCGCCTCATCGTTCAAAAGATCTGCGCGCCTGCAGGATCACAAGCATTGACGCCCGTTGCGTCCCCTGCGGATATCATTGCCGCTCGCAAGGAGATCGCCGGGGTGCAGGTCAGTGATGCCATTCGTGATTATATCGTGCGAATCGTGCGCGCCACCCGCGAGAGCGATAAAATTAAGCTGGGCGTCAGCCCTCGTGGCACTGTTGCCTTGACCCGAGCCTGCCGTGCCCTGGCGGCGATGCAGGGAAGAGATTTCGTTATTCCCGACGACGTCAACGAGCTGGCCGTTCCCGTGCTTGCGCATCGTATTATTTCGCAGTCGCAAAGCAGTATCCACCTCAGTGGCTCCAACGAGGCCATCATGGAGTACCTTCTTTCCAAAATCCCCGCACCGCTGTCTTGACGGTTTTGCGGGACAATGATAAAGGAAAGGAGGGTGGCGTATGCATTGGATCGCCCTGTTTTTGATCTTGGGAGTTGCACTGACTTGCTTCCAAGTGCGTCGACGCATCAAAAGAAATGCCGAGACTGCCTTGAAATATCACTTTGAATTCAGCACAGACGAACTGTTTGAAAAAGAATATTTGTACTTGATACAGGAGATCACCAACGAAGGGGAGCGAGACGTTCCTTTTTTGAAGACGGAAACACTCTTGCCCGAGGGGTTGCGCGTTGTCTTAGTCCAGGACGGCGTTCTGTATTCAGGAAACGATATCGAATGCCAGTCGGTGCAAAGTGTGTTTGAATTGCCGGCGGGCAGTACGGTGCGTCGTAAATGGCGCGTGTTAGCGGATCAGCGTGGGGTCTATCGGGCGGAAAACATTCAAATGATTGCCGTTTATAACGATCCGCTCGGCATGATGGCCACTTCGCACAGGCTGGAGGCCGAGAGCGGGGGACATACAAGACTGGTCGTTTTGCCCCGCGTAAAGGAATGGATCTCTCATATGGCGCTGAGCCCGACTTATACGGGTGAGCGTATTTTGCCGCGCGGACTTATTCATGATCCCATGTCCTTTTTAGGTGTGCGAGATTACGAACCGCGTGATCCTCTCAACACCGTCGACTGGAAGCAATCGGCTCGTCTGGGGCGCACTGTCGTACGTGAGACGGAATATCAATACAATGATAGTTATAATATCGTCTTGAATATGCAGTCGGTGCTCATCGAGCCCAATCCCCCCGAGATTTCCACTCCGCCTCTTGTTGAGGACTGTGTCTCGGTCTGCGCGTCGCTGTTGGATAGCGCTGTGCGTCGCGACATTCCTGTGGCGCTGATTGCCAACGTCCCGACGGTAGAGGAATACGGGCATCCATTGTCCGAGGAAGATGATACCGGAAGTCAGATTTTCTGCAGCGAAGAATACCGCCGACAGGCGCAGGTCATTCGCGCTTACCGAATGCTCGCGGCCCTGCCGATGCAATTGACCGTTTCCATCGAGAAAATGATGGACGATATGATCGCCCGCCCACATCTGTATGCCCGTGGCGGAAATATCGTACTGGTAACCTCCTTCTTAAACGAGCGTATGGTCGGCTTTTACCGTGCGATGCGGGAGCGGGGCGTGCAGGTTATCTTCTTTGTCGTAACGGCATATAACAAAGCGGTCGACATCCCCGACGATATGCCGGTCTATTACCGCATTTCCCAGTGGAAGGGAGGTGTGGCCCATGCGTCCTAAAAGCAACCAAAATGCCCGTTGGCAGCGGCGCTATAAGCTGATTGCCGTCATAGGACTCGGCGCCGTTGTCGCTGTGCCCATCGAATGGGTGAGCAGGGCGATGTTTGATGGATTTTCCTCCCTCATCGCCCTGATTGCCTGCGCCATTTCCATCGGGACGGGATATCTGGTTGAGCACCTGGCCATTTGGATCAGCAGAAAAAACGAGCAGCAAGAAATTGACTTTTCCTATGAGAGTAAGATTCGTATCCCCTGGGGGCTGACGATCCTGTGCTGGATGTTCGCAACGGTGCTGATGATCGCGCTGGCTTGGAGCACAGGCCACCTTGTAGACGTGATTTGGTTGCGTCGCTTGGGTTCTCCTATGTCACGTGACACACTCCTCTTGTTTCGCCTTTTGCTTGCCACAGTATTCACCATCACCGGTTGTATCGGCTGCTACTTGCGCCCCTGCGGTTTTTATCAAATTGTAGGACTGCGCTCCATGCTGGAATGTGTGGCTGTCTTTGCCGCCATTGGTACGCTGCAGACGGTGTACGGTGAGCAACCATTGAGTCTGTTTTTCGTTCTATGCATGGTCACCTACGCCTTGTGTATGGCCATCATTATGAATCAGATGCACGTCATACAACCCTCGTATTTTTCTCCGACCTGCCACGCAACAGACCAGTTGCGCCGCGCCGGTATTCGCTCGGTGTTCGGTATGTTTTGGCTGTGTCTCAAAAACACCTGGCTTCCCATAGCTGCAATCTCACTTTTGATCTTGCCGTTAAGAGTCCTCACGTTTTCCCATCAGCGCTCTATTTTCTCTTGGCTGTTTGTTTTCCCCATTTCCGGGCAACCCATCATCAACTGCATGGTGTTTGTCGGAAGTCTTCTGACACTGATCGGCTTTATCGTGTATGTTTGCCTGGCCGCAAGAAATCCGGACATCCCCGAATATCTGGTTAAGATCCGTCAATGGATCCGCCGTGTGTGGCTGCGAGTTTGCCTTGTGCTGTTTTCCGACCCCAGCCGTCTTCGTGCAGAACGGAAAAAGAAGCAGAAAAAGGCGCCGCAACCCGAGGTCAAATTGGCGTACGAGGACACGGTGATCCGCCGTCCGCCTCTTCGCTCGGAGCGGGAAACGTTGATGAGCTACAGCGCGTTTTCACGCCGCTTGTTGGCTTTGCCCGATGCCAAGCAGCAGTATAGCTACGCTTACCGTACCTTGGTTGCTTGCCTGATCCGCAAGCACATTGGCATTGACGCACATACCACGCCTCAAGGCATTGCGGAGATCGTCAAAAAACGAACCAATATTTGTGACATTGACCGTATCACGGAACTGTTCTACGCCTCTGCCTATGCACCCGAAGCACCCGCGCCAACTACCGTTGAATTGGTCTTTCTGTGCGGTATCGTTCGGGCGGAATTGGAGCGCGAGCGTCAGCGAGGGTAAGAGGGCATTGACTGCCATGATTTGAGATTGGCAGTTGTAATTCATCCATATAAACAGAAAAACCACCATCGGGTGGTTTTTCTGTTTGGCGGAACCGTCGAGACGGGACATTACAACGAAATATTCGTAACACCTTTTTTCTTCTGCGCCTCCACGAACTCCTCGTACGTGCCGTGGAAGTCCTGCCAGCCGTTGGGTGTGATCTCAATGATGCGGTTGGCGACGGTATTAACGATCTCGTAGTCGTGCGAAGAGAAGAGAATGTTGCCCTTGAAATCGACAAGACCGTTGTTGACGGCTGTGATCGACTCCAGGTCAAGGTGGTTGGTCGGCTGGTCAAGCACCAGTGCATTGGAGCCGAACAGCATCATGCGCGAGAACATACAACGAACCTTCTCACCACCCGAGAGCACCTGAACCTCCTTGAATACGCTATCACCCGAGAACAGCATACGACCCAGGAAATTACGCAAATACGACTCGGTCTGATCCGAGGAGTACTGGCGCATCCAGTCCAGAATGCTGTCGGTACAGCCTTCAAAATAAGGTGAGTTGTCGCGAGGGAAGTAGGAGGTCGTAATGCTGACGCCCCATTTGAATTCACCCGCAGACGCCTCTTGCTCTTCCATCAGAATACGGAAAAGCGCCGTGATCGAACGGTCGTTGCCGACAAAAGCGACCTTATCGTTTTTGCTCAACATAAAGGACAAGTCGGAGAAGAGAACCTCGCCGTCCACCTCAGCGGACAGATTTTTGACCGTCAAAATGTCCTTGCCGGGCTCGCGATCCATGTCGAAACCGATAAACGGATAGCGGCGGGAGGAAGCGGGCATATCGAATACAGACAGCTTTTCAAGGAGATTGCGGCGGCTGGTTGCCTGACGCGCCTTGGACTTGTTGGCAGAGAAACGGGAAATAAAAGCCTGCAGCTCGCGGATCTTTTCTTCGTTTCTCTTGTTCTGCTGCTTGATCACGCGCTGAACAAGCTGGCTGGATTCATACCAGAACTCGTAGTTACCGACGTACATTTTGATGCCGCCGTAGTCGATATCGACAATGTTGGTGCAGACGTCGTTGAGGAAGTGACGGTCGTGAGAAACGACTAGCACGGTACCCTCGTAGTCAGCCAGGAAATCCTCCAACCACATTACGGCGTCAAGGTCAAGGCCGTTGGTGGGCTCGTCGAGCAGAATGATCTCGGGGCGACCGAACAGCGCTTGCGCCAGGAGCACCTTGACCTTTTCATTTTCGGTCAGCGTATCCATGGTCTGATAGAGAATATCCTCGGAAAGGCCTAAGCCCTGAATGAGTCTGGAGGCTTCGGACTCGGCTTCCCAACCGTCCATCTCGGCAAATTCTGCTTCCAGCTCGGAGGCGCGTACGCCGTCCTCGTCCGAAAAGTCGGGCTTTTCGTACAGCGCGTCTTTTTCTTTCATAATGGCGTACAGGCGCGCGTTACCCATGATGACGGTATCAAGCACCGTGTATTCTTCAAAGGCGTAGTGGTCCTGGCGAAGCACCGACAAACGCTCGTCCTCGGGGATGTGTACGTCGCCCGTGGAAGGCTCCAGCTCGCCGCAAAGCAGCTTCAAAAAGGTGGATTTACCCGCACCGTTGGCGCCGATGACGCCGTAGCAGTTGCCGGGGGTGAACTTTAAGTCAACGTCCTTGAACAGCACCTGGCCGCCGAAATGAAAGCTGAGATTGTTAACGGTAATCATGAATTCTCCTTAAAATTGATCGTAATATGCAAAACTATATTATAGTAACACAAAACAAAAGAAAAGTCAACGCAAGGGAGAAGGATATTATCACATAAATTTTCTTTTTATAATTGCATTTTTGAGGCACATGTGATATAATAGATCCAACTCACCATGTACGATGAAAGGAAATACTCTTATGAAGCCTTTTATGAATGAAGATTTTCTTCTGACCACACCCAGCGCTGTAAAGCTGTATCACGACTACGCCGCGAAAATGCCCATCATCGACTATCACTGCCACCTCGTTCCTGCCGAGATCGCGGGCGATAAGGCATTCTCCAACATCACCGAGGCTTGGCTGTATGCCGACCACTATAAGTGGCGTGCCATGCGTTCCTGTGGTGTGGATGAAAAGTATATCACGGGCGACGCGTCCGATTACGAAAAATTCCGTGCTTACTGTTCCATCATGCCGCGCCTGTTTGGCAACCCCTTGTACCACTGGAGCCACCTGGAGTTGCGCAGATATTTTGTTTGCGAGCTGATCCTGTGCGAAAAGAATTGCGACGAGATCTGGAAGATCACGTCCGAAAAGCTGGCAGAGGGAAACCTCACTGCCCGCGCACTGATGAAGAAATCCAATGTAAAGCTCGTCTGCACGACCGACGATCCTGCCGATACGCTGGAGTACCACAAGGCACTCGCCGAGGAGGGCTTTGAGATTCAGGTCCTGCCGGCCTTCCGTCCTGACAAGAGCATGAATATCGAGCGCCGCGGCATTGCCGAGTACCTCAAAAAGCTTGGCGCGTCCGAGGGCATTGAGATCACCGACCTGGAGTCGCTCTACGCCGCGCTGCGTCACTCGCTGGACCGCTTCTGTGCGCTGGGCTGCCGTACAGCCGACCATGGCATGGATAATTACGTCCGCTTTGCCGTTCCGAATGAATACGCGGCCAATGAAATCCTTAAAAAGGCGATTGCCAACGACGGTGTTGGCGTAACCGAAGAAGAACTGGCGCTGTATCAGACCCAAATGAACCGCTTCCTGGGTCAGGAATACAAAAAGCGCGATATGGTATTGCAGATCCACTTCGGTGTTTTGCGCAACCCCAACCGCACCATGTTTGAGCGTCTTGGCCCCGACTCGGGCTTTGATACCATTCACGGACAAAACTGCATTGCATCGCTGGCCGGCTTGCTCAACTACCTCAATAGCTGTGACGGTCTGCCTCGCACGGTGCTGTATTCCATCAATCCTTGCGACAACGAGGCCATCGGAACGCTGTGCGGTAGCTTCTGCAAAAACAGCGACGGTATGCCCACGGTCGTGCAGGGAAGCGCCTGGTGGTTCAACGACCACATCGACGGTATGGACGCCCAGATGCGCTCTTACGCCAATTTGGCAGGCCTTGGCAACTTCCTTGGCATGCTGACTGACTCGCGCAGCTTTATGTCCTATCCCCGCCATGAATATTTCCGCCGTATCCTTTGCCGTCTGGTCGGCTCTTGGGTGGAAGAAGGCCTTGTGCCCAATGACGATGAGATGCTCAAGGCTTTGATTGAAAATATCTGCTATAACAACGCCAAGCGTTATTTCCGCTTCGAGCTTTGATCTTCAAACGAGCAACACCGCGATCATTTTGATCGCGGTGCTGTTTTTATGTTCAATTATCATCGATAATTTCCTCGGGGTGGGACTTGCTTTTGCCCCTTTTTGTAGCTCCGGCCAACGGATTCATCTCCATAGCATTTTGCATATGCTCGTCACTGACGTGTGTGTAGATCTGTGTCGTGTTGAGCTGTTCGTGTCCTAGAATGTCCTTGAGCACGCGCACGTCAACCTTGCCCGACTGATACATCAGGGTGGCAGCTGTGTGGCGGAGTTTGTGGACGGAATAGTGCTTGGCCTCCAGACCTGCCATAGCAAGATATTTGTAAACGATATGCTGTACCGTTTTGACGCTGATGCATTCGTCGCGGTTGGACAAAAACAGCGCCTTGGTGGTCACGTTGGCATATTTAGGACCGGTGCGCTCTTGCAGGAGTGTAACCAAAACGTCACGGCACGCGGAGTTGAGGTAGATGATCCTTTCTTTGTTTCCTTTACCGACCACGCGCATGGAACGAAGCTCGGGATCAAGATCGCTGAGTTTGATGCCTACCAGCTCGGACACACGCATGCCGCAGTTGAGAAACAGTGTCAGCATCGCATAGTCACGTATGCGATTTTTGGAGGCGGTATCGTTCTTTACGCACTCCAAAAGAGCCAGGCTTTCCTCGAGTGTCAAAAATTTGGGCAACGCCTTTTTTGACTTGGGTGACTCGATATTCTGGGCCGGGTTGGTCTCCAAATAATTGCGCTTGTTGACCAAATACTTGTACAGTCCCTTGATGGAAGACAGCTTTCGTGCCTTAGCCGCCGATTGATTCCCGCGGATATTGCCCGTATACATCAGAAACTCGTAGATCTGCGAAGTGGTAATGCGGGAAAGATAGGGAAGGTCGACAACGCTGATATCAATCTCCGTAAATTCCTCCGACTCGGGTGAAATACGGCGCTCTTTCGCAATCAAAAAACGGAAGAAGGTGCGCAGATCCAATAGATACTCGTCAACGGTTTTGGCCGAACAGCCTTGAATTCCCAGCTTGTATGCGGCGAACTCTCGAACAATCTCGGAAAATTCCTCGGTGGATATTTCGTATGGCATACGCCCCCTCCTTTCCTTGCAATCGTATGATTTATTATATCATAAACAGGTCAAATTTTCAAGAGTTCTTGATATTTTAGTGGATAAAGTGTAAACAATTTGCTAATAAGGTTGAAATAGGGGGAACTTTTATATATAATATCGGTAACAGTTATGAAGTTTTCCTATTGAGGTATATATGTTAAAGTTTTTGAAAGAGCATTCCTATGATGCAGTCAAGCTGTTCGTCACGCAGTGCGCCATATCCATTTTCGGATTGGTGTTGACGCTTGCCTGTGTTCTGGCAGAAAACGATACGCTCAAAATCTTTTGCAGCGTGTTTGCTATTTTATTTTATTTGTTTTTGCTTTACACGTCCATGTGGGAAAAGGGAAGCAAGGATCACATTGGCGTAGAATACGGCCGCAAAGCGTACCAACCGCTTCTTGGTTTGAAGGTTTCTCTTCTCGCCAATAGTTTGAACCTGTTACTGGCGATACTTCTGACCATTGGTGCGATTGCTGCGGATGGCTCCGCTCTTGCCGCTATGGGGGATAATTGCCGTAGTATTGCCGTGTTGCTTCAGGGTATGTACACAGGACTCTTGTCTTTGCCTGGTGGCAGTGTAGAGTATCTCAACCAGCTGTGGTTCATGTACTGGCTGATTCCGCTGCCTGCCATGCTGATCTCGACACTGGGTTATTATTTCGGTGTTAAAAATATCAAATTCACTAAATTTTTTGATGCCAAGCCGCCCCGACAGGATGGGGAGTCTTAATTCCATACAGAAGCAGAGGCCCTGTTTTACAAGGCCTCTGCTTTTTATCTTTTTATAAAACCGCACAGTTATCTTGCTTGGATCGGCCGACGGCTCGATCAATATGGCAACAGTATTCGTCCTCGCGCACTGCAATGGTGACTCGATCTCCCGCGCCGAGATGTCCTCCCAAGATCTGATTTGCCAGTAGATTTTCGATCTTCTGCGTGACCTCACGACGCAACGGACGTGCCCCAAGGGCAGGATCTTGGGCGGCCTTAGCTAATTTTTGCACTACACAATCCTCCCAAGCCAGTTGAATATGCATTTTTTCCATGCGATCGCGGCATTTTTCAAGCATACGGCGAGCAATTTGTTGTAATTGTTCTGCGTTCAGCGCTGAAAACGTCAGGATAGCGTCCAGACGATTGAGAAATTCGGGACGGAAGGTCGCCTTTAATTCTTCGTTTCGATATTCACGGTCCAAAGTGGTGCGAGAGTCTTGCTCTGACGCAGTCGAGAAGCCCGGCAAATGTCCCTTTTTTCTGGATCGACTGCCAACGTTCGATGTCAGGATCAGGACGGTGTTGCGAAAATCCACGGTGCGTCCCTGTGAGTCGGTCAAAAAGCCGTCCTCCAGTATCTGCAACAACAGATTGTATACGTCGGGGTGCGCCTTTTCTATTTCGTCCAGCAGCACGACGGAGTAGGGACGCCTGCGTATCTTTTCGGTCAGCTGTCCCCCTTGCTCAAAGCCGACGTAGCCGGGCGGGGAACCGATCATGCGTGAGACGCTGTGCTTTTCCATATATTCCGACATATCCAGGCGGATCAGCGCGCTTTCCGTACCGAAAAGCGTGGATGCCAGGGCAAGCGCGAGCTCCGTTTTCCCCACGCCGCTGGAGCCAAGAAAGAGAAAACTCCCGATGGGGCGCCCGGGGTCCTTCAGTCCTGTACGACTGCGCCGGATGGCCTCTGCCAGTGTTTGCACTGCCTCGCTCTGACCGATCACCCGCTTTTCCAGCTCTTGTTCCAAGGAAAGTAGTCTTTGGCCTTCCTCATTCATCAATTCACTCACAGGAATTCCCGTCCATTGTGTCACCACCTCCGCAATATGGGAAGGTTCCAATACGGGCGCTTTTTCTGCTTCGACATGCTGGTCATTCTCTCTGTACTGCGCGATTTGCTCTTCCAGATCCAAGCACTGATCCCTCAACGTTGCCGCTTTTTCAAAGTTTTGATCCAGGATGGCATCTTCCTTTTGTTGCTTAAGCTCATTCAGTCGTTGTTCCAACAACAGTTGTCCCTCAGGCTTTTGTAATCGGGTGATGCGCAAGCGAGAGGAAGCCTCATCTAAAAGGTCCAGCGCCTTATCGGGAAGAAAGCGATCAGGAAGATAGCGAACGGAAAGCTCAACCGCGCTTCTCAAGGCATCATCACTGATGCGGATATTGTGATGCTCCTCATACTTTTCGCGCAGGCCCATTAAGATCAGCACGGCTTCGGTGTGGTTAGGCTGTTGTACCATGATCGGCTGAAACCGTCGCTCCAAGGCCGCGTCCTTTTCGATATGGCGTCGGTATTCCGTAATGGTAGTGGCGCCAATGAGCTGGAGCTCGGAACGCGCCAGGGCGGGCTTGATGATATTGGCCGCGTCGATCGCGCCCTCGGCCGCCCCCGCGCCAACCAGCGTGTGGATCTCGTCAATGAACAAAATGTAATCGGGATTTTTAGACATTTCATTCAGCAGGTTTTTGAACCGTTCTTCAAATTCACCGCGGTATTTTGCACCGGCCAGCATGCCGGACAGATCAAGGGAGATCAGGCGTTTGTCCTTCAAATGTGCCGGGACGCGCCCGGATGCGATCATGTTGGCAAGGCCCTCAACCACGGCTGTTTTTCCCACGCCCGGCTCTCCGATCAGACAAGGGTTGTTTTTGGTACGACGGGACAAAATTTGTATCAACCGTTCCACCTCTTCCTCGCGTCCGATCATGGGGTCCAAGCGCCCTTGAGCGGCGAGCTCCGTCATATCCCGACCATACGATGCCAGCGTCGGTGTCTTGTTGTTTTTTGAATCCGTGTCCTTGGCGCTTCGCGCGGTCATAACCGCCCCGTGGGCTTTTCCCGTTAACGTTAAAAAGCTTTGTACGTCATTCCGCAGGTCTTCCACGGGGATTTGTAGCTGCTCCAATACGTGTACTGCCACGCAAGAGCGTTCGTTGAGCAATCCAAGCAACAGATGCTCGCTTCCGATGCGTGTCTGTCCCGCCTTCATGGCCTCGACGGCCGCACCTTCGATGATCTTACGAACGCGTGGGGTCATATCAGCAGGAGATAGTGCTGTTCTTGTGCCCACGCCGGTATTTTCCGCTACGACCGCTCGGACAGCATCCCGTCTGACCTCCCGCGCCTCCAGCATTTTCGTTGAGATCGCATCCTCCACTCCGCAAAGGGCAATGAGCAGGTGCTCCGAACCAATGTACGTATGTCCCAACTCCCTTGCATTTTCCAAGGCGAGATTCAATACTGCTTCCGCCTTCGGGGTCAAATGATTGATCATAGTAAGACGCCACCTTTCTTTTTGCGGGATCGCCCGCGCATTCCTTTCTATTTTAGACAATACAAAGGGGAGTTATGCTATCTTTGCGCTTTATGATTCATCTCGGTCCCCAAGACGGGTATAGGCATCTGTCAAGGCGTTCCATGTGTTTAAGTCCACACGGTCGTTCTCGGGTAAGAAATGATGCCGCTGAAAGGCAAGGATGCCTTGCCTGGTTACTTGATCGTACCTTCCCGAACGGTCGTTTTGGGGAATATCGTCGTAGATCTGCCGCAGCTCATTGAGGATATACTGGATGACTTCAACCAAAAAGTGCTCTTCATCCGGGTATACCGCGTCATCTGGGGTACGGTTGGGAAAAATATCAAATCCGAGGGGTCTTGTATTCCGCTCCACCGAGGCTAAATAATCCGCATAGAGACGGTTCCAGGTCGTGGCATCCGCACGTCCTGTGCTTTCCAAACCAATCATGCTTTGATATGCTCGGAGTGAACGCTCCGTGGCGGTGTCAAAGATACCGTCCAGCGGCACCGTGGGAATCTCAGGGGAGTCAAAGGAGAGTTGACGAAGATACCGTTGAAGATTCAATATGACTTGGCGCTCACGATTTGTCGTTTCTGGCATGGTATGCTCCTTTCCTTATGTGCCTACCTCGTAGCCGGGGTATTGGCCGTCGTTGACACGGCTACCGTTATAGAGATCGCTGTATAGATCGGTAATTGCCCCCCAGGTAATCGCCCCAACGACCCCGTTGGCAACGAGCCCGGATAGCATTTGAACGGCCATGACCGCTTCTTGGGTTCGATTGCCAAAATAGCCTGTCGGGTTCACCTCGGGAACCTCGGAGAAGGACTGTGCGATCACGTTCAGGTATTCCTGCAACACACGTACCACTTCAGATTCTGATCCAAGACGCAAAAGATATCCGGGGTAGGGCAAGACGTTTCCTTCGGTATAACGGAAGGGAATGGTATCTATGATGCCCGCATACGCATTGTAAATCGCGTTCCAGGTCAGCTCTCCCACCACACCATCGGCCTCAAGACCAAACAGTCGTTGTGCGTCTCGTACCGCTTGCTCCGTAGACTCTCCGAATACACCGTCTATAGTCAGCGGCGGTATAGCGTCGTAGAAAGCAGAAAGATAGTTGAGAAAATATTGCAGATTGCTGACGCCGATGCCAGTTGATCCTAAACGCAAGACCTCGGGGAATTGCTTGGTGACCTCCTCGAGCGTGATCCCTTCGGAGTCCAATTCATTGAGTCGCTTGACACCGTTGTAAATGCGCTCAATGGCGTACCAGGTGGCTCTGCCGATGACACCGTCGGGCGTCAGGTTAAAGATCTCCTGGAAGCGGCGAACGGCCGCCTCGGTGTCTTCCAGGAAAATACCGTCGGTACGCACGATTTTAGGAATCGATGGGTAGTTGTTGGAGATGCGATTTAAGCGAATCTGCGCCGTTCTCACGTCATCACTTGAGCTACCCAGCCGCAAAAGAACGGGCGGGACAGACGCATTGATGCTGCCAACGGGAACGTTTCGGACCAGCTCAAGGTTGTCCCCGTAATATCGCTGTAGAATATCAAACGGCCCCAGGTTCTGATTGGCAAGATCTACGCTCCCCCATTGGGATAGCCCTCCGGGGCAGGTCACGTTGATGCCGTCGCAATATTGCGCGAACAGAGGCTCAACGCTCCCGGGGCGTCGAAGGTAAGAGTTGAAAATTTCAGAAACGATACGGTCGATGTTATCAAAAATGTCTCTTCCATTGACAAAATATTGGTCATAAGCCGTGGACGAGGTGATGTCAAAGGGATAGCCGCGCGAGCGATAAAATTCTGTATAAACACGATTAAGTGCGAAGGAAATTTGTGCGTAAATATTCGCCCGGAGTGCACTTTCCGGCCAAGTGGGATAGATCTCGCTGGAGGCTACGTTTTTGATGTAATCAATAAAGGGAAGCGTTACGTTGGGCGCATTGTCATCGTTGGGAGAGCCGAGATGGACGGTGATCTGATCGGGAATAAAGGGTATGTCTGCGTTCATAAGTGTCTCCTTTCTATGGAGAATTTAGTTTTGGCGTGGCGCAGGACGCAGGGCAGGATTTACGTTTTCGTCGAAATAAGTGTCGTCATCGGGAGCTCTATCCGGACTTCCGCTCTGTGACATAGGTGCAAGCATGGCCGGCTGGATCGAGGTGATCCCTTCATAGACGGGAACGCCTGTGAAGAATTGCCGATAATAGCCGTCAGCCTCTACGTCTACGCTGTAGGTAGCGAACGGAAGAGAAGAACCGGGAGACGTACTGTTGCTACGGGGCGGTGCCGGGAGCGAAATGCGCGGGCTGTTGCCGTCCCGATCCGTCCTGACGACGTTAATCACACCGCCGGGCGTACTGCTCGTTTGACTTCCCATCTCGTCGCGAACGGTTACCGTGGCGCCCATAAGAGGGATCGCGCCCAGTGCTGTGCTGACACGCACGAGTAAATATCCTGTTGCATCCATGCTGCTTTGTTCCAATGTATTCATGACAAGTCCTCCTTTATATTGCTTTCTAACAGCATATGCACCACGCATTTTCGTGTGAAACGGCAAAAAGGAAGCACTCACCGAGCGGTAAGTGCTTCCTTTTTGTGTATCAATTAGTGATGAAAATAACGGCGCGCCGTTTCAATATCCCGCGACACAGCCTGGCGAAGTTGATCGACAGAGTTAAAGTGAACCTCTCCTCTCAGCCGTTCCAAAAATTCAACGGTAACCATTTTTCCATAAACGTCCCGATCAAAATCCAAGAGGTGTGTTTCGCAGTTTTCGTCGGCATCCAGCTCCACCGTTGGGCGGGTGCCTACGTTGCTGATGCCTGCGATCCATTCACCGTCGATCCATACCCGCGTGATATACACACCACAGGCAGGGAGCATCTTATCCTTGGGAGGGCGTTGATTGATGGTAGGGAAGCCCAGCTTGTGCCCCATCTTTTTTCCGTGCGTAACCGTAGAGGAAAGGGAGTAGGGTTGTCCGAGCAGCCGCGCCGCGACGGACACGTCGCCCGACGCAAGGAATGCACGGATCACGCTCGAGCTGATAACGGTTTCTTTTCCACCGATCGAAACGCAGTGAGGGGGGATGACGGATACGGCATCCGCACCCAACTGCTCCATCAACAAATCGGCATTGCCTGCGCCATATTGTCCAAAGCGATAGTTAAATCCGCAAACAACCGCTTTCGCATGACAAACCTCAAGCAATACTTGCTGAACGAAGGGGATGGGCGGCATATGCTGAAAGCTTGGAAAATCAGCGAGAATCGCGTACTCAATCCCACAATCAGCAAACAGGGCAAGCTTTTCCTCAATCGTGGAAAGATGCTTCTTTTGTGGGTTAGTAAGAAAATCCGAGGACGGAGGATCAAAACAAAAAACGGCGCTATGAGCTCCCGCTGTGATGGCTCGCCGGGTAACGGCAGATAAAAGTGCACGGTGCGCGCAGTGCACGCCATCAAAATTGCCAAGGGCGATCACGATCTCATCCGGCAAGATAGCAGCGGTCGGCCGTCCTGTTGAAAGGCTTAACACGCGAATAGCAAGTGAATCGTTGAACAACAATTTATGCCTCCGAATCGTCCTTGTGCTTTTGCTCAAAATAGAAGCGGACGATTTCGTTGAGCAATTCGTCTCTGTCCAGCTGACAGATAACGGCACGGGCGTGATTGTAGTTGGTAATGTAGGTTGGATCCTCCGTCAAAAGATATCCCACGATCTGCATCACGGGGTTGTATCCTTTTTCGCGAAGGGCAAGATAAATGTCATTGAGCACCTGCTCGGGGCTCACGGCGTCGGTTGCGGGCGGTTTTTGAGATTGATTCAAAATTAGCACCTCACTTTGTCGTAGTACGCTTATTATAGCCTAAAAAAGAATAGAATGCAAGGGATATGGAAAAAAATATGTCAGCTTTTGTTTTTTCAACTTCAATAAAGGGACAGATTATAGCAAAATGATTGACAAATATACAAATAGATGGTACAATATATAGATACAGAAAAGAGAATTGCAGGGAAGGTGGAGCGGTATGTCAAGCGTTTTGGATCAAAACAGACGGCAAGCAGAGCTGGATGACTTTTGGGATATCGAGCAGTTACTGCCGCAAAAAAAGAACCCCTCCCAAAGGCAAGCCCCTACGCCCCATATCGAAGCTGCGGTGATCGAATGGGAGACGACAAAGAGCGGATCACACGAAGAAGTGGTGCACGATGCACCACTGCCGGTGGATGTTAAGCGTGTAGAGCAACCGACACCGGCCGTTCAAGAGCCTTCTGCGGTAAAGGGACACGTGTATCACCCTCATCATCCTCTGATCAGTGAGGTACGCATTCTTCCGTGGAAAAGCAATTTTCGCTTTTATGAGCGATTTTGCGCTACCGCCAAGCAGTTGTACCATAAGCATGGCGAGCCCTGCACAGCCGTTCCGTTTTTCTCTTATATGCCCCAATACGATCAGATGAATCGTGCGCAACTCGCTTGGTATTTTTATTGGCGCGATTGCGTCAGAGCGGGCGAGTATCCGGAAACGGATTACAGCTATATTTTCTTGTGCCTTTTTGAAATCATCAACTTGCCCGATGAGATTGAGCCTGCTTTAGGGCAAAAGATGATGTTTGACATTTGGAAGAACTATCGCAAGGTGTATCCGCTGCTCAACCGCTACCTTGCCGATTGGATCTGTGACTATAGCTTGATCCATCACCTGCCGCCCCCTGCGGATATCAGCACGGAAATGTTTACCCTGATCGCAGAGCAAAGCTCATTCAAGGAGTTTTATGCTTGCCCCACCGGGCATGATGCCGCAAGGGATGCTTACGTTTATCTTGCCTTTTGCACAAGCTATGACTATCACAAAAGCAAGCTTTATCTGATGGGAGAGCAACAGGCAGAAGCTATGGACTCTCATATTCCTGCTGCAATCTCTTACGTTATTGCGGCACTTTCACGGGAGGGAACCACCTTTGCCGGCAGTCATATGCAAAAGGCAACGTTCAGCCGGGATAGCTTTATCGGAGCTCTGACCTCGGGGCGCATGAAGCGCCGGATCGAGGTGGATTATTGCTCCTTCCATCGCTCGCATGAGCTTCGTTTTTTGATTACCGATATGATCAAATACACGGAAAACAAGCTGCGCGCCGTCATGGGTATGAAATCCAGACTCAGTATCTATGCTTTACCTGACAAAATCAAATCGTTTTTGGATGAATATTTGGGGCAAGTGCTTGATCTTCGGCGCACTGCCGCCAAAAGGCAACAAACGGAACGCCCGGCCTATGAAGCCCTATACGATCTGCCAAAGACGGAACTTTCTGCTGACCATGCCGCCAAAATTGAGCAGGAGTCCTGGTCGATGACAAAGCAACTGGTCGAAGCGTTTGAGCAAGAGGACGAGCCTCAAGCTTCTGTTGCGACTGTTGCTATAGTTAAGGAAGCCGAAATCCCCCCCACTTCGGATAACGATCTGTGTGTCGCATTGCGGGAATATGCTCCTTTTTTACGAAGCATTGCCGACAATAAATCGCACTTGCAACAAGCATTTGCAAGGGCGCGCGGTTGCTTGCCCGACGCCTTGATCGAAGAGATCAATGCGATTGCCGCCGACGTGATGGGAGACATTCTGATCGAGTCGGACGATGACGGAAGATACACGTTAATCGAAGATTATTTACAAGACGTTGAACCGCTGTTGCAGGATGTAGACGAGGCGGATTCACGGGAAGGAGGCGACTATGCCTAAAATAGAATGGGAACAGACGCAACGGGTACCTAAACGTATCCTTACCTCTTTACTTGCGTCCGTCTCTGCCGGCGTTGTTCCTCGCGCGGGAGCACCCTATATCGCCATTGGTCGAACCGACGAGATCGGCGCCTTTTTGTCCGATCTTGAGGCGGTCAGTGAAGGTGGCGGCGGTATGCGTTTTTTGATTGGACGCTATGGAAGCGGTAAAAGCTTTCTGATGCAGCTGATCCGCGGCTATGCGCTGGAGCGCGATTTTGTAACGGCAGACGCAGACCTTTCGCCCGAGCGCCGTCTGTATGGCAGCGGTGGCAGCGGTGTAGCCACTTACCGTGAATTGATGAAAAATCTGGCATCCAAGGCCTCGCCTGATGGTGGCGCACTGCCCAAGATCCTGGCTCGCTGGTTGTCTTCCTTGCAGGGCGAACTGATTGCACGCGGCAAGCATCCCGATGACGCTGATTTTTCCGACAAGCTGCGCTCCCTGGTCTTTGAAAAGCTCAGAGAGATGGAGTTCTTTGTTGGAGGATTTGATTTTTCACATGTCATTACGGCATATTTTGAAGCCTGGAATGATGTAGATGACACGGGTGCTGAGGAGAGGAAGAGCGCTTGTCTGCGTTGGCTCCGCGGTGAGTTTTCCAATAAAACCGAGGCCCGCGCCGCACTGGGATTTCATGTTTCCATTATCATTGACGACGATAACTGCTACGATTTTCTCAAGCTGTGGGCCGCCCTTGTCCGCTTGATGGGCTATCGCGGGCTGGTCGTCTTCATTGATGAATGCGTCAACCTTTATAAGATCGTTCATCGGGTCAGCCGAGAAAACAATTACGAAAAGATCCTGTCTATGTTCAATGATACCTTGCAGGGAAGAGCGCCGGGACTTGAGCTCGTCCTTGGCGGAACACCTCAATTTTTAGAGGATACGCGCCGTGGTCTGTTTAGTTATGAGGCTCTCCGCAGTCGTCTGTGTGACAGTCGTTTCTCCACACAAGGATACAAAAACCTTATCGGTCCCGTGATTCGTCTGCGCCGGCTGAGCGATGACGAATTGCTGGCACTCATTGTCAGAATCACCCATTTGCACTCGCAAAACTATGGCTGGGATCCTCGCATTACCATGGAGCAGATGCAACAATTTTTGCAGCTTTGCCTCTCTCGTGCGGGCGCTGACAGCATGATCACGCCGCGTGAGATGCTACGCGACTATATGACGGTACTGCACATATTAATGCAAAACGAAGGCGTTTCCTTTGAGGAGGTGCTGGGCAGTGCCGTTACCTTGAAAACAGAACGTCAGGAGAGGGAGGAGCAGGCAGAGGCACCGGCATCCGCGCAACCAGCCGCCGCCCCTTACGTCAACTTCAGACCGGAGGACATCGATTTTTAAGTGAAGGAGGGAACGGATATGAGTCCAAATGATGCGACAAAAGAAGCCGAGCAGATCTTTGAGCGGTTTCCCGATTTTATTCGAGAGTTCATCTATCGCCATTCCTGGGAGTCGCTTCGCGGTGTCCAAATCGCGGCGGCACGCACGCTGTTTGACAGTGACCATCACCTTTTACTGACCTCCTCAACGGCCAGCGGAAAAACGGAGGCCGTATTCTTTCCGATTTTGGCTGATCTGTGGGAAAATCCGCCGAAGGGAATTGGAGCACTTTACATCGCTCCTTTGAAGAGCCTGATTAACGACCAGTTTGGCCGCATGGAGGAGCTTTTGGACGAGTCGGGGATTCCCGTGACGCACTGGCACGGCGACGTCGCCGCCTCTCACAAGCGTAAGCTACTTGAAAATCCGCGCGGTATTCTGCAGATTACACCGGAATCGCTGGAGTCTATGCTGATCAACCGCTCCAACGATATTGTGCGCCTGTTTTCTGATCTGCGCTATATCGTCGTGGACGAGATCCACACCTTAACGGGAAGCGACCGAGGAAATCAGATCATTTGCCAGATCACGCGACTATGCCGCTTGATCGGCCACGAGGTGCGCCGCATCGGGCTGTCTGCGACCGTTGGAGACGCCGGGCTCGCTGCGCGTTGGCTGGCCGGTGGATCCAATATTGAAGTCGACGTGCCTGTCTTCGCCGAGGGGAAGAACCGCTGGCGCTTGGGCATGGAGCACTTCTATATTCAGGATCTCAAACGCGATCAAACGGAAAAGGCGCGCAAGGTTGCGCCCGAGGCCTTACCCGATGGCACTTCCAACGTCAATCACAGTGCCACGCTTGACGCAGGATACGAATATATGTACGATTGTGTCAAGGACCGAAAAAGTCTCGTTTTTTCCAATTCGCGTGAGGAAACGGAATACCTGACCGCAACCCTGCGTCAGATCGCCGCTAACCGAGGCGAGCCGGATATTTTCATGATCCATCACGGAAATCTGTCGGCCGCCATTCGGGAAGAAGCAGAAGCTAAAATGAAGGACGAAGACAGCATGGCCGTTACCTGCGCGACGGTGACAATGGAGCTCGGTATTGATATTGGCCGACTGGAACGAGTCCTGCAGAGCGAATCTCCTCACTCAGTCTCCTCCTTTTTGCAACGCTTGGGAAGATCGGGACGTCGCGGTCAGCCTCCCGAAATGATGATGGTGTTTCGAGAAGAAGATCCTCTGCCTAACACGCCACTCCCACAGTTGATGCCGTGGGAGCTACTCCGTGCGATCGCTATTGTACAGCTGTATATTGAGGAGCGTTTCATCGAGCCTCCCAATATCCGCCAGATGCCCATGAGTTTGTTATTCCATCAAACGCTCAGTATGTTGGCTTCCTCCGGGGAATTAACACCCAAGATGTTGGCAGAACGCATATTGTCCCTGCCACCGTTTCTGGCCGTCAGCCGTGAGGATTATCGCGAACTGATCATTTCCATGGTTGAGCAGGAATATCTGGAAATGACGGAAGAGAAGGGGCTGATCGTAGGACTTCGCGGCGAGCGGCTGATCAAAAGCTTCAAATTCTACGCCGTCTTCAAGGACAGCGAGGATTACACCGTACGCTGTGGCTCAGACGAGATCGGAACCATCACAACGCCTCCGCCCGTGGGCGATCGCTTCGCGCTGGCCGGACGCGTCTGGGAGGTCGAAGAGCTGGATATTCCTCACAAGCTCATTTACGTCAAAGGTGTGCTTGGCAAAATGGAGGTATCCTGGCCGGGAGATTTTGGAGAGATCCACACCCGCATTCAAGAGCGTATGAGACGTGTACTGGAGGAGGATACCGTTTACCCTTACCTCAAGGAAAATGCCCGTCAGCGGCTTGAAAATGCCCGCCACGTGGCGAGAAACACGGGAATGCTTCAGCATTCGCTCGTGCACCTGGGAGGATTCAGCTGGTGTCTGTTCCCCTGGCTTGGCACGCGCTCCTTCCGTACCTGCCGCAAATTCCTCAAGCATCATGCGCGTCAATTAGGCATCTCCTCCATTGAATTTGAAGGATGCAATTACATGACCTTAAAGCTGGACACCACAGACGGTGCGACATGGCTTGGCCGCCTTGCCGATCTTGTCAGAGAAAAGGGAATTGACTGCGATGCCTTGATGGAAAGTGGAGAAGTCCCTGTGTTTGAAAAATACGACGACTGTATTCCTCCCGCACTCCTGCGTCGCGCTTATGCTACCGACCGTTTGCGCGCGGACGAACTAACCGATCGCGTATTTGCGTGGGAATCCGAAATGAATCAAGAATCTTAATTATTTAAATTCATCATAAACAAGGAGAAAAAACATGAACAAGCAAGTGATTATCGCAAGTGACAGCACGTGTGACCTCAGCGCAGAATTGATTGAGCGCTATCAGATCAAGATCCTTTCTCTTGGCGTCAGTCTTGGCGACAAGCAGTACCGCGACGGTGTGGACATCAATCCCGACATGATTTATGAGAATTACGAAGCAACGGGTATGCTCCCCAAAACGGCGGCGGTCAACATCGCGGAATTTGATGAGTTTTTTGCTCACGAAACCCAGGCCGGCAACGAGGTCGTTTTGTTTACCATCAGCTCGGATATGTCCTCCACCTTTAACAACGCAAGACTGGCTGCTCAGGAATACGAGGGCGTCTATCCCATCAACACGCAAAATCTCTCCACCGGGGGCGGCCTTTTAGTCGTCGCAGCGGCCGAAATGGCAGCTGAAGGCAAGTCCGCCAAGGAAATTTCTGAGGCGTGCAATAACCTCAGAGAGTGCGTTGACGCTTCCTTTGTCATTGACAATCTTGAATTTTTACATAAGGGCGGTCGTTGCTCGGCAATTGCCGCTTTTGGTGCCAATTTGCTGCAGCTTAAGCCCTGCGTCATGGTACAGAACGGTAAAATGGTCGTTGGCAAGAAGTATCGCGGCAAGTTCCGCATGACGCTCAAGCAGTATATCGCCGACCGTATTGGAGACGCGTCAGACATCGATACCAGCCGCATTTTCGTTACCCATGCAGGCTGCGATGCTGACATTGTTGACCAATGCGTAGAACAAGTCAAAGCAATGGAGAAGTTTGACGAGGTGTGCGTCACTCGTGCGGGCTGTACCGTATCTGCTCACTGTGGCAGAAATACCCTCGGCGTGCTCTTTATTCGCAAGCATCCGATATGCTAATTAAAAACGGAGGAGATCAACCGTCTCCTCCATTTTCTTTTTGTGTTTTCCATATATAATCGATGAGCAGTGCGCCGCCGATGACAAGCGTTACGGACATTGCAACGTATTCAAGTGCCGGCGCGTAGTGAATATAGGCATAGGTGCGGAAGGATTGGTAAAGTATATCTACGCTGATGTAAAGTAAAGAGAGTTGAAAACAGATGGCGGCTATGCCAAGCTTCAAAAAGAAAATAGCCGGTGGCTCCATATGTAGGACTGCCATTCGTTTGGACATAATCACAACTCCTTTCGTGGTTTTGACGGAGAAAAAATTTTTTCACCTTTTATATAATCAGACTGCTTCGCTTTCTATTATAACACAAGGGAATTTAATAAGGAAGTGCAAAATTTATGGAAATAGACACAGCATTTTTGGTCGCAGTAAGTGTAAACAATCTGTGAACAAAACAATGAATGTTAAAAAACAAGGGAAATATTAAAAAAATATCTGACAAGGCAAGCTCGCATGCCACAATTTCATACCATCATTTTTGTTTGTTTTTTCTTCTTTGTGTACAAACTATCAAAAATCGCGGGAGAAAAATGCAAAAAAGGCCACATAAAAAGTGTGTTATAATGACTTGTGGAGCATAAACAACGGTTCCCCCGACCGAATACGCTTTCTTAAGGAGAAAAACATGAGCATTCCAAATCACACGACTATGCCGTTGCACAAGCGATTACGGCATCCCCGAAACAACATACGGTATCGTTTGTTACGCATTGATAACAATCAAGATGTTGCATTCCAGATCTGCGTTCAATATCAAGACGAGAGACTGACACTACCGCTTCCCACGAAAGAAAAGAGCAGGGCACAAGAAATGTACCATCTTATTGCTAAGGCAAAGGTCACGCCATGCACACTTCCGGATGTGCTTGAAGACCTGGGCACGTAAGAAAATTGACGCTTTTGTCAAATGAGTACAAAAAATGTACTACAATTCCGTCATTCCCGATGATATTCAATTTTTCGGAAATACTTTACAAGTTTCGATTTATGTGATATAATTACCATTGAGCTTTGTCTCAGACAACAATACGATATATAGGGAAGGGGTATTTCCAATGGTGAGGGAAGACGGATACGCAGAGCTGAGCGTCATATGTATGAAGGGCTGCGAGGAGTTTGCCAAGCAGGTCGACTACTATCTCAAGGAATGGCGCAGACATGACGGTGAGGATACCTACATCGCCAAGGTCGATTGCCCGCGTTTTGGCACAGGCGAGGCTAAGGGTATGCTGTATTCGTCCATGCGCGGACATGACGTATATATCATTTGCGATATTTTCAATTACAGCGTTTCTTACAAGATGTACGGTATGTCGGTGCCCATGAGCCCCGATGATCATTACGCAGACCTCAAGAGAATTATTGCTGCCATCGGCGGTAAGGCAAGACGAATCACGGTCATCATGCCTATGCTGTACGAGGGACGTCAGCATAAGCGTTCTTCCCGCGAATCGCTCGACTGTGCGATCATGCTGCAGGAGCTGGTCCACATGGGTGTCACTGATATTCTGACCTTTGACGCACACGACGCACGTATCTGCAACGCCGTTCCGCTCAACGGTTTCGATAATATCCAGCCTACCTACCAGATGATCAAGGCGCTGGTCCGTAACTATCCCGACATCGAATTGGAAAAGGATCACCTGATGATGATCTCGCCCGATGAGGGTGCCATGCAGCGCTCGATGTACTATTCGTCCGTCTTGGGCCTGGACATCGGTATGTTCTACAAGCGCCGCAATTATTCCATCGTGATCAACGGCCGCAACCCGATTGAAGCTCACGAATATCTCGGCAGAAGCGTCAAGGGAAAGGACGTTATCATCGTCGATGACATGATCGCCTCGGGCGAGTCTCTCATTGACGTTGCGCTTCAGCTCAAAGAGAAGGGCGCCAAGAGAATCTTCAACTTTGCCACCTTTGGTCTCTTTACCGACGGCTTTGATAAGTTCGACAAGGCACACGCAGATGGTCTGATCGATAAGATCTTTACCACCAACCTGGTATATCGCCGTCCCGAGCTCAAGGAAAAGCCCTGGTACTGTGAGGTCAATATGTGCAAGTACGTGGCCTATCTGATCGATACGCTGAACCATGACCGTACCATCAGCAACCTGCTTGATCCCGTTAAGCGCATCCATACGTTGCTGGATAAGCATAAGGCGAACCTGACAGAAAAAAAGCAGTAATTATGCCAAAAACACAAGGGGAACTCAACCCCTTGTGTTTTTTATGTTCACACTTCGCCTAAATCCCGCATAACATGACAATAAAAACAACTATGTGAGGTTTAGCATCATGTATCGAAACGTTTCTTCCATCAACATTGCTACCATTCTTCGAAAACCGCCCTCTGCGTTTGCCAACATAAGAGGGAACGATACGTATCCTCAAATCATGGGAACGGTAAAGTTTTATCAGCTGCCAAATGGTGTTTTGGTTGCGGCCGAGGTAGATGGCTTGCCGACATCGACGGGATATTGCCAAATGCCCATTTTTGCCATTCATATTCACGAAGGCGACAACTGCAGGGGAGACGAGGTCGATCCATTCCGAAACGTCGGGATGCATTATAATCCATACGACTGTCCTCATCCGTACCATGCAGGAGATATGCCTCCACTCTTTGGTGCAAACGGCAAAGCTTTCTTGGCTTTTCTGACCGCCCGCTTTACGGTGGATGAAATCATCGGAAAAACGGTGATTATTCATGATTCGCCCGATGATTTCATGACACAGCCCGCAGGAAATGCGGGGAACAAGATCGCGTGCGGAACCATAAAAGCATCCGGACGCGGCTTCTGAAATAGCAAAACGGCTCGCTACCGTGTAGTGGGCCGTTTTTGTTGTATCCAATTACTTCAGGCTATTGATTACCTTGTTGTCCAGCCAATCGACAATAGCAGCCTGTTCTTCAGGCTTGACGCTTGCCAGGAAGGGAAGGCCACACTTTACGTAAAGAACGTCCTCGATAACGTTGGTACCTGCATTCTTCAAAATCGCCTTGACGTTGTTGGCGTAGGTCTCAGTACCGTCTACCAGCAGCGCGACGTTCGCCGTGCGTTCCTTGGTCAATTCAATGCAGAAGCGGCGCAGAGCATCCTCAACGTCGTTTTTGCCGGCAATCGCCAGTACAACGATTCGTTCCTTGTCACAAGAGTAAGCAGGGGGAACACAGTCGACCGCGTTCTGGGAGAGCTCGTATTTCTGCTTGATAAAGTTGGCGATGTTGATCATCTTTTTCTTTCCGGTTGCGTACAGGACGCGCATTTTGATTGCCATGATACAATCCTCCTTGAGTTTTCATCTATTGTATCATAGATTCAGACAAAAGAAAAGAACTTTTATGTTAACTTTCTGATTTTTGTTGTATTTGTTCAATTTCCAATCAAGGAAAAGAGCAAAATCAACAAAAGAATGTCTCATAAGCCTTGTTTTACATCAATTTTTATGTTATAATAATAGATAGGGTAGGAAAAGCATCAAAAATGCCCCACTGTCCTAAAAACGCAGGCAAAATTATACAAAATGCAAATTTTGTATAATTTAGGGAAGCAAAATAGCTATTTTAAGGTGTTTTTCTGCTTTCGAGCGCCATTCTGCGCTTGGATGGTCTGATACTTCTTTTTTGTAGCCTCACCGCCGCGCAAATGCCGCTCATCCTTGTTTTTTTCAAGGATCGCTTGTACTTGCTCAAACAAAACGGGATCGATGCGCTGCAATACCTGCGTGACATCTTTATGTACTGTGCTCTTGCTTACGTTGAATTGCCGTGCCACCGCACGCACGGTGGCATTGTTTTCGATCAGATACGTGGCTAAGATCACACAGCGCTCTTTGTAGGATGAAATGTACATCATATAACAGCTACAGCTCCTTTGCTGCCGATTATTGTTGATTTTCGACGCGAATGCTGTTATAATATATGTACGGCTTGACCGGTTTATGCTACGCTTTGACACGGACCAGGCAAAAATTACAAGTTTTAATGAAAGGCAGGATTTTGAGCATGAAAAATGATTCTGAATGTAAACAAAATACAGCAAATCTATCACCCGCGTCCTTTACCATGCCTCAAATTTCCTCCGATCTTGCCACTCGAAAAGAATGTGAAAAATTTAACAATCATACTCTACTGGAAGGAATGACCTCGATTTCTGCCCTGATAGCCGGCATTCGTGACGGGATCAACACCCGTCAAATTGAGAAGATTTACGTAGACGAAGCCAAAGCCAAGAGCAAGGCAAAAGAATTGGTCTTTTTACGGGCTGTTTCGGGTGAACTTGGTTTTGAAATCGAGATGACAGACGCTTCCGTGATCGATTCCATGACCATCGGAACGACACATGGCGGTATCATTGCACAATGCACAGAACGTCCCCTTCCCTCACTGGAGGATGCTGTTTTGACGCAAAATTTCCTTTCAAATCAAGGATTTTACCTCCTTTTGGAAGGGATTGAAGATCCATATAACTTTGGATATGCGCTTCGTTCTTTGTATGCGGCCGGTGTAGACGGTGTCATTTTGTGCCCTCGTAACTGGATGGGGGCGGCAGGAGTGGTCGCTCGTTCTTCCGCCGGTGCCTCCGAGCGCCTTCCAATGGCTGTTTGCGAGCCTGAAATAGCCGTAAAACTGTTCCACGAGCACGGGTATCGTGTGCTTTGCGCCGGTATTCGTAATTCGGTTTCTCTGTACGAAGCGGATATGAGCCGTCCTCTTCTTTTGGTGGTTGGTGGAGAAAAACGTGGGATCTCTCGCGCTGTTCTGGATGCGGCTGATACTGTAGTTCGCATTGATTACGGTCGGGAGTTTCGCGGTTCGCTCTCTGCGGCTTCTGCCGCTACCGTTCTTGGCTTTGAGGTGCTTCGCCAGAATACGACAAAATAAATTGTTAACTTTTTCATAGCGTTTGTTGAATAAATCCGATATCCTATTGCTTTTTTTGATATCGTGTGATACTATTTAGGTGTTCGCGTTTCGTTCTATTTGACGGATCGATCCACATACACTTGTTTGGAAATACACAATACAAGGGTTGGTGAGATATGGATATGACGCAACGTCTGGATGAACGGTATCGCACGCCTTATGCTGTGCGGCGACGCTATCTTTGGGAATGGATGCTGTGGCTTTTTGTCGGTCTGGCGATTGGCGCCACAGTTGCCTTGGCAGAATATTGCCACTGGCTTCCCGGGCGCCTCTCTGATGCTTTTGCACTGCCGCCGCGCGGATTCCTCCCCCTTATGGGGGCACTGGTTTCCCAAACGGCTTGCGTTCCTCTACTGTTCTTGGCGGGACTGCACCAAGCATCCTTTCATTATACCTCTCGCTTGATTTGCCTGTTCTTTTGCTTTTGGCACGGACTTGATCTCTGGAAATGCCTGTTCGCGATGAAAAATGCGCCCGGTCATTCCAATGTCTTGGTTGCTGTTTTAGTCGTGCTTATTCTATGTATGATGTGTCTCTTGCTTCGCGCGACACTGATAGCTACCGGCGGAATGGGGCGTGGGGGGCAACGTCCCGGGTATTCGCCATCCGCCTATCTCACTTCCCTGTTTGAATTTTGGGGATCCATGATCCTTGCACAAGCTATATTTTATTTAATATATCGTTGGTTTATATAAACATAACGGAAGTTTACATAAAGGAGAAAGAAAATTGCGTTTTCAATCTATTTTCAAATTCCGTGACCGCGACGGAAAAGGCGTCAGAAAAGACGAGGACCTGCGCCCGACGTTCAAAAACTTTTTTAAGTTTTTCTTCCGTAAGTTCTCACAGTTGATTAGTCTGAACTTGCTGATGCTGCTGCAGGTCGTGCCGATCGTTGTAGCGCTCTTCGCCTACCTCTTCATCGACAGAACTCCCTCTCAAACCTCTGCACTCTTTGCGCCGCTGTACGGTGCTTCCCTGATCGATCCTTCCCCGGCGTCCTCCCTGATCTTGGCGTTAGAGGCACTGCCGCTGGGAATCCCGATTTATCAGCCGGCCGCCTATTGGATCATCGGCATATGCATCGTTGTTATGCTGGTAACGATGGGATGGCAATCCGTCGGTTCATTTTACGTTCTGCGCGGTTTGGTTCGCGGTGACGCCGTCTTTGTATTCAGTGACTATTTCTATGCCATCAAGCGCAATTTCAAGCAAGCCTTCCTGTTTGGTCTTTTTGATAGCTTTCTGATCATCACACTCGTCGTGGACCTGCTCTACTATTCGGGGACGGTCGGAACATTTTGGCTTGATTTTATGTTCTGGGTATTGACAGCGGTTGCCTTCTTGTATATGGTCATGCGTCCTTACATCTATATGATGCTGATCACCTTTGACATGAAGCTACGCAAAATGCTTAAGAACGCGTTGATCTTCTCTGTGTTGGGTATCAAACGAAATCTGGTGGCTCTTCTCGGTATCGTGCTCTTGGTCGGAATCCACGCAATTTTGATCATTCTGTTCATGCCGCGCGTTATTATCACCGTGCTCGTTCCGATCCTGTATCTGATGGCCGCAATCGGTTTTATTACTGCCTATGCCATATATCCCGTCATCGATCGGTATATGATAGCGCCTTATCGCAAGACGAATGAGGATATCCCCGAGGATGAAGGTGAATCCGCTACTGAAGTATAACCCAAAAAAGCACTTTTGACATACGTCAAAAGTGCTTTTTTATAATATTCAAAGTTCGTTTCGGATCAGATCCTCAAACGTCTCGCGTCGCAAGATCAAAGTATCTTGCCCGTCGCACAAGCGAACCATGGCCGGGCGAGGAATGCGGTTATAGTTGGACGCCATAGCATAATTGTAAGCGCCGGTTGTCAATACAGCCAGAACATCTCCGCGTTTCGGCTCGGGCAACAGGACGCCTTCTTGAATGAGGTCTCCACTCTCACAGCATCTGCCGGCGATGGTACAAACGGTGTCCGCTGTTTGCTGCGGGCGATTGGCAAGAAGCACTGTGTAGGGCGACTGATACAGCGCATAGCGGGGGTTGTCCGGCATGCCGCCGTCAACGGATACGTAAGTTCTGAATCCGGGAATCGTTTTGAGTGCTCCCACCGTATATAGTGTCATGCCGGCGTCTGCAACGATACTGCGTCCGGGCTCCATACGCATACGGGGCAGGTCCAACTGCTTCTCACGAGCCAGATCTTTGATCACGGCGGCGATCTGTGCGATGTTTTTGGCATAATCGACGTTGGGGTGTTCCTCGAGATAACGCACGCCCATTCCGCCGCCAAGATTTAATTCCTTTGCCGTGTAGCCCAAACGATCTCGCATGCTTGCTATGAAGGACATCATAATTTCGGCAGCGTCTGTAAAGGGCGTCGTTTCAAAGATCTGGGATCCGATATGACAATGATAGCCCTCCAGTGAAACGTGAGGCTGCTTGAGTGCCAAGGCGATCAGCGTCTCTGCCTGACCGGTTTCGATGGCAACGCCAAACTTGGAGTCTACGTTTCCGGTCGAGATGGCTTTATGTGTATGAGGATCAATGCCCGGGGTTACGCGGATCAGAATTTTTTGAATGATTCCTCGCGCCTCGGCCTCGCATTCAATCGAGAGCAGCTCCTCTTCGTTATCGCAAACGAAATAGCCCACGCCACGCTCCATGGCATAGGAAATATCGGCATCCGTTTTGTTATTTCCGTGGAAATAAGCGCGTTCCATGGGAAATCCGCCGGCATCCGCCGTATAGATCTCACCCGAGGATACCACGTCAATGCCCATCCCTTCCTCGCGCATGATGCGGTAGATGTCCTTAATACACAAAGCTTTTCCTGCATATAGCGGCAAGGCGTCCGAGCCAAAGGCTTGTTTCATTGCACTCATATACGTACGGCAATGCTCGCGTATTTTGTTTTCATCCAAAAGATACAGCGGCGTGCCGTATTTTTGTGCCAATTCAGTGACGTCTCTGCCGCCAAAGCAAAGATGTCCCGCTTGGTTGATCGAAAGATTGTCGCAAATCATAATGGTCCTCACTTACACAAACAGATGTTCAAGCGAATATAAGCCCGCCGGCTTGTCCTGCAGGAAGGCTGCCGCGTGCAGGGCTCCTTCAGCAAACAGCGAACGGCTGTGCGCTTCGTGCTTGAGGGTGATCGTCTGGGAGCCTGTATTGATATGAATCTCGTGAATACCAACGACTTTACCCATACGAATGGAATGGATCCCAACTTCACCAGCCGGGCGCTTTCCATTTTCGTGTCTGCCAACGCGCAGCGTGGCGTTTTCCTTGACTTCCTGAATGCCTCGAGCGATCATCAAGGCCGTACCGCTGGGGACGTCCAGCTTTTGGTTATGATGTGTTTCTATGATCTCAACGTCGGCGTCCGGAAACGTAGTAACTGCCGTTTTTACCAAGGACACCAAAAGCGCGATGCCGATGGACATATTCCCTGCAAAAAAGACCGGGATATGTCTGGATGCTTGTTGGATCATTTGCTGCTCCTCATCAGTCTGCCCCGTCGTTGCGATAACCACGGGAATGCCGCGAAGCAGTGCGAAGTCTAATACACTTTTGGTGGCGCTATGGTGAGAAAAGTCCACCAAAACGTCGCACTCCTCGCGTACGGCGTCAAGAGCGGTATAGGCGGGGCAATCCACCTCGGGACGGGTAACGTCCACCGCGGCAGACAGACAAGCTCCACGATATCCGTTTTGGGCGCACAGGACTACTTCCCTTCCCATACGGCCCGAGGCTCCGTTGACAACAATTTTCATCATAAACAATCTCCTATTAAATCAGACCATGCTGCTTCATGCAGTCCAGAAGAACGGCACGGTGTGCGTCCTCCATGGGGGTCAACGGCAATCTCAGATAATCCTCGCAGAAGCCCATCGCATTCATAGCAGCCTTGACAGGGATGGGATTTACTTCGCTGAACAGTGCGTTGATCAAGGTCAGATATTTGGCCTGCAGCTGCATACTGCCGCGAATATCACCCTTAAAGAAGGTGTGGCACAGCTCCGATGTCTCGCGGGGTACAAGGTTAGAAAGCACAGAAATGACACCCTTGCCGCCAACGGAAAGGATCGGAACGATCTGGTCGTCGTTACCCGAATAAATATCCAGCTTGTCACCAACCAAAGCGGCGGTCTCAACGATCTTGGACAGATTGCCATTGGCTTCCTTAATAGCGGCAATATTGGGAATATCAGCAAGCGTCAGATAGGTCGAGGGCTCGATGTTAACGCCTGTGCGGGAAGGAACGTTATAAAGAATGATCGGCTTGGAGCTGGCCTGTGCAATGGCCTCATACATACGGACAAGTCCCTTTTGGGTCGCTTTGTTGTAATATGGCGTGACGACCAGCATGGCATCTGCCCCCACCTCGCAAGAGTAGCGCGTCAAGTCCATGGCATAGTCCGTATCGTTAGAACCGGTTCCGGCAATGATAGGCACTCTCTTGTTCGCGCGCTCTACTGCGAATCGGATGGCCTCGCGGTGCTCCTCGTCCGTCAACGTAGAGGATTCGCCGGTCGTACCGCAAATAACAAGGGCGTCAATACCGCTGTCAATCTGCCAATCGATCAATTTGCCAAAAGCCGTATAGTCAATTCCCTCTTTGGTTAAAGGTGTTACAAGGGCGGTAGCCGCTCCTTCAAAAATCGTGTTCGTCTTCATACATCGGTTCCTTTCCTGCTTTGATAACATACAAAAAAATAGCGCCAATTCTTGCGAATCGGCTACCGTAATTTCCGAACGTCGAGGAAAAGCACAGCTCTTGCCAGACATTCGTATCATTCGATAGCTCTCCGCTTTTTGCGACAGTAAAACGAATGTTCTTCGAGTTACCAGGTAAGCGTTCGCCTCGCCACCTTCGGCACAATCCCCTTTTCCGCTTGCAACATCTCGCGAAGATTATCACACAAACGGTACTCTTGTCATGTGCACCTCTATCATTGTAATCTATTATATTCCTTTGCATACGCTTTGTCAAGGCGTTGCCTACATTTTTTTCGTTGTTTTTGCAAATTTCCCCTTTACTCACAAGGAGCTTCCCGTTGCCGTTTCTTCATTCGTTTCCAGTTCACAAAGCCGTAAATATCGTTGGCGAAGAACATAACGAAGCACATGACCATCGATAAGTAGGACGGATCCTTAATGGCTGCCATGACCCATAATACGATCAAAACGATATCATTGGCGGCATAAGCCAATGCATAATACGGGCTTCTCAAATAGGTGAAAGAGGCGGCGACGAAGCTGGTCGTGATAGAAATGGTGCTGACGAGCAGATTGGCTGTATTCAGTGCACCAAGGATGAAATAGAATGCAACCGTTACGCACACAGCGGCGGTGGAAAGAAGGATGACCTTGCGTGGCGATAAGGTTGAAACCTCAACCTCCTCGGTGTCGCGATAGGGGTGCTTCATCCATGAGATCACGGCCAAAACAGCCATGGGAAGGCTCATGCAAAGATAGGTGATCATCTCGCCATAGTAGCGAAAATGATAGGATATGATACCGTAACAAATCGCAAAAACTACCGTGAGCAGCTGCCCTATCACGTGTCCTTTGGCAACGAAGATCAAGGCGGCCGCACCGATGAGCGAGGCAACCAGAGATAAGACGTCGCCATCCGGTGACACAAGATGCGATAATATCACCACAAAAGATGAGAGCGACCATAGGCCCCATTCAAATTTTGATAAGCTTGAAAAAGTATGCTTGAACTTCATATGATATCTCCTTAAAAAAAGCATTCGCCGCACATCTTCTAAGACCTTACGATGTGCGAACGAATGCTTTTGCATTCAACTACCCGGTGGCAGTTTGTTTTGTTTACGTGATGATTATATCATCGAAAGTATGACTTGTCAAGCCATAATCAATAATCCTTGTTGGCTCCGATGGTCTTCATATCCTTTGCGGTAGCAAGAACTTTTTTATCCACGACGACGTCATCCAAATATTCCTGACACATACTGTTCAAAATTTCTGTAACCATCTCGTCTTCGAACTCCTCGAACCAGTCCTGGTTTTCCTTGTTTTTGTAGCCCCCCTCGTCCAGAGGATACTTCATAATCAGGTGGTAGGCGTTATCAGACTCGATCAGAGCGATGTCACCGTCCTTCATGGTTTTCAGCTCTTTTTGCATATCATCGATGTAGGCAACGGGATAGTTCTTCTCGAGATTGATGTACATGCCGTTGGGATACGCGTTCCAGATCTCCTGTTCGCAAAGGTCCGCACCGTAGTCTTCAAAGGTGCTAAAGTCCCCTGCAACGATCAGCTCCGTCAGGTCGTTGGCCAACTTAACAATGGCCTTAGCACCTTCCTCATCCAGCATTTCGTAGTCGGTATATCCGTCGTTGTCCTTGTCAATGCCGCGGATCACACCGCTTTTCTTGTTATAGGCAATGTGACCATCCTCGGTATAGTAAACAACGTCTCCGTTTTTGTCTGTGACAGTTTTACCGTCGGTGCCGACGTGGGTCTGCCCTTTGGTATCATAGCTGATACGATCGGAAAACTCATCCTTGAAGTAAATGGTATCGCCAAACTCATCCGTTTCGTACAGATACTGATACAACGGCAGAAGGATCTGGCGGAAGCGAACGTAATTTTCCTGATAATACTCTTCCCTTGCCGTATCACTGGTCAGAGAGGAAAGATGGGACTTGAGATAATCGATCTTGTCCTCAATGATATAGTTCTCGCGAAGCATTTTCATGTTGACGCCGTATTCGGAAAGCACGCGATTGAACTCCGTTTTAGAGCCGTTGTGCAGGTAGGTCAGCGTGTCGTTGATATATTCGTCGATCTTCTCATAATAAGAATCAGGCAACGTCAGCTGATACTTCTCCTCAAACAAATACAGCTTGATGAGCATCATTTTAGCCTCTTCTTGAATGGAAAGAGTAAAATAATCATTATGCGTCGCACCCTGTGTGCTGGTGATCGTATTCCAAAAATCATCCGAATCCACAGGATAGTCGTTGTAGGCCAGCGTGCCCTTCATACGTGAAAGCAACAGCTCGTACATGTTGACGGTCAATTTTTGCTTTCCTATACTCATCAACGTTTTACCTGACGATGAGCATCCAACGAGAGTGCAAAGCACAAGCGTCAGAGCGATCAGACAACAAAGCAGGCGTGGTATCAGTTTGTTGGATTTCATGGTTTTGTACCTTTCTTTTGGAACTAGCTTTTATTATATCGGTTTTATCCGTTGTTTTTTTGAGCAAATTCCGTATATTTTTCAAACATTTTGTGAATGAATGGCAAAGCATCCTCGCCTGATTTCATTTTCAGGTTCAGATGCGGCTCTCCCGACATCGCCATGCGCAAGCGTCCCGGCCAGAGCTCGGACAGATCGGTCCACACGTCAAAGTCAATTTTTTCAGGATAGAACTGGATAAACTCATTCTCCTGCCGGATCTGTTTGATGCCGCATCGCTTTCCATCGGCGCGGATCAAAGCGATGTTGAGGAGATTTTCCGTTGCTCGCGGCAAATCGCCAAAGCGGTCCAGCATTTCGTCCAAAATATCATCCCGGTCTTGTTCGTTGTCGATCATGGCAATCTTTTTATACATTTCCATACGTTGCGAAGGATACGGGACGTATTTGTCGGGAATATAGGCATCAAAATGAACCGTTATGGTGCATTCGGGCTCGGGCTTGGGTGCTTCTCCTTTTTCGGTCAATACGGCCTCATTGAGAAGCTTGATATACAAGTCGTACCCCACTGCATCCATGTGTCCGTGCTGTTCGCTTCCCAAGAGATTGCCCGCGCCGCGGATCTCCATATCACGCAAGGCGATCTTAAACCCTGCGCCAAATTCAGCATAATCACGGATAGCCTCCAGCCGCTTTTGCGCGATCTCGGGAAGCGCCTTGAATTTGGGATAAGTGAAGTAGGCGTAAGCACGGCGAGAGGAGCGCCCGACCCGTCCGCGTAGCTGGTGGAGCTGGGAAAGCCCCAGTCGATGAGCGTTATCCACGATAAGCGTGTTGGCATTGGCAACGTCAACACCGGTTTCGATGATGGTGGTGCATACCAAAATATCGATCTCACCACTAAGCATATGCTCCCATATGCGTTCCAGCACGTCCTTTTCCATCTTGCCGTGTGCCACGGTAATCCGTGCATCAGGCATTTCGCGCGACAGCTTAGCCGCCACGTCGTCGATCGTCTCAACGATGTTATGCAGATAGAACACCTGGCCGCCGCGTCGGAGTTCCCTGCGGATGGCCTCATGGATAATCAGCTCATCTTCTTCCAGCACGTAGGTCTGCACCGGCAGTCGGTCACCGGGTGCTTCGTCCAAAACGGAAATGTCGCGCAAGCCTCCCATCGCCATATTCAAGGTGCGAGGGATCGGCGTTGCCGACAGCGTCAGCACGTCGACGTTACCGGCCATCTGCTTGAGCTTTTCTTTTTGTGCCACGCCAAAGCGCTGTTCTTCATCCACAATCAAAAGTCCAAGATCGTGGAAATCAACGTCCTTGCCGATCAGGCGGTGCGTACCGATCAGAACGTCCACCTCGCCTCGTTTCAGGCGCCGCAAGGTCAGACTTTGTTCTTTGGCGGTGCGGAAACGGGATATCATGTCCACGTTCACGCCAAAGGCGCGCATACGGCTCGTAAAGGTCTGATAATGCTGCAGAGCAAGAATGGTGGTGGGAACGAGCACCGCCACCTGTTTGCCGCCCAGAACGGCCTTGTAGGCGGCTCTGAGGGCTACCTCAGTTTTACCAAAGCCGACGTCGCCGCACAAAAGACGATCCATCGGGACGGTCGACACCATATCGCGCTTGACATCATCGGACGCGCGAAGCTGTCCTTCCGTCTCCTCATATTCAAATGCAGCTTCAAAGCTTTTCTGGAATTCATCATCATGAGGGAAAGCAAAGCCGGGGCGGCGCTCTCGTTCAGCATAGAGGCGAATGAGATCCTTGGCAATATCCTTGACCGAAGCACGGGTGCGTGCTTTGGTCTTATTCCAGCTGTCGCCGCCAAATTTTGACAGTTTGACCATCCCGTCGTCTGCATGAGAACCAATATACTTTGAAACCTTGTCCAGTTTTTCGGTCGGTAGGAAGAGCTTGTCGCTTCCCGCGTATTGGATCCCGATGTAATCCCGTGTGATCCCCGAAATTGTCATCGTTTCAATTCCCGTATAGCGACCGATACCATAGTTTTCGTGAACAACGAAATCGCCAACCTCCAGATCGGCATAGGACATAATCGCCTGCGAGGCGGACTTTTTCTTTTTCGAGCTTTTGATCTTTCCGCTCGAAGTCAAAGTGCCGCGACGGCTATCAGCGCACGTTGATAAAAGGGCGATCCGGGGCGTGACCAGTTCAAAGCCGGCAATATTCTGTCCCCATGCGACAAGGGCGCTTCCCTTTGGAATTTGATCCAGGGAAAGTTCCCCATCCGGATCGGAGAGGGCTATTTTTATACCGTGATCGTTCAAAAGACCGCAGAGGTTTTTGGCATTGATCTCGTTTTCTGCCAGCAAAACAACGCGATAGTTCTGCGACAGATAGGATGCTAGGTCTTCCTCCAACAGGTTGAAATTATCGCCGTAGGATACCATGTTTTTGGAGCGGAAGCCGAACATGCCTGAAAGCTTACGACCGGAAAGTCCGTAGGACATGGAGTCTACGTGCATGGTTACGTTTTGTTCGCAGAAAATGTCAAAGGCCGCCATGGGCTTGGTATATTCTGCGTATTTGGGCGCGATCGTACCGCCGCTGACCAGCTCCTGTACCGTTTGATTGTTATGCCAGACAGAGGCACGCAACCGCTCATAGATGTTGTTGGTGCCGATCAGAAATACGGGAGAGCGCTCCGAAAAATAATCGAAAATGCTGTTTTTCTCGGGGTATATCAGTGAAATATACTTGTCGGCAAATGGGACGTCGCATCCGCTCTCCATGCTGCGATCGACCGCGGCGGCCTCTTTGATCAGCGCCTCTTCCACCGCCTCGTCATGCTGTGTCTTGAACTGCGCTGAAATGGCCTTTTTGAGTTTATCTCGCAGCGCATTGTCCAAGAGGATCTCGCGCGCCGGGGGAAGGTCTACCTTTTGTACGTTGGTGTGGATGCGTTGGGAATCCACGTCAAACAATCCCATACGATCCACTTCATCGTCAAACAATTCGATGCGCAGAGCCATCGAGCCGTCCAGCACCTGTCCGTCTTCATCGGTATAGTGGCCATTGGGAGGATAAATATCGACGATGCCGCCGCGAATGGCGAACTGTCCCTTACCATCGACCATGTCGGCGCGGCTGTACCCTGCGGCCACCAAACGACCCGCCAGATCGTCCAAGTCGATACGACTATCAAAATCCAGGTGTAAAACGGCATTTTCCAGCCTTTGGGGTGGAATGGTATAGCCGAGTGCTGCATCGGGCGTTGTCACCACAGCATCCAATGCCCCGTCAAGCAGGCCAAACAACACGTCAAGCCTCTCATGCTCATACTCATGGGAGGCAGTAATATTATAATACGTGAAATCTCGTCCGACGTAAAAGGCACTGCGCACACCGAAATGCTTCAGCATGCCGTTCAAACGCACACAGTCCTTTTCCTCGGAGCATACGATCAAGGCGCACCGTCCTCTCGGCAGATCCGAGAGCAAGGAAAGAATGGCGGCATCTGCCGCGCCCTCGCAAAGCCCATTGATCAACAGAGGCAAGGGTTTGGGCGCCTTGAACTGCTTTTTGGCCGTCTCCAGCAGTTGGGTATATTCCCGATCTGCACGGATGGCTTGTGTCAAGATCGTTTTCATTGCGTCTCCATCCGTTTATTTGCCGTTGCAAAGCTGCATCGCGCCGTCAAAATCTCCTTCGAGTACCTTTACAACACCGTCATACGCCTTTTCAAAGGCGGAAAACAGAGCTTTTTGCTCCTCCTTATTGAATTCAGACAGTACCCAGTCACCCAGATCGTAATCGGGATGCGGCTTTTGCCCCACGCCAAATCGGATACGGGGAAATTCATCGGTGTTCATCAAGGTGATGATGCTACGCAGTCCCTTTTGACCGCCGTCACTTCCCTTTTTGCGAACGCGGACGCGTCCTATGTTAAGCGCGGTGTCGTCTGAAAAAACTAGCACGTTTTCCATGGGAATCTTATAAAAGGCCGTCGCCTGTTGTACAGCCTCCCCCGAGGCGTTCATAAAGGTCTGGGGCTTCATCAGAAGACAACGCTTGCCGGCGATCGTTGCCTCTCCAACAAGAGACTTGAATTTGAGTTTGTTGACCTGGGTGGAGCAACGCTGGGACAGATAATCCATCATCAAATATCCGGCGTTGTGGCGGGTGTGAAAATATTTATCGCCAGGATTTCCCAAGCCCACGATCAAGTGGGTAATGGGGGCGCTTGGAGCGTCATTTTTCTTTTCAATTTTCTTGAACAATGCAAAAATATCAGACATACCTAACTCCTTTTTACTCGTCCTTGTCGCCTGCCGCCTCGTCCACTTCGATGTGTGGCAGATTCCAGCGGAATACGGTAGCGCAAACACGAATGATAATGATCAGTGCCATGGAGATTAGCTGTGCCACCGCAGGAAGAACTGCAAAATGGCAGAGCGCCCAGTAGACCAGCGCCCCGATGATCGAGGCAACTGCATAAATTCGTTTACACAGCACGTATGGGATGTGACGTGTCATCATATCACGCAAAACACCGCCGCCAACACCTGTGGTCATGCCCATGAACACGCACATAAATGCATTTTCCTCATGTCCGGCTGCCATTGCCAGTTGAGTACCGGTAATGGTAAAGGCGGCAAGACCGACCGCGTCGAAAAGATTGTGGATCTGGTCAATTCGATGGAAAATGTCAGGATTACGCCAGCCGCTCCACAGCTTTGCAATAACAAAAACAGCGGTAGCCGCGATAATTACGATCAAAAGAGCCAAAAAGCTGGTAAAAAAGCGAGGGGGGGTACAACCTAGGAGAAGGTCGCGCAAAACGCCGCCGCCCAAAGCCGTGATCATTCCAAGGAACAGCACACCGAAAACATCCAGCTTGCGCTCGATGGCGATCATGGCCCCCGAAACGGCTGCAGCTGCGATACCGATATTATCTGTAAGATAGATCCACCAATCCGACATGATGCCTCCTCCAAAACACGATCAAACCAAACAGATTTTATCAGTTTGAACATATCGTTTTATTATACTCCATTTTCCGTACGTTGTCAAATGTTTTTTTGCCATTTATACGCCTTCCCGCTTTTTCTGATTTTGGGACAAAAAAGTCGGTGAGTTCACAAATTGTTTACAATTGTGCTTGCCAAAAACTTGACAAAAACCTTTTCAAATGTACCAATTTATGCTATAATAACCAGTGCGATTGATAAAAAAGTCCGCAAAGGGCTTTTTTTGGTGTGCCCGGACAAAGGACAAGCCAAAATTTGGTCGCCACAGTATAGTTTCCAATTTTATTTTAATATGGAGGATTTCTAAATGGCAAAAAAGTATTGCTATCTCTTCTCCGAGGGTAACGCTAACATGCGTGAGATCCTTGGCGGTAAGGGAGCCAACCTCGCAGAGATGACCAACATCGGTCTTCCTGTTCCCCAGGGCTTCACCATTTCCACCGAAGCCTGCACCCAGTACTATGAAGACGGCCGTCAGATCAACGATCAAATCATGGCTGAAATCATGGAGTACATCGTTAAGATGGAAGGCGTTACCGGCAAGAAGTTCGGTGACCTCGAGAATCCCCTTCTCGTTTCCGTTCGTTCCGGCGCTCGCGCATCCATGCCCGGTATGATGGATACCATTTTGAACCTCGGTCTTAACGAAGAGGTTGTTGAAGTTATGGCGAAGAAGTCCGGCAATGCTCGCTGGGCATACGACTGCTACCGCAGATTTATCCAGATGTACTCCGATGTCGTTATGGAAGTTGGTAAGAAGTACTTCGAGGAGCTCATCGACAAGATGAAGGAAGAAAAGGGCGTTAAGCTCGACGTTGAGCTGACCGCTGACGACCTCAAGGAGCTGGCTAACCAGTTCAAGGCTGAGTACAAGGCTAAGATCGGTCAGGACTTCCCCACCGATCCCAAGGAGCAGCTCATTGGCGCAGTTAAGGCAGTATTCCGTTCTTGGGATAACCCCCGTGCAAACGTATATCGCCGCGACAACGATATCCCCTACTCTTGGGGTACCGCAGTCAACGTACAGGCTATGGCATTCGGTAACATGGGTGAAAACTGTGGTACCGGCGTAGCATTTACCCGTGACCCCGCTACCGGCGAAAAGAAGCTGATGGGTGAGTTTTTGACCAACGCTCAGGGTGAGGACGTCGTTGCAGGTGTTCGTACGCCCATGCCTATCGCTGAAATGGCTAACAAGTTCCCTGCTGCTTTCGAGCAGTTCGTAAAGGTTTGCGAGATCCTCGAGAACCACTACCACGATATGCAGGATATGGAGTTCACCATCGAGAACGAGCAGCTCTACATGCTCCAGACTCGTAACGGTAAGAGAACCGCTCCCGCAGCTCTGCAGATTGCTGTTGACCTTGTAGCTGAGGGCCACAAGACCAAGGAAGAGGCAGTGCTCATGATCGATCCTCGTAACCTTGACACTCTGCTCCATCCCCAGTTCGACGCTAAGGCTTTGAAGGCTGCTACTCCTATGGGTCGCGGTCTGGGCGCTTCCCCCGGTGCTGCTTGCGGTCAGGTCGTCTTCTCCGCTGAGGACGCTGAGACTTGGAAGAACGCCGGCAAGAAGGTCGTTCTGGTACGTCTGGAGACCTCTCCCGAGGACATCACCGGTATGAAGGCTGCTCAGGGTATTCTGACTGTCCGCGGTGGTATGACCTCTCACGCAGCCGTTGTTGCTCGTGGTATGGGTAAGTGCTGCGTTTCCGGTTGCGGTGACATCGCAATGGACGAGGAAAACAAGAAGTTCACGCTGAACGGTAAGACCTACGTTGAGGGTGATTACATCTCCATCGACGGTTCTACCGGTGCGATCTACGACGGTATCATTCCTACGGTTGACGCTGAGATCTCCGGCAACTTCGGCACCATCATGGGCTGGGCTGACGAGTTCCGTAAGCTGAAGGTTCGTACCAACGCTGATACTCCTGCTGACGCTAAGAAGGCTCGCGAGCTGGGTGCTGAAGGTATCGGTCTGTGCCGTACCGAGCACATGTTCTTCGAGGCTAACAGAATCGCTGCATTCCGCGAGATGATCTGCTCCGACACCGCTGAAGAGCGTGAGGTTGCGCTGGAGAAGATCCTGCCCTACCAGCAGAGCGACTTCGAGAAGATCTACGAGGCTCTCGAGGGCACTCCCGTTTGCATCCGTTTCCTGGATCCCCCTCTGCACGAGTTCGTTCCCACCACTGAGGAAGACATCGCTGCTCTGGCTGCCGCTCAGGGCAAGACGGTTGAGGATATCAAGACCATCATCGCATCTCTCCACGAGTTCAACCCCATGATGGGTCACCGTGGTTGCCGTCTGGCAGTCACCTATCCCGAGATCGCCGCTATGCAGACCAAGGCTGTCATCCGCGCTGCCATCAACGTCCAGAAGGCTCATCCCGAATGGAAGATGGTTCCCGAGATCATGATTCCTCTGGTAGGCGAGGTCAAGGAGCTCAAGTACGTCAAGTCCGTCGTCGTTGCTACCGCTGATGTAGAGATCGCTGCTGCAGGCGTCGAGCTCGACTACGAGGTTGGTACGATGATCGAGATCCCCAGAGCTTGTCTGACTGCTGATGAGATCGCACAGAACGCTGACTTCTTCTGCTTCGGTACCAATGACCTGACCCAGATGACCTTCGGCTTCTCTCGTGACGACGCCGGTAAGTTCCTGAATGCTTACTATGATGCCAAGATCTTCGAGAACGATCCCTTCGCAAAGCTCGACCAGACCGGTGTTGGTAAGCTGATGAACATGGCTTGCAAGGAAGGCCGCGCAAACAACGAAAAGCTGCACATCGGTATCTGCGGTGAGCACGGTGGTGACCCCACATCCGTTGAATTCTGCCACGGTCTGGGCCTGGATTATGTATCCTGCTCTCCCTTCCGTGTACCGATCGCTCGTCTGGCTGCCGCTCAGGCTGCTCTGAAGAACTAATTCGGACTTCAACTAAAACTTCAAGGGCTGTCGCAATATGCGACAGCCCTTTTCTCATGCTGCTTGATAATTCAGTCCAAAGCTGACGGCAAACTGCTCGGCAAAGGAGCCGCTCACAACGTGAAGACACAAATTGGCGGCACATCCATCAAAGGACGCGTATCCGATGTTTTTGATACCGGACGGCAAGACGACCTTTTCCAGGTTTTTGCATCCGTAAAAGGTAAACCACCCCAGTCTCTCTACTGTTTGCGGCAAGGTAACACTGCGAACGTCACAGTCAGCGAACATCCTGTCTCCCAGTCCAATCACCAAGTATCCATCCACGGCGGCGGGGATCACGACGTCCTTCTCACTTCCTCGATAGGATGTCAGGATCGCATATCCGCTCTCCAAGCGGTATGTATAGTCGCATAGGATGACGTCTTCTCCGGATGAATCCGTGTCCTGAGACGGCTCTTTTCCTCCCTCATCTTCTTTCTGTGTTGGGGAGTCCTCCGGATCGGGTTCCGGCTTTTGAGATTCGGATAATTTCTGCTCCAATGCTTGCAGTTGGTTCAAATACTCCTCTTTCATCATAAAAAACTGCTGTTCCATACTTCCTAATTGCGCGCTTAAGCTTTGCAGCTGAGCCTCATAATAGACAATTTTGGCATCATAGGCATCCATTTGCGCGGAGGGGCTCTTATTCTCTCCTTCATCCTTGGCATCGTCGATGAACCGGCAGGATGTCAAACAGACGCAAACAGCCGTTATCAATAAAACCCCGGCACTCAGCCATAAAAATATTCGATTTTTCTTTTTTTCCTTGACAGTCATTCTTAAATTCTCCTTCCCTTTTTCTTTCGGATCAAGCACGCATAGCGTCTTTCCGCTTATATGCTACCATACTCCCCACGCAAAATCAGGCTGTTTGTGTCGGTGACCTCTTTTTCTTCGCCGCAAAAAAGAACCTAAAAATCTTACTCCTTTCGTTTCCCGGTATTTCTCATGCAATAGATACAAAAAAGCTGACCGTTTCATTCAACGGTCAGCTTTTCATTATTTTCCCGTGACGATCGCACGAAACATAGCAATCGAGTTGGCGTAGGTATCAGCGTCCGAGCTGCTACCCATTTGGTAAGGAGCAGTCATGCAAACAAGCGTATCCTCGGGAAACACGTGCAAAGCCGGTTCAAACTGATAATAAGCGGTATCCTTCAAGCGAACAGCGTATTCGTCATAAGCGCCGTCATAAACGCCATCCGGTGCTTCTCCCAAGACATCCGACAATGGCTTAAGAACGCCGCCTTTGTTGTCCTTCACGTAGCCATACATATATTCGCTGAGAAAATAAATGGAAGACTCACCAAAGGACATAAAGCTGTTAAAATCAGAAAGCTGCTTGGCGTTATACGACAGGTTGATCGTTCCCGTCTCACCAAGTTGTTCCCTCTCAGCCTCCATCTCTTGCTCGGAATACACCTGATAGCGAACGATCTCCGTGTATTTATCGCCGTTCTCGTCAAAGTCCCTTGGCATGATACGGCCCAACGCATCGCGCAATGCTTCGGTTTCATCCGAGGTAAAGGCAAACGGACCGCAATACGTCACCACGGTATCAGGTTTAGGACTTTTCAACTGGCCCACCCCTAAAAAGAGGACGAGAAAAATGAAAAATCCCGCAATGATCGTATGCCATTTATAGTGATACCAGTAGTTATCCCACCAGCGAAGCAGCTTGGACTGGGAGGTAAAATCAATGTCGTTTCCGTCCGGCTTCACTTCAAGTTTAACGTCGATCTGATTACCGTCCGGCTTGTTATCGTGTTCCATGGAAGCTTCTCCTTTTTCGATAGAATGGGAAAAACGAGGTGCACATGGCTTCATTCTTTCCACGGCACCTCGTTGTCTGTCTTATTTGGAGCGGCTGACGCTAAGTACCGTCAGAGTCAGTACACCTGCGGGGGTATCTACGTTCAGCACAGCACCCTCACGGGTGCCCATCAGCTTCTTTCCAATGGGAGACTGATCGGAGATCTTACCAAGCAAAGGATTGGCCTCATTAGAGCCGACCAAGGAGTACTCAAACTCCTCGCCGTCTGCCTCGTCACGGACGCGAACGGTAGAGCCCAGGCTGACGATCGAGGTATCGATCTCGTTTTCGTTGATGATAACGGCATTCTCAATCAGGTCTTCCAGCTCTTTGATGCGAGCCTCGGTCTTGGCCTGCTCGTTTCTTGCCTCATCGTATTCTGCGTTCTCGGACAAGTCACCGAAGGAACGAGCGACTGCAATGTCGTTCTTGATCTCCTCACGGCGGACCGTCTTCAAATAATTAAGTTCTTCTACCAGCTCCTGATATCCGTCAGGGGTATACAGCATCTGCTTCTTTGCCATGGTGGTTCTCCTTTTTGTTTGTAAGTTATAGTCTTTGGAAATTGTATTCGTTCGTTATCATTTCAATGCCTGAATGGCGGCAATCAACTGGGGATCCTCACGATCGGGGATCAGATAAATGTTACCGTATTTTTCAATCAGCGACTCATCCATATCGACTTCAATATGAGGAACTATGCCGATGTCGTGGTAATTCTGTCCGCTGGGGGGCAGGTACCAGGCAGTCGTCAGCTTCAGGCCTCCCTTGACTCCCCAATAGGAAAGATCGTACGTCGACTGCATGCATCCCTTGCCGTAGGTGGTGTTCCCTACCAGCGTTGCCAATTCATAATCGCGTAAATTGGAGGTGAACAGCTCTGCCGCGCTTGCGGTATATTCGTTTGTCAGCACAGCAAACTGATAATTACGATATTTACCAATATCCTCACGGGTCACGTTACAGGTCTGGGAAGCTTCATCCTTGTGGGACTTTATGCCGACCTTGTCGACCTCGCCGGAACCGTCCTTATATACGGTTTGGATCATGACGTCACCCTCGTTGAGAAACAGCGAAAGGACCGCCTCGATGGACCGAAGATCGCCACCGGGATTGTAGCGAACGTCAAACACGAATTTTTTGCATCCCTTGCCGATCAGCTCATCCATGGTGCGCTTGAACTGGGGCGGTGTCGTCAGGTCAAACTGCGAGATCTTAACGATGCCGATGGTTGGATCCTGCTCAGAGACCCGTCCGGTAACGGATTCCGTTGTAATCTTTTTGCGCTCGATCTCAAATTCATGTGCCGTATATTGACCTTCAGCACCGGCGCGCAGAACGGTAAAACGGGTCTTTGTCCCCGCAACACCGCGAACGTAGGTGATAGCTTTGTCGTAACCAAGCTCCTCTACGGTATACGAGTTACCCTCTTCGTCAAAAACAGCGTAAACGTGGTCCCCGATGCGAATCCCTCCGGACATGGCCGGCGAGTCATTAAACACACTGATGATAGTCAGAACAGAATATTTTTGGCCGCCAAGCTCGACCACGTCATTTACCACACTAACACCGATTCCCTCAAGCTCACCTTGGTTGTCCGAGGTCATAGCCTTGAGCTCTTCTTCGGTGTAATATTCGGCGTACATATCTCCCGTCGCTTCGACATAGGCCTTCAGGACGGCAGTAACCAGCGTTTCTCGATCCAGATCCAAGACCGAGAGCTGCTCGAAGAAATAATCGATCAGATCAAGCTCAGGGAACGTCGAATCGGACGAGGAGTTATTGTTACCGAGGTTTCCCAACCCGCCATTATTCCCCATCAAGGCAAGTAAGCCGCAGGAGGACAGGCTGAGTGTCAGGACAAGAGCCAACAGGAGCAACGAAAATTGGAGTATCTTTTTGCGAAACATGATTTACCTCTTTAATAATTGGGCTTCTGAAAAGGAATGACTACGCGGTCATTGTTAAAGTGCCACATAAGATTCGTGCGGCAATAGCGGCAATCGACCGGCGCAATCGGTGCTGATGCCGCGGTTACGCCGGTGATGCTATTCAGTCAGAAATTCAGAATTTAGAGGTCTTGGAGTCGAGATACTTCTTAACCATCAAGGCGACCTTGAAGGTGATGGCGTGTTCAAACTCACGCAGATCCAGGCCGGTCAGCTTGCGGATCTTTTCCAGGCGGTAAACCAGCGTATTGCGGTGAACGAACAGCTTACGAGAGGTCTCGGAAACGTTGAGGTTGTTCTCAAAGAAGCACTGGATGGTCATGAGCGTCTCACGGTCGAGCGACTCGAGGCTTCCCTTCTTGAAGACCTCCTGCAGGAACATCTCACACAGCGTCGTGGGCAGCTGATAGATCAGACGGCCGATGCCGAGATTTTCGTAATTGATGATATTCTTTTCGGTCTCGAATACCTTACCGACTTCCAGTGCGATCTGTGCTTCCTTATAGGCGCGGGCCAGATCCTTAATGTTATCAACGATGGTAGAGATACCGATCGAAACCTTGGTGTAAAATTCAGTGCTCAGGGTGTCCGCGATGTTGATCGCGATCTTTTCGATCTCCTTGGTGTCGGTGCCGGGCTTAATGTCCTTAACAAGAACGATGTCGCGCTCGCCTGCGCTGATGACGTAGTCGCGGGACTTGTCCGGGAACATATTCTGCAGCATCTCAAAGGGCATCATATCCGTCTTGCCAAAGAACTTGATCAAAAAGACGATGCGCAGCTCCTCGGTATTGAAATGCAGCTCCTTGCTCTTGATATAAATATCACTGGGAAGGATATTGTCCAGGATGATGTTTTTAATGAAAGAGCCCTTATCGTACTTTTCATCGTAGAGATTCTTGATATTGCTCAGCGAGATCGCCAGCAGCTTAGAGGTCTTGTCGGCGGTTTTGTCCTCGCCCTCGACAAAGACGATGTACTCAGGCTTCACATTTCCGCCGATGGGACGGTAGGTATAGCCATTGTTGACCACAACGTCGGTGGTATATGCCAGCTCGTCGCGAACGCCCTGACGAATCTCACCAATCTTGACCAACTCGGAGCAAGAGATGATGACTCCGTTTTCGTCGATAATACCGATGACACGGTCAACCGCGTCCTTCATTTGGTGAATGACGCCTTGGAACAATCTGTTAGACATAAATTTTCCCTTTCTGATGCACTGATTTTGGAACGGTTTGTATATACTATCCTATATCATACACTATTTTTTGTGATTTTTCAATAGGGTTTTTGATTTTTTTTATAATTTTTTTCATTTTTTTTTGTTTATTTTATTGCAAACGCCTATGTGCACATTGACTACAACTCAAATTCATACACCAATGCGCTCAAAACAAAACAGGAGGCCGTTTCCGTTCTGAGAATACGTGGTCCCAGGCCTGCAAGGCTTACACCCTTCTCCGTTGCCTTGTGCACCTCCGTCGCCGAGAAGCCACCTTCACTGCCAATGACAATGGAAATGGAGGGGGGGCGATCTCGGGAAAGCGTCGGTAACTTGGCGTGAATCAGGGATTTGAGCGGAAGCGTCTCCTCACCTTCGTAGCAGAACAGGCAAAGATCCGCCCGGCACGCCAGGTCAAGCATAGCATCAAAGGAAACGGTTTGCTGAACTGTAGGAAGAATGCCCCGCCCACACTGCTTCGCGGCCTCGCTTGCGATGCGGAGGCGGCGCTCAGTCTTTCTCTCCTCGGCGTCCTGTTTGACGCGAACCACACAATGCTCGCTTTCAAACGGCACGATATGGCACACACCGCATTCGACCGCCTTTTGTATGATCGTATCCATTTTATCCCCTTTGGGCAACGCCTGGTACAGCGTGATGGATATCGGAGGCTCCGTCTTCATAGGGGTTGCGCCCACAATACGGGCGGTAACGACGCGGTCGTCCTCGAAGTGAACGAGCTCACAGTCATATTCCATATTTCCCATATCACACACCGTGATATGCTCGCCCGCTGCCATACGAAGCGATCGTGCAATATGATGGGCGTCGATGCCCTCAATGGTCACAAGGTCATCGGAGATTTGATGTTTTGCAACAAAAAAGCGCGGCAACGTGCTCACTCCTTCCGCGATCGATCTGATACTGTTTGACATTTTTCGGCATTTTGCCTTTTATCGGATTTGATTATACAACACTTTATCCAATTTGTCAAATGTTTTTTTGTACTTTTTGCTCTAAATTCAAACATTATTTACAAAATTGTCAATCGCGACACCATTATGACGAGCAAAATCAACGATGCAACATATACAAAAAGCACGCACATACAAAGACGTGCGCGCTTTTCTGTATAAAATCATGCCATCATTCTTCGCTTCAGGGGTGGAATACGAAGCACGAGCAAGGCGATGATCGGTGTGATGATCATCTCCGGGATCATATAGCAGCCGTTATAGACAACGGAATACAGCAGTGCCAGCGAATTGCCGCTGAAGGTATTAAGCACCCACCGGCTGACCGCCAACTGGCCGATGGCATCGCCAAAGAACCATTCCGCCCAAGCGCCGTAGAAGATGGCGCCCGAGACAATGTGGCATACGTATCTTAACGTCAGCGCCAGGATGCTTCCCAGCACCAAGGCTTTGATCGGAGACATTTTTTTGCGGAAGATGCCGCCAAATCCCAGCACGGTATACGCCAGAATGTAGTCGATCAGGCAAATGGTAATGGCGATCGCTATGCTTCCCATATACGAATCACTATCGGGCGTGAACAGACCGACCACGGTGGAGTGCCCCAGCAACATCTGTATGAGCGAATAGACAAAGCCGGTTAGAAGCCCCCAGCGTGTACCGTAGAGATAGGCGATGAGAATAATAGGAAGCATGCCTGCGATGGTGATGCCACCGCCAAAGGGAAAGTTGAAGGGGGGGACGGGGATAAGCGAGCAGACGAAGGAGATGACCGTTGCCAGTGCGATCATCATGCCCGACTCGGTCAGTCTGCGGACGCGAGCGGACAGGTTGGGTTGTGTGTTTTGCATAGTTACCTCCAAAAAATTAAACCGCACGAAAACTCCGTGCGGTAAATTCCTTGGATGTTATCCATCTGTGATGGTACACTGAAAAAATCTCCCTACGCCGGCATTATCCGTATCAGGTTAAGGGTTCAAGACTTGCATCTTATCTCAGCCGATTGCTCAGCACCCCTGTTTTTATGCGGTTTTGATGTGACCCTATTATACCGCTTCCCTCCCTCGTTGTCAAGTGGTAAAAAAATTTTTTATTTTTATTCGAGATACCTTGACAGGCGAGGTACTTTGTGTTACAATGGATATGCAATCCACAAGAAAGGAGTTCTGATATGTCTATCACAGCCGATTTGATTCGCGGACACACAGATGCCATCATACTAGCGCATCTGTTAGAACGCGATAGCTACGGATACGAGATCAACAAGGCTATTTTAGAGCAGACGGAGCATCGCTACGAGCTCAAGGAAGCCACTCTGTATACCGCCTTCCGCCGCTTGGAGGACGCCGGGTACATTGCTTCCTACTGGGGCAACGAAACCGTCGGTGCACGCAGAAAATACTACACCCTCACCCAAGCGGGGAGATCTGCTTTTGAAGAACAACAAACCGCTTGGAAAAACGCCAGGGACATGATTAATAAACTAATGAAGACGGAGGAACATCTGATATGAGTGAAGTTTCCATGGAATCGCGCATTCACGCGCATATTGATAGTCTTTTTTCCGGCATCGCTCCCGATGCCCGTGTCAGCGAGGTCAAAATGGAGCTGTACATGAACACGGTCGATCGTTATCACGACTTGCTGACCGAAGGAAAAACGCCGGAAGATGCCTTCCGCGGTGCGACCGAGCGTATCGGCGACGTGCAGGAGATCCTGGCGTCGGTCGGTGTTCCCGTAGCGCCTCAAAAGCAAGTGAACTCTGACAAAAAGAAAAACAACCCAAAGGGTAAAACTCGCAAAAAGATCTTGCGAAATCAGGGCTGTCACATCATCACTATGCTGATGCTATGCCTTTACTTCATCCTCAGCTTCGCCACCTCCGCCTGGCACATCACCTGGCTCATCTTTTTGATCCTTCCCGCCATGGAGAACGTATACTGTGCCATCATCGACATCGTATATGCCAAAGCGCCCGATACCCCGTACGTAGCCGACCCGGAGACCAAAAAGCTGCACAATAATCTCAGCGGCGCGATCTGGCTGATCGTTTTGATCGTCTATTTCATCGTCAGCTTTACCTTCTCCCATTGGCACCTGACCTGGCTGATCTTCCTCTTAGGATCGGCCGCGCAGAGTCTGATGTTCATCCTTTTGACGCTCTTGACAAGAAAGGAGAAATGATATGAGAAGAAACGCCATTGTTCGTCTATGTATCTGGTCGGTCATCGCCGTCTCGCTCATCGGCTTACTGGCTACCTGGTTCATCAACAACACCAATATTTTTCAATCGGGAGGTACTTCATTTATGTCCATTGGCCTATCGTCATACCGCTATAAAAACGCTGACCGCTATACCGCCGGTAATGCTGAATTTTCCGATCAGGTAACCTCACTGGATATCGACTGGATCAGCGGAAGCGTTACCGTCCTTTCCTATGACGGCGACACGGTACGAATCCGCGAGGATGGGGATATTATCGATCCCGATTATCAGGTTCATTGGTTTTTGGGAGGTGGTAAGCTACACATCAAATATACTGCCAGCAAATTTTTCTTCCGCACCCCACAGAACAAAAACCTGACCGTGGAAATTCCGAGTGGCATGGCTCGCTATCTTTCGTCGGTGGAGATTGATGTCGTTTCTGCCTCTGTTGAACTGCGCGAAATCAAAACAAACGAATTGAAGCTTGAAAGCGTTAGCGGCGGCATCAACCTCGAAAAAATCGCCGCAAACTCTTTGAACCTGGATACCGTCAGCGGCGCCATTACAGCGACCAATCTGAACGTACCTCTGATCGACGTAGATACGGTCAGCGGAGAGATATCTCTTTCAGGCCAGATCGGACAGGGCTCGGTCGATACCACCTCCGGCGACGTCACGCTAAGTAGCAATTTTCCGTTCGAAGCTCTCGATCTTGAAACCGTCAGTGGGGATGTTACCCTGATCTGCCCCCTAAATGCTCTAAATGACGGCTGTCGCATCGTCTTTGAGTCGGTCAGCGGAGATATCGAATCCGAACTTCCCCTCAAGAAAAACGGTAACAATTACACCTTCGGCTCGGGAAAGTTCATATATAACTTTGACGGTGTCAGCGGCGATCTCTTTATCAAGCAGCCCTGATGCTAACAGAAATGGCCCTGCCTCACGGCAGGGCCATTTCTGTTGGTTCGTCTCCCAAAATGAGACGGGCGTGCCGCAGGACCACACTCATGTCGGGCGATGGTTCGATAGCGGCCGACACGTTGCCGTTTGCAAACAGTACAAGCTCGGGCAGATTTGACCATTCGGTCAAGGAGTAGGTGGATTTGATCACGGGGCCGTGGCAGGCGAACAAAAGTGCGTCAGCGGAAGAAAGAGACGAAAATACGTCATCCGAAAGCTCCGATTCCCAGGACGATGCCCCCAGCCACACCAAGGAGCCAACTTCCCCGTCTTTCTTTCCGTATTGCCACGTCATGGACACGGTAGGATGAGTCGAGCGCTTTAACATAGAAAAATACAGCCGGTCAAGAGACAGCGATGGTGTCACGTCAGCGCCCTTTGTCGGCAGATAATAGCGCACCTCGACTCGCCTCTCCTTGGCAAGTGCGGCAATGGCACGGAGATTGCCCTCGTCCTTGATCGCTTTTTGCTGATCGGTATGAGGCATGGTCAAGGGCAACCATATGGTGCGCACACGGATGTTACCCAAAAGCTTATATACGGTAGATATGTGGCGGTTGTGATAATGCGTGAGCACGAGGGATTCGATCTCCGTGGTACCTTCGGGAAGGCGCTCGGATAGAAACTCACGATAAACAGTGTAACTACCGTCCGTAACGTCACATACCACCGTTCCCTCCTCGCCAAACAAGCAAAGGAGCTCGTTACTTTTGTTTGACACATAGCTTGCCTGCCAAGTGCCGGCAGACTGCCAGCGGCTCACGCAAATACAGACAACGAATACTGCTATCCACGCGCCCATAACGCCAAAGAAGCGTTTGGGATGCTTCCAACGGGGCAAGAGAAAGAACAAAAGTAAAATAACCAGTGCGAAAAGTAAAGCGCTCACAAAAGAATAGCGCAACGAGATGACAGCGCCCCTGATATCACTCAGTCGCTGTGCAAGATGAAGCATCGTTGATGCAACGGCGTGTAATATCTCTGCGATGCCTGCCGAAAGAAACGCTAAAAATGAGCTCGCACCTCCCAAATAAGACAGCGGAAAATAACACAGTCCCAGGGCAAGTATGATGGCGGTCAGAGGCGTCAGTGCCAAATTGGATATAGGAGACAAAAGTGAGGTTTCCCCAAAGATGAGTGCCATAGGAAGCAGAAGGAAAAACAAAACGACACAAGAGATCAAAAGCGGCTCCAACAAGTAACGCCAGAGTGCACGGATGAGGGGTGGTAATTGGGACGCTTCCTTTTGCTTATCCCGGCGAAGCAGAGCGGGAATGACTGCGATCAACACAAAGGTGGCCATAACACTCAACCAAAGGCCGGCATCGTAAACGGCCCCGGGATCGACCGTCAATGTGACACCCAGAAATAGAGATAGTGACGTCAACGAGTCATGAGGGCAACCACGCAAGCGGGAGAGATACAGACAAAGGAGCATGACCGTCGCGCGGAGCAAGGAGATGCTAAAGCCGGTCAATGCTGAAAAGCCAATCGCAACCAAGGACAACAGAACCATGCGGACATAAAACGGACAGCGGAAAAAGGACAATATTGATGAAAGGATCAAAACAATGAGAGACAAATGAAGGCCGCTGAGCGCAAGCAAATGAGACGCCCCCGCACGGCGAAAATCAAGCGTGGTCGTATTCGACAGCTCGCTTTTCGTCCCTAACAACAGAGCAGACACAAGCCTTCCCTCTTCACCACCCACTTCAAACGCGATACGGTCAGAGAGACGATATTGTAATCGGGAAAGCCATTGTGTCAATACAAAGGTTCCGCGCTGTAGGCTTTCGTAGTCGGCCGGGTCTTGCACATATCCGACAAGAGTATAGCCCTCTGCCTGCAACCGTCGGCGGACGGAGGCTTCCTCCGGCGCATCGGTCACGGTGTAGATGGTCATCTTAGCACAAAAGAGGTCGCCGATACCAGCGTCGTACTCACCGGACAAATTGACGTAAGTTTTGGCGGTGTTCTTTTGTATGCCGTGAGCATCAGGCAGATCAATATGAGCGCCGACGCAACTTAAATAATTGCTGTAATACTCCTCGGAAACGATCTTACCCGTTACAGTGACAGGTTGATCTTCATGCTCAGAAGCGAAGTTCTGTGCCGGACGAATCTCCCGATATTCATGGAGGGTAGCAGAGGCTGTTCCGATAAACAAAGCCAAGGACAAAAAGAAGAGATAAAACAGGCGGTATTTCCACGGACGAAACAGAAAGGCGGCAACGAGCAACGAAAGGCTCACTGCAAGCGATACACCCATTCCGATCATCAGCTCGGTCATATTAAGTGCATAGCAAACATAGATTGCCGCCACGATGCTAAGCAACCAGCAAAATGAAGCCAAAGGCCGCGCCCGTCCGATCCCCATAACGTTCTCCTTTCGTCGATTTTTTATATCATATCATAGAGGTGTTGAAAAATCAAGTATTGTGTCGATTTCTGTATATCATCGATAGGAGAAAATATTTTTTCGTTTGCTATTGACTTTTTTGCCTATTCTCGGTATAATGGTTAGGCGTTCCAACGGATCGCTCACGGGCCATTAGCTCAGTTGGTTAGAGCCACCGGCTCATAACCGGTCGGTCCGGGGTTCGAGCCCCTGATGGCCCACCAAAAAAGGCAATATCCGAACACCGTTTGGATATTGCCTTTTTTCGATGAACGAGAAAGGCTCGAGCCCCGCAATAAGCAAAATGTAGATTTTGCTTATTGCATTGCGTGCGAGCACACCACGTTTTCAAATTTTGATACACTATACCGCACGCAGGGGTTCGAGTTCCCCTGATGGCCCACCAAAAAAGAAAAGACCGCCATAGCGGTCTTTTCTTTTTTGTGCCCTTTCGGGACGAGATCCTGCGCTCGTGCGATAGCGCGGGGGCGATTTTCTTTCATTTTTTTGTCAAAAAATTTAAGCATACTACTTCCAAAATGAAGCAATCTGTGGTATACTGTATCCAATCACATAAAGAAAGGATGTAACCTTTATGGAATTATCTACAAGATTAAGGGCACTGGAAGGCTGTAGCCGCTCCAATGCGTATGCAGATCGCATTTTCTCCGAATTGCTGTATCTGTATCATCTGAACCGAGCCCGCAACCTTGGCTGGGACGACAAGCTGGATCGCGCCATGGCCTATCTTCAGGATTGTCTCCGTGACAACGGTGCTATTATCCGAGAGGATTGCGAAAACGTGGAAACCGCACTGGCCGATCTTTCGGCAGAAGCAAAGTCCATTACCGTTCATTGCGTTGCGCACGCACACATCGATATGAACTACCAGTGGGGCTATCAGGAGACCGTCTCCATCACGACCGAGACCTTCCGTACCATGCTGGACTTGATGAAGGAATACCCCGATTTTACATATTCGCAGTCCCAGGCTTCCGTGTATGAGATCGTACAAAAATACGATCCCGCACAGCTGGAGGAGATCAAGCAGCGTGTCAAAGAGGGCCGTTGGGAGCTGGCCGCTGCCTCCTGGGTCGAGTGTGATAAAAACATGCCCAACGGCGAGTCGCTCTGCCGTCACATCTCCTACACCAAAAAGTATCTGTCCGAGCTGTTTGACATTGACCCCGATACGCTGTGCGTCGATTATGAGCCCGACACCTTCGGCCACGCAGCAACTGTTCCCGAAATTCTGCAAAACGGCGGCGTCGATTATTACTACCACTGCCGTGGCTGTAATCCCCGCGGTCCGTATCGCTGGAAGTCTCCCTCGGGTAAAGAGGTCATCGCTTACAGCGATCCCAGCTGGTATCAGTGCGGCGTTGACTACCGCGCCTTTGCTTACTATCCGCAGATCGGCGCGACCTTTGGCGACGGCACGATGGATCAGTTCCTCAAGGTTTACGGCGTCGGCGACCACGGCGGCGGTCCTACCCGTGTCGACCTTGAAAAGATCACCGATATGATGACCTGGCCGCTGTTCCCCACCCTTAAGTTCAGCCGCTATGACACCTACTTTAAGTATCTGGAGTCTGTACGTGAGACCTTGCCCGTTCACGAGGGTGAGATCAACTTTGTCTTTGCCGGCTGCTACACCTCGCAAAGTCGTATCAAGATGGCCAACCGCAAGGCAGAGACCCGCCTGTACGACGCCGAAATGCTGGCGGCACAGACCGCTGCTCTGACCGGCAAAATGCCTCAGATCGACTTTACCAAGGCCTGGACCAACACCCTGTTCAATCAGTTCCACGACATTCTGCCCGGCTCCTGCGTCGTTGACACCCGTGAGGATGCCATGGGCCGCTTCCAGGAGACCATTGGCTATACCAATTCGGCCTCCATTGAGGCACTGCGCGGACTGTCCGATGCCATCGATACGGCAGATATTCCTTATGATGATAATCCCATGGTTCGAACCGAGGGCTGCGGCGCCGGCTTCCTCAACAACAAGGATCACTCCTTTGCCATCGCCGTCGCCGAGCGCGGACATGGCAGCGTCCGCATTCTTCACCTGGTCAATACCACGGCTTATGAGCGTGACGAAACGACCACTGTGATCTTGTGGGACTACCCTGCCGAGATCGGCAATATCGAGGCGCACACCGCCGATGGAACTCCCGTTCCGATCCAGGTGCTGGACAACGGCAAACGCCACTTCCACAACGCATATGCAACACTTCTGATGCGCGTCAAGGTGCCTGCTTTTGGCTATCAGACCGTCATCCTCAAGCAAAAGGAGTGCGTCAATCCGGCTGTTTTCAATCTGCCTCCCATCAATGGTCGCCGCCAGGATACCTTCGGTGACCAAAACATGGTGCTGGAAAACGAATACATTCGCGCCGAGTTTGATTCTCAGACCTGCACGATGGTCTCGCTGATCGACAAGGAGAGCAACACCGAGCTGTTGCCTGCAGGCGATCGTAGTTGCGGCCAGTTCCGTCTGGTACACGAAAATCCCCGCTTCGGTCACAGCGCTTGGACGCGCGGTCCGGCACAAATGACCGAAATTCTGAATGAGCAAAACCGAGTTCACGTATCCGCCTACGCGCGCGGACCGCTCTCTCATTGGTTTACCTATCAAATGCCCTTTGGCACTCGGTCGAACATGTCGGTCACCGTTCGCCTCAACGCCGGCAGCCGCTTGATTGATTTCGAGATGAACATCAACTGGCTGGAAACGGGAAACAACGACGACCAGGTCCTGCTGACGCTCAGCACCCCGACCGCTTATTCCATCGGCGCTTACCGCTATGAGATCGCAAACGGCGTCATCGTGCGCGAGGCATTTGCCAACGACGTTCCTTCGATCGGACGCATGGAGCTGCTGCCTGCCGAGGGCGGGCACGCCGCTTATCTCCAGCTCATGTCGGACACCAAGTACGGCTTCCAGGGCTGGAACGGCCGTGGTGAATTGTCCCTGCTCCACGCCTCCTACTATCCCGACCTGTATCCCGAAATGGCCGCACATCACATCCACGCTGCCATCGCCGTAGTCAGAAACGGCGAGGAAGCACAAAAGTTGGGCGATTGCTACGACCATGAGCTCATCCCCGTATCGGGCAAGCCGCACAAGGGCACGCTTCCCTTGACGGGATCTATGTTCAAGGTCGGCGATATCAAGGGCATCAGCCCCTGTGCTATTTTGGTTAATCAGGACGGCTCTCTCACCCTGCGCTTCTACAACCGCACGGATGAAATGAAGGTAACCGGACTTACCTTCCCGTCCAAGATCGCCTCGGCCGCTTACGTGGATCTGAACGGCAACGTGACAGCCCCCGCCCTGATGGAGGACGAGAACGCCGTGACGCTCAGCGTTGACGCTTACGCGACCCAGACCCTCAAGATCACGCTTCAGTAAATATTTCCCCTTCAGACCCCCATCCCCGCCGCCAAGTCAACAAGCCTTCGCGGCGGGGTAATTTCATATCAAACAAAGGAGTTCATACTATGGAATTTTCGGTTAACCATCCGATTCTGTTCGTCATGGTCGGCTTCATCATCGCCGCCGTGCTGGCGCAATCGGCGTTCTTTCTGATCAAAGCCTGGCGCCGCGGCAAAGAGCTTGGCATGGACAAGAAAAAGCTGCGCAAGGTCGCCACGACCGCCTCTGTCTTTACCATCGCGCCCGCCGTTGCCATCGTAATCAGCGTCTTGGCTCTTTCTAAAAAATTGGGTCTTGCACTTCCCTGGCTCCGCTTGAGTGTCGTTGGCTCGCTGTCCTATGAGGCCATCGCCGCCGAAAACACCTCGAATGCCATGGGGCTGATCGGCAGTGCTTCGCCCAACGCCTCGCAATTTGTTACCATTATCCTGGTCATGACCCTCTCAATCATGGTTGGTATTTGGCTCGTGCCCGTTGTCTGCAAAAAGCTGCAGAGTGGCATGGTTTCGCTGGAAAAGCGAGACAAAAAATGGGCTGACCTATTCTCCTCCTCTATGTTCATCGGCATGATCGCCGCCTTTGTCGGCTTCGTCTTCTGCGACGTTTCCCGTCTGTGGTCAGCCAATGCAGACGGCCTTGCCGAGGTCGTTAAAAAGGTGACCGAAAACGGCGAAAAGGTAGAAAAGACCTATTATTATAAGACCACGTCAGGGCTTGTTCCCGTGTGCGTCATGGCTGTTTCTGCCGTTGTCATGATCATCCTTGGCCTGCTTTCCAAGAAAAATAAAAAAGCCGCTTGGCTTGCGGATTACGCACTTCCCATCAGTCTGCTGATTGGCATGGCCAGTGCTATTCCCTTTGTTGCCTTGTTCGGCGGGGAGGTAAAAGTATGAAACAGAATATGACGTATATGGACAAGGTTCATAAATGGGGTACGACCTGGAATCTTTCTATGATGGTTCTCCTGCTCGCCTTCCCCGTTGTCGTCGCCTTGCTGTTCAACGCCATGCCCGATTGGCAGGGGCTTTTGATGGGCCTGCTCGCCACCGCTCCTATGTACTGGGCAGTCGGCGTGGTTGAGACCTTCACTTATATACCCATGCTGGGCGCCGGCGGCTCGTATCTGTCCTTTGTCACGGGTAACATCTCCAATTTGAAGATGCCCTGCGCACTGAACGCTCTGGAGCAGGCCGAGGTCAAGGCCAGTTCGGAGGAGGGCGAGGTCGTATCGACCATTGCCATTGCCATCTCCAGCATCGTAACAACGATCATTATTATTCTGGGCGTTCTCCTGATCGTCCCGCTCACGCCTGTGTTGGAAAATCCCATTCTGACCCCCGCCTTTGACCAGATGATCCCCGCCCTGTTTGGCGGCCTTGGCGTAGCATTTGTTTCCCGTAACTGGAAGATCGCCATCGCTCCCGTTACTCTGATGCTCATTCTGTTCATCACGATTCCCGCGCTCAACGCCGGAACGGTTGGTATTATGGTTCCCGTCAGCGTACTGTTCACGGTCGGTATCAGCCGTCTGATGTACAAAAAAGGAATGCTGTAAGGAGTATTGATTATGTGGATCCTATGGACAATACTCGCGGCACTTGGTGTGCTTATCTTGATCGTTTTGATCCGAACCCTTCTGTTCACCCCGAAAAAGCCCTTCTTTGATGATATGGAAGGTGTCGATGCCCCTGTGGAATTCGACACGGATGACGCCGTCGCGGCCTTGCAGCAGCTGCTTCGCTGCAAGACGATCTCTTATTTTGATCGTTCATTGGAGGACGAAGCTGAATTTGACAAGCTGATCGACCTTCTGCCCTCTCTCTATCCCGAAGTTTATCGTGTCTGTTCACTTGAGCGACTGCCCGATCGTGCACTGCTGTTCCGTTGGGCGGGAAAAGAGCATGACACACCTGCTGTCATGATGGCACACTACGACGTCGTTCCCGTCGAGGAGTCAAACTGGCAAAAGCCGCCGTTTGACGGTATCCTCGAGGATGGCGTGCTTTGGGGGCGCGGCGCGTTGGATACTAAGATCACCTTCTCCAGCGTTCTCTTTGCCGCAAACACCCTGATCAAGCAAGGATTTACACCCGCGCAGGATATGTATTTTGCCTTTTCGGGCGGGGAGGAGATCAATGGTGACGGTGCGCTTCACATCGTCAATTATTTCAAAGAAAAAGGCATCACACCTGCACTCGTTTTGGATGAAGGCGGTGCCGTCGTTGAAAACGTCTTCCCCGGCGTCAGAGTCCCCTGCGCCATGATCGGCATTGCGGAAAAGGGCATGATGAACGTCACGCTGTCGGTCGAGTCGAACGGTGGACACGCCTCGGCTCCCAAGCCTCACACGCCCATCGGGCAGCTTTCCTCGGCCTGCTGTGCCATGGAAAACAAGCCCTTTCCCTTCCATCTGACCCCTCCGGTTGCCTCGCTATTTGATACGCTTGGAAGAAACTCCACCTTTGTCTATCGCATGATCTTCTCCAATCTTTGGCTCTTCAAGGGTATCCTGGACATGATCTGCAAGAAAAGCGGCGGCGAGATGAATGCCCTGGTCAGAACGACAGTCGCTTTCACCCAGGCAAGTGGAAGCTCTGCCCCCAACGTCATTCCGCCCAGCGCCTCTATGACGGCCAATCTGCGACTCAACCCCATGGATACGGTGGAGAGTGCAACCGAATATATCCGTCAGACGATCAAAGATGATTCGATTACCATCACCGTTAAAAACGGAACCAACCCCAGCCCTATCTCCAAGATCGACTGTGATGGTTGGAATAAGATCGCATCCTCTGTCGCCACCACCTGGCAAGGCTGTATCGTTTCTCCGTACCTGATGGTCCAGTGCTCGGATAGCCGCCATTACGGTGCCATTTCCGATCGCGTCTATCGCTTCTCTGCCATGGATCTGACAAGCGAGGAACGCAAGAGCATCCACGGTCATAACGAGCGCATCCGCGTCGATTGCGTGGCGCGCGCGACCGAGTTTTATATCCGTCTGATGCGGCAGTGTTAAAATTGACACAAAAACCGTTACGAAGCTTTGGCTTCGTAACGGTTTTTCCTTATATTCACGCCTCGTGGTTATAATCAAAGCCGCAATGCTTCAAAAATTCGCGTGCAATGAGCATCGCGCCGATCTGATTGGGATGCACTCTGTCCCATGCGATAAAGGTGGAATGCTGATGGGCAAAATAGCGGTCAAACATAGCCTGCGTGTCGATGAATACACAGCCGTGCTTTTCTGCCAGTCTCTTGCAAATCGCGCCGTACTCATCCATACGGGCTCTCATGGTATCGGCAGGGTTTGGCTCCATGTAGTAAGGAGTCATCAGGAAAATGCCCTTGACGCGTCCCTTGAGCGACTGGATCATGCTCTCGACGTTTTGCTCGTACTGCGCAGGTGTTACGGCACGATCGGGCATAGCGGGCGTGTCAAACTGGCGCCACACGTCGTTGATACCGACCATAATGCTGACCCAGTCGGGATTGAGGTTCAGAACGTCGCGCTCCCAGCGGTTGAGCAGGTCTCGGCTGGTGTTGCCGCCGACGCCGGAGTTGGTGACGCGAATGTTGTATTCAGGATAGATGGACATAAGCAGGTTCTCAACCATGCGGACGTAGCCAAAGCCCAAGGCATCAAACAAGCCCTCGCCAACAGGGTTCTGGCTTCTCATCTCGGTCACGGAGTCGCCTGCGAACACAATGCGGTCGTATTTGTCAAAAATCATCGTTTTACCCTTCCTTTCATTTGCTCGGTGCGATCAGCACCATCTCGTCTTGTCTGCCGGCCTCATGATGGCACATCTCGCCACCCAAGACCATATCGCTGTCGGGGGTTATGTAGGCCGTTGTGACGCTTCCGTCGTCGCAGAAGCGAAGCTCGCGCCATCCCCAGCGGCTGTTTTCAATATCGCGGGAATAGGAGAACTGCCCGTCACGGATGAGGCACTTGTGACCGCAGTCTTCGCCAAGGTCGGTGATGTCGGAACGGTGGGTATGCCCGGCAAACAAGCAGATGATACGCTCCTCCGTTTTTAACAGCTCGCAAAATTCCTGCGGTTCCTTTTCCATGTTGAAGTCATGGGCGCACAAAAACACCTTGGTATCGGGATAGGCCGCCATTTGCTCGCGGATATAGGAAATGTCCGAGGGGGTGTAGGTGCCGTCGCTGTTGTCCGTCGGGTCAAGGTCGCCACCGAAATTATCAAGAATAACAAACAGATAATCACCATACGGAACGGTCATGCGGCGCTCGTGGCCGGTGATGCGCTTCCAGTTTTCATTGCCGTATTGCTCGTGATTGCCTGCAATCATGTGCTTGGGACAGGGCGGCAGGTGAGGATAGACGTCCGCCATGAATTTTTCGGTATAGGACACGCCGCGATTAAGCACCGAACCATAGGGTGGAAACACCCAAAAATCTAATGAATAATCGCCTAGCATAAGTAGCATATCAAAGGGCTCTTTCTCATATTCTGCGTTCAAATCACGGATCAGTCTTGCCATGCGATCCTCGCTGGTAACCTCGTACCAAACGGGCTCGCAATAATGCAGATCCGAGGTGATCATAATTCTTGACATAAGCATTCTCCTTGCGTTGTCTTGTTGATGTCATTTTAACACTTTTTGTCCGGTTTGTCTACCCTTTTTGATCTTTTTGACAGGTAAAAAAAGAATAAAAAAATTGCTGAAAAATATTTGAAAAAGGTATTGACAAATCCCGTTGCATTTGGTATAATACATAGCGTTGTGAACCAACATGGGAGCGTTCCCGAGCGGCCAAAGGGGGCAGACTGTAAATCTGTTGTCACTGACTTCGGTGGTCCGAATCCACCCGCTCCCACCAATACAAAAGACCACCCATCGGGTGGTCTTTTCTATTGGTGGAGTAGGTCGGACGAGGCTGCCGAACGCAAGTTTGCCGTTTTCGGCGCAAGCCGAAATGGCGGTGTTCAGCCGCCAAGGCAAAGCTTGTGCGCGAACGCCAGTGAGCGCGGTGGTCCGAATCCCGGCGGCGAATATCATAACATCGACTTTATTACTTCTGTTCCACCGCCCCCAATATTCCGTTTCGGCGCGAAACGGAATATTGCCATACGATGCAAACCGCCCCCACCGCAATAGCGGTGCCTTTAATATAGTGTGTGAGGTAGTTATGATGAATAATAAAATTGTAAAACTGACCGACCGACCAGAAATGAAGGAGTCAATGGCCACGTGGTTCCACCAAAAATGGGGCATTCCGCGCGAGGCTTATCAAGATAGCATGGATACCTGTCTTGAGAGCAAAGGTGCCGTCCCTGCCTGGTACGTCGCCATGCAAGACGACCGAATCATCGGCGGTGTCGGCGTTATCGAAAACGATTTTCACGACCGTCCCGATCTTGCGCCCAACGTATGTGCCCTGTTCGTCGAGCCTGATGCCCGTGGGCAAGGAATGGCAGGCAAACTGCTGGACTTCGTTTGCAATGATATGAAGGAGGCGGGCATGAAGCAGTTGTACCTTGTGACCGACCACACTTCGTTTTATGAGCGATATGGTTGGGAATTTGTCTGCATGGTTCAAGGCAACGGCGAGTCTCAAAAAAGCAGAATGTACGTTCGAAATTTATGATCATCAAGGAGGTTACATGAATCGCGTCATCATCATCGGCGGAAACGGCAGTGGAAAATCCACCTTTGCCAGGCAGTTGGCTGCTATGACGAAGCTTCCTCTTGTCCATCTGGACAGACTGCTATGGCACGGTCATTGGCAAACCCGCTCACGTGAAGAATTTGATACCCTGTTGCAAGCAGAACTGGAAAAGGACACCTGGATCATCGACGGCAACTATAATCGCACCATCCCTTATCGCCTCTCCTATTGCGACACCGTGTTTTATTTCGATTTTTCCACGCTGCGCTGTCTTTGGGGCGTGACGTGGCGGGTGCTGACCAATCTCGGACGCGTGCGCGACGACATGGGTGGAGATTGTCGCGAGAGATTTGATCTCTCCTTTTACAAAAGCATTCTTGGCTTCAACAAGGCGCACAGAGAGCGCTATCACTCGCTTCTGGAGCAAGCCGCACAGGATGGAACGACGGTCGTGATCTTTCACAATCGTCGCCAAGTCAAGCGGTATTTGAATACGTTACGATAACATAAAAGCAAGGTACGTAAGCGCACCTTGCTTTTGTATTTATTTCGCGTCGTACCAGTTTTCTCCCACGGCCACGCTGACATCCAGCGGAACGCAGAGAGAGACGGCGTTTTCCATTTCCTCACGGAGCAGTGCCAATGCTTCATCGCGGCAGTCGGCGGCGGCTTCGATGAGTAACTCGTCATGCACCTGAAGGATGAGCTTGGCGTCCATGCCGCTTTCTTTTAAGCGACGGTGAACGGCGATCATGGCCAGTTTGATGATATCGGCGGCCGAACCCTGGATGGGGCTATTCATGGCCACGCGCTCACCAAAGTGCTGTACCATCTTATTGGACGAGGAAAGCTCGGGGATATAGCGGCGACGACCCAGCATGGTCGTGACGTACCCTTGCTCGGCGGCGCTCTTTTTGATGTCGTGCAGATACGCGTCGATCTTAGGATAGGAGGACAGATAGTTGTCGATATATTCCTTGGCCTGTTTGCGGGTAATGTGCAGATCCTCGGCAAGAGAAAAATCTCCCATACCGTAAAGAATGCCGAAATTGACCGCCTTGGATCGCTTGCGCATCTCAATCGTGACGTCCTCAGGCGCGACACCGAACACCTTGGACGCAGTGGAGGTATGAATATCCTGTCCCTCGCGGAAGGCACGGCACATGTTTTCGTCCTCGGTCAGTGCGGCCAAAAGGCGTAATTCGATCTGGGAATAGTCGGCATCGATCAGGACGTATCCCGGTTTGCTTGGAATAAAGAAACGGCGCAGTTCCCTGCCAAGTTCTGTGCGAATGGGGATATTTTGCAGATTGGGCTCTGCCGAGGAAAGACGTCCCGTGGCCGTACCCGTCTGCTTGAAGGTGGTATGAACCTGGCCGTCCTCATCCACAACACGCAACAGGCCATCGACATAGGTGCTCTTAAGCTTAGTCACCTGGCGGTAATCCAGGATATCCTCGATGATCGGATGATAGGGGCGCAGCTTTTCCAAAACCTCTGCGCTGGTGGAATAGCCCGTTTTGGTTTTTTTAGGGGCAGGCAGACGGAGACCGTCCTCGCCGAACAGCACCTCACCCAGCTGCTTGGGGGAATTGAGATTGAACTGCTTGCCGACGTAGGTGAACACGCGGCTCTCCAACTCAGCGGCCACCGTATCCAGCTGTTCACCATACGCACGGATGCCCTCGCAGTTGAGACGGAAGCCTTCCCGCTCCATATCGGTCAACACCGCGCAAAGCGGCATTTCAATATCATAAAGAACGTGGCTCTGCTCGCTCTCCTCTACCTTTTGTACCAACGCAGGATACAGGCGATAGGCAGTTTGTGCCATGCAGGTCTGTTCCGTGAGCACCTCGCCAAGATATGCCAGTGCAAGGCGGGGCGCATCGTATGCACCGTCTCCTGCGTTGATGACGTAGGCCGCCAGCATGGTATCAAAGGCGCAATTTCTGAAATGCACGCCATGCCTGTCCAGAGCGTGGTAGAGGGCCTTGGCATCGTGGCAGATGACTTTCTCACATCGAGCCAGAAAGTCGCTCAAAAAGGCTTTATCGGGCTCCTCAAGGCCATCCATGGGGAGAGAGGCATGGGTTTGTCCGTCGTAAAAGGCAATTCCCTCTCCGCCATATGCCATACCAAACGACTCCGTCAAAGAAAACAGGCTCGGAAGCTCCTTCGCCGTCACAATCTTGGACGGTTGGGTCGGCTTCTCTTCTGCCTCCACTCCTTTGGTGGCATCCGCCTCGGTCAAGCCCATGCGTTTGATATGCGCGGAAAACTCCAAGCGAGTAAAGAGGGCGAGAGCCATAGGACGGTCAACGCCGTCAGTTTGGTATGCGGCAAGTGTTTCGTCCAGGGGGACTTCCCGACAGATGCGGGCCAGCTTTTGGGAAAGATACGCGCTGTCTCGTCCCGCCTCCAGCTTGGAGCGGACCGACGGCGTCAGCTTTGCCGTGGGGAGTGCCTCGTACACGCCGTCGAGGGAGCCGTAGTCGGCGATCAGCTTAAGCGCCGTCTTTTCGCCAATGCCCGGTACGCCGGGAATATGGTCAGACGCATCGCCCATCAACGCCTTAACGTCGACATACTGGTCCGGCCTGACACCATATTTCTCAAAAAACACCGTTTCAGTGTAATCAATGGTATCGTTATTGGTGGCCAGGAGAACGTGGACACAGGGGTCGATCAGCTGCAAGGCGTCTCTGTCTCCCGTGACCAGGTAACACGGCATATGCTGTCTTGCGGCATGTGTGGCGATGGTACCGAGTATATCATCCGCCTCATAGCCTTCCATTTCCAAGACGTGAAAGCCAAGGGCACGGGCGCACTGCTTGGCAAGATCAAACTGGGCAAGCAGCTCTTCCGGCGTTGGGCGGCGGCCTGCCTTATATTCGTCATACATCTTATGGCGGAAGGTGGGGGCCTTGAGGTCAAAGGCAATCACCGCATATTCGGGCGAAAGTGCCTCGAAATGACGGCTGATGATGTTGATCATTCCGTATATGGCATTGGTCGGCTGGCCGTCGCGGGTAGACAGCGCACGGATGCCGTAAAAGGCACGGTTGAGTATACTGTTTCCGTCAACGACAAGGACTGTTTTTTCATTCATTTATGGCACCGCTTTCCGACAAAAGCCCTACAAGGCTCTCGTCCCATATTGCTATTAGTATACCATTCTTTGGCTCATTTTGTCAAGGGCTAGTCAGAATGGCAAAGCAAAAGCGGAGACCTACGGTGTACACAATGAGCGGTACAAACCGAAATCTCCGCTTGTTTGGTTATTCGAAATCCTCGTCCGAGTCGTCCTCGACCGGAACGCAATCAAAATCATCCTTGCCTGCGCCGCACAAGGGACACGTCCAATCGGGTGCAATGTCCTCAAAGTCGGTTCCGGCTTCAATGTCGTTTTCTGCGTCGCCCCGGCGGGGATCATATTCGTACCCGCACAACTGACAAATATGTTTCACCATGATCATTCTCCTCGTTGCGTGATGGGAACATTATAATACTGACCCTGCCGGATGTCAACCTCCAATCGCAAAAAAATTCGCTGTTTTTTTCGTCATTTTTCTCGGCAGATTTGTCACTATATACAACGCATCATCTCCGTCAAAGCAAGCGTTCTATCATCGCAAGATACGACATATAATGAAAAGAAAATGGATGAATGGGAGGCGGTCTTCATACAGCAAAAGCGTCGTTTTATGATGCAGGGATTGCTTCTGAGCGGTGTTTCCCTGCTTTTGCGAAGCGTTGGTGTTCTGTCGCAAATGATCATCGCTTCCCGCGTGGGAGCAGAAGCGCTTGGGGTGTCCTCTTTGATCGGGGGTGTGGGCGGCTTTGCCGTGACGCTTGCCATGTCGGGGATTCAGCTGGGCTGTACCCGGCTTTGCGCGCAAGGATTGGGACGCCGGGACTCTGTCTTTGTCCATAGGTCTCTTCGTTGCAGTATCACGCACGCTCTTTTTTTCGGTCTTTTGTCAGCCACCATGCTCCTTCTCTTCGCGCCCACGATCGCTCAGCATTGGATCCGTGACGCACGCACCGTCCTCCCTTTGCGCATTTTGGGCATTTCTCTTCCCTTTATTGCACTGTCCGCCTGCCTGTCCGGCTACTTTGTTGCCGTCAGACGGGTGTACAAAAGCGCTTCGGTGCAGTTGCCTGAGGAAGTCATTCGCATTGCGCTGACGCTGCTTTTATTGGATCGCTTGTCAGGACGAGGATTGGAAGGAGCTCTGCTGGCACTGGCCTTGAGCGCCACGTTGGCTGACGTATTCTCGGGCGTTGCTCTGACGATCCTTTATCTGTTCGACCGAAGCAAGCATTTCCCGAGCATGTCCCACAGCGCTTGCTCGATGTCATACGCGGAAATCGCGCGGAAACTGCTGGGCATCACCCTGCCGGTTGCCATAGCGGCCTACGCCCGCTCCGGGCTGATCACGTTGCAGCACACCTTCATTCCCATAGGTCTTGAACGCCACGGTCACACCTCGAGCACCGCACTTGCGGCTTACGGCCAGGTGCAAAGCATGGCTCTTCCGGTTCTTTTGTTCCCCTGCGCCCTTCTTGGAGCCTTTGCCGGCTTACTCATTCCTGAGGTGACGGAGGCACACGTGCGCGGTGAGGACAGCAATATCCGCAGTATGACGCATACCGTTTTTCGCTGGACGCTTCTCTACGCCATCGGTGCGTCGGGGCTGATGATCGCCTTCTCGCATGAGCTCGGCATGGCGCTCTACGACAGCCGCGAGGCGGCGGTCTACATTCGCCTGCTTGCCCCTCTTGTCCCCGTCATGTACATGGACAGCGCCACGGATGCCATTCTGAAGGGGCTGGGCGAGCAGGTGTATTCCATGAAGGTCAACATCATCGACGCCGCCGCGTCGCTCGCTCTTGTATGGTTACTGACGCCGACGCTTGGTATTATGGGCTACATCATCGCTATATACGCCACCGAAATCCTCAACGCCGCCTTGAGCATCGTGCGTCTCCTCAACCGAACCGATCTGCGCCCCGCCGTTATTTCCCTGGTAATCAAGCCGCTCCTCTCGATCGTAGGGGCTACCAGTATCACCAGATTGATCTTTGCGCTCTGCCCGGTAGCCTTGACCCCCATCACGCAAACGGCACAGCTTGTGTTTCTCTTTTTGATGGCCCTGTTTTTATATGCCGTCCTGCTGCACGTGTTCGGCGCATTGAGAAAACGGGATACTCGCTGGATTGGGAGCTTTTTTATCAAAAACAATGACAGCCGCACACCGTAATGACGTGCGGCTGTTCGTTATAAAATTAAGGCTTTATAGTTTGGCTTCCGCCCCACTCCACGACGGTAAAGCCGTGGCGGTCGAAGCCATGGAAGGTCTGGGGCTCGATAGCCACCGCTGTGTCAGTGGCATAGTAAGCCATAAAGACACGGAGCAGACTGTCGGGGGCAGGCGTAATGTCAAGAGACACCCCTTCGGTGTATGTGGTGGTTTGGAAGGAAATGACGCTATAGGCGTTCTCCTGCATCAGGGGCAGCCAATAGACGATGAACTCGTTGGCTTCACGGGCTGTAAGTCCCTGTGCCGCCAGCGCCCATTCAAGGAATTGGGCCGTGTCCTCTCCGCGCACGCAAAAGCCCTTTGAGAAATCCCAATCGGCTTGCTGAAGGCCCTCCCAGTAGAGCGCGTAATACTCCTTGCCGTCGGGAAAAACAAGTGTGCCGTCGGGGTAAGCCGTGAAATTCTGCCAACCGTGCTCGCCGTGGGCGGGATAGGTGCAGGTCAATTCCCCATTCAAGGTCACCTTGACCGAGCAGAGGGTGGGTGATTCAGGGTAGAGATAGATGATTGGCTTAGCATCCGGCGCATACGCAAATACCTTATCGGCATAAATTCTTACATTTTTCCACTTGTTGTAAGGGCGCTGGGCCTTGGAAAACTTGACTCCTACGAAATCTCCCACGCACCACTCATCCGCATCGTCAGTAATGACGTATACGGTCTCACCCCAGGCATCTGCGTCTCTGGAATAAAGTTTCAGATCCAACACGCCCGATTCAAGCACTTCGACAACCTCACCAGCATTAATATACTCATATTCATCCGGTTCCATGGTTATCGTTTCCATTCGCCAATCGGGAATATACGAGAGCCCCGTTTTCTTTTGGCATCCAATCAATCCAAAGCAAAGCAAAAAGACAAGACATAAACAAATGATTTTTTTCATAGAAAAGCTCCTTTCGGGTCATATCGTTGCAGTTCTCACTGATATAGACGTAAAAAAAGTCAAAATGTTCCCGTTTTTTCAAAATAATTGAAAAAATTGCATTTGGACGATAAGAAACGATAAGGAAAATAAATGTAGCTATTATCTCATGAAGATCTCAGCCAGCTTGATCTTGAAGGCGGCGGCCAATTCACGCAGCATGGGGCGCGTGATGGTCTGCAGCTTGCTGTGGGAGACCGAGCGCACCTTGACGGCGATCTCGGCGCTCTTCTCGATGGTATGGCACAGGCCAAACGCTTCGTCGAAGGTCGTGCCCGACACGAAAATGCCGTGGTGCGCCCAAACGACGGCGTTGTAGTCCTTCATTTTCTTGGAGGTTGCTACAGCGATCTCCTTCTGCCCCGGGACCATCCAAGGCAGAACGCCGATGCCGTCGGGGAAAATGACGGGACATTCCGTCATCATCTGCCAGAGCTCCTTGGTAAAGGCGGCGTCGTTGAGGGGGAGCAAGAAGGTCAGCGCGATGAGGTTGGCAGGGTGGCTGTGATAAATGACGCGATTCTTAGAACCCGTCGTTCCCTTTTTGACGGCGTGGTTCATCAGGTGCGCCGGCAATTCACTTGTGGGACGGCCGCCGCTTTCAAAGCCCCAGAGAATGCGGAACTTCTCGCCCGTGGGATCGACCTCGATGATGCCGCAGGTGTTGACGGTATCGTCCTTGATATGACGGAAGAAGCAGCCCGTACCGCTGACGAGAAAATACTCGCCGGCAAGCTCGGGGACCTCCGTTCCGATGTCCATCCAGGGGCGGCTGGGGAAAAGATGTGCACGGACCTCTTCGATCTCCTCGGGCAGGATCCAATACGACAGATTACCGCCGTTGCGCTCGTGATATCCGTGATTGTAGCCATCGTTTGCCATCTCGACAAACTGACGGACGAATTTTGCCTGTAAAACTTCCATTGCTTTCCTACTCCTTGTCTCAACGTGCAAGCTGTACGTCTTGCTCATACTTCATAATGCGATCGAACCATTCGCCATCCTCGGGCACACCGGCGCGGCGGCAGAACTCTGCCCAGACCTCGCCCGTGGGCAACGTCTTCCACTCCTCCTGGCGGACAAGCAGCTCGGTCATGCGGCCCGCGTTCTGCATCGCCTTCCAGGCATCGTGCGGCATCAGCATCGCCTCCAGCAGTGCCTTGCGGAAGTTACGTGCGCCGACGATCCACGCTGCGACACGGTTGATGCTGGCGTCAAAATAGTCCAGAGCAAGCGCAAAATCACCGACGCGGCCGCTGGCCACGATCTCCTTGGCGATCTCGCGGGTCTCGTCGTCAAGTCTGACCACGTGGTCGGAGTCCCAACGCACGGCACGGGTAACGTGAAGGGCGACCTTTTCGTTAAACAAAAGCAGAGAGGATATCTTATCCGACACCATTTCGGTGGGATGATAGTGACCGTTGTCCATCAAGGGCATGATGCCCTTCTTGGCGGCATAGCTCAGGGTGAACTCGGCAGAGCCGACCGTGTAGGATTCAAGACCGATGCCAAACACCTTGGATTCCAGGCAAGGATAGACCAGCGTGCGGTCATACGGCTCGGCCAGCATTTCGTCCAGCGAGCGGGCAAAGCGCTCACGGGGGGCGATACGGTCGGCGGGAATGTCCTTATAGCCGTCGGGGATCCAAATGTTCATGACACAGGGAATGCCCGTCTCGCGTGCAAAATATTCCGAAATACGAAGGCAGCACTTGCCGTGCTCCACCCAGAATTTGCGGATATCCTCGTCGGGCGAGGAGAGCGTGAACTCGCTGGCCTTGGGATGCGAGAAGAAGGTGGGGTTGAAGTCGATGCCCATGCCCCGTTCCTTGGCGAACGCGACCCAAGGAGCAAAATGCTTGGGCTCCAGTGCGTTGCGATCCGCGTATTCGCCCTTCTCAAAAATGGCGTAGCTGGCGTGCAGGTTGAGCTTGATGACGCCGCCGATGTTTTTGATGGCCACGTCCATATCAGCCATGAGCTGCTCGGGAGTCTTGGCCTTACCGGGATAGTTGCCCGTCGTCTGGATGCCGCCCGAAAGGGCCATATCCGAGTCAAAGCCGCCGACGTCATCGCCTTGCCAGCAATGCAGAGAGATGGGAATATTGCGAACGTTTTCGATCACCGCGTCGGTGTCGATACCAAGAGCGGCGAATTTTTCTTTTGCATAAGTATAAGCATCAAAAGCCATGTTAATATCCTCACTTTATATCGTTACGATGGTTTGTTTGACGTCAAAGGAACGGGCGACGGTATCTCTTGCCTCTCTCCGATCGGAGAAGATGCCCGTGGCTAGCATCTGACAGAGCAGATTGCCCGTTGCCGTGGCCTCCACCACGCCGGTGTAGACCTGGCGACCGCTGATCTTGGCGGTCAGCTCGTTCAGATAGGTATCCTGACTTCCGCCGCCGATGATGTAGAGTGCCCCGAGCTCTCGTCCCGTGCGAGCCTCCAATTCATCCAGCGTATCTCGGTAAGCCTCGGCCAGGCTGTAATAGATAACAGCCAAAACCTCACAAAGCTCCATGTTCGGCTTGCCGCAAGCGGTCTTAACCGCCTCTATCATACTCTCCGGTGCCAAAAAGGCATCATCGTTGACGTTCACGCGGCAATCGGGCTCGCCATACGCCCTTGCTATGGCAGACAACGCTCCAAAGCCGTAGCGTCCGTCCAACTCACGGCGGACCGATTGGATCATCCAAAGGCCCATAATGTTTTTGAGGTAGCGGTAACGCATATCATAGCCGCCCTCGTTGGTAAAGTTGGAGCGGCGAGAGTTCTCGTCGTTGGCAGGCTCGGTGCGTTCCACGCCCATGAGCGACCAGGTGCCTGAGCTGAGATAGGCGGCATCCTCGCGTTCGGTGGGGAGCGCCAACACGGCAGAGGCGGTATCGTGAGAGGGCGGCAGGATGACCTGCAGGTCAAAGCCGATCTGTTGCACGATCTCCGGCTTCAAGCCGCCAAGGATCGTACCGGGACGAGAGATGGCCGGGAAAATATCAGAAGGATATCCCAGCTTTTGTAACAGTTCCCTATCCCAATCTCCTGTCTTAACATCCACAAGAGCGGTCGTGGAGGCGTCGGTATATTCCACGGCGCGCTGTCCCGTCAGGCAGTAATTGAGATAATCGGGGACCATCAAAAAGGTCTTGGCACGCGCGAGCTCGTCCGGCTTTTGCAATTTGTGTGCCATCAACTGATAAACCGTATTGAAGGACAGCTTTTGAATGCCCGTGCGGCGGTACAGCTCCTCATCGGGCACCAGGCGGCGGACCTCTTCATCCATGCCGACGGTGCGATCGTCGCGATAAGCCGTCAGAGCGCCGATCAGCTCCCCTTTTTCATCCAACAGGGCGTAATCCACGCCCCAGGTATCAATGGCCATATAGGAAGGAATTTTGCCCTTGTCGCGGCAGGCTGCAAGCCCTGCGATCAGATGGTGATACAGCGCCTCGCCGTCCCAACACAGCGAACCGTTCTTGGGAGATGCACCGTTGGGAAAACGGTAGATCTCCTCCAGGCAAAGCTTATCGTTCTCCATCCAGCCAAGCATATGCCGACCGCTGGACGCGCCGATATCCACGGCAAGATAATACGTCTTTTGTTCTGCCATAAGGACCTCCTGTAAGGCAAAATTACGCAGATATATGATAGCACATTTCCTCATAGGCGTCAAGGGTTATGCGACAAAAAAAGAGGAACATATCTTTGGGATATGCTCCTCTTGATTCAATCCGTATATTGCTTGCTTTTCATTTGTCTGTCGATGTCGCGGCTGGCCTGCTTTTCGGCAGCGGCATCGCGCTTGTCGTACAGCTTTTTGCCCCGACAAAGTCCCACCTGGACCTTGACGTTGGATCCCTTGAAATACAGCTGAAGCGGCACCAAGGTATAGCCCTTTTGGGCTACCAGGCCAAACAGCTTAAGGATCTCGCGCTTGTGCATCAGCAGTTTTCTGGGACGCAGAGGGTCTCGGTTGAAGATATTGCCGTGCTCATAGGGGCTGACGTGCATCTGACGCACGAACAATTCGCCGTTGTCGATGGAACAGTACGAATCCTTGAGATTGACGTTGCCCGCCCGCAGGCTCTTGACCTCGGTGCCAAACAGTTCGATCCCGGCCTCGTACGTTTCCTCGACAAAATATTCATGCCACGCTTTTTTGTTTTGCGCGATGATCTTACCGGTTGCTTTTTTCTCCATCACCCGCACCTCACTTCTGCCCCGAGGCTGACTGATCAGAATAGATGATCGTGTCATCCGGGAAAACAAGGTTGAACTTCTCACGGGCGATACGAACAATATCCTCGTAATCGATCGAGCCGTTGCTGTAATGGTTCATTTTATCGATCTGAGCCTGATATTGCTCCTTTTGATTTTCCAGATCCTTCTTTTGCTCGTTAAGCCTCGTATATTCCAGCATACGCGACGCAAACACAGCGACCGAGATCACCAAAATCAGCAAAAGAAAGCAGCGAAGTCCCAAGCTAAGACTTGCATTTCTTTTGCGTACAGGCACGCTGCCGTTATTGTTCTCATCCATGGGAGTTCCCTCCTTTCTTCATCCTTTATCATTGCCAAGGCAAGCCTTGGATTATCTTCTTATTTATATTTTCGTCCTGACACAAAGCCGTGTCGGATCTCCCCTGTTTGTCGGATCCGTTCCGCTAATGTAGGCGGAGGGACAGGGGCTTGCGGCCTTGGTTTGAAAATACGTGACAAAATAGTTAACGCACGGTTTACAAACGCCGCCCACCCTCTGCGGCACATCAAAATGATACGCCTTGCTAAAGGGGCAATCAGTGACCACAGCCAAAGCGACACGCGGCGTACGGGATACGTTACGATAACCACCGTCCAGCACACAACAGCCCACAGCACCGCTCGTATGAGCAGGAGCAACGGTCCCAACAGGCGCCTTGCCGTACATCGGTATAGTCCAAATCCGATCAGACTCGCCGCCACCGCGCTCAGCCGGAACTGTCCATCGTTGGTATAATACAGCAATACGATCATCACAACGGCGAACAACAGGCAGAAGCCAACGTCGGAGAAAACCAGTGATACTACCTCACATATAGCCTTGGCCTTTCCCGTTTTTTGGGGATCGGTCAAGCGACGTCCTTTGCCGTGCGGCATAGGGATCCTTCCTATCCATCGTTTAACCCAAGGTACGGCACTTAGGCTGTGACCGCGACATAGGCACTGCATCAGGTCGTAAAGGACGCCCAGTAAAAAGCCGCATATCAGAGAGCAGCCCAGCATAAAGGCCAATGCCTTTTGCGATACCTCCACGGTCAGTGAAACAGTTTTCCAAACAAGCCGCGCGAGGGCGCTGTCGGCTCGGAATCCTGGTAGTAAATACTGTCAATATGCCCGTCGACCGTTACCGTGCCTTCCTTAACGTCCAGCACGTTCACGCGCAACTCGGAGCCCTCAATGTTCATATTCCCACTGGTGGTCGCCAGCGAAACGTTATTTTCATCGAAGCTGAGCACCTCGGTCATGCCGTGGATCTGCACGTGGGCTCTTTCTTTGACAACAAAGCCATGCTCCGACTGTATTCCTTCTCGCCTATTTTCACTCATAATAACCCTCCCGCATACATTCTGATGAAATATATGCGGGAGCAGTTTCTGTTATTCCACGACCTCGTAAAGTTCGGTCGCGCCGGCTTTGGTTACGTGCTCCTGCACGCAAATGACCCGGATTTTCAGAGTACGCTGACCAAAGGTGATCTCGAGCACATCCCCTACCTTGACATCATACGACGCCTTGGCAGGACGGCCATTGACCGATACGTGAGCGTTGTCACAGGCCTCATTGGCCACGGTACGGCGTTTGATGACACGGGACACCTTCAGAAATTTGTCCAATCTCATGGAACAATCAATCCATCGTCAGATGGAGGCGGGACAACTCAGTTGAGCTGATCCTTCAGAGCCTTGCTGGCGCTGAATGCGGGGTGCTTGCTTGCGGGAACCTCGATGGTCTCGCCGGTCTTGGGGTTACGGCCGGTTCTTGCACCGCGAGCCTTAACCTCGAAGGTACCAAAGCCAACCAGCTGAACCTTTTCGCCGTTCTTCAGTGCCTCAGCGATGGTCTCGGTAACAGCGTTGACAGCAACCTCTGCGTCCTTCTTCTTCATACCGCCCTTAGCGGCTACTGCTTCGATCAGTTGAGATTTGTTCATTTTTTTGCATCCTTTCATATATTGAAAAAAGTATCATGCTTCACAGCTCACTTTTTCTTAAGTATATCATATTTTTTCCATGTTTTCAAGGGTTTTTTCGTTTTTTTCTTTTACTTTTCAAAGAATTTTTTGCGTTTTTTGACCATATTTCCGCCTGTCGGGAATTTGCACATTATTTTACGCTTTTGATCAAGCGATCGGTATGGGCACTCAAGCACTCCTCGGCATCCAAATCCAGTCGTCTGGCCAGCGTCGTCAGGCCGAAAAGAGCTTGCCCCAGCATCTTTGACTGTGCCTCTTTTTCGGTCATAGCACCCAGCGCTTCCACCTGCTCTTTCAAGGTGTCAATCAGCGCATACGTGTCGCTATCGGCATCGATTGCCGCCTTCTTACTGACCTTTTGGGCGCGCATCAAAGCAGGCAGGATGTTTGGAATAGCCTCCAGCTGGTCGGACAGCGATACGCGCTGTTTTTCTTCGGTTTTAATGACCTCCCAGTTGGCCAGCACCTGCTCGGAGGTATCTGCCTTGACCTGCCCGAAAACGTGAGGATGACGGTGGATCATTTTGACGCATTCGTCATTGGCGACGTCATCAACGTTGAACCGTCCCGCATCCTTTTCGATATCTGCGTGGAACACGATCTGCAACAGAACGTCGCCAAGCTCTTCCCGCAGCAGAACCGGATCGTCACGGTCGATGGCCTCGACGACCTCGTAGCACTCCTCGATCATTCCTTTGCGAATGGAGTGATGGTCCTGCTCGATATCCCATGGGCATCCTCCCTCGCCACGCAGGATGGTAACGATATCACAAAGATCGGAAAAACAATAGTTCTTTTGAGAAAGCAGGCGTGCGATCGTTTCGTCACGCCAAGATGCGTACTGGTTCATGTGTTGACTCCTTTTTTATGTACTTCCTTATTTTTGAGAGACGATGACAGCATCGTCTCAGCGTTGCGTTGCGTGTAAGAGCGCCGTCAGACGTTTGGCGATCCCTTGGGGTAGCATGGAAAGCTCCTGCTCTCCGATCAAGCCAAATCGGATGCCGAGAACGGCAAAGAGGGCGACTGTCAAGGGAACGGCGGCCAAGAACAATCCGATCTCAGAGTATCCCGCCCGTCCGAGCAAGGCATAAACGACGGCAGGCAGGCCGACCGATACCAAGGAAATCAAAAGCGGCCGCACAAGAGAGGCGCGAAGCGAGCCCAGGACGTCGGTGTGTTTGGCGATCATGACGAGGTTGATACCCACGATCACCGAATCGCACAAAAATGTGCTGATGGGGGCGCCATAAATATTCAGCGCCGGGAGGCCGATGAGCAGATAAGCGCCGATCAACTTGACCAGCGAACCGATCAGCATGGATACGATGGGAATGGTGACGTGCCCGTAGGCTTGTAAGATCGCATTCGTCACGGTGATCAGGCTGGAAAAGAAAATAGACAGTGACAAGATGGACAGCAAGGGATAAGCCGCTTGCACAGCGCTGATCTCGCCCCGAAACAAAAGAGACAGGATGGTCCGACTGTAAATGGCCACCGCCAGCGTTGCCGGCAGAGCCAAAAGGGCCGTCAAGCGAACCGCGCTTTGCGCCGTCGTCCTTTGTGATACGCGATCCCCCGCTTCGATCGCCGAGGAAAGCGTCGGCACGAGTGCCAGAGCCACCGAAGTGATCAGCGACGGGATGAGATTAAAAATAGGGACAGCCATGGTGGTATAGCCGCCGTAAAGGGCGTTTGCCCCGGCGGTATCGTAGCCAACGTCCTGCAAGCGACGCAGGATCATGGTCATATCAAACAGGCGAGTCAGACACAAAACGGAGGAGCTGATGGTCATTGGAACGGCTAAAGACAGCAGGCGTCGCATCGAGCGTTTCCCCGCTCCGATCGTTTTTTTCTCCAACGCAACCTCTCGCCAGGCAGGCGCATAGCGGCGTCGGTGCAGGATCAGATAAAAGACGGAGATTGCCACGCCGATACCCAGTCCCAGCATCGCCCAGGCGGCAATATGGGGGGCACTCATGCCGCGCCGCCAGGCAAACACAGCAAATCCAAGGCCCAAGATCAGCTTACCCAACGCCTCAATGATCTGCGAAATGGCCGTGGGCAGCATATCCTGATGCCCCTGAAAGTATCCTCGATACGCGCCGGACAGACAAGAGAAAAAGAGGGTCGGAGCAACTGCCGCCAAGGCGTAGGCGGTGTCGGGACTGCCGATCATACGGGCAATGGCGGGCGCACCCAACAAAAGCAGGGCCGTCCCCAGTGTGCCAAGCGTTAAAAACAGCCCCAGCGTCATGCGCTCGATGCGCCGGATGCTATTCGCATCTCCTGCCGCCCGCGCTTCGGCAATCAACATGGAGGAAGCGAGCGGAAGCCCCGACGTGGTAATGACGCACAGCGTCCCATACCACTCGTACGCCGCATTGAAATAGCCCATGCCCTCGCTGCCCAGATAGTGCAGCATGGGAATTTTATAAAACAGGCCGATCAGCTTGACCAGTACGGTCGAAAGCGTCAGAACCATCACGCCCGAGAGAAAGACCTTCCCCGCCGCCGACGGCTGTTCGACGCGATCAGCACAGGGCGGCGTTGCGGCATTGGGGCGATTTGATTTGGTTCTGACGCTTACTTTCATTCCTTACCTGACTCCTTTAACGGTTGGTACTTCAATCGAAGTAATGTCGAATGATCTGTCTTGCTTCGAAGCGCAGGCATTCGATATCAATCGAAGTATACTCGCCGTTTTCAAAAAGTATACGTCCGTCGCACATGGTAAGTAATACATTGGAGGTATTGGCACTGTATGCGAGCGTCGTGGCAAGGTCATAGCTGGGAATATTATTGATGGCCGCGAGGTCGATCATGATCAGATCGGCCTTGGCGCCAACCTCGAGCAGTCCGCAATCCTCTCTTCCCTGCGCGATCGCGCCGTTGCGGGTAGCGATCACGGGAAGCTCACCGGCGCGGATGTTTTCGGGGTCGCGGTGGACACCTTTATGCAGAATGGCGGCCGTTTGGAGCTCGCGCAGAATGCTCAACTGGTTATTAGAAGCCACGCCGTCCGTTCCAAAAGTAACGTTAAGCCCGGCATCCAGCATATCGCGCAGACGCATGACGCCACTGCCCAATTTCAGGTTGCTGACGGGGTTATGGACGGGCGTGACGCCCTTTTCTTTCAAAATGGCAATATCCTCGTCGGTGACGTATACGCAATGCGCCGCCGTCGTGGGAATGTCGAACACGCCAAGGGAGGCAAAGTAGGCCGCCGGTGTCATGCCGTGGCGCTCAATGCACTGCTCGTGCTCTGCCTGTGTTTCGGACAGGTGAAGCTGCATGCCAAGACCGTGCTCCTTGGCGTATTCGGCAACGTAACGGCAACAAGCGTCGACGTTGGAATACTCCGCGTGCAACGACATATCCACCTTCAGTCTTCCCTCGCCCGCGCCGTGGTATTGCTCGACCAGGCGGACGGACTCGGCAAATCTCTCGTCGGCATCCTTTGTGATGTTCGGGTCAAAGGAGACGATGCTGCGGGAGATGTTGGCCTTCATGCCGGCCTCCAGCACGGCCTCTGCCGTAGCGTCCTGGAAGAAGTACATATCGCTGAAGGAAACGACACCGTTACGTATCATTTCGGCAATGGCAAGCTTGGCTCCGTAATAGACGCGACGGAAATTGAGCCGCTCCTCTGCCGGCAATATTTTTTCATCCAGCCAGCGGCGAAGCGGAAGATCCTCACCATAGCCGCGGAACAGCGTCATAGAAGCATGGCAATGCGCGTTATAAAAGGCGGGCATGAGCAGGTTTTCCTTGCAATCAATGACACGGTCAAAGGTGTCTTCTATTTCGTTGACCCCTACGTACGTGATCTTATCGTCGGTAACAACAACAAAAGCAGTATCCTCCGGGCGTGCCCCCTCGGGCATCATTTCAGGCAGGAGTCGAGCATTCTTAAACAAAATTTTCATTTTCAAAGTCCCCTTTCATCAGGTCGCGCAGCCTGCGTTAGGCAATGGGCACGAATTCCCGATACAGTGCGTGCTGCGGCAACCATGCAGCCGACAGCGGTTGCACATTTTTTATATGATGGAGAATGGCATCGCCTGCTTTGCGATACACACTCGACAAAGGAATTTGAGACAGGATCAGATCCAGGTGAGGTCGAAGCATGCCGAGCTCATAGCCCATGAGCGAATCCAGGTGTTCGTCGCAGGAATCGACGTAAGGAAAAATGTTTTTCTCCTCATTTTGTCTTACGCTGTCCCACAAAAACAAGGTAAAGGACGCTTCCGAAGAACGGAAATGATAATCCCGCACCAATCGTCTGAGCAGACGTATATCATTGGGCGTGTAGGTTACGCCGCCTACGCAAAGTGATCTTGTCGGTTGAATGAAAATACTGCGGTAACTATATTGATGCAGCAAGGCGCTGATCTCGGGATATACGACTTGAATGCCCTCCAGGAGGAAAATATCCTCGGGATCGGGCGCGACCAGATCGACAAAGCCCTCTCTTGTTCCGGCACCTATATTGAACCTTGGCATACGGGTGCGTCCCTTGTGCATCAGTTCGTCAAGACAAGCGCAAAACAGCGGGAAATCCAGGGCGTCGATGGAGTCAAAATCCAGCTTTTTGGCCGCTTCGGGATCGTTCATGGCATGACGCCCCGTGCCGTGCGGTTGCTCGCGGAAAAAGTCGTCCACCGAGATCAGATGCACGCGCCGTCCGGCAGCCTCAAGTTGTCGGATGAGCAAGGATGCCGCCGTTGTTTTGCCGGCGCAGGTGGGTCCGGAAAGACCGATGAGCCGCAGCTCGGGATGATCGATCAGTCCCCGGCACACGTCAATGACCTGCTCCTCAAACGAATGCTCGCAGGCGGCGATATATGCTTTTGCGTCTTGTTCCGTCTCAAAAACGGAAGGGGCACGGTATATGTTCAAAAGGCTCCTCCTTATCCGAGGAGACCACGCTCCTCATAGAATTTTTCGATAAACGCGATCTTGTCGTCATTGCCTTGATCGCGCAGGTATTCGAAGGGATATTTGTGATTGAAATAGCGGTCGATCAAGGGAGATTTGCCCGAATCGGGGCGGTAATCCACCACCTTGGTAACGGCACCCGCGCCTGCGGCAAAGATGGAGTGATATTCTTCCATCATATAGATGTTGTATCTTCCCTCCATGCCGGGGTGCGCAAAGCCGACGTTTTCAAAATTGCCTACCGTGTTCTTTTGGCGATACATATAATACGGGACGTAGCCACGCTTGGGGGCGCGGATCTGGGTATAGTCCACGCACTTACCGGCGTCGCCGCCGTGGCGGGAGTAAACGTCGCTTTGGTGGACGATGTCCGCCGCCTTCTTGACGCAAAAGGTATGTACGGTGATATTTTCGGGATTGAGATCCAGTATTTTATCAAAGGAACGGGCAAAGGTGGTAAAATTGTCACCCGGCAGACCTGCGATCAGGTCGGTATTGATACATTGTATGCCGGCATCCCGGGCGATGTCATAGGCGCGCAGAAAATCCTTGGCTGTGTGCTCGCGGCCGATTCTTTTGAGAACGTCATCGCACAGCGTCTGCGGATTGACGCTGACACGGCTGATGCCGTACTCGCGGGCCACGGCAAATTTTTCTGCCGTAATGGTGTCCGGGCGTCCTGACTCCAGCGTATATTCCTCCAGTGAGGAGACGTCACAGCCCTCTGCTACCGTAGACAGAAGCAGTCTGAGCTGGTCGGGTGTCAGAATGGTAGGTGTGCCGCCGCCGATATAGATTGTCTTAAGATTGAGCCCCAGCCGGCGGATCTCGGCGAGCAAGCGGCGCACGTCCTCGACCAACACCGTCAAGTAATCGGGAATGAGCGACAAAAGGCGCTTGGAGGTATAGGAAACAAAGGAGCAATAGGCACAGCGCGAGGGGCAAAACGGAATGGAGATATACATACTACAGTCTCGCTTGTCCGGCGTACCGATCAGAGCGCGTTCACAAAGCGCGACCTCGGTAGCAAGTGCCGCTTTTTTAGGGATAGCAAAATAGTCCTTCACCAGAATATCCCGCACCTCATCGGGCGTCTTGCCCTTGGAAAGCCAGTCCATAGCCATTTTAGCAGGACGGACTCCGGTGATGATCCCCCAAGAGGGGCGATAGCCGAGCAGCTTGCCACCTGCGGTGATCACAGCAGCACCCACCGCAAGCTTGGCCGTTTTCTCCTTCGTTGCATCGGGCGAATACGGAGTAAACTGCTCACCGGACGCACTCTTTCCGTCGGCGGTCATAATAGCAAACGCATGACAACCATCCTCCCGTTCCGTCACACGCACAAACAAAGAGGGCTCGCCCTCCTCCTGCGCCTGGCGCTTGAAATTGGTGCCGGGAAAAAAGATCATGCACAGCATTTGCACGTAATATGCATTGATATTCCCTTCAATTTGAACTTTCATGGGAATACGTACCAACCTTTCCTTGCGAAATCAGTCAAAACAAAATCCGTTATTTTTTATAGTCTGCCGAGTTCATCACGATGGTGACAGGGCCGTCGTTGATGATGGTGACCTCCATATCCGCGCCAAACTCGCCCGACTCGACCGGAATATTTTCTGCACGAACCATATCAATGAACTTCTCATACAGCTCCTTGGCGTGGGCGGGCGAGCCGGCGCCGATAAAGCTGGGGCGGTTACCATGCGAGGTATCGGCCAGAAGCGTGAACTGGGAAACGATCAGCATACTGCCCCCAATATCGCGGATCGAGAGATTCATTTTATCGTTTTCATCGGTAAAAATGCGAAGCTTGACCAGCTTTTGGCAAAGAGCACGAGCCTCCGCCTCGTCGTCGTTGGCGGCGACACCCAGCAGCACCATCAGTCCCTTGCCGCACGAGCCGATGACGTTGCCGTCAACTGCTACCTGCGCCCGACTGACGCGTTGAACTACAGCGATCATAATATTGTTCTCCTTACACGTTAAGTGGCAAATCCGCGCACAACCTCGATGACACCGTCAAGGCCCTTCAGGCGCGAGACGATGGACGTATAGTGCTCGGTATTCTTACAGCTGACCTTCATAGAATGCAGGGCGGTACCGTCCGAACGGGAGGTACAGTTGACCTGCAGGATAGACACCTTCATCTCGGCCAGTGCTGTGGTGACGGCCGCCAGCATGCCGATGCGGTTTTCGGTATGGACCTGCAGATGCGCCTCATACAGATCCTTGCCTGCCGTATTGGCGCCGCGTTCCCAATCGGCCGTGATCCAGCGGCCCTCGTTCTCTGCCCGATCCAACCCCTGCTGAACGTTGGGGCAGTCGCGCTTGTGGACGGAAACGCCGTATCCTTTGGTAATAAAGCCGATAATGCTATCCCCCGGCAGAGGGTTACAGCACTTGGCGAATTTGACCTGACATCCGCTTTCGCCGTCGATAATGATACCGCTGTTGGAGCGGAGATTTTTGGGCTTATTGGCGGCCACGTTTTCATTGGTGGCCTTTGCATGCGCCTCGTTATCCAAGGGCTCCACAACCTCACGGGCGCGGTAGGTGCGCACGTACTCGTCATGCAGCTTGATGGCAATCTTGGAGACAGAAACACCGCCGTAGCCCAGCGTGTTATACAGATCGTCGGCAGTTGCGTAGCCCATTTTCTTAGCAACGGCATTGACCACCTCGCCGATCTCGGACTCGCTCAGTGCCTTGGCGTATTTCTTCATTTCGCCGTCGATCATGCTCTTGCCGGCCGCCACGTTCTCCACCCGTGTTTCCTTTTTGAACCACTGGCGGATCTTATTTCTGGCCTCACTGGTGCGAACGATGTTGAGCCAGTCGCGGCTGGGGCCCTTACTGTTAGAAGCAGTGATGATCTCGACGATCTCGCCGTTGGCGGGCGAGCGGTCGATGGGCACGATCATACCGTTGATCTTGGCGCCGATCATCTTATTACCGACAGCCGAGTGGATCGAGTAGGCAAAGTCGATGACAGTCGCGCCCTGCGGAAGGGCGATAACGTCTCCCTTGGGAGTAAAGACGAAAACCTCGTCCTGGAAAATATCCGTTTTGAGAGCGTGCAAAAATTCGTCTGGGTCGCGGGTGCCGTCCTCGGTCTCGATCAGACGTGCGATCCACTCCAGCTTTTTGTTCATTTCCTCGCGCGAGGATGCGCCCGACTTATACTTCCAGTGCGCCGCCATACCGTATTCGGCAAACTGATGCATCTCCCAGGTACGGATCTGCACCTCAAAGGGGATGCCGTCCTGTCCGATAACGGTGGTGTGAAGCGAGCGGTACATATTGGGCTTTGGGGTTGAAATATAGTCCTTAAAGCGACCGGGGATGGATTTGAACATCTCGTGGATGTAACCCAACACCGAATAACACTCCGCTTCGTTTTCCACGATCACGCGGAGCGCATAAAAGTCGTAAATTTCATCAAAGCTCTTATTTTGATTGTACATTTTTCGGTACACCGAATAGACCGACTTGATACGTCCTTCCAGTTCAAAGTGGATGTGGTTTTCCTTGAGACGGTCCTCGACCAAGCGGCGAATGTTTTCAATAAATCCAACGTTCTGACCGTATTTCTTTTCAATGTCGGTCTTGACCTCGGTATATCCGATCGGATCGAGGTAGGAAAGGCTGAGATTTTCCAATTCCAGCTTAAGCTTATGGATACCCAGGCGGTGAGCCAGGGGGGCGTACACCTGCATGGTCTCAAGGGCCGTCAACCGGCGCTTATTATCCGGTTTGGCATCCAAGGTGCGCATATTGTGCAAGCGGTCGCACAGCTTGATGAAGATGACACGGACGTCATGCGACATGGCCAGCAGCATCTTGCGCAGGTTTTCGATATGTGCTTCCTCTTTATCGTCCACCTGAAGCATCACGATCTTGGTCAGACCGTCAACGAGGAGTGCCACGTCCTTGCCAAACTTCTTTTCGATCTCCTTGAGGTTGGTCTTTTCTGCACAATCCTCTACCGTGTCGTGAAGGAGTGCCGCACAAATGGAATCGGTATCCAATTCAAGGCCACCGACGATTTCAGCGACGGCGATAGGATGAGAGATATACGCTTCTCCACTGGCGCGGCGCTGCCCCTCGTGCAAGGCATTGGCATATTCAAACGCGCGCTTGATTTTTTCTATATCGTAATTTTTGCCCGTTGCCGCCAGCATGACGAGCAATCGGGATATATCCGTATGGATCGGACTGGCCATAAAAGCACCTGCCTTCGTGTCACCGCAATCATATACGCGGCTTATTTTTTCCGACACTGACTGCGAAGCTTTTTCAAGATCGACGATTTGTCGATCGGGCATTTGGTCGGATTAAAATAAATATCGAAAATGTAGTAGCCCTCCTCGGGCTCCTGTATGCCGCAGATCTGCAGCTCCTGGAGCACGCGGAGAATGAATTTCAGTTTAATGTAATTCAGGCGTCCGGGAGCCTCAGACTCAATGGCCATCAGAAGGCCGCGGTCGGAATAGGAGGTATTTCCCTGCCGGAATTCTCGGCGCAAAAAGGTATAAACAAGCGCAAAATCATCGCGGTCGGGGATATAGATCTCCTCGCCCTCCTCCAGCAAGGCACCCGCGCGGATCTGCTCGTAGCGTTCCCGGATACGGCTCTGCTCACGCTGGGAGGACTCACTCTCACAGATATCCTGCACGATCATCTGCAGGCTTCTCTCACCCTGAAATTCGTTGATATTCAACTGAAACAGAACGTCCACACGCTCTCCGGCCGTCAGATGAAGCATGGCCGGCGACATACCAAAATAAACGGCGTAGATGGACAGTCCGTCTTTTTCCAAAAGCAGCTTGGTATGCTTGCCGCCTCCCATGGCGATGATGCGGCACAGCGTCATATCCCGGGCAATAAACTGCGGGACGGGGTTAGCGACACCAAACGGCTCCATGCGCTCCAGCTCCTCACACAGGCGCATGGTCATATCCTTGGAGGTAAGCTCGCACTCGGCATAAAGCTGCACCGCCGGAGGTTCATCCCCCAGCTGTGCACGCGCCACCTCGTTGATGCGGCGGCGGAAGCGTTCAATATTTCCGCGGGTAATGGACATACCCGCCGCTAACTCGTGACCGCCGAATTTGAGCAGTAGGTCCTCGCACGCCATCAGGGATTCTACTAGGTTCATGCCCTTGACGCTACGTCCCGAGCCCTTACCGATATCGTCGGAGGTAGGCATACCGTCCTTGACGGAACCGTCAAAGGAAATGAGGATAGAAGGAAGCCCGTATCGTTCGGTCACGCGGGAGGATACGATTCCCACGATGCCCTGCGGCCAATGGTCACCGTCCAGCACGATGATGCGATCGTTTTCAAAATCGACCGTCTGCTCGATCATTTCATACGCCTGCTCGGCGACTCTGTTTTCCTCCACCTGGCGGCGCACGTTGATCTCACAAAGCTCCTGTGCCAGTGCCTCGGCTGTCTCATCCGTATCCGCCAGCAACAACTCTACCGCCTTGGATGCCGTGCTGATGCGCCCCGCCGCATTGATACGAGGGGCCAGGCCAAAGCCAACAAAGCCGGAATTGATGCGCTTTTTGCGCTGTTGTACCCGTTCCTCCGGCGTCAGGGGCACCGGGAAACCGCCGCGCATACGGGTATTGGGCAGCGCCGCGTCGATCAGCGCGGACAGCCCGCGACGACGGGTGTTAGCGATCATATGAAGGCCGTAGGAAACGATGATGCGGTTTTCATCCACGATGGGCATGACGTCGGCAATGGTGCCCAGCGCCACCAAATCGGCATATTCGGAGCAGATGCGATGCGCGCCCTCGATCAGTGCTATGCCTTTTTCGCGGCACAGCGTCATTTCATAGGCGCAAAGCAATTTGAAAACGACACCGACACCGGCCAGCTCCTTGAAGGGATAGTCGCAATCGGGGCGATGGGGGTTGACCACGGCACAAGCCTCGGGCAACTCCGCATGGCATTCGTGGTGGTCGGTGATGACCATATCCACGCCCAGCTCCGCCGCGTGCTTGACCTCCTCGATGGCGGTAATACCCGTATCCACTGTGATGATCAGGTTGACCCCTCTCTCCTGCGCCAGCATATCAATGGCGCTTGTGGTCAGGCCGTAGCCGTCACGGATACGGCTGGGGATATAATACCCAACGTCAGCCCCCTGCCGGGACAAAAACAGATACAGCACACTAACGGCTGTAACACCGTCTACGTCGTAGTCGCCGTAAATGGCGATGCGCTCGTGATTATCGACGGCGCGGCGAATACGCGCCACGGCACGGTCGACATCACGGAGCAAAAAAGGATCGTGCATCTTCTCTGCGCTCTGCTCAAGAAACGCCCGCGCCCCTACGGAGTCGGCACATCCGCGATTATATAGCACCTTGGCCGCCTGCTTTGTCAGACCAAGGGAATCTGCAATTTCCTGTACGGCAGCCTCGGCGGCATCATCCGCGACGTAAAGCTGCGTCCAGACCTTGTTTCGTTTGATCTTACGTTCCATTCCAATCCTCATTCAATATCTGAAAGACCGATGGACGACGCCGTCGGTCATTACTTGTTATTCTACGGGAGCATACCGCGCCATGATGGCCTGCGCGACGTGCACACCGTCAACTGCCGCGCTGGTAATACCGCCGGCATAACCGGCTCCCTCGCCGCAGGGATAGATGCGGTCATGGCCTATGGCCGTTGCCGCTTCATTTCTCAAAATACGCACCGGCGCCGAGGTTCTCGTCTCGGGCGCAGACAAGATCGCATCCGGGCAGGCAAAGCCGCGGATCTTACGGTCAAAAACGCCCAGACCGTAGCGCAGCCCCTGCGTCACGTAATCGGGCAACACACGGGACAGGTCACATACGCGGACGTTTACGCCACCGCGATAGGTCGGCTGAATGCGACTCGGCTCATGCACCAAAACGCCGTTCATAAAGTCCCCCAGTGTTTGAACAGGGGCGCTATAATCACTGCCGCCCGCCAAAAAGGCCGCCTGCTCGATGCTACGCTGATAAGCGATGGCTCCAAGGGCCGGGCTTCCCTCCACCGTCTCGTAATCCTTGGGACTGACCGAGACGGCAACGGCACAGTTGGCGTTCTCACCGTCGCGGGCATGATTGCTCATGCCATTGACGACAACGCCCCCCTCCTCGGAGGCTGCCGCCACGACCTGACCGCCGGGACACATACAAAAAGTATATACGCCGCGCTCGCCCCGCGTGTCAGAGAGGGCGTATTCGGCAGGACCGAGAGCAGGATGCCCCGCAAGGTCCCCATAGAGTGCGCGGTCAATATCCGCCTGTCGGTGTTCAATACGAACGCCGATCGACATGGGCTTGGGCTCGATGGCAAATTGGTGGGAAATCAGCATACGGTAGGTGTCACGGGCGCTGTGGCCAAGTGCTAAAACTACGGCACCACAGGCAAAATCTCCCCGGTTGGTCTTAGCCGTCAGTGTGCCGTCGGCGTGCTCCTCTATGTCGGTAAGACGGGTACGATAATGCACCTCGCCACCGCACTGCCCGATGCGCCCGAGCATACGATCCACCACGTCGCGCAAAATATCCGTGCCGATATGCGGCTTTGCCCGGGTCAAGATCTCGTCGGGCGCGCCAAAGTCGTGCAAACGGGAGAGGACGTAGCCGCAACGGGCGTCGCTGATACGGGTGACCAGCTTTCCGTCCGAAAAGGTGCCGGCACCGCCTGCGCCAAATTGAATATTACTGTCCGTATCCAAAAGCCCCTCGACATGGAAACGGTCCACCGCCCGGACGCGGTCGGCAACGCAGTCACCACGGTCGATGAGGATGGGAGCATAGCCGTTTTCCGCCAACAAAAGGGCGCAAAAAAGACCGGCCGGCCCCATGCCGACCACGAGAGGTCTTTGCGTCATCGGCTCGCTCCCGTGAGTGATGTCCAAGCTCTCCACCGAAGCAATTCTGACGTTGGGGATGCTTGACAAGCGCGCACACAGCTTGTCCGAGATCGGCTCGGTTGCGTGCGCCAAAACCGTGCAGACCAAGCGAATGGCGTCTTGCTTACGGGCATCCACGGATCTCTTATACAGACGAAAATCAAGTGAGGACAGATCGATCCCTTGTCGCTTGATCGTTTTGCGGGCCTGCTCCAGGATGTGCGCTTCAGACGCATCGGGCGGCACGCGAATGCCGCCGATGAGAATATTGACCTCTTGGCTCATGGCAAACACCTGCCTCCTTTAGGTAGTAATCAAAAATCAGATCTGCACCGTTATATCGCAGACGCCAGCCTCTTGTGTGGGCTGCTGGTCGTCCTGCTGCGAGGATTTGAGGGCGTCAACGTTGCTGATCAGCAGCCAAAACAGGAATGCCAACACGACACTCAAAATCTTCAGATGCCAATGTCCGTTGCGCCTTTTGCCGTGGATCTCGACGGTATCACCGCTCTGTCCACCGTACACACGCTTAAAGCTGGTGTTTTTCATGTGTGCCTCCTTATTTCTGTTTTTTGCCGGGACGCTTGTTCTGACGGCGATTATCTTCTTCGGTGCTACCGGTCAAAAGCAAGAACAAGTCGTCCTTAAGAGTACCTGAATTGTACCCGCGCTTGAGAATACCGTTATTGGCAATGGAGATCGTTCCGGTCTCCTCGCTGACCACGATGACGACGGCATCGCTCTGTTCGCTGATACCGACTGCCGCGCGGTGTCTCGTTCCCAGCTCCTTGGGGATCTCAGCGCTCTTGGAGGACGGAAGAATGCATCCCGCCGCGCAGATCTTACCGTTGCGGACGATGACGGCCCCGTCGTGCAAGGGGGAGCGGTTGAAGAACAGGTTGCCAAACAGCTCGCAAGACATCTGCGCATCCAGCTCGATGCCCGTTTTGATATAGTCACCGAGCTTGGTGTTTCGCTCTACAACGATCAGAGCGCCGCTCTTCTCCTTGGAAAGCTCGCACGCCGCCTCAGACAGAACGCCGATGGTTGCGGTAATATCCGCCACCGATTGGGCGGGCGTACCGAAGTGTCTGAGCTGCAGGATGGCACCGCCGATCTTTTCCAGTGCATCGCGAAGCTCGCGCTGGAAAATAACGATAATAAACACCGCATACATGCTGAAAAACGCATGGAGTACGGAATACAGTGCCCGCATCTCCAGCGCCCAGGTGATGAGATAGAACACGCCCAGTGCCGCAAAGCCGACAAGCAACGTCCAGGCACGGCGGTCACGCACAAAGCGAAGCACGTAATACAAAATAACGGCAAGCAAGAGAATATCGACGACATCGATCCAATCGATGCTTTTGATGGGGGAAAGTATGTAATTGGAGAAAAACTCACTCATTCCTTGAATAAATGCAGAAGCAACAGTCATGGCGCCGGCCACCATCCTTTTCTCAAAATTTTATATAAAAATCGTTATACAAATGCAAGTTTTCGCGGCAAATAGACTCTGCCGCGCGATTTAAGACCCATTTTGGGCACAATTATTATTTATTATATCATACCGATATCGTTTTTTCAACTTATTTTTCAAAAATTCTCTGCATTTTTTCAAAGCACAAAAAAAGAAAGCCCCGACCGCAGTCGGAGCTCTCTCTGTCACTCATCAAAATTGATCGCAAAGCGTAGCGGCCATGACAGCCTTGATGGTGTGCATTCTGTTCTCTGCTTCATCAAAAACGATAGAGGCGGCGCTCTCGAAAACCTCGTCCGTGACCTCCATACAGTCAAGACCGAATTTGTCGAAAATTTCCTTTCCCGTTGTCGTCTTCAAGTCGTGGAAGGCGGGCAGACAGTGCATGAAGCGGCACTGCTCTCCGGCGTTTTGCATCAGCGCCGAAGTAACGCGGTACGGCATCAGATCGGCAATTCTTTCCTTCCAAACCTCGGCCGGCTCGCCCATGGAGACCCACACGTCGGTATAGATCACGTGCGCGCCCGAGGTTGCCGCGATCGGGTCGGAAATGAACTCCAAGATCGCACCGGTTTCAGCTGCAATTTTTTGGCACTCTGCCACCAGATCTGCATTGGGAAAATACTTCTCGGGAGCGCAGGCCACGAAGTGCATGCCCATTTTGGCACAGCCGACCATGAGCGAGTTTCCCATGTTGTAACGGGCGTCTCCCATGTAGACGAGTTTAATGCCGTTCAGAGAGCCAAACTGTTCCTTAATGGTCAAAAAGTCAGCCAATATCTGGGTAGGATGGAATTCGTTGGTCAGTCCGTTCCACACGGGAACGCCGGCATATTTTGCCAGCTCCTCCACGATGTCCTGACCAAAGCCGCGGTATTCGATGCCGTCGAACATACGCCCCAGCACGCGAGCCGTATCGGCAATGCTCTCCTTCTTTCCGATCTGCGATCCGGTCGGGTCAAGGTAGACGGGATGCATGCCAAGATCTGCCCCCGCCACCTCAAAGGCACAACGGGTACGGGTGCTGGTCTTCTCAAAGATCAGCGCAATATTCTTGCCCTCGCAATAGCGGTGCGGGACTCCGTTTTTCTTTTTATCCTTCAAGTCAGCCGCCAGGTCGATCAGATCGGAGATCTGCGCCGGCGTAAGGTCCAACAGCTTCAAAAAGTGCTGTCCTTTCAGTCCGATTCCCATGTATATCCTCCAAAATTATGTTGATTGATTTTATCAATATATTACGATTGCAATTTTTTCTTTGACGTAGGCGATCTGTGCCATAACGGACTCGGGAGACGTGCCGCCCTCTGAGATGCGCTTGGCCACACAGGTGGCAAGATCGATCTCCGAGAAGACGTCCTCCTCGATCAGATCACTGCATTCGCGGTATTCCTCCAGGGTCAGCGACTCCAGCACCTTGCCCTCGGCGATACACTTGGCAACCAGCTGCCCTGCGATCTTATAGGCCGTACGGAACGGCATACCCTTCTTGACCAGGTAGTCTGCCAGATCTGTGGCGTTGATAAAGCCCTTTTGCGCCGCTTGCTTCATGTTATCCGCAAGCACGGTCATGGTAGCCAGCATGGGGGTCAAGACCTGCAGGCACTGCACAACGGTATCCACAGCGTCAAAGACGCTCTCCTTGTCTTCCTGCATATCCTTATTATAAGCCAGCGGCAGCCCTTTGAGCGTAGTCAAAAGTGCGATCAGGTCGCCATAGACGCGTCCCGTTTTGCCGCGGATCAGCTCGGCCATATCCGAGTTTTTCTTTTGCGGCATGATGGACGAGCCCGTCGTGTAAGCATCGGACAGCTCGACAAATTTGAATTCCCAGCTCGACCACAGAATGATCTCCTCGGACAAGCGAGAGAGATGCATCATCAAAATGGAGCAAAAGCTCATAAACTCGGCGCAGAAATCACGGTCGGACACGCCGTCAAGGCTGTTGCGGCTGATGTCGTCAAAGCCCAGCTTCTTGGCCTCAAACCAGCGATCGGTATCATAAGTCGTACCCGCCAAGGCGCAGCAGCCGATGGGCGAGACGTTCATACGCCCCACGGTATCCTTCAAGCGATCCACGTCGCGAAGGAGCATCATGGCATAGGCCATCAGATGATGGCCAAAGGTGATGGGCTGTGCCCGCTGCAGGTGGGTATATCCCGGCATAATGGTGCTCTTGTGCTGTTCGGCCTGATCGACGATCACCTCCAGCAATTCGCGCAGTTGGGCAAGAATGCCCTCGGAGGCACCGCGGAGATACATACGCAGGTCGAGCGCGACCTGATCGTTGCGGCTTCTGGCCGTATGCAGCTTCTTGCCCACGTCACCCAGGCGCTCGGTCAGCACCTGCTCGACAAACATATGGATGTCCTCGCAATTCATGTCGATCGCCAAGGTGCCATTGTCCAAATCATTGAGAATGCCCTCAAGACCGGCGATCAGCGTATCCGCATCCTCTTTGCCAATGATATTTTTTGCGGCCAGCATAGCGGCGTGCGCCATCGAGCCCGTAATATCCTCTCGGTACATACGGGAGTCAAAATGAATGGAGGAATTGAAATCATCGGCCATGCGATCCGTCTCGCCGGTCGTTCTTCCCGCCCACATTTTTGCCATAGTAATCTCCTTTCGCCAAAAAGCCCGTCCCTCGCTCTTGGGCGCGGGACGGCTTTTTAGTTGTATCTGCTAATTAGTTGTTCTTGCTTGCGTTCTTGGCATCAACGATAGCCTGAACCTTGATGGGCAGACCGTACAGGTTGATAAAGCCTGCGCTGTCCTTCTGGTCGTAGTCAGACTCGCCAAAGGTAGCGATCTCCTCGCTGTACAGCGAATAGTCGCTCCACACGCCGGCATTGATCATGTTGCCCTTGTACAGCTTGAGTCTAACCTTACCCGTGACCTTCTCCTGCGTCTTATCGACGAAGGCGGCAAGAGCCTCGCGCAAAGGCGTGAACCACTGGCCGTTGTAGACCAGCTCGGCATAGGTGATGGCCAGCTTCTGCTTTTCGTGCAGCGTCATCTTGTCAAGGCAGATGCTCTCAAGCACCGAGTGTGCCTTGTATAGGATGGTTCCGCCGGGGGTCTCATAAACGCCGCGGCACTTCATGCCGACGAGTCTGTTCTCGACGATATCGAGAAGACCGATACCGTTCTTACCGCCCAGCTCGTTGAGCTTGAGAATGATGTCCTTGGCACTCATCTTCTCGCCGTCAAGGGCTACGGGAACGCCCTGAACGAAGTCCAGTTCAATATAAGTGGGAACGTCGGGCGCCTGCAGAGGAGACACGCCCATTTCCAGGAAGCCGGGCTTCTCGTACAAGGGCTCGTTGCCGGTATTCTCCAGATCCAGGCCCTCGTGGGACAGGTGCCACAGATTCTTATCCTTGGAATAGTTGGTCTCACGGTTGATCTTCAGCGGAATGTTGTGTGCCTCGGCATAGTCGATCTCTTCCTCACGAGACTTGATATCCCACTCTCTCCAGGGAGCGATGATGGGCATATCGGGGCAGAAATGCTTGAGGGTCAATTCAAAGCGAACCTGGTCATTACCCTTACCGGTACAGCCGTGGCAGATGGCGTCAGCGCCCTCCTTGATGGCGATCTCAGCCAGACCCTTGGCGATGCAAGGACGGGCGTGAGAGGTGCCCAGCAAATACTCCTCGTAGATGGCGCCGGCCTTCATACAAGGAATGATGTACTCATTCACGTACTCCTCGGTCAGATCGACAACGTACAGCTTGGATGCGCCCGTCTTGAGTGCCTTTTCCTCCAGGCCCTCGAGCTCATCCGCCTGACCGACGTTACCCGAAACAGCGATGACTTCACAGTTATTATAATTCTCCTTGAGCCACGGAATGATGATGGACGTGTCCAAACCTCCCGAGTACGCAAGCACTACTTTTTTGATGTTTTCTTTATTCATGATCATACCTCCGGAATAAAAATCCATTTGTTTTGATTTCAACGACCACAATTATACACGCTCCCGCACGGTTTGTCAATAGGGTCTTTGAATATTTTTTCCATTTTTCTCATTATTGTATTAATTTTTTTCTTCAATTAGACATATTTATTCATGTTCTCTGAATAAAATTCAATTTTAATGAAATTTATGCCGAAATGCGTAAAAAAGCGGCCCAAAACTCTTGACATTATAATTAAGATGTGGTATAATAGCGCATATTTCAAATACTGTGAAGGAATTACGTTCTGTCATTGCGCGGCGCAGAGAGTTGATGGGTGGTGCGAATCAACACGGCGTGGCAGTTCGGTCTCGTTCCTGAGTAGAGCTTCCCAACCCTTGGCAGTAAGAAGCTCCGGAGGCCCCGTTATCATGGCTGACGGCTTGTATGAGCCGAACAAAGAGACCGTCTCAATGACGGTAATGCGGGTGGTACCGCGGCATATGATGTCGTCCCGGAGGCAGATTGTATATCTGCGTCGGGGCATTTTTTATATTTGCAAGGAGGATACACCAATGAAACGAATTCTGATTACTGACACGACACTCAGCACCCAAAGCACGGCGGCCATGAGCTTCCGCGAAAAGCTGGAGATCGCAAAGCTACTGGACGGCATGAAGGTAGACTGCATCGACTTTGGTGCGATCAAAAACAGTAAGACCGATCCCCTCCTCATTTCGACCATTGCTCCCCTGCTCTCGCACAGCACGCTGTGCATTTCGGTAGGGCTGAACGCCGAGGAAGTAACCCTTGCGGCCAGCGCCCTGGGCTCTGTCAAGGGGGGGCGAATTGCCGTTTGCGCTCCCGTGTCCACCGTAGGCATGGAATATACCTGCCACAAAAAGCCCGCCGCCATGCTGGAGGCCATTGAGAGTCAGATCCGTCTTTGCCGCGATTGTGTGGAAACGGTCGAATTTTGCGCCATGGACGCTACCCGCAGCGAGCCTGAATTTTTGACAAGCGCTTTTGCCGCGGCAGTCAACGCAGGTGCTACCCATATTACGCTGTGCGATCACGCCGGACGCATGCTTCCCGATGAGGCCGCCGACTTTGTGACCAAGGTGCTCTCACAGCTTCCTGCGCGAGAGAAGCTGACCGTATCGGTGTCCTTCCCCAATACCATCGATCTGTCTGTCGCTTGCGCCGTGGCCTCCCTCAGAGCAGGTGCTGACGGCGTCAAAACAGCCGTTGGCAGCAGCGATTGCTCCAACGTCTATCCCCTGTCCGAGATTTTGCGCGAGCGGGGTGAGGCATGCGGCCTGTGCTGTGCGCTGAATACCACGGAATTGCGCCGCTCTATCCGCAAGATCGAAACCATCGCAAGTCCCACAGTCGTGGCCGCCGGTGCCGCAACAACGGGCGTCAGTATAGAGAGCGAGGCCATCTCGCTGGACAAAAACGACGATTGCGTATCCGTTGCCCGCGCTGTCCGCAAGCTGGGCTACGATCTCAATCCCGAGGACGAGGCACACGTGTACGAGGCCTTTGTGCGCGTCGCATCGAAAAAGACGGTCAATGCCCGCGAGCTGGAGGCCATCATTGCCAGCACGGCCCTGCAGGTCCCCCCCACCTATCAGCTGGTCAACTATTTGACCAACAGCGGAAACGTCATCAGCTCCTCCGCTCATATCACCCTGAAAAAGAACGGTCAGATGTTGGAGGGCATTACGATTGGCGACGGCCCCATTGATGCCGCGTTTATGGCCATCGAGCAGATCGTGGGACATCATTACGACCTGGACGACTTCCAGATCCAGTCGGTCACCCAGGGGCACGAGGCCATGGGTAACGCCCTGGTGCGACTGCGCAATGGCGGCAAGATCTATTCGGGTAACGGTATCTCGACCGACATCATCGGTGCCAGCATTCGCGCTTACCTGAATGCACTCAATAAAATCGTATATGAGGAGGCAACCGAATGAAACTCTCCTTTTCGACCAAGGGCTGGCAGAGCCTTGGCTGGCAGCGCCTGTATGAGCTGGCGCGCGACGTTAAGCTCTGCGGCATGGAAATACACGACCCCTTTGATCCTGTGATGAGCGAGCGGGTACTGGACACCCAAAACGTTCCCGTATCCCGCCGTCAGCTCCAGGAAGCGGGGCTGCGCATCGCTTGCGTGGATCTCCCCGTTGACCTTGCTGACCCAGATGGCGATTTTCTCTCCAAGCTGGACGTGGCCATCACCGCCGCCGTCAATATGCGTACCGCACACATTCGCATTCACACGCTGGCAAAGACCGAGGACGGCACCGTTCCCGAGGCGATGATGAAGCTTTTGTCGGAATGTCTATTCCGGGCTGAACGCGCCCAGGTAACGCTGCTACTGGAAACGGCGGGAATGTTCTCGGACACCAACCTGCTCAAAAACACGCTGGACACCTTTGCCAGCGACCATCTGGCCGCTCTTTGGGATATGCACAACACCTTCTTCGGTGCCAAGGAGGCGCCTCAGAAGACCATCGAAAATCTTGGCGCATACGTCCGTCACGTTCACATCAAGGATGCCGTTCCCACGGCAAACGGAGGACATCTGTACTGTCTGATCGGCAACGGTGAATTGCCGGCGGAGGATATGATGCGCGCGCTTCGTTCCGTCAACTACGACGGCTTCGTTTCTCTGGAATGGAGCCCCGACTGGTTGCCCGACATCGACGATCCCGAGATCATTTTCTCTCACTTTGTTCACGTCATGAGCCGCTTTGACCCCACCGCCCGCAAGCGCAGCACGCTGTACGCCAATGCGACGGGAACGGGCGTTTTCCCTTGGAAAAAGGACACACTGCTCGATCTTACCTTCCCCCAGGTGCTTGACCGCATCGTGGAGGAGTTTCCCGATCAGTACGCCTTCCGCTACACGACGCTGGACTATACCCGCACCTACGCCGAATTCCGTGACGACGTGGACGATTTTGCCCGCGTACTGGTGTCGATGGGCGTTCGCGCAGGACACAAGGTCACCGTTTGGCTGACCAATCTTCCCCAGTGGTACATCGCCTTTTGGGCGACCACCAAGATTGGGGCGGTGCTGGTCACCATGAATACCGCTTATAAGATCCACGAGGCGGAATATCTGCTTCGTCAGTCTGACACGCACACCCTCATTATGATCGAGAACTACCGCGACTCCGACTACAAGGGCATCATGCAGGAGCTTTGTCCCGAATTGAAAACCACCAAGCCGGGACAGTCGCTTCACGCCAAGCGTCTTCCCTTCCTTCGCAACATTATCACGGTCGGCTTCCGCATGGAGGGATGCCTGACCTGGGAGGAGTCCCTGACCCGCAAAAATCTCGTTCCCGCCGAGGAGATCCACCGCATGGCGCTGGCCGTCGACAAAAACGACGTTTGCAATATGCAGTACACCTCGGGCACGACGGGATTTCCCAAGGGCGTTATGCTGACTCACTACAACGTCGTCAACAACGGCAAATACATCGGTGACCATATGGATCTGTCTACGGCTGACCGCATGATGATCCAGGTGCCCATGTTCCACTGCTTCGGTATGGTGCTGTCCATGACGGCCTCTATGACGCACGGCGCGACCATGTGTCCGCTTCCCTATTTCTCGCCCAAGTCGGCACTGGCCTGCATCAATCAGGAAAAGATCACGACCTTCAACGGCGTTCCCACCATGTTCATCGCCATGATGCAGCATGCTGATTTTGCCAAGACCGATTTTTCTCACATCCGCACGGGTATCATGGCAGGCGCTAACTGTCCGGCTGACTTGATGAGGAAGGCGACCGAGGTCATGAACATGAAGCAGATCGTCAGCGTGTACGGACAGACCGAGGCATCGCCGGGATGCACGATGAGCTCCTTTACCGATCCCCTGGACGTCCGTACCGACACGGTCGGCTCGGCCTTTGCCAACGTCGAATGTAAGATCGTCGATCCCGAGACGGGCGAGGAGTGCCCGGTCGGTGTCAACGGTGAGTTTGTCGCCCGCGGCTACAACATCATGAAGGGCTACTACAAGATGCCCGCCGCGACAGCCGCGGCCATCGACGCCGACGGCTGGCTGCACACGGGAGATCTTGCCGCCAAGGATGAAAACGGCAACTATCGCATCACGGGACGCCTGAAGGACATGATCATCCGGGGCGGTGAGAACCTGTATCCCAAGGAGATCGAGGAGTTCTTCTACACCCATCCCAAGGTGCGTGACGTTCAGGTCATCGGCGTTCCCGATGAGCGTTACGGCGAGGAGGCCATGGCCTGCATCATTCTCAAGGCGGGCATGGAGGCCACCATCGACGAGCTGCGCGACTATGCCAACGCGCACATGGCGCGCCACAAGGTGCCCCGTTATATTGAATTTGTCAGCGAGTTTCCCATGAACGCCGCCGGCAAGATCTTAAAATACAAAATGCGCGAGTCAGCCATCGAACGGCTCGGACTCAAAAAATAAACACCTGCGACAGGAGGATACTGTTATGAATATCAGAATTGAAAAAACAAGCACGCCCGCACAAAAGCCTGACCAAAAAAAGTTGGGCTTTGGCAAATACTTTACCGATCATATGTTCCTGATGGACTACTCGCCTGCCGAAGGCTGGCATGACGCTCGCATCGTGCCCTTTGGCAACCTGACCCTTCACCCCGCCGCTACCGTCTTCCATTACGGTGCGGAGGTGTTCGAGGGCATGAAGGCCTACCGCCGCGCGGACGGTCAGGTCCAGCTGTTCCGTCCCATGGAAAACGTCAAGAGACTCAATTCCTCGGCAGAGCGTCTTTGCTTGCCTCAAATCGATGAGCAGGATGCCTTAGAGGCCATCATGAAGTTCGTAGAGGTCGAGCAGGACTGGGTTCCCTCCGAGCCCGGCACGTCGCTCTATCTGCGTCCCTTCCTCTTTGGATCGGATGAGCAGCTGGGACTTCACACCATTCAGAACGCGCTGTTTATCATCATCGCCTCTCCCGTTGGCAGCTACTACGCCGCCGGCATCAACCCCGTCAAGATCATGATCGAGACCGAGGACGTCCGCGCCGTCAAGGGCGGTACGGGCTACACCAAGTGCGGCGGCAACTATGCGGCGAGCAACCGTGCGGCCGCTCGCGCCGAGCAAAAGGGTTATTCCCAGGTGCTTTGGCTGGACGGTGTTCACCGCAAGTATATTGAGGAAGTAGGCGCAATGAACGTTATGTTCCGCATTGGCGACGAGATCGTCACCCCTGAGCTCTCAGGCTCCATTCTGCCCGGAATCACCCGCAAATCCTGTCTGGACGTTCTTCGCAAGGAAGGGTACAAAGTAACTGAACGCAAGATCAGCGTGGATGAGCTGGTCGAATCGATGAAGAACGGCACCCTTAAGGAAGCCTGGGGCTGTGGCACGGCCGCCGTCGTGTCCCCCATCGGTGAGCTGGCTTATGGCGATATGAAGTACACGGTCAACAATTTTGAGATCGGTGAGATCACGCATCATTTGTACGACACGCTGACCGGCATCCAATGGGGCAATATCCCCGACACCTACGGCTGGACGGTCGAAATTCCCGCCAACAAATAAGGAGTTATCATGTCTGAACGTAACCAATTTTCCATGGCGACCATGGACGGCAACGAAGCTGCCGCCTACGTTGCCTATGCCTTTACCGAGGTCGCAGCCATCTATCCCATCACACCCTCCTCTCCCATGGCGGGCAAAACGGATGCCTGGAGCGCGCACGGCAAAAAAAATCTGTTCGGTCAGAGCGTCAGCCTGATTGAGATGCAGTCCGAGGCCGGTGCCGTCGCAGCGGTGCACGGTGCGCTTGAGACGGGTGCGCTTTCCACCACCTTTACCTCGTCGCAGGGGCTGATGCTGATGATCCCCGTCATGCACCGCATCGCGGGTGAACGACTCCCCGGTGTGCTTCACGTGGCGTCCCGTACCGTCGGCACCCACGCGCTGTCCATTTTCGGCGATCACAGCGACGTCATGAACTGCCGTCAGACCGGATTTGCCATGCTGTCTACCGGAAGTGTACAGGAGATCATGGACCTTGCTCCCGTGGCCCATCTGGCCGCGATCAAGGGACGCATTCCCTTCCTTCACTTCTTTGACGGTTTCCGCACCTCGCACGAGATCAACAAGATCGAGACCATTCCGCACAAGGAGATGGGCAAGCTGCTCGACCGCGACGCGCTGGATGCCTTCCGCGCCCAGGCGCTCAATCCCGAGCATCCCAGACTTCGTGCCACCGTGCAAAACGGCGACATATACTTCCAGGTGCGCGAGGCCAACAACGGCTTTTACGATGCCCTTCCCGGTATCGTCGAGGATTACATGACAAGGATCGGCGAGCTGACGGGGCGCAAGTACCATCTGTTCGATTATTACGGTGACGAGGATGCCACAGACGTGGTCGTTGCCATGGGATCGGTCAGCGGCACCGTCCGTGAGGCTGTAGACGCTCTGCGCGCCAAGGGTCGCAAGGTGGGCTTTTTGCAGGTTCATCTGTTCCGCCCCTTCTCCCAAGATCATTTTCTCAATGCCCTCCCTGCCGGCGTGCGTCGCATCGCAGTACTGGATCGTTGCAAAGAGATGGGGGCTTTGGGCGAACCCCTTTATCAGGACGTTTGCACCGTGTTCTCGGGACGCGCGGACGTCAAGGTAGTAGGCGGTCGCTACGGTCTTTCCTCCAAGGACACCGATCCTTCCCAAATCGTTGCCGTGTTTGACAATCTTGCATCTGACGAGCCGAAAAATTCGTTCAGCATCGGCATCGTTGACGACGTGACCTTCCGCTCGTTGCCCGCGGGAGTAGCCGTGGCCGAGAAGCCCGGCACCATCTCCTGCAAATTCTGGGGTCTGGGCTCTGACGGCACGGTGGGTGCCAACAAAAACACGGTCGAGATCATCAACGATCACACAGATAACTACGCCCAGGCTTATTTTGAATACGACGCGAAAAAGTCGTTTGGCGTGACCAAATCGCACCTGCGCGTCTCTCCTTCGCCCATCACCTCCTCCTACTACGTCAAGCAGGCGGACCTCGTTGCTTGCCATCACCAAAGCTACATAGGCAAATACGATATGGTGGGTGAGCTCAAGATGGGCGGCACACTGCTGCTCAACTGCACCTGGAGTGCCCAAGAGCTCTCTGAAAAGCTGCCCGCCGACGTGCGCCGCGTGCTGGCGCAAAAGAAGGCCAAGCTTTACATCATCAACGCCACGGAAATCGCGTCCCGACTGGGGCTTGGCTCGCACACCAATACGGTGCTTCAGGCGGCATTCTTCCACATCTCCTCCATTCTGGATGAGGATACGGCCATCGGCTACATGAAGGACGCGGTGCGCAAGACCTACTTTGCCAAGGGCGACGCCGTCGTGGAACGCAACATCGACGCTATTGATGCAGGTGTTGCGGGCGTTCACAAGGTCGACGTTCCCGCCGATTGGGCGAACGCGGACGATCTTGCCGTTTCCACGGATGAGGGCAAGCCTGCCGTCGTTCGCAACATTCTCGAGCCCATCAACGCACAAAAGGGTGACGATCTGCCCGTCAGCGCCTTCCGCGGCTACGAGGACGGCACCATTGACGTCGGTCTTACCGCCTATGAAAAGCGCAACATCGCCGCCAAGGTTCCCGCCTGGAACAGCACGGCCTGCCTGCAGTGCAACCGTTGCTCACTTGTCTGCCCCCATGCGGCCATCCGTCCGTATTTACTGACGGATGATGAACTGGCGAATGCGCCCGAGGGGCTTGTCGCTGTTCCCGCCAAGGGAGGCGCCGCTCGCGGCTATCATTACACGCTGCAGATCAGCACGGCCGACTGCACCGGCTGCGGCAGCTGTGTTGCCTCCTGTCCTGCTAAGCCGCAGGCGATCGAAATGGTGAGCAACACCTTCCCCATCAACTCCCCTGCTTGGAGCTACACGCTGGGACTTGACGACAAGGCCGATCTGTTTGATCGCTATACCGTCAAGGGCTCGCAATTCTGCCGCCCCTTGCTTGAGTTCTCTGCCGCCTGTGCCGGCTGTGGAGAGACGCCCTACGCCAAGCTGTTGACGCAGCTGTTCGGTGACCGCGTCTATTGGGCCAATGCGACGGGCTGCTCGCAGGCCTGGGGCTCACCTATGCCTGGCATCCCCTACACGACCAACAAAAAAGGACACGGCCCTGCCTGGTCCAACTCGCTGTTTGAAAACAACGCCGAGTTCAGCCTTGGCATGTTCCTATCCGTTCGCCAGCAAAGAGAGGCGCAAAAGATGCGCGTCGAGCAGCTCGCCGCCATCGCCGATGCCGACGTGCAAGCAAGTGCGCGTGCATGGTTGGAGAGATATGATGATTATGACGCTTCTCCCGCGCTGACCGACGCTCTGTGTGCCGCATTGGAGCAGGCTCGCCCCTCTATGGCTGACGAGCAGGCGGTCTTAACCGACGATATTCTGCGCTACCGCGACCAGCTGACCAAGAAGTGCTTCTGGATGTTCGGCGGTGACGGCTGGGCGTATGACATTGGCTTTGGCGGTCTTGATCACGTGGTGGCCGGCGGCGAGGACGTCAATATGTTTATCGTCGACACCGAGGTGTATTCCAACACGGGCGGTCAGTCCTCCAAGGCGACCCCCATCGGTGCTGTCGCACAGTTTGCCAATTCGGGCAAAAAGACGCTCAAGAAGGATCTGGGCGCGATGCTCATGACCTACGGTAACGTTTACGTCGCGCAGGTCGCTATGGGCGCCGATCCCAATCAACTCATGAAAGCGCTGAAGGAAGCCGCCTCTTATCCCGGTCCGTCCGTCATCATCGCCTACACCCCTTGCGTATCGCACGGCATCAAGGGCGGCATGAGCGGTGTTCAGGCTGAGATGAAGCGCGCTGTCAATGCCGGCTACTGGCATCTTTACCGCTACGATCCCCGTGCTGAAAAGCCCTTCACCCTCGACAGTGGCGAGGCAACCATGTCCTACCGCGACTTCCTGGACGGTGAGGTGCGCTACAGCGCGCTCGTCCGCACCTTCCCCGACGAGGCCAAGGCCTTGTTCGAGCAAGGCGAGGACGCGGCGAAGCGGAAGTATGAGAATTATAAGAAGATGTAACGCAAAAGGTCCGAAGCGATTGCTTCGGACCTCTTTTATATGGATTTACATCTTAAATTTCATCATTTTTTCTCCTGATTATCAATGCCTTTATTCGCTCACAAAGCGTTTCAAACTCCGGATGGTTATGAAGTGACGCAAATCTTTTGTCTTTGAGAGTTTCCAAATAATCGCTGGGGTAAATCAAGTAGCATGAACCCATATTTTGAATTTCCATGTCCATACATATCAGACGCTCCTTTGCCCCGTCGGGATCGTTATATCTGTCATCATACTGCTCTTTGGCGCGCCATTCTATTCCATCAAGGAAACGACACGATGTGGGCAAAAGCACCTCATCTGTGATCTTCATCGTTTCCTCAAGCAATTCTACCGCTTTTGTTATTTTCATCATTGCTTCTTTGATTTCACCATTTGCTAACAAGCGAGCAGCGGATTTAAATCCAAGCTCTAGTCTGTCAGCCACCCACATATCAGGCCGGTCATCTGTTGCATCACAGCGTATCAGAGCAAGCATATTCTCCATAAACTCATCAGCTGCATTTTGAATTTCGCAACTTGCCTCCCAGTTATGAAGATACAGTGAGCACAGAAGCGTACGGAATGCATCATATAATTGAAATCTTCTCTCCGGTTCAAATCGTTCAGCGTCCTTTAATTTCCAATACCGGTCAAAGAGCAAAGCACGTCTGGAGCAATCACTGGCTGTAGTATATTTTTTGAGAAAATCATCCAAATTCTCTTCATCCTCAATATTTGCCATTGTTCTAATGACGCGCGAAGACATAGGATGCCGACTAAAATATGCTTCCGCTAACAAACGTACCTCGGGAAGTATCTTAGGGTCGCGGAAGGCGCGGTTGTTTCCTTCAACCCACGGCCGCCATGCAGAGTCGCTATTCAGATAATTTCTGCGTATGTCACGAAGGAGCGTTACAATTCTTTCAGCGTCATAATCACGCTTCATACATTCGCGGCGAAGCTCATCGAACGTTTCCACCGCGCGTTTTTCTTTCTCAATCTGCGGCATACCGAGAAGCTCGTCTACCGTGACAGAAAGAAGTTCGGAAATGGCAGGTATGAGTTCAAGATCAGGATAGGTCGTGCCGTTTTCCCAACGGCTGACAGATTGATATGATACGCCTAAACGATCGGCAAGAGCCTCTTGTGTCAGATCGTTTTTCTTTCTAAAATTGCGTATATTTTCACCAATAGTAAGTTTCATATTTTCCTCCCATGTATTTCTTCCTTGCAAAGAGTTATTTCTGTCGACATCCATATTATAATTCGAAAATATCAAAAAATCAATAACTCATTTTGAGAGAATTATTCTCACTTTCCGAGAGATCGTTGGGATAAAACAGCCCCCAACAAGTAAATTCTCATTGGAGGCCATCTTTGCTTAATTTCACCCTTCCGTCTTGGACAGCCAATCGGCGACGACGAAGTCCTGCAGCTTACGCAGGGTGTCGGGGTCTTTACCCCCGACGCTCTCACCGTCCAGTTCCCTTGCGGACAGGCACAAGGAACCTGCGCTGGAGACGATGATCTCGTCCGCATCGCGCAGCTCCCGCATGGTGAAGATGCGCTCCTCGACGGGAATGCCAAGCGTTTTACTTGCCTCGATCAGGTGCGCTCTGCCAACACCGGGCAGGATATACTCGTCAGCGGGAGGGGTGATAAACACACCGTTCTTCAGAATAGACACGTTGGAGTGGGAGCACTCGGTGACGCGGTCGCCGCGGTGCATGACCGTTTCATCCACGCCGGCCCGGGCCGCCATCTCGGCAGTCAGCACGCTGGGCAGGAGGTTGAGGGTCTTCATGTTACAATACAGGTATCTTCTGTCCTCGGCAGACACCAAGCGGATGGGCGTATATACCGGCTTGATGGGCATATGGCGCAACATGATCATGAGATTGGATTTCTGCTCTCCCTCGGGAAAGCTGTGGTCGCGCAAAGCACTTCCGCGCGTGGCCTGCCAATAGACAAACTGCTCGCCGTCATCCACACGGCGAACCAGCTCGCGTAACAGCGCGCTCAATTCTTCCGCGGGCATGGGCTCGGCGATCTCCAGGCGCGCCAGGTTGGTATAAAACCTTGCAATATGCTCATCGAGCGCATAGATGATATGATTTCTCGTATAAGCGGCGTCGTAAATGCCGTCGCCAAAGTAAAGGCCGCGGTCGGTCATGGGGACCTTCATGTCCTCAATCAGACCGATCTCGCCGTTATAGTATCCTAAATTACGCATATATATGTATCTCCTCTGGTTTGGTAAAGGATTTCGTACTCTTTACTATTATATCACAAAACAACGCTACTTGCAACACGTTCTTACAATTATTCCTTGAAAAAAGTTTTCGACTTTATTATTTACACAGCCCGGTTTCTGTGATATAATACATTTATCACATATTTTCAGGAGAAAACAATATGAGAACGCTTCGAAACATTCTTTGCCTGTTGCTGTCGTTGCTGTTGGCAACGTCAATGCTCGTTGCCTGCTCGCCGTCCCAACCAAATGACAATACGGAAACGCCTTCTCCCGACGGTACGGCAAGCGACACACAGGGCCTTCAGTTCAAATTGATCAACGGCACTTACACCGTCACCGGCTATACAGGAACGATCTCGGACCTCACCGTTCCCGCCCAGCATCAAGGCGTGTCGGTTACCGCCATTGGAGGCACTGCCTTCAAGGACTCTCAGGCTTTGGTCAGTGTGTCCCTGCCCGCTACCATCGAGACCATCGGGCAGCAGGCATTTTATTCTTGCACCGCTCTGGAGAGCATCTCCCTTCCGGATGGACTGGTCAGCATTGGAGACAATGCGTTTGACGGGTGTACAAAACTGTCCGACGTTACCCTGCCCGACACGCTGACGAGCATCGGGAAATTCGCCTTTGCTTTTACCGGCCTTGTAAGCATTACCATTCCTGAATCCGTGGCGGAAATTGGAATAGGGGTCTTTTCGGCCTGCAAAAGGCTGGATACCATTCTGGTTGATTCGGACAACACCACGTATCATGCCAATGAAAACTGCCTGATCCACACAGAGGAAAAGCGATTGCTTGCCGTCAGCACCGAGTGCATCATTCCCGTGGATGCCGATGTAACGGCTATCGGCGACAACGTGTTTGCCTACCGCGACCAGCTGACATCCGTCATCATTCCGGATCAGATCACGCAGATCGGTCGCAATGCTTTTATGGGGTGCACGAATATCACCACCCTGACCATTCCCGATAGCGTAGTCGAGATCGGCGAGGGCGCGTTTTCGTTCTGCCATTCCCTCATCAGCTTAGAAATTCCTCATTCCGTGACGGAAATCAAGGACAGCACCTTCTCCTACTGCTCTTCCTTGTTCGAGGTTATTCTGCACAACACCATGACCGGCATTGGTGCACAAGCCTTCTCGGATTGCAAGGCACTGGCAAGTATTGTATTCTTGGGAACCGAAGGAGAATGGGATCAAATTTCCTTGGGAGATGCCTGGGATGAGAACACCGGAGCATACGACCTCGATTTCAGACCCGAAGCCTAATATCATCGACTCGCAGGAGATCTGCCCCCGCAGATCTCCTGCTTTTTGATTGTTTTGGAAATAGTTGCGTTTCACATGAAATATTCCCCGCCTGTGTCAAAATATAGGCATAGCATTTTGCACAAAATTGACAAAAGTACCTTTACATGGGGGGCGACGTGTGGTAAAATGACATGAGAATACATATCCTGGAGGTTTGTTTATGTTCCCATCCCGCCCCCCGAAAACAAAGATCTCTCTCCTGCGCTGTGTCCTGGTGCTACTGACACTGGTACTGGCACTCGGCGTGCTGTTTGCCTGCAAGCCGGGCACGCCCCCCGACCAACCCGATGATCCGCCTGACAACGGAGGCGATGAGGGCGACAAAACTCCGCCGGAGGAACCTTACGTTCCCAACACCGAGCCTCTCGTCCGCGAGGAAGGCATCCTGTATATTCAGACCTCCGGAACGTATCAATGTAATTCAGAAAATCAGGACTTGGCCTTTATCCACCTCTCGCGCGGTACGACGTTGGACTATTGCCGCTTCGCTGACGGCTACAACACCATCATGTACAAGTTCGACATCCACACCAAATATGAGCCGCTGTTGGAATTCACGATTGGTAACGACTACATGATCGAGATCTCCCCCGACGGCAAGGAATGGACGAAGGTCTTTAACTGGTTGGACGAAAACGACACCTGCCGCGACCGCAGCAACGAGTCTGTGTTTACCATCGATCCTTACGAGTGGGAAGTCTATGACATCTGCTATCTCCGCTTCTCAGACCCCTCCAAGTCGGACGGCTGCGGCCCCTGCATTACCAAATTCACTTTTTCTTATTACGAGGACAGCAAATTGGAAAGCTTGAATATTTTTAATCTGAACGAAAACATGTACGACATTTTGGACGATCTCAGCTACTCTACCCCTTCCGCTTCTGAGGTCGACACCTACGAGATCGCGTCTGATGGCGGTCTGATCTACAATCCCATCTCGCGCGAAAAAGTAGCTGAGCTGAGCAAATACAACAATGCCGACTGCTTCACCGGCTCCATCAAAAAGACGGTCAACGGCGTGGAATACACGCTGACCTATAAGATCCCCAAAAAGGCAACCGCATACGATGCCGTTCCGATCTGGTATGAGGTGACCTCCTCCAAGAATTCCAGCGCCATCGTATACGTCAATGCGACCGCGTTTGAAGACGCAGAGCGCGAGGATGGCAAGCTGTATTACGATCTGACTCTGCCCGGTACGGTCGACGTCACGTGGGACTACCTGGGCTACGTCGGTGGATCGGACAGACTGGGCAACCGCGCACAGGTCTCTACCAAATTTGAAAACTACAAGCAGGGCGTGAAGTATCCGCAGTACGAGAGCACCGAGCTCATCCACTCCGGCGACGTCAAGTCCCATTCGATCCTTTGGTGGAAGTTCCGCTATACCAACACGGGTAACACCGTGCTCGACGGCGACGGCAACGGCACCTTCTGCTTCGAGGGCCTCTTGTTCCGCAAGGAGAACGGCGTCTGGAAGCAGGTCGCCAAGATGGAGAACAATTACAACCGTATCATCGACGAGGTCTATCCCGGCGAGAGCGGCGAGATGTACTTCACCTTCCAGGATGCTTACAATCTGAAGGAGGGCGAATACAAGATCGTCATCAACGGTCTTGTACGCAACGAAACCACAGACCCTGAAAATTACTTTACCAAGATCTGGGGCGGCCACACCTACACCCAGTCCGAATTCACCTTTGAGATCACCAACAAAGGTAGCCAAAAGACCCCCGCAAACGTTGTCAAGACGATCACTGCCTCGCCCACCCGCAACCGCTGGCTGCACACCTACGAGGAGTTTATGACCAGCTTTGACAGCCTGCTTTCCGGTACCAAAACCACGGGAACCTCCGGAACGATGTATCTGCAGTGTGCTCCCTGGACGGAGCAGGTCGTACTTCGCCTGATCGTTGGTAACGGTGACACCATGGAGGCTGTTTCCATTCCGATCGACATTGAAAGCGACTCCATCAAGATCAACTTCAACCCTGACAATGAAAACTACGTGGTGCTTGAGGACGGTACCCGCTTCCCTGCCATCACGGCGCAGTCCATGGCGGATATGCGCGGTAACGTACAGCTCGGTCCCGATGCCGCGTTCAATATCATTGACAATCTTCTGGCCATGAAGGAGATCGGTATCAATCTGATCAACACAACGGCTGCATTTGAATTCGATGCATCTTTCGGCACCAACCGTGCCAATAACATTGATGCCTGCTGGTTCTCCTTGGACGTTGCCCGCGCGCTGGGACTCAAGCTGCAGGGCTGGATCACCTATCCCTACGAGTCCTCCAACTCGCTCAGTCAAGCCAACAAGCTGTTCGGAACCAATCTGGTCGAGGCCGGCTTCGGCTCTAAGGATCTGGCGACCGCTAACGGAATGAATGCCGTTTGGCAATACCAACGCTGGGGCGACAACTACTGGATCGGCGGTGACAAGACCGTTGTTTTAGACGTTGAGGATACCCGTGGCTGGATGCGCGTGGACTTCAATGCCCGTTTCCGTATAGATGCCTCCTCCAAGCAATACTTCCGCTTCTTCTTGATGGATCTGTACGACAGTGATATTGACGTACTCAACGATGACTGGGGCACAAGCTACTCTTCGTTCGACGAGATCGACCCCGAGGAAGGCACGTCGGATGACCACGGCTGGGCAAGCTACAAGAACGATAACATCGTCTTTGCCGAATGGAGCCGCCCGCTTGAGGTTTTGGATATGTTCCGCACCCTGGAGCGCGTCCAAGACTATCAGCGAGTACTTGAGGCAGCCAAGGAGACGCTTCCCACGGCCAAGATCAGTTTGAGAACCGAGGGTGCAAACTGGCTGGCAACGGTGGATCCCGACTCCACGAACTCGCACTACCGCCACGTCTATTACAGCCAGCGTCGCTGCGGTATCATCCCCGAGCTGATGGCAGAATCGGAGGTGCTGTACGCCGCTTCTGACTACACGACGCTTCCCTACACCCCCAGCGAGGTGGCTGATCTGACCCGCAAGAGCATCGAGAACGGTATCGTCCCCATGCTTCTGCCTCAGTTCAACCGTATGCGCGATATCGCCATCAACGACAAGTACGGTACTGATTACACCTACGAATACAATCTGGATGCCCGCGAGGCAACCAAGGGCGCGTATATCAGCACCATCTGCTCCCTGTTTGAATGGTTCCGTGCCACCTACGAAAACGGCGGCGTGCCCGGCATTCTGTGGCAGGACTACCTGTGCGACGGTTACGCAACGGCAACCCAGCGCAAGGAGATCGCTTTCTTCACGCAGAAGCTGATCGAAGCAATGGATACCCCCGAGGGCCGCGCTTGGGCCAAGAACTTCACGCAGGACACCTCGGTTCTGGACGGCTCCTACGGTTGCTGGACCTTTGACCGTGACATGGTCGAGGACCTCATCGAGGACGCCAAGGAAAAGAGAGACTAAAAAAGTAAGAGCGAGCACCAATGGTGCTCGCTCTTCTCTATTTAAGATACTCCGCTCACCCAGTACCACAGCACGGCCGCGCATTCACGCAGGCAGCTGGGCACGACCAAATACCAGACGGTATCGCTATGAGCGTGGGATATGTCCTCAAAGCCGGCGCGGTGTGCGACCTGCCGGGCGCGGAACATATGGAAATCGGTGGTGATGTAGACGGCGGAATAGCCCTCTCCCAGCCGCTCGTCGATCAGCGCCTTGGAAAAGACGAAATTTTCGTAGGTGCTCGTGGCTCGCTCCTCTTTCCATATCTTCTCTTGGGGAATGCCGTGATCGACCAGGTAGCGTTCCATGGCCAGCGCCTCGGTGATGTCCTCCTGGGGTCCCTGCCCGCCCGTGACAACGATGACGGCGTCCGGGTTTTGCTCGTGGCATTCGATGGCGGCGTCGAGTCGATCGCGCAGCGTCAAGCTGACGCGCTCACCGTGGATACCGGCGCCCAGCACGATGATGACGTCCTCGTCATGTGTCACGCGGTCGGTTTGTCCGTACAACAGCAAGGCACTTGCGCTGACGATGACACAGGCAAGACCGACAAGGACAGTGATCCACAGCCAGCGCGGAAGATACCGAAGAATATAGTGCCAGAGGACACCGCCCGCGATCAACACACCGGCGACAAGATACGTCAGGAGGATGCCGAGGTTAAAGTTGGACGCCATGGTGACGATAAGGGCGTTGCCCAAAAGCAAAGCGCCAAGGGCGATGATTAATATTCGCAGTGCGATAGAAATGATGTTTCGTTTCATATGTTTCATTGGACAGCGGTGCGACAAGGTTGTGCCGCACCGCATAGGTCATATTTCCTCTATTTTGATCAGATTGGTATTACCCGAGCGTCCCGTGGTATTGCCGCCCGTGATGACGATGCGATCTGCGGGCTGCAGGGACAACTGCTTGGTGGCGATCTTCTTGGCGGTATAGAACAACACGTCGGTCGAGGTGAAGGTCTCACACATGGCGGGAATAACGCCCCAGGACAGGGCGAGCTTGCGCCAGGTGCGCTCGTTGGTGGTAAGACCAATGATGGGCACAGGCGGCCGGAAACGGGAGACCATGCGGGCCGTCTTACCCGACAGCGAGCAGGCGATGATGGCCTTGGCCTCGATGTCAATAGCCATACCGCAGGTGGAGTGAGAAATGGCGTCGACCATGCTGCGAATGTGAAATTCAGCGTTATGGAAACGCTTTTTGTAGTTGGTATTGGACTCGGTGGTCTCGGCAATTTTGGCCATGGTGGCGACTGCCTGGATGGGATATCTGCCGGCGGCCGTCTCGCCAGAGAGCATGATGGCACTGGTACCGTCGTAAACGGCGTTGGCAATATCCGAGATCTCGGCGCGGGTGGGACGGGGGTTGGTGATCATTGACTCCAGCATTTCGGTGGCCGTGATGACGCGCTTGCCAAGCAGGCGGCATTTGGTGATCAGCTTTTTTTGGATAGCCGGCAGGTGTTCGAACGGGATCTCCACGCCCATATCGCCGCGAGCGACCATGATGCCGTCGCAGCACTCGCAGATCTCCTCAATGTGATCCACGCCCGACTGATTTTCGATCTTGGCGATCAGCTCGATATCGTCCGCGCCCAATTCCTTCAGGTACTCGTGGACGTCGAGGAGGTCCTGCTTGGTCGAAACAAAGGAGCAGGCGATATAGTCGATGCCGTTTTCCACGCCAAAGCGGATGTCGCGCTTGTCCTGCTCGGACAGATACGGCTGCTTCATGACCTTGCCGGGAAAGCTCATGCTCTTGCGGTCGGACAGCACGCCGCCGCAGACGACGCGGCATTCGATCCTCGTGCCCTCAATGCGAAGGATCTCAAAGGTCAAAAGACCATTGTTAAGCAGGATAGTGTCTCCGACGTTCAATTCTTCCGTCAGCTTGGCGTAGCTGACCGACACGATAGTTTCATTGCCGACAACGTCCTCGGTGGTAAAGGTAAAATCGGCACCGTCCTGCAGGGTCACGCTTCCCCCTTCGAACGTCTTGATGCGATATTCCGGGCCCTTGGTGTCCAAGAGAATGGCGATGGGCAGTCCCAGATCCTCTCGGACCTTTTTGACGAGGTCTATGCGTCTTTGGTGATCTTCGTAGGTGCTGTGGGAAAAATTGAGTCTTGCGACGTTCATGCCGGCCAGGCACAGCCCGCGGATGACCTCCTCTGTTTCACTGGCAGGACCAATCGTACATACGATCTTTGTTTTGCGCATAATACTCCTCTCTCGCGGCCCGTGTCAGGCGGTATCGCCGCGAAGCTGTGATTGCTGTGCTTATCATGTCGAGATGCTGTTGCTTCATTGAAATATTGTTTTGCTCGTCGCATCTCATTTATTCTATCATACCGTTTGATTATATCACACGAGCTCTTGCAGTGTCAAGGGATTTTAGATAACGACGGGTAAAAAAGAATTCAAAGAATTTTTCAAAAACCCCTTGCATTTCTAAAACAAGTGTGTTATAATACTGCTGTTGTGTGAAAACATGACTACAGGGGTATAGCTCAGCTGGTAGAGTACCGGTCTCCAAAACCGTGGGTCGCGGGTTCGAATCCTCCTGCCCCTGCCATCATTATCGGTCAAAAAAGATCCGACCGAGAAAACAAGAGAAAACGGGAGATTTCGAGAGATTTCTCCCGTTTTTTCGCGCCTTCTTTTTTTCAAAGTTTCATAGATCCA
>SVSH01000030.1 GCA_015064395.1 Oscillospiraceae bacterium
AACGATGCGAACACGTGCGACAGACTTCTTTCTTCTGCCGGTGCCGTAGAAATAGGGTTTTGCACTTGTATACATTGACTTAGTCCTTCCTTTCCTTCAATTAAAACTCAACAGCTTCGGGCTTCTGAGCCTCGTGCTTATGAGCCTCGCCTGCGTAAACCTTCAGGCGGGTAATGGCAACGTCACCCAGCTTGTTGTGGGGGATCATGCCCTTAACAGCCAGCGTCATCGCCAGCTCGGGCTTCTCAGCCATCAGAGTCTTGTACTGAACGGACTTCAGACCGCCGATGTAACCGGAGTGGTGGTGATAGTACTTCTGCTCCAGCTTCTTACCGGTCAGAACTGCCTTGTCGGCATTGATGATGATAACGAAGTTACCGCAGTCAACGTGAGGGGTGAACTCGGGAGCGTTCTTACCTCTGAGCAGGTCTGCAGCCAGTGCAGCAGTCTTACCGAGGGGCTTGTTCGCAGCATCCAGAACATACCACTTACGGACTACATTCTCTTTTTTCTGCATGAAAGTAGACATGTTTGAATTTTCCTCCAAAATAATAGAAATTTATCAGGCTCGCATATTATAGCATTCGCTTCAGGCTTTGTCAATAGGTTTTTGAAAAAAAGTTTGATTATTTTGATTTAGATACCCAAATGCTCGCAAATGCTCCCGAAATCGCCCCAAATTGGGGTTATATTGAGGTTGTCATCACATTTTTTGAGGTGTGAAATCGGAGGAGATTTGTTGATGTAGCATAAAAATGGACGTCGATTTTAATGCAAGAGTGACAAGCGGAAGAGGGGGGCGCAAGAATTCAAACGACTTCTTCTACGGACGCGCATACTGCTTCGCGCTGCGCTGTGCGGTATTTGGATGCCACTTCTTGGCGCGCCCCAAGAAGTGGCGGAAGAAGGGCGCCCGGACGTTCCCTCCGGGACCTCCCTGCTGCCCGCCGTTTTACGACAAACGGCGGGGATTTTTGTTTGGCAAGCGTCCTCCATCTGCGGGGCATAGTTCCCACCCCGCAGATGGGGTGGCAAGGGATGCATTCCCCCTCGACGACTAATCTATCCTCGTGGAGCGAGTGGGAAGGGCCCCACGAGCTCGCGGCAGTATCTACGGAACAGGAGAATGACTTTCCCATTTTGTCAATGACATTTCCCCATAAAGTTCTTAAAGGGGTGTGGGGGAACTTCTTTCAAGAAGTTCCCCCACGTCGTTCTTTACTACAATAAACTCTTTAGGAATTTACCCGTATACGAATTCTCGCATGCGGCGATGTGCTCAGGAGTGCCGGTGGCCACGACGGTACCGCCGCCGTCGCCGCCCTCAGGGCCAAGATCGATGATATAGTCGGCCGTCTTGATGACGTCCAGGTTGTGCTCGATGACCAGCACCGTGTTGCCGCCGTCGCACAGGCGTTGGAGCACTTGAAGGAGCTTGGCCACGTCGTCGGCATGCAGGCCCGTCGTCGGCTCGTCCAGCACGTAGATGGTCTTGCCGGTCGGTCGCTTGGACAGCTCGGTTGCCAGCTTCACACGCTGTGCTTCGCCGCCCGACAAGGTCGTCGAGGATTGACCGATCTTGACGTAGCCAAGCCCCACGTCGTACAGCGTCTGCAGTTTTTTCTGCAGTCTGGGCAGACCGTCAAAGAAGGAAAGCCCCTCCTCTACCGTCATGTCGAGCACGTCAAAAATATTCTTACCCTTGTATTTGCACTCCAGCGTGTCGCGGTTGTAGCGCTTGCCGTGGCACACGTCGCACGTCACGTAGACGTCGGGCAAAAAGTGCATCTCAATGCACTTGACACCGTCGCCCTCGCAGGCCTCACAGCGCCCACCCTTGACGTTGAAGGAGAAGCGTCCCGGCGCATATCCCCGCGCCCGCGCGTCCTGCGTGGAGGCAAACAGATCGCGAATATCGTTGAACAGCCCCGTGTAGGTTGCGGGATTGGAACGGGGCGTGCGCCCAATGGGGCTCTGGTCAATGGCAATGATCTTGTCGAGCTGGTCGATGCCATCAATGCCGTCGTGGTCACCCGGATAGGTCACAGCTCGGTTCAGCTTTTTAGCCAATACAGGATAGAGAATCCCGTTGACCAAGGACGATTTACCCGATCCCGACACGCCCGTCACACAGACGAAACAGCCCAGCGGGAGATCAACCGTAATGTTTTTCAGATTGTGCTCGCGCGCACCACGAATAGTCAGCACTTGTCCGTTGCCCGTGCGGCGCTCGCTCGGCACGCGAATGCCCTTTTTGCCCGACAGATAGGCGCCCGTGAGCGAATTCTCATCGGCCATGACTTCGTCGGGGGTGCCGGCAGAAACGACGCGACCGCCGTGGATGCCCGCGCCGGGACCGATGTCGATCAGATAATCGGCCGCTCTCATCGTCTCCTCGTCGTGCTCCACGACGATGACGGTATTGCCCAGGTCGCGCAGCTTTTTGAGCGTCCCGATCAGCTTTTCGTTGTCACGCTGATGCAAGCCAATGGAGGGCTCGTCCAAAATATACAGAACCCCCATCAAAGACGAGCCGATCTGGGTCGCGAGGCGTATGCGCTGGGCCTCGCCGCCCGACAGCGTGCCCGCCTTGCGGGACAGCGTCAGATAATCCAACCCCACGCTGCAAAGGAAGCCCAGACGAGCGCGGATCTCCTTGAGAATGTCGCGCGCGATGGTCTGCTCGGTCTCGTCCAGCTTCAATTCATTGATATATCGCAGGGCGTCTGCCACCGACAGATCACAAAATTCCGCAATGTTTTTATCTCCCACCGTCACGGCCAAGGTCATCGGCGAGAGGCGTCTGCCAAGGCAAGCGGGACAGGGGGCGTCCTCGACGAACTGCTCGTAGTACTCCTTGTTCATGCCCTGCATCATGCGCGAGCGGATCATGGGAAGCAGTCCTTCAAATTTCACCGTTTGGCGGTGCTCCTCGCCACCGAAATAGCGGCGGATGGCGTAAAGCTCGTCCCCCGTGCCGTTGAGCAGAACGTTCATGGCCGCAGGCGTAAAATTCTCCAGCGGGGTGTCCAGCGAAAAGCCGTGACGCTCACCGACTGCCGAAAACAGCGGGCCGTTCCAGCTTTCTTCCTCGAGCGACTTAAATCCGTTGACGGCAATGCCGCCCTCGTGGAGCGACAGTTCCTTGTGCGGCATGATCTTGTTTACCGACAGGATCTGCATGTCTCCCAGACCCGCGCACTTGGGGCAAGCCCCCGCGGGGTTGTTGAAGGAGAACATACGGGGCTCAAGCTCGCCAACAGAGATGCCGTGCTCCTCGCAGGCATAGGACTGCGAAAAAGTCAGCTCCTCCCCTTCTCCGCCGTCGCGGGGTACCGTCACCACGCACAAGCGTCCGCCGGCGGCGTGGAGTGCGTTTTCCACCGAGTCGCCAAGGCGGGAACGAATATCGGAGCGCATGACCAAACGGTCCACCACGATCTCGACGGTGTGACGCTTGTTCTTATCCAGCTTGATGTCCTCGGACAGATCGTACAGATTGCCGTCGACCCGCACGCGGACGTAGCCCGACTTTTTGGCGTCGGCAAGCACCTTCTCCTGCGTACCCTTTTGTGCCCGCACCATAGGCGCCATGACCATAAAGCGAGTGCCCTCGGGCAGAGCCATGATACGGTCGATGATCTGGTCCACGCTCTGCTGGCGGATCTCCTTGCCGCAAACGGGACAATGAGGAACGCCCACACGGGCATAGAGCAGTCGCAAATAGTCGTAGATCTCGGTGACCGTACCCACCGTCGAGCGGGGGTTTTTGGAGGTCGTCTTCTGATCAATGGAAATAGCGGGAGACAGCCCGTCGATGCTGTCCACGTCAGGCTTGTCCATCTGCCCGAGAAACATACGGGCATAGGAGGACAGCGACTCGACAAAGCGGCGGTGTCCCTCGGCGTAAATGGTATCAAAGGCCAAGGATGACTTGCCCGATCCCGAAAGTCCCGTCAGCACGACGAGCTGATCGCGGGGGATGGACACGTCGATATTTTTCAGATTATGGACGCGAGCGCCCTTAATATCAATGGATGATTGCATCGTTTTCTCCGTTTTATGCTCATTTTTCCGCCTTGATGCGGGCGATCTCGTCCCGGATCCAAGCGGCCTTTTCAAATTCCAGCTCGCGAGCGGCGGCCTTCATCTCGCGTGTCATGCGCTCGATCAGCTGCTCTCGCTCCTTGGCAGTCAGCCGGCTCTTGTCCACGCCCGAAGCGCCCTTCTTGCCCTTGCCGCGGCCACGGGAGGTATCTCCCTCACCTGTGCTGATCTCAATGATGTCACGCACACCCTTGACAATGGTCTTGGGCGTGATGCCGTGCGCTTCGTTGTAGGCGTGCTGAATGGCACGGCGACGGTTGGTCTCGGCAATGGCTACCGACATGGATCTCGTCACGCTGTCGGCGTACATGATGACCTGTCCGCTCGCATTTCTCGCGGCACGACCGATGGTCTGAATGAGCGACCGCTCGGCGCGAAGGAAGCCTTCCTTGTCTGCATCCAAAATCGCCACCAGGCTGACCTCGGGAATATCCAGGCCCTCGCGCAAGAGGTTAATGCCCACCAGCACGTCAAACACGCCCAATCGCAAATCGCGTATGATCTCCATGCGCTCCATCGTCTCGACGTTGAAATGAATGTAGCGCACCTTGACGCCGTTCTGCTCCAGATAGTCGGTCAGATCCTCCGCCATCTTTTTGGTCAGCGTCGTGACCAGCACGCGCTCCTGCTTGGCCACCCGCGCTCGGATCTCGCCCAAAAGATCGTCGATCTGCCCCTCGATGGGACGTACGTCGACGAGGGGATCCAAAAGCCCCGTAGGACGGATGATCTGCTCCACCGTCCGCTCGCTGTGTTCTTTTTCGTAGTCGCCCGGTGTGGCGCTGACAAAGATCGCCTGCTGAATGCTGTCCTCAAACTCCTCAAAATACAGAGGTCTGTTGTCGTAGGCCGAGGGCAAGCGGAAGCCGTAGTCAATCAGATTCTTTTTTCTTGCCGTGTCGCCGCCGCTCATGCCTCTGACCTGGGGAACGGTGACGTGCGACTCGTCGATAAACATAATATAGTCGTCGGGGAAATAATCAAGCAGTGTAAAGGGAGTTGCGCCCGGCTCGCGTCCCGCCAGCACGCGGGAATAGTTCTCGACTCCCGAGCAAAAGCCGATCTCACGCAGCATCTCGACGTCGTATTTCACGCGCTCGCGGATGCGTTGCGCCTCGATAAGCTTCTTTTCCGACTCAAAATAAGCCGCTCTCTCCTGCATCTCACGCTCGATCTCGCACAGCGCCGCTTCGCGTTTTTCATCCGACACCGCATAGTGCGTCGCAGGATAGATGGCGGCATAATTGAGCTGCCGCTTGAGCTCGCCCGTGACGATATTGATCTCGGAAATGCGGTCGATCTCGTCCCCGAAAAATTCCACCCGGAGGGCGATATCACTCATGTTGGCGGGAATGACCTCCACCGTGTCACCGTTGACCCGAAAGCTGTCTCTGACCAGCGAAAAATCGTTTCTCGTATAGCTGTTGGCCACCAGCTTGCGAACGAAAATATCGCGTCCGATGGGCATACCGGGACGGACGGCCAGCACCAGCCCCTGGTATTCGCTGGGGTCACCTAATGAATAGATGCAGGACACCGACGCCACGATAATGACGTCCCGCCGCTCAAAAAGCGCACTCGTCGCGCTGTGGCGCAGGCGGTCGATCTCCTCGTTGATCAGGGCGTCCTTCTCAATATACATATCCTTGCCCGGGATGTATGCCTCAGGCTGGTAATAATCATAATAGGAAACGAAATATTCCACCGCCGCGTCGGGAAAAAACGCCCGCATCTCGGAGCAGACCTGGGAGGCCAGCGTCTTGTTGGGCTCCAGAATGAGGGTCGGGCGGTTGCAACGGGCGATGACGTTGGCCATGGTAAACGTCTTACCCGAGCCCGTCACGCCGAGCAGCGTCTGCATTTTTTCGCCCTGCTCAATGCCGTCAACCAATGCGTCAATGGCCTCGGGCTGATCTCCCGTGGGAGAAAACTCGCTTTTGAGTACAAAACGGTCCATCCGTCATCCTCCTTTTCGCTTGATGTCTACCTTGTATTATACCTCACTTTTTGCACTTTGTCAACAAAAGTCCGGTGCTCCTCACATGGATAAAACAGAGGGAATTTCTCAAAATCTTGGCTTTTGCTCTTGCTTTTCCTTGGGAAATGTTGTATAATAATTTTGATTGTGGACTTGGTCTCCACGGAAAATACAAGAACAGGAGAACGATAATCATGGGCATTTTTGAGCCTTTGTTCCGAAACCTGGCCAATATCGATTGGTCAACCGATTGGAAGATGTTCGTCATGTGGATCATCGGCGGACTGCTTATCTTCCTCGCCATCAAAAAAGAAATGGAGCCTACCCTACTGCTCCCCATGGGCCTTGGCGCCATTCTCGTCAACATTCCCGGCGCACACGTCGGCGCCCTGGAAACGCTGTACGGCGCAGGTATTGCCAACGAGCTGTTCCCCCTCATTCTGTTTATCGGCATCGGCGCCATGATCGACTTTGGCCCCGTGCTGTCCAACCCCAAGCTGATGATCTTCGGCGCGGCGGCGCAGTTTGGTATCTTCTTTACCTTCTGCCTGGCTTCTATGTTCTTCGACCTGAAGGATGCGGCCTCCATCGCCATCATCGGTGCGGCTGACGGTCCTACCGCTATCTCGGTCGCTCAGAAGCTCAATTCGGCCTACACGGGTGCGATCATGGTCGCGGCGTATTCGTATATGGCGCTCGTGCCCATCATTCAGCCGCCCGTGATCAAGGCGCTGACCACCAAGAAGGAACGCATGATCCGCATGGATTACAAGGCGGCCAACGTTTCCAAGACCACCCGTATCCTCTTCCCCATCGTCATCACGGCAGTCACCGGTCTGTTTGCCCCCAGCGCCATCGAGCTGGTCGGCTTCCTCATGTTCGGTAACCTCATCCGTGAGTGCGGCGTGCTGGATTCGCTGTCCGAGACGGCGCAGAAGGTGCTGGCTAACCTTGTCACCATCTTCCTGGGCATCTCCATTGCCACGCAGATGCGTGCCGAGCAGTTCCTCGCACCTGAGACCCTGCTCATCCTGGGCCTTGGCCTGTTTGCCTTTATCTTTGACACGGCTGGCGGTGTTCTGTTTGCCAAATTCCTCAACCTGTTCCTCAAGAAAAAGATCAACCCCATGATCGGTGCGGCGGGCATTTCCGCCTTCCCCATGTCGGGTCGTATCGTTCACGCGCTGGGACGCAAGGAAGACCCCAACAACTTCCTCTTGATGCACTCCATCGGTGTCAACGTGTCGGGCCAGATCGCATCCGTGATCGCGGGTGGTCTGATCCTCAACTTCTTCCTGTAATATGAAGAAAGGACGGTATCAAATCATGAAAAAACTGATAGCAATCCTTCTCATGCTCACCCTGATGACCTGCCTTTTCACCTGCTTGGTATCCGCCTCGGCCGCTCCGACTGAAAACGAGGATCAAGCAGAAGAAGTCACCATCGTCAGCACCTATATCAACGATGACGGCGAATTGATCCTCGTCATGAGCGACGGCACCGAGCGAAACGCCGGTGCGACCCAAGAGATCGGCCAGGAGTCGGACGGCGAAAAGACCTTCTTCTTCACCCCCGGTAATTTTGTCAGCAACCTGTATTACATGGGTGTTGGCATGGTCGGTATCTTCCTTGTCATCGGCATTATTGTTCTTGCAACTGTCCTGCTCAACCGCGCATTCAGCGGAAAGGCGAAGGAATAATCCCCCATAAAACAGCAAAAATGCACCGCGATCGCGGTGCATTTTTTATTTGCTTGAGAATAAAACATTAAGCCATCATCCAACCGTCGCCGCTCTCTTGCGCATCGCCACCGAAACGCAAAGCAAAGCCGCCATAATACACAACACCGAAATCTCAGGCAGCCATTCAAAGAAAGGCGGCTGTGGATCGGCGAGGATATAGATCTGCATATCCTCCACGAAAATGTGGTAAAGGAGCGGCAGGCCGAACAAGGGATACAACAGATATTTGGTGCGAATGATGCCGAAGACGGTCAACGTGTACAGCACCAGCACGGCCGTGTATAAGATCAGACACAGCACCGTGTGAATCAGCGTTTCAAAGGTAAACGCCTTGACCATGAAAAACACCACACCCATCAGCACGGGGATGGCAGTCAACTGCGGACAACGCTCGCCAAAAACGATCACGGCAACAGCAAACACCACCGCCGCGGCAATGACGTTGACAAAGTGCACCCAAAAGACAAGCGGCGTCATGGGCGTAACGGAATAGTAGATCACGCGGATGATGGCAGATGCCGCCATAAAAAGCAGTGCCAGATAGGCCGCAGAGGTATTGCGGTCAATATAAAATTTACTGCGTTTCACGGTATCCCTCCCCTCATAGCCTCCCCAGTGTAGCACAATATCTCCACGTTGTCAAGAAGGACACCCGACAGACAGAAAATTTTGGTACAAATGCCGTCTTCTTCTTGACAACGCCGCCCCAAGATGTTATACTATATTTGATTATGGGCTACTATAATTTAAGGAGTATTTTCCATGAACCACACCTTTCGCCGCGTTCTGTGCCTTGTGCTCGTGCTGTTTATCGTAGCAACGGCAGGGATCACCCTCATGTCCTGCGGAGACAACTCTTCCGATCAGAGTGGCGGCTCGTCCAACTCGGACGGAACCAGCAACAACGTAGACGACATTTACGCCGCCTATAATATTCCCGACAGTCTGCCCTCTCGCTCCTTCGGCAACGATCAATTCACCATCATTTGTCAGGATGAAGATATGATCCAGTTCTTCTTTGTGGAGGAAATGGACGGTAGTATTGTAGACAAGGCAGTATACAAATCGGTTGCCGCTGTTGAGGAGCGCTTTGACGTTGACGTTTCCGCCTATACGGTTACCAACCATCAAGTCATCAAAAACGGCATAATAACGCAGGACGGCTCCTTCGACTTTGCTTTTATGCTGGACGTAACCTCCAGCGGCTATTCGTTGGAAAATTTGTTCACTAACCTGTACGATCTCGAATCTCTCGATTTCTCCAAGCCCTGGTGGCCCGATCCTTCGGTTGAGGCACTGACATTCCAAAACAAGATGTATCTCGGCTCCTCCACGATGTCCTACTTAGGTCTTGGTCAGACCTTCCTGACCTACTTCAACAAGACCATCTTTGACGACAACGGCATTGAATACCCTTACGAGGCAGTATTTAACGGCGAATGGTATATGGAGGATATGATCGAGATCGCCGAGATGTTCTACACCGACACCCAGGAAAACGACATCAAGGACGCCGATGATATCTACGGTTTCCTCGCCGAATACAGATTTTTCGGCTGGTTTGAGTCCTTTGGCATTGAGATGGTCAAAAAAGAAGATGACAACCTCATTTTGAATGCACACTGCCAGGAAGCCTACGACCTGATCGAGGACGTTTACAATATGTTTGTAGACAGCGATATGGGATATCTCGATACCGAGGCCGTTGTCAACGGTATGTTCTCGCAAGGACAGTCCGCCTTTATTTACGGCAAGCTGCGCGCCGCTTACGACGTTTTCCGTCTGGAGGAGATCAACTACGGTATTCTCCCCGTTCCCAAGCTGAACGAGGATCAGGAGACCTACCATTCCGCCTATACTGACCGCTACTTCGTCGTGCCCGCCGCCTCGGTCAGCGGCAAGAGCTCGCAGGATATCGGCTTTATCCTCGAGGCACTGAGTGCCGAGGGCTATCGCACCATTTATCCGGCCTACTACGAGGTTTCGATGCAGGGCAGATATTCCAAGGACGAGGAGAGTAAGCGCGTGTTGACGATGCTGCATCCTCTGCGTGTTATTGACTTTGCTTACGTCTACACGGGTGAGCAGTGCTTCTCCCGCTCGCTGTACATCCTGATGTCAGAGCAAAGTAAAGACTATGCATCGCTGTTGCGCGAAGGAACTGACACTGCCAACGACAAGCTTGGCGAGCTAGTAATAAAATTCAAAGAGCTCAACTAATTCTCCGACATTCACTTATCGCTATATTTCATCATAATGAAAGGACCAATGCATCATGAAAAAAGCTGATATCGAAATCGCACGTCAAAAAGCCATTGAGGTCTATGAAAAGGCACACATCGTTCTGAGCGACGAGGAAAAGGCAAACATCGAGGTTGCCGACTTCGGTCTGAACGACGTTTATAACACCGGCCTGTTGCTCGTCACCTACATCAACACCGACCGTTACTGCGGTAAGGAAATGGTACTGCTCCCCGGCATGACCTGCCCCGAGCACATCCATGCGCCCCTGCCCGAGAAGAACTACATCGGTAAGCAGGAGACCTTCCGTTGCCGTTACGGTAAGGTGTATCTGTACGTTGAGGGTGAGCCCACCCCCAACCACCACTGCCACCCCGTCAAGGAGGATACCTGCTACACCGTCTTCCACGAGATCGTTCTCGAGCCCGGTCAGCAGTACACCATCGCTCCTAACACCCGCCACTGGTTCTCCACCGATACCGAGTCGGTCATCTCCGAGTTCTCCTCGCCCTCGTTCGACGAGCTGGACATCTTCACCGATAAGGACATCCAGAGAATTCCCACGATTGACGACTGAGCGGGTATATCATTCAACCTGAATTTCTAACAACCGTGCCCGCTCCCAAGAATTCGCTGCGCGAATTCTTCCGGAACAAGGCAAATGAATGACCAGACAGGGAGGCAAACATTTTGTTTGCTTCCCTGTTATATCATTCAACCTGAATTTCTAACAACCGTACCCGCTCCCAAGAATTCGCTGCGCGAATTCTTCCGGGAAAAAGCACAATGATACATATATGGAAGCAGGCGTTTTCGCTTGCTTCCATATTTTTTCATTTTCCCCCTTGACAAATCGTTCTACATGGTGTAGAATATAATTGTTCTACAGGGTGTAGAATGAAAGGAGGCCTTGATATGACCGATCTGCAAATGGGAGCGGTAGAGTCCCGCTTCGCTGATATGATCTGGCAAAACGAGCCCATCACAGCGTCCGATCTTGCCAAGCGTGCCGGCGAGATGCTGGGGTGGAAAAAGACGACTGCCTACACCGTGCTCAAGCGCCTGTGCGACAAGGGAATTTTTCAAAACGATGGCGGTGCAGTTACCTCGCGCATCGCACGCGCCGACTATTACGCCCTGCAAAGCGAACGATTTGTCGAGGAGCAATTTGAGGGCTCCCTTCCCGCTTTTCTTGCCGCCTTCACCTCGCGCAAAAGCTTGACCGACCAGGAGTTGGAGGCCTTGCGCCGCATGATTGACGTGTACAAGGAGGACTGACTATGGACGCTGTATTTCTAAAGCTTCTCAACATGAGCATCACGGCCTCCTGGCTGTGCCTGGCCGTTCTTCTCGTCCGCCTGCTGCTCAAAAAAGCCCCCAAGGCCCTCTCCTGTGCCCTGTGGGCACTGGTTGGACTGCGCCTCGTGCTTCCCTTTTCGCTGGAAAGCGTGCTGTCGCTCGTCCCCAGCGCCGAGCCGCTGCCCGAGGATATGCTACTCTCGCCCGCACCGACCATCAACAGTGGCATTCCCGTGATCAACGAGGTCGTCAACCCCGTCATTTCGGGCTCACTTGCTCCCAATCCAGGTGATAGCGTCAATCCCATGCAGGTGATCACGACCGTCGCGGGCTATCTTTGGGTGATCGGCATGGTGGCTATGCTGCTCTATACCCTCATCAGCTATCTGCGCGTGAAAGGCAAGGTCGCCGAAGCGGCCTTGGTCGAGGGCAACATCTACGAATGCGACCACATCGACACCCCTTTTATCCTCGGCGTCATTCGCCCCCGCATTTACCTGCCCTCTGCCATGAGTGAAGGCGACCGCGCCTTTGTCATCGCCCACGAGCAGGCGCATTTGCGCCGCCTGGACCACGTGTGGAAGCCGCTGGGCTTTGTGCTGTTGACCGTCTACTGGTTCAATCCCCTTCTATGGCTGGGCTATATCCTTCTCTGCCGTGACATTGAATTGGCCTGCGACGAAAAGGTCATAAAAGAACTGGGAACGGACATCAAAAAGCAATATTCCGAAGCGCTGATCAACTGCAGCGTCCCTCGCCGGGCCATCTCGGCCTGCCCCCTCGCGTTTGGTGAGGTCGGCGTCAAGGGGCGCATCAAATCCGTTCTCAACTACAAAAAGCCCGCCTTTTGGATCATCCTCGTGGCGGTCATCGCGCTGATCGTCACGGGCGTGTGCTTTTTGACGGATCCGCCCCAAAAGTTAAAGGACCCTCCTGCAGGAACCGAAGGGCCGACAGAGCATGATTTTACCAATATTGACTATTACGCATGGACAGGTGAGTATAGCAAAGAAGCATTTAACACGGCCGTTAACGGATATGAGCAGACCGGAAAAATACCGGTTGTGTATCCCGACGGCTCCATATTAAGAAACGTTCGGATCTCTGTTCCCTTTGCCATCAAATCATGCGGAGTGATAACCCCCGGGCCCGTCGTCGGCGACGCGGCAACAGAATATCAATACAGAACGTACACCGGTATTCCCACTTATGTAGAAGGAACAACCGCCTATATTGACGTCAGTGGGTGGCATCGTTGGAGGAGCGAGGATGATCCTTTGGACAAATATACGAAGTGGTCTTATGTAGTCCACCTCACGGATACAGAAGACGTGGAGCATTACTATTATTTTCGTGTAAACTATGCCTCCTATGAAAATTCCGGAGCGTCTGTTTTGTTCGACATCGACAATGACGGGCAAAAAGAATATTGCTGCATCGACTACGGCACAGTGGCAAACGGCTGGCACAGCATGAAAATCTATGCACGGACCGAAGATGCGACTACGCTAAAATATTCAAAAGAGATTCTCTCTCGCTATCTACACAATTCTCTCATCGTCCGCCCGGACGGGACGCTCTGGCTCGGCGGCGGAACTGCCGCTGACACCAACATAAGTCCTTCCACCGAAATCCCAACACAAATCACACTTGAAAACGGTCATCTTCAGCTTGCTTATCCATATGCATATCTTGCCAACATGACGTATGACGAGGTAGTTAAAAAACTTGGCGAGCCGCTGGGAAAGCCAAGACGGGAAGAAAGCTATAATAACGGCAAGAAATACGTCTATTATCGTTATGCTTGGCCGTTTAGCGAAAGTTGGAATCTGTGTATAGAGTTTCAGGAACGAACGATCGAGAATGGAAAACAGCTATACGTATACCATTTTTGTTTGGAAACAAGCGAATAATGCACAACACCCCCGAAGCCATCGCTTCGGGGGTGCCTTGATTCAATAGAACAAAAACAGATTCGTCAGCACGTACTGTGCCAAAAGAAGCACATACAGCGCCGCATTGGCAATAAAGAAGCCACAGCGAGACGCGAACCACACGTGCAAAATAAGATACGCCGCGCCGGCTCCCACGAGCGGAAGACAAGCCAGCTCGATCATCCAAGGAATCAGCGCCAGCATTTCGATTCTCGTGCCGTCGCCCCAGGACGAGCCGATCTGCTCTATCGTAAGGTCGATGGTAAACAAGAGGTTGGCCAAATTGGCCAAGATGAGTCCGATCAGTAGGATCAGGCCAAACACGAACAGCAGCATGCTCTGTTTTCTTTCTCTTCTCATTGCCGCCTCACTTTCCCGTCGAGCCAAAGCCGCCCACGCCGCGCGAGGTGTCGGAGAGATCGTCCGTCTCCATAAAAGTCGCGGTCAGATAAGGCGTGATCACCATCTGCGCCACGCGGTCGCCGCTCTTGACCGTGCGCGCCTCGCCGCTATGATTGTGAAGCGCCACGCAGACCTCGCCGCGATAGTCCGAGTCGACTACACCAACCTTATTGGCAGGGGCAAGACCGCTCTTGGTGGCAAGGCCGCTACGGGCATAGATCAGCCCGGCAAAGCCGTCGGGGATCTCAAACGCCCAGCCGGTCGGGATCAGCACCGTCTGCCCGGGGTTGATCGTAACCTCCCCCGCCTCCAAGCAAGCGTAAAGATCACAGCCGGCGGCAAATTCCGAGCCGTAGGTGGGAGCGAGTGAGCCCTCGCGCAGCTTTTTGATACGAACGTCAGCTTTCATGGTTTTCTTTCCTTTCGATTGTCATCGTTAAATGCTTCATTGTGCCGCCATCGGCAGCTGCTCCGAGAGATAGCGCAAGGCGTTTTGGATATAGATGTCCCAATAGCTCCAGGAGTGGTCGCCCGCCGAGGATTCGTACAGGTGCGGCACTGCCATTTGGTTCAGAAGTGCGCTGAATCTCTCGCTGTATTCATGTCCGCCATCCTGCTCACCGCACCACAGGTAGATGCCGGGGAATACTTTTTTCTCGTTATAAAGGTTTTGAGCCAGGGTGAAAAGATCGTGATGCGTTCCCTTCAGTTCGCCCTGATTGTCCATATCAAATCCGAAAATCCCCCGCCACTCATCCATCGGGCGCCTGCGAGTCGCGTCGGCAATATCGAGTGTCCCCGACAGCGAGGCCGCGCCGCCGAAACGGTCGGGATAGGTCAGAGCTGCCTTCATGGCGCCATAGCCGCCCATCGAAAGGCCGGCGATCCAGGTATCCTCACGGCGGTGAGACATCCCACCGAAAAAGCCGCGGCACACGTTCAGCAATTCCTCGGCGACGAAGGTCAGATACTTCGCGCCCGTTGCCGTGTCGGTGTACCAGCTCCGTCCCACGCCCGGCATGACCACCGCGATATTGTACTCGCCTGCATACCGCTCGATGGAGGTACGGCGCATCCAGGTCGTGTGGTCATCCGACAAGCCGTGAAGCAGGTACAGCGTCCGATATCTCTCGCCGTGCTTAGCACCCTCGGGCAGGATCACGTTGACAGTGACTCCCATTCGGAGTGCATCCGACTGATAATTCATTTCAAAAAATGCCATATTTTCTCCTTTTTATTGCTCGTTCCAGGTATAGTCGTAACGCTTACCTCTGCACGAATAATGCTCGGGCACGTTGCGCTCCATCCAGTCCAGCGGCTCAAGATCGTTTCCGCCGAGCGAGGATCGACGGAATGCCTGCATCAGGCGCTCCTCATCGCGCGGGGTGAGGATGCCGGGCGCCGCCGAGATGAACAGCGCCGAATCACTGAGCGAAATCAGCTCGGCAAACCGCAGATTGAGCTCGGTCGGTACGCGGTCGGTAAAGGCGGCACAGTCCGCATCCGTCATAAAGAAAGCCTCGTTCTGGCACTGACGGAAGGCCAATGTATTAATGCCGTAGTCACGGGTGATGTGCCAGTGGTGGCCGCTGGTATCGTTACCGCTTCGCACGATGTCGTGAATACCCGCTGCCAGATGGTTGTATATGTTACAGCCGATAACGCTCGCGCCGTTTGCCGCATCTTGAATCAGCGTGTACAGTTCTTTGAAAACCTGAGCGTTGGTCTTGGTCTTATCGTGCCAATGCCAGCCGCCGCGTGTCAGTGTCGGATCAAGGAACTGCTTGCCCATCAGATCGGGGCAGGTAAAATCGTGCTTGATGAGACGGTAGCCGCTGTCAGACAGCCCGCGAATGAGCGACCAGACGTATTCCTTGGCCCCCTTCGTGGTGGGATCCAGCACCCGGCCCCTGCTGGGGAATTCCTGATTTTCGGAGTAGCACTCGGCCGGGATGTGAGGGCAGAGCTCATCCAGCACCACCATGGGGCGCACCCAGATACCGGGATCACAGCCGATGGCGCCGATATCCTCTGCCAGCACCCTCAGATCTCCAAAGTCATCGTTGGGTGAGAAGGGGCCGCCATTGTACGAAACACCGTCTTTCACGCCACCATTTCGGTTCCAGCCATCGTCGATCACCGTGATGGGCCGAGGCGCGTCCTTGTCCAGCATACTGCCAAGACGAGCGCACAAACGAGCGTCCTCCAACACGGAGGCTCGCGTAATATTGCCATACGCATAGTACCAATTATTAAAGCCGTAGATCGGGCGCCCCGGCAAGCGCGGACGCTCGCACATCACGCGGCAAAACGCGCGAGCAGCCCGGTAAGGGCTCTCGCCCTCGGCACTCACCGTATACACCGCCTCCGCGCACAAGAGCGGCTCCGTCAGCTCGACGCCCTCACCGCCGTTTCGGGTGTCGCACCTCAGCGTCACACCGTCGGGCTCAATCTCCCAGCTACAAAAGCTGTTGCACCCCGTCTTAACGCCAAAACCATGCGTGCGCTCTCCGTCGAAAGCCAAAAAATACCACTCGGCGGGGCGAGAAAGTGGCAAGGGCTGCCAGGACAGATCTGCCCGGGCGACGCCCCAGGAATCCGCCAATACTTTTTTCATAAACGAGGTGTCGAAATACCATTTGACTTGAACGCTTGACACAGGCTCTTTCGTGGGATTCAGCCAGATAGCAACCGTATTCTTTCTCAATTCCAACCGCGCCGCACCATCCGTGGGCGTCAGGATTTTTGCATTATCATGAAAAATCATTCCATTTTCCTTCCTTTGCAAGATTGTCCTGAATTTTGACCATGCCATTGTCTTTATTATAGTGAAATTACGCTGTTTTGTCAAGTTCGCAAAGCAAAACCGCCCCCGAAAGAGCGGCTTTGCTATACGTATATACATTCGTTACGCTTCAAAAATTGTGCCGAGTCGCGCTTTTTCGATGACCTCAATGACCTTGTAGGACTGCTCCAGCGTGACAGGAAACGCTTTGTGGGTGCGAATGGTCTCGTACAGATGATCCCAGATGCGGTCCGAGCCGTCGCCGTGGGAGAGATCCAAGGGACGGAACTCCTCGACCCAGGGCAGGACCTCGGGGTTACCAAAGCCTGCGTTCTGAGGCCATGTTTCCCCCTTGACCTCGGCATAAGGCAGGGGCTGATCGGGATCCAGATAGCGCAGCTTGAAGCCGCCGTTTTCACTCACAAGGGCTCCGCGTGTGCCGTACACCAGATACTCGGGTGAAGGCAGAGCCGCGCCGCCGCTGATCTCCAGATCAACGACGCGATCGTTGACACCGCGGAAAATGAGCTTGACGTGGTCGTCACGGTCGCCCAGCCACACCGTCTGCTTGAGATCGGTGAACAGCTCAGTGTAGTCGCCGCCGCAGAAGCGAAGCGCGTGATCGATGATATGGGGCCCCCAGTTGCAGATCTGACCGCCGCCCGAGGATTTGAGCGTCTGCCAGTCGTTGCGGCGCTGGAAACCATTGCGGCACAGCTTGATCTGATATACCTCGCCAAGAATGCCCGAATTGATGATATCCGTGACCATCTCAAAGCCATATTCAAAGCGGCGATTATGACGGATGTACAGGTGAGGGCCTGCGGGCTGACTGCCCAACCTGATCAGCTCCTGTGCCTCTGCCGTATCCATGGCAAACGGCTTTTCGAGAAAGACGTCCTTGCCGGCCAAAAGCGCAAGCTTTGCGTGCTTCATATGGTCGATGGAGCGAGTGGCAATGTCGACCAGCTCGACCTCGGGATCGGCGATCAGCTCCTCAATGGTGGCGTATCCCTTGGCACCAAACTGCCGGGCAAAGGCGCTGACACGCTCGGGGATGACGTCACAGCAGGCGGCAAACACAAATTTGTCTTTGCGGGACGCAATCTCGTAGGTGTGCATGGAATAGCCGGCGCGGCCGAGACCGACCAAGCCGATCTTGATGGGATTGCTCATATTTTTCCTCCGTGTAACAGATCAAATTTCCATCCTCATTATACATCACAAAGCCGGCGTTGTCAATGATACAAGACACAAAAAAGGAGAAACCAAGCCGGTTTCTCCTTTTTTGCAGTTACCTTATCTTCTTCTTTTGTCGAAGGCGGGATTGTAGCCGTAGATGTTCTTGTGATCGGCTCGCTCCTGAACACGACGCAGGCAATCTCCAAATCTCTGATAATGCACAAGCTCGCGCTCACGCAAGAACTTGATGGGATCGCGCACGTCAGGATCGTCGCACAGACGCAGAATGTTGTCGTAGGTCACACGCGCCTTCTGCTCGGCCGCCAGGTCCTCGTTGAGGTCAGCGATAGGGTCGCCCTTGACGCCCACGTACTTCATGTCGTTGGGCACGCCCGAGGCCGCCACGGGATATACGCCCGTCGTATGATCGACGAAATAGGGGGCAAAGGGCGTATCCATGATCTTGTCCTCATTGATGTTGCGCGTCAGCTGGTGGATGATGGCGCATACCATCTCAAGGTGGCCAAGCTCCTCGCTGCCGATGTCCGTCAGCATCCCAACGACATCACCGTCGGGCATAGAATAACGCTGATGAAGATAGCGCATGGAGGCGCTGAGCTCGCCGTCAGGCCCTCCGACCTGGCTGATGATCATAGAAGCCAGCGCGGGGTTGGGGTTCTTGATGTGAACCGGATATTGCAATTTCTTCTCATAAATCCACATAAAGCTACCTCCCCTTACGCCTTGTTGTTACCGGGAAAATCGAGATGCCAGGGCCAGGGCGCCTCCACCCACTGCCAGGTCGTCGCGCTGACGTTGCCCATCGCCTTGAGAGGACCGCACTTCTCTTCGTATTCCTTAGCCACCTCGCACCGTTCCTTGACCAGCTGATGATAATACGCCTTTGCCTCACAGCAATCGGGATAGGCGTTCAAATACAGCACCGTCTCCTGGATGGAAAAATCCAGCTTTTGCAGACGCTGCATCAGAGCGTCGCACGCGGCGCAATTTTTTCTGACGGGTACATCGCTCGTGCGACGTCCACATCCACAGCCGCCCTCACGCTCGACGGTACGGTTGTTGCCACAGCCGCAACTGCCCTTGCGTTCAGCGGAGCGATTGTTGGCACAGCCACAGCCGCCCTCACGTTCGACATAGCGGCGGCCCGTCTCCTGACGGTAAGCGCTTCCCCACCGATTCGACGTACCCTCACGCGCAGATCGGTTCGCACAGCCGCACGTCTCCCGCTCACTTCGGCGGTAATCTCCTTGGAGCTGGCGCCCGCCGTAACGGCCACAGCCGACATTGTTGTTATCTCTCGTTCCCACGGCAATCCACCTCTCTCTCTCCGTAAAACGGCTTATCCAACGCGGCAAACATCGTGCCCCGACGCCATGCAGTCTCCTTGTCGTAAATGCCGTCAAAGCGGTTCATGGGGACCCATACTGCCGCCAATACACCATCCTCGACGCCAAACCCGCAGGCCTTGAGATGATCTTCGCCACAGGTGCAACCGCCACAGCCACCTCGCTCACGGCCAAGGGCAAGACCATCCTGCTCCTCTCCGTGGTGGGAGTCCTCCCCACAGCGGCATCCCGCACCCACGAGCGCAGAAAACAGTCCTGCCTCGGCAACCGTGCCGGGCTCATATTCCTGCATATCCTTCAAAAAACACTCCTCCTTCCGAGGCGTCAATACGCCTCAATACAATGTATGCGCCGGCGTCGAACAATGTCAAAGAGTGTCAGATACGAAAAAACAGGGAGAAGATCCATCCGGATCCTCTCCCTGTTTTTTAGCGATTAGATTTATTCAGCCTGTGCAACAACAGACGCAAATTCGCCGTCAAGCAGGCCGTCCTCATCGGACTCCTCGTTGTGCTTGACCTCTACGCCACGGTAGCAAGCCAGACCCGTACCTGCGGGAATGAGCTTACCGATGATGACGTTCTCCTTGAGTCCGCACAGGTGGTCGACCTTACCGCAGATTGCCGCCTCGGTCAGAACCTTGGTGGTCTCCTGGAAGGACGCCGCGGACATGAACGAGGTGGTCTGCAGCGACGCCTTGGTGATACCCAAGAGAACCGGGCTACCAACAGCGGGCTTGAGGGAATCCTCGCCGGCATTCACGCGAGCCTCGATGGCGTTGTTGGCCTCCTCCAGCTCCATGATGTCGATCAGAGCGCCCTGCAGCAGATCGGTGTCACCGTTATCCTCCACACGAACCTTGCGGGTCATCTGGCGGGCGATGATCTCAATGTGCTTATCGTTTACGTCACAAGACTGCGAACGGTAAACGCGCTGAATTTCCTTGATGACGTACTCGTAAACGGCATTCAGACCCAGGATACGCATGATATCCGCAGGTGCCTTGTTACCGTCGGTCAGGCCCTGACCGCGAACGACACGCTCGCCGTCCATGATAGCCAGACGCATACCGTAAGGAATGACGTACTTCACAAGCTCACCCGTTTCCTCGGAATGGATGTGAACCTCGTTGATACCGGGCATCTCACCCACCTGAATGTGAGCGATACCCGAGTGCTCGGTCATGATGGCCGGCTTCTTGGGCTGACGAGCCTCAAACAGCTCCTCAACACGAGGCAGACCCTGGGTAATATCCGAGCCTGCGACACCACCGGAGTGGAAGGTTCTCATGGTCAACTGGGTACCGGGCTCGCCGATGGACTGTGCCGCGATGATACCGACGGCCTCACCGACGTTAACGGGCAAGCCGGATGCCAGGTCAGCACCGTAGCAGCGTGCACAGATACCGTCCTTGGCGTGGCACTGGATAACGGTACGGATATATACCTTATCAATGCCGGCCTTAACGATAGCGGCTGCCTGCTCTTCGCTGATCATCTCGTCGTCGCCAACGATCACCTCACCCGTCGTGGGATTGACCACGGGGCCCATGGTGTAACGGCCGACGATACGGTCCTCGAGCGACTCGAGTACGTTCTTATCCTTTTCATCCACGATGGCATTGACCCACGCACCCTTGGTCGTGTCACACTTTTCCTCACGAATGATAACGTTGTGTGAAACATCAACCAGACGGCGAGTCAGGTAACCCGAGTCTGCGGTACGAAGTGCGGTATCGGACAGAGACTTACGCGAACCCTTAGCACCCATGAAGTACTCCAGGATCTTCATACCTTCGCGGAAGTTGGACTTAATGGGGATTTCAATGGTTCTACCGTCCGTGTTAAACATCAGACCACGCATACCTGCGAGCTGACGCATCTGTGCGATCGAACCACGGGCACCGGAATCAGACATGATCTTAATGGGGTTGAAGGTGGAGAAGCTGTTCTGCAACGCCGCCGTAACGTCACCCGTGGTCTGGTTCCAGATCTTGATTACGTTGTTATAACGCTCTTCCTCGGACAATTCGCCGCGCAGGAAGTGCTTGTAGATGATGTCTACCTTCTTCTGTGCCTCTGCCAGGTAAGCAGGCTTCTCCTTGGGGATGGTCATATCGTAGACCGAGATGGAGAAGGATGCACGGGTCGAATACTTGTAGCCCATCTCCTTGATGGCATCCAGCATCTGTGCACACTCTGCCGAGCCGTGCTTCTTGATGCAGAAGTCGATAATCTGACCCAGCTGCTTTTTCTTGGTCACAAACTCGACCTCAAGCTTGAACGCATTTTCGGGATTGGTTCTGTCAACGAAGCCCAGATCCTGAGGAATGGGCTGGTTGAAGATGAGGCGACCCAGCGTCGTCTGAATGGTCTTATAGCGGACAACACCGTCGATCTCCTTGGAGACGCGGACGTGGCACAGCGCATGCAGACCGAGCTCACCGTTGGCATAAGCCATGAGTGCCTCGTTGTAGTCGCGGAAGTAGCTGCCCTCGCCGGGCTCGCCTTCCTTGAGCATGGTCAGGTAGTAAGAGCCGAGGATCATATCCTGCGAAGGAACCGTAACGGCACGACCGTTCATGGGCTTGAGCAGGTTGTTGGCGGACAGCATGAGGAATCTTGCCTCTGCCTGCGCCTCGGCGGACAGCGGTACGTGGACAGGCATCTGGTCACCGTCGAAGTCGGCGTTAAATGCGGGACATACCAGCGGGTGGAGCTTGATCGCACGGCCCTCTACCAGCACGGGCTCAAACGCCTGAATGGACAGACGGTGAAGCGTAGGTGCACGGTTGAGAAGCACGGGGTGCTCCTTGATGACGTTCTCGAGAGCATCCCAAACGCAGGAGTTCTCGTACGCCTTGTCGATCTTCTTCTGTGCATCCTTGACGTTGGTCGCCTTTTGCATCTCGACCAGTCTCTTGATGACGAAGGGCTTGAACAGCTCGATCGCCATTTCCTTAGGCAGACCGCACTGATAGATCTTGAGGTTAGGACCAACGACGATAACGGAACGACCGGAATAGTCGACACGCTTACCGAGCAGGTTCTGACGGAAGCGTCCCTGCTTACCTCTGAGCATCTCGGAGAGCGACTTCAGAGGACGGTTGGAAGCGCCAGTGACGGGCTTGCCGCGGCGGCCGTTGTCGATCAGAGCGTCGACAGCCTCCTGCAGCATTCTCTTCTCGTTGCGCACCACGATCTCGGGGGTGCGGATCTCGAGCAGCTTCTTGAGACGATTGTTACGGCTGATGACGCGGCGATACAGCTCGTTCAGGTCAGAGCAAGCAAAGCGACCGCCGTCCAGCTGAACCATAGGACGGATATCCGCGGGCAGGACGGGGACGGCATCCAAGATCATCCATTCCAGTCTGTTGCCCGACTTGCGGAAGGCCTCAACGACCTCCAGACGCTTGATGATACGCGTCTTCTTCTGGCCGGTTGCCGTGACCAGATCCGTCTTGAGCTCATGCGCCAGTGCCTCGATATCAATGCCCTGGAGCAGCTCCTTGATCGCCTCCGCGCCCATTCCGACGCGGAAAGCGTTTGCATACATTTCACGGTATTCCTCGAGCTGCTTCTCGGACAGCACCGTGCCCTTGACCAGCGGCGTCGTGCCGGGATCCAGCACCACGTTCTCGGCAAAGTACAGCACCTGCTCGAGCAGCTTGGGAGAAATATCCAGAATCAGTGCCATGCGGGAGGGGATCGCCTTGAAATACCAGATGTGAGACACCGGGCAAGCAAGCTCGATATGACCCATACGTTCACGACGCACCTTTTTGGTGGTGACGTCAACGCCGCACTTTTCGCACTTGATAATTTCCTTGGTGTGCGAGTTCTTATACTTACCGCACGCACAAGCGCCATCCTTGGTCGGACCAAAGATGCGCTCGCAGAACAGGCCTCCGACCTCGGGTCTGAGGGTTCTGTAGTTGATGGTCTCCGGCTTGGTTACCTCGCCATAGGACCACTCGCGGATCATCTCCGGAGAGGCAAGACCGATCTTGATCGAAGAAAATTCATTACGCTCTGTAGCCATTCTTCTCACCCTCCTTATCAGTTATCATCGCCGTAGTAATCGTCGGCCGACTCGTCCTCATATACGTCGCCGTACATGGAGTCCTCGTCCTCGCCCGCGATCAGGCTGTCGTCGCCGTCTTCATGCTCGATCTGGAAGGAATCAAACAGGTCGTCCGTCTCAACGCTCTCGCCGCCCATCAGTTCATCCAGATCCTTGATGTCAGCCTTGGCATAGGGTACGGGCTCATCCTCATTGCACAGGGTGGACA